>JAYZFJ010000001.1:0-33094 GCA_036336805.1 Planctomycetota bacterium
AAGACCATTGATTCGCACCCTTCCAGAGGGTACGAACTAATCAGTTCACCTCATTACAAACAGAAAGAATCACCCCATGAAGATGCTCCCAGCCAGCCTCATCCTCCTCGGAGCTGCCTGCGCGGCCCAGGCAGAAGAAATCACGATCACCCAGCAAGGACTTTCCTTCAATCCTGCCAGCGTGACCGTCAGTCCCGGAGATGTCATCACCTGGGTCCGGACGGGTGGAACCCACGATGCCGTTCACGGTTCCGGCTGCTTCAGGGCTTCCGATGATGGCGGAATCTTCGCGGGCTTCCCCTACTTCGACCTTCAGCTCACGGCGAGCAATCCCGTCGCGACCTGGACCGTTCCCCAGGCAGCCAACGGACGCATCCCCTACTTCTGCTCCGTGGGCAACCATTGCGCCAATGGAATGGAAGCGGAGATCATCGTGGTTCCCCGTGCCGGATCGAAGGTGATCACCATCGAACAGAACGGGCTCCTCTACACCCCCGAGAACGCCGTGGCCTCACCCGGCGACACGATCGTCTGGAACCACAACAACGGGGGACACTCGATCCACACCGGAACGAACGCCACCTGCACCAACGACGATCTCGCGATCGCCCTGCCGCTGGACTTTGCCTACCGACAGGTGATCTGGCAAAGTCCCGACGACCAGCCGGAAGGCATCGTCGACTACTTCTGCATCTTCCACTGCGAACTCGGCCACCTGGGAACGATCGACATTCAGGCTCCGGCCTGCGTGGCGGGCGACTTCAACTGCGATGGCGTCATCAACGGCCCCGATCTGGCGATCCTCCTGGGAGCGTGGGGCGGGTGCGATCCCGGCCTGGACTGTCCACCAGATCTGAACAATGACGGAGAGGTCGGCGGCCCGGACCTGGCCATCGTCCTGGGTGCCTGGACCGGCTGAGCCGGGCACCTCGGCCCGAACACAACCCCGATGAACGATGCCAACGCGTGCTCTGTCGATCAGAGCACGCGTTGTGCTCTTGGGTAGGAACCGAGCACCTTCAACTCCACGCAATGAGGGCGGGCGGCGTCAATGGCCGTCTGCATGGGAGCTTCGGAGCGATGCCCCAGCGCATCGACGAAGAACGTGTAGTTCCAGTTCTCCCGACCACTGGGCCGTTTGTCGATGTGGCTCAGGTTGACCTTGGCATCCCGAAAGCAGTTGAGCACCTCGACCAGCGCCCCGGGCGTGTCCACGGTGGTGAACATGATGGTCGTGCGATCCTCACCCGTCCGAAGCGCCTCTTCGGTTCCAATCACCAGGAAGCGGGTGATGTTGTCGCTCTTGTGGGAGATTACCTCGAAGAGGACCTTCACACCGTAGATCTCACCCGCCAGAGGTGAGCCGATCGCCGCGATTCCTGGCGTGCAGGCAGCCGCCTCGACCGCATGTGCGGTCGAGGCTCGGGCCACGTGTTCCACCGAGCGGAAATGGTCCTGAAGCCACTTCCGACACTGGGTGAAGGCCTGGGGCTTGGAGTGCACGGCGGTGATCTCATCCATCGGACAGTTGGACAGCAGCGCGTGGCGCACCTCGACGAGCGCTTCCGCATAGACCTGGACCGAATGCATCTGAAACGCATCGAGGGTGTCGGTCACCGAACCCCCGATCGAGTTCTCATAGGGCACCAGACCGTACGTGACACGCCCCCCCTGCACCTCATCGAACACCGACTCGATGTCCGACTGCTGGACGAGTTCGACCGAGGAACCGAACTGCCGGATCGCCGCCACATGGCTGAACGTTCCCGGAGGCCCCAGATAGCCGATGCGGATCGCCCGTTCGAGAGTGAATGATCCTGACATCAGTTCACGATAGATCCCCTCGATCGTCCGATCCGGCAACCCACCATCCGTCGCTCGATTCAGCTCCAGCGCCCGCTCGATCACCCGCTTCTCACGATCAGGGGCGTAGATCGGAGTTCCGTCACCACGCTTGGCCTCCCCCACCCGCGAGACCAGCTGAGCTCGGAGGCCCAGCGCTTCGACCAGCTGCTTGTCAACCTCGTCGATTCGGCGACGAAGTTCGTCAAGGGTGTCGGGGGCGGGGTGTTCCTGGTCGGTGCTCATGAGATCATGCCTCGGTCTGGGTGGTCATCAAGGATCAGCTGAAGACGTGGATTCGCTGGTCAGGCTCCCCAGGCCACTACCGGCCACAAACGGCCACAAACGGCCACCAGCCGATACGAACCGGAGGCTACTGGAGTTCACCCACACCCTCCTCTCGGCACCAGCAGCCTCCGCGATCCAGAACGAACCTCACTTCGCAAACGGTCAGCGAATGCAGGGGGGCGTGGTGACCACTCGGGGTAGGGTGTGCCTGCGGCGCCTGGAGTGGCGGGGCAGATCCGCCCCTGCTGGGCGTGGACGATGACCCGATCGAAGGTCTCTCGGGCCCCAAATGATGATTTCCGGCCAACAGAGGCGCCCTGGCGGCTCCTGCCAGCACGTTGAGCGGCGGGTTCGCCCGCTGATACCTCGATTGCAAGGCGATTTGGTGGCTGTACGAACACCGGCAAGCCGATAGAGACCTGACCGAATTGCGTGAGATCCGGGCACCCAGGCCCTTCATTCCGACGAATTCCACCGGGAATACGACCATGCACATCCTGCCTCTTGCCGAGACTTCATCGACCACTGATATTCTTCGCAACGGCCTCGTCCATGCGATGGAGCGATTCGATGTCCTGGCAAACCCCACGCTGCTCATCGATACCATCAATTCCTTTTCGCTGGTCCTGGCGATCATCCTGTGTGCGGTGGGTGGGATCTGCCTGGTAAGAGGCTGGAAATGGCACCGGATGATCGTGTTGATCCTCGCGCTGCTCGGAGGTATCGCCCTGGGTCACGTTCTCAGCCTCTCGATCGGTCACTCGATGGTGATCGCCATCGCGATGGGCCTGCTTTGTGCCGCGCTCGCCGCCCCGATGCTCAAGTGGACGATCGCCATCCTCGCCGGCCTGGTGGGCGCATTCGTCGGAGCCAATGCCTGGGGGCTGCTGGCCCCTGAGTCCGCGAACGAGGCCTGGGCTGGAGCCGGCATGGGCTTCATCGCCCTCGCACTCGCGAGTTTCATCCTCACCAGGCTGGTCATCACCTTCTTCATGAGCGTCAGCGGCGGCGTGCTGTTCGTGACGGGCACCCTCGGGATCATGCTTCACATCGATGCGATCCACGCCCCGGTCCTGGAGCATCTGCAGGAGGTCCCGATGGTCATTCCCCTGTTGATCGCGGTGGCGAGCGTCATGGGCTTCATCATTCAGCGCCCCCAGCTCGACATGCAGTTCAGCGATGCTGAAAACAGCGACGACGACTGAGTATCCCTCTGACCAACGCACCTGAGCCCCGATCACCGCCCTGCGACCGAGCCGGGCGGTGATGGTAGACTCCTTCGTCTCACCCCTGATACGAAGGAAGTGTCCACCATGCGTTCTACCAAGATCATCCCCGGCCTCCTGGCCCTCCTGCTCGGAGCCCTCCCCCTGACCACTTCCGCCCAGGATGTCGGAGCGGAGACCAGGACCCCTGAAGTCTCCACCGAAGCCCGACAGCTCATCGAGCGCATGAACACCTTCTACACGTCGCTCACCGCAGCCAGGCTTCAGGTGAGCATGACCTTCACCGACGAGATGATGCCGGGTGGAATGACCCAGACCTCACGCGTGGCGGTCGGACGCCCGAATCTGCTGCGAACCGTCTCGGCCGATCCGGGGGGCGGACTCGACGCGGCCTGTGACGGCAAGGAACTGACCATCGCGATGACTCCGTTCCAGATGTTCACGACGACCACGGCCCCGCAGGACTTCAGCCGCCTCTTCAGCGGAAACATGGAAGGGGATCAGGACACCCCCGGTGGGGAGCTGGCTCAGGATCCCCCACTGATGATCGCTCTGTCGCTCTTCACCGACAAGCCGGCACGACAAATGCTCGACGGGGTCGAGAAGATCACCCTGGAAGGTGAGGAGATCTTCAATGGGGTCGAAGCGCACAAGCTCGTGCTCACGACCCCACCAGACCCCACGGACATGTTCCCCAATCCGATCGCCAACGCCGAGGTCTGGATCGCCAAGGGCGAGAAGCCCTGGTTGCTCGGCATTTCCCCGCAGTTTCCGGAGGAGACCGAGATGACGATCAAGCTCACCTTCGAAAAGTGGGAGGAAGGGGCACCCGAACAGGGGTATTCCCTGGACATCCCCGACACCTGGACTCGAGTCGACGACCTGATGGAAGCGGTGATGGCCAAGGCCGCCGAGCAGATGGAGGAGCTTGGGGGCATGGAGCTCCCTGAAGACATGCCCGGCGAGGACTCCTTCCATCCCACCGAAGGCACACCCGCCCCGGACTTCACTCTGAAGACACTCGATGGAAGCGAGGAGGTCACCCTGTCCAAGCTCAAGGGACAGGTCGTGGTCCTCGACTTCTGGGCGACCTGGTGCGCCCCCTGCGTGGCCGGTCTCCCCACCGTCGACAGCGTCACGCGCTCGTTCAAGAATCGTGGGGTGGTGTTCTACGCGGTGGATCTGCGAGAGCAGGCCAGCCGGGTCTCCAAGTTCATGGAGAAGAAGGGCTGGAACTTCACCGTGCTGATGGATGAGCGTGGGGATGTCGCCAAGGCATTCGGGGTGGGCGGCATTCCGCACTCGGTGCTCATCGATCGTGAAGGGGTGATACGCCACGTGCACATCGGCTTTGGTGGCAAGGAAGCCCTCGAAAAGCAGTTGAACGAGGAGCTCGAAGGGCTCGTCGGGGCGGACCCGACCAAGGACTGAGGGCAGTTCTCCTCTGGTTCGGGTGGCGTAGACAAACGCCTCAGCCTCCCGTAAGCACCCCCCATTGGAGCAGGCCCCGGGCCACGATCTGAACGACCACCAGGGCCATCAGCCCGGTGATCAGGTCGTCCACCAGGATGCCGAGTCCGCCCTTCAGTGATTCGAGACTCGAAGCCGGAGGCGGCTTGAGGATGTCGAAGAACCGAAAGGCGAGAAACGCACCGACCGCAAGGATCAGGTTCTGCCAGAGCGCCCCGGGCTCACCCGATACCGCCCAGGGCAGTAACAGCAGCGCGACCGACTGACCCGCGACCTCGTCGGCAACGACCTGGCCAGGGTCCTTTCTGCCGAACCGCTGCTCGGCTTCGGCCCCGAATCGAATGCAGGCCAGGGAGAAGGCGACGACCAGGAGCATCATGGCCAGGCTGATCAGCCAGAGTGGCTGCCCTGCCATGGCCAGGATGAAGGCGATCACCACCGGGGGAAGCGAACCAAAGGTTCCGGAGGCCACGGGAGCGAATCCCAGGCCACCTGCAGTCAGGAAGAATAGGCGGATCTTCTGCATGAGATCACTCCTCAACGACCTGCTGTATGGCCAACAGGCGGCGGCCACGGACCAAATACGGGATCACGGAGAGCGCGGTCACCGCGACGGTCGCCCACACCAGTATCGATTGCAACCCTCCAAACACCGGGGATTCGTAGAACCAGGGATTCACCGCCACAAAGAGCGCATAGGGAGCCGTGACCGCCTGGAGAATCATCTTTGATTTTCCCCACCAGTCCGCACCGAATGGGATTCCTCTGGCCTCGACCACCGCCCGAATCGACGTTACCAGCAACTCACGGGAGATGATGACCACGACCATCCAGGCCCAGACCTGCGTTTCCATGCCGATGACCTGGCCGGTCGCATCGATGACGGCGAACCGGGGACTGGCCAGATAGGCAAAGGTCCCGAGAATCAGAACCTTGTCGCAGAAGGGATCCATGACCCGACCAAAATCGGAGACCACGCCCCACTTTCTGGCGAGGTAGCCGTCCAGAGCATCCGTGACCGCACCGACGACGAAGAGACCGACCGCAATGTTGCCCCAGAGCTGACGGGAGGCTTCAAATCCATCACCTCGGACGACGCTCACACTCATGGTGGCGAAAAATGCGCCGGCGATGACCAACCGAAGCATCGTCAGGGCATTGGGAAGGTTCCGGCGCATCGAGTCGACCATGACGGCATACTACCGCTCGGAAGAGGTTCGGGGAGGTTCTCCGAGGCGGGAATCGCTTGCGAGAGGCTGGCTGGCAAACTACAGTTTCGGCACACGGACGGACCCAGGCTTCGGAACGGTGGTTTCGAGGAACACGATTCAGGAATTCAGAACCCCTTGACCCCGCCTCGAACGCCCTGAGAACCAATCACGGATGCCCTCGACCATTCTCTACACTTCATGCATCGCAGGAGCCATTGGGCTCTACCTCCTGGCCTGCGGGACGAGAGGTCCTGTGCGCGGGCTGGGCACGTTGATCGCACTGGGCGGCCTCGCCTGGTTGATCAGCGCAACCTTCAGCAGCATCGAGGGCCCGATCGAGACCTCGGTGCTCCCCCTCATCTTCGGAGTGATCGCCGTGATGGCCGGTGTGCGCGTCACGACGCACCGACGGCCGGTCTTCGCCGCGCTCTACTTTGTCTTGGTGGTCGTGGCCTCCTGCGGAATGTTCCTCACGCTGCATGCGGAATTCATGGCCTTTGCGCTGCTGATCGTCTACGCAGGAGCGATCCTGATCACCTACCTCTTCGTGCTGATGCTCGCCCAGCAGTCCCCCACCGATGGCACCGATTCGGGGTCGACCTGGTACGACCGCACTCCGCGGGAACCGGCGATCGCCCTGCTTGCCTGCTTCATCCTGCTCTCGTCCCTTGTCCAGGCGTTGACCGACCAGAGTGCTCGGGCTGAAGTGATCGAATCGGCCGGCAAGACCGTCGCTGCGGAGCAGGTCGCCTGGGCGGACCTCGCTCGCATGCCCCGGCAGCTCGAGCGCGTCGCCACGGAAATCGAGCCGGATACCGAAGAAGTCCTCGGCGGAATCAACTTCGATGGCACCGCGGCCACCATCGACGTCAAGCTGACGAGCGGTGAGCAGAAGACCCTCACCATTCCCGAGGAGGCGATGCCCACCAACACCCAGACGATCGGGCTGGCCCTCGTCTCGGACTTCCCGGTCAGCCTCGAACTGGCCGGGGTGATCCTGCTGATGGCGATGTTCGGCGCGGTGGTGCTGGCCCGACGCCAGATCGAACTCGGCGAAGAGGAGATCCGGGAATCGGCCGGGATGACCCCCTCCGTTCAGCGGGGAGGTGACGAATGACCCATTTCACCGCCCTGCTCGCCTCCAACGATCCCCCCACCCTCGCGGAGCTGGTGAATCCGAGATCGATCCAGATCTGCCTGGTCTTCAGCGCACTGCTGTTCGTGATCGGACTCTTCGGGTTCATGACCCGGAGAAACATGATCGTGATGTTCCTCTGCACCGAACTGATGTTCCAGGGCGTGGCGCTCGCAATGGTCGCCTTCGGCCGCATGCACCTGGACGTTTCGGGTCAGGTCTTCGTGATCTTCATCCTGACGGTCGCGGCGGCTGAGGCCGCGCTGGCCCTGGGACTGGTCGTGCTGCTCTATCGACGTCGCGCCACCCTCGACGTCGGAGCCTGGTCGGAGCTCAAGGAATGCTAGGCCTCCCCGCGACCAACCTCCTGGCCCTCAAGGCCGCTGCCGGGGACGAGATCCCGGGAGCCGTCACGGCGATCCCGGAAGCCGCTCGCGACGAGAACCTGGCGTGGGCCGGACTGATCCTGCTCCTTCCCGCACTTTCCGCCATCCTCTGCGGCCTCTACGCCGCCTTGAAGGTGAAGAACCGCCTGCCCGGCTGGACCACGGTCATCGCCCTGGCCGGTTCGTTCGTGGTGGTCTGCTTCCTCTACGCGCAGCACGAGCCCGGGCAGCCCACGGTGATCCACCTCTTCGACTGGATCAACTTCTTCTGGGGTGACGGAGCCTTCCAGAGCGTCCGGGCGAACTTCGCTCTCTACGTGGACGACCTTTCGATCTTCTGGATGCTGTTCGTGACCGGACTGGGCACCTGCATCGCGTTCTACGCCACCGAATACATGGACGAGGACCGAGGCAAGGGGTATTCGCGCTTCTTCGGTGCGATGAGCATCTTCCTTCTGGCGATGTGCTCACTGGTCCTCGGCGACAACCTGGTCATGCTCTACCTCGGCTGGGAAGGCGTGGGTCTCGCCAGCTACCTCCTGATCAGCTACTACTACACCCGCCAGTCGGCGATCGACGCCGGCAAGAAGGCGTTCATCATGAACCGGATCGGGGACCTCGGTCTCGCAATCGGCATCTGGCTCATCTGGTACAACTTCGGCACCCTCGAATACGACGCGCTGTTTCAGGCCCTCAACGCCTACCTGCCGGTCGCGGATGCCGGGAAACTGCCCGGAACCGAGATCGGCCAGCCCCAGCTCGGCTGGAGCGCCTACCTCATCCCCTGGTTCCTGATGGTCGGCGCCTTCGGCAAGAGCGCCCAGTTCCCATTGATGACCTGGCTGCCGGACGCGATGGAAGGCCCCACCCCGGTCTCCGCGCTGATCCACGCCGCGACGATGGTCACCGCCGGCATCTACCTGATCGCCCGGACCTACCCGATCTTCTGGCTGGAGATGGAAGCCGGGGGCTATGCCCTGGCGACCGTCGGCTGGGTCGGTGGCTTCACCGCCCTGCTCGCGGCGACCATCGCCCTGAAGCAGTACGACATGAAGCGGGTGCTCGCCTATTCGACACTCTCCCAGCTCGGGTACATGTTCATGGGTCTCGGCGTGGTCCAGACCTTCGGGGCCTGCTTCCACGTCTACACCCATGCCTTCTTCAAGGCACTGCTCTTCCTCTGCTCCGGTGCGATCATGCACGGGCTCGCCGGCCAGCTCGACGTCCGGAAGATCGCCGGCCTTCGCCTCGCGAAGGGCTGGAAGATCGTGACCTGGTGCATGTTCATCGGAGGACTCTGGCTGGCCGCCTTCCCGTTCACCGCAGGCTTCTTCTCGAAGGACGAGATCCTTGCCCAGGCCTTCGTCCAGAAGGGACCGGGATTCCGCGCCCTCGGCTGGATCGGCATCATCACCGCCGGCCTCACCGCCTACTACACGTTCCGAGTGTGGTTCCGGGTCTTCGGCGGCCGAACGCTGCACATCGAACCGGGTCCGGAACACCACGGCGACCCTTCGAGCTTCCACCCCCACCCCCCGGGATGGCGGATCAAGGCGGTCCTGATCGTCCTGACCATCGGTTGCTTCGCGGCAATCAGCACCGGCTACTGGGGAATCGGCCACTGGATCAAGGGCATGGTCACCCACTCTTCCGCCGCGTGGGGACTCCCGCTGCACTGGCACGAGGGCGACATCCCGTTCTTCGGCGGCGATCCTCACTTCACGATGTACTTCGTCAGCGGGACCTTCGGCCTGATCGGTCTTGCGATCGCCGCCTACTTCCACCTGTTCAATCGCAAGGCGGCGGAGCGACTGGACGAGCGATTCAAGCAGCACTTCATCACCAACCTCCTACCGCGGACCCTCGAGAAGAAGTGGTACCTCGACGAGATCTACAACGCCCTGGTCCGCATCCCCACCTACCTTTCCGCCAAGTTCCTCTACCTCTTCGATCGAATCGTGATCGACGGCATCCTCGTCGGCGGCATCGCGCGAATACCGGTCCTGGTGGCACGCATCTTCCAGCCACTTCAAAGCGGTGCACTCCAGGGCTACGCCACCACGATGGCCGGTGGAGTCGCGCTGATCGCGGTCTGGATGATCTGGGTCTTCCTGCAGAAGGGTGGTGGCTGAGTTGCTCGCTGGCTTCCTGATCGCCATTCCGCTGCTCGCTGCGATCCTCATTGGCATCGCGCCCTCTCGCATGGCCCGCTGGCTCGGTCTGCTGGGTGGATTGGCGACCCTCGGCTGGGGAATCGTCTTCGCCTCGATGTACCCCTTCTGGTCGGAGATCCCGCAGGAGGGCGCGAACCTCGCCGGGTACTGGCCGGTCAACGACTCGTGGGCGATCATCCCGCTGGTCGGACTGGAGCTCCAGCTCGGGGTCAATTCGGTCTCCCTGCTCCTGGTCCTTCTGACCTGTCTCTTCGCGCCGCTGGTGGTGCTCGCCTCCTTCACGGCGATCACCGAGCGAGTGAAGGAGTTCTACATCTGGCTGATGATCATGAACGCCTCGGTGATCGGCGTCTTCATCGCCCGGGACATCATCACGTTCTACACCGCCTTCGAGGTCTCGCTGATCCCGGCGTTCTTCCTGGTCGCGATCTACGGCGGCCCCGATCGTCGTGAAGCAAGCTTCAAGTTCTTCATCTACACCCTGGTCGGCTCGATCGTGATGCTGGCCGGTTTCGTCTACCTCGTGATGAGCTTCGCCGACTCGGTCGGCGGCTGGCTGCCCAGCACCAACGGAGGAGTCAACGTCTGGGACATCGATGCCCTGACGACCTACGCTCGCGAATTTCTCACCCCCGGTGAACAGGCCTGGGTCCTGCTCGCACTCATGCTGGGCTTCGCAGTGAAGGTCCCTCTCTGGCCGCTCCACACCTGGCTGCCGCTCGCCCACAACCAGGCGCCGACCGCGGGCAGCGTCAACTTCGCCGCGGTCATCCTGAAACTCGGCGCCTACGGCGTCTTCCGCTTCGTGATCCCCATGGTGCCCGAAGCCGTGGTCGAGTTCGCACCCTACATCGCGGGTCTCGCGATCATCGGAATCATCTACACCTCCCTGGTCTGCTGGGCGCAGACCGACATGAAGAAGCTGATCGCGTATTCCTCCATCGCGCACATGGGCTTCTGCATGATCGGACTCTTCGCGCTCAATCCGATCGGTGCCCAGGGCGGCATCCTGTACATGATCACTCACGGCCTCTCCAGTGGTGCCCTGTTCCTCTGCATCGGGATGATGTACGAGCGCCACCACGTGAAGGAGATCGAGCGGATCGGCGGCCTGATGAAGTCGATGCCGGTCTGGTCGTTCTTCGTGGTCCTCTTCACCTTCGTGTCGGTCGGGCTTCCCGGACTCGCCGGGTTCGTCAGCGAGTTCCTCTGCCTGCTGGGGACCTTCGTCGGAAGCACCGAGAGCAACGGTGGCTATCCCGGGGTGCTCGGACCGTGGTTCGGCATCATCGCCGGCGTGGGCCTCAGTCTCGGCGCGATCTACATGCTCTACCTCGTCGGCAAGGTCGTCTTCGGTGAGGAGAAGATCCCCGAACACGACCACTCGCACGACACCCACCCGCTGCCACGTGACCTGAACTTCCGAGAGATCATCACCCTGGTGCCGATCGCGATCATCTGCTTCTTCATCGGGCTCTACCCCACCCCCATCCTCGAGGCGATCGAACCTGCGGCCGAGCACATGCTCTCCGCCTACCCGGAGATCGTGGAGGCCGCGAGCAAGACCGCCAGTGCCGAAGCGATGCCCACCACCCCTGAAGCATTCAGAATGACCCTCACCGACTGACCAGCGACGGAGACCCCCCAGCCATGGAAATGGTTGAAAAACTCACACTCATCACCCCCGACATCCTGCTGTTCATCGGCGCGGTGGTGGTGGCAGTCGTGGGGCTCTCCCACTCTCGCCGGTTGCGCGGCTCCGTGCCGCTGATCACCGGCCTGTTCCTGATCGGATCCGTGGTCCTGACCCAGTTCGTCTACGCGGACGAGGAAGCGCTCAAGACCAGCGGCCTGCTCTTCCCGAAGATCGGCGGATTCGTCAAGAGCCTGACCGGACTGGTCGGCCTCGCACTGGTCGCGATCGGATCCGGCACGATCGACCGAGCCTACGAACGAGCGGTCGCGGGCGGCAGCGTCCCCTTCGACCCCCTGCGCGTGGTCCGGGGCGAGTACTACGCCTTCCTGCTGCTGAGCCTGGTCGGGGTGATGCTCGTCTGCAACGCAACCGACCTGATCTGGCTGTTCCTGGCCCTGGAACTTTCAGTGCTCCCGACCTATGTCATGGTCGCACTGAGCCGGAACAACCGGAAGGCCAACGAGTCGGCGATCAAGTACTTCTTCCTCGGCGCGATGAGCACCGCGATCTTCCTCTACGGATTCGCACTGCTCTATGGCGCGACCGGGACGATGTCCTTCCTGGAGATGCGAGACGTCCTCACCGCTCAGGTCAACTCGGAAGCCGGACTCGCCTCCTTCGCGGTGATCGGGATGGCGCTGGCACTGCTCGGCATCTTCTTCAAGATCTCCGCGGTGCCCATGCACGTCTATGCTCCCGATGTCTACGAGGGCGCCTCGAGCCCGATGACCGGGTTTCTCTCGATCGTGCCGAAGATCACCGGCTTCGTGGCGATCATCATCCTCTGCGGCACTTTCGGCTGGGCCGGCCGCGAAGAGATCACCGCGGCGGGAACCACGATGGTCCAGGAGGGGCTGCCGGCACCGATCTCGGCGATGCTCTGGATGGTCGCAGTGCTGACCATGACCCTGGGCAACATCGGAGCGCTGCTGCAGAAGTCGATCAAGCGCCTGATCGCCTACAGCGGCATCAGCCACAGCGGGTACATGCTGATCGGCATCGTGGCGGGCACGGAGAACGGCACCGACGCCCTCCTCTTCTACCTCGTCGCCTACGCACTCGGAAACCTCGCGCTCTTCGGTGTGCTTTCCGGGCTTTCTCGTGCCGGCCACGAGATCGAGACGATCGACGACCTGGCCGGACTCTGGCGGACCAAGCCGCGCATGGCAGCGATGCTGGCACTGGCCGCAGGAAGCTTCGTGGGCATGCCTCCGCTGATCGGCTTCTGGGGCAAGCTGATGATCTTCATCGCCGGTGTCGAGAGCGGCCACATCGTGCTGGTCTGCATCGCCGCGGTCAATAGTGCGATCAGTGCCTGGTACTACCTGCACCTGGCCGGGGTTCCGGTCGTTCGGATGGCCACTCCTCGAAGTGAAGCCGTGGTCGACGGGCCGCGCGGAAGCTCCCGTCTGGTGGGAACGATCTGCGGTCTCGGTCTGTTGGTGGTTCCGATCTTCACCGCCCCCCTCTACGACTTCGCCCGCAGCAGCATGCGCTACGGTGAGCTCGAGGAACCTCAGGCGACCACCAGCACGACGCTCCAGGCCCCCGAGCAGGCCGACGAAATCCGCGGCTGAACCAACGCGCTGTCGGTGGGATCCCTGAACCGACCGATTCAGGCCGGGCGTTCGAGGTATCCGCGCTCGGTCGAGACCACCGCTCCCAGAGCGGGTACCGCCCGACGGTCCACAAGCGTCTTCCAGAGCCAGTCGCACAGACGCACCCCCCAGAACCAACGAATTGCGGGGTAGCCGACGAGAAGCCCGATGGTGGCTCCTGCGAGCACGTCACTCCCCCAGTGGGCGGCAAAGGCGAATCGCGACACCCCGACCACCAGGACCATGACCAGGGCCAGGCCCCACAATCGAGGCCAGAGCATGGCGATGAACAGCGAAAACACCATGGCGGCCGCGGTGTGACTCGAGGGGAAGCTCGCCAGGTCGTAATGCGTGAATTCCTCCAGTCGGGTCGAGGCGCCCGCCCCGCCGGTGTGCATGAGGATTCCGTCGAAGCCGTAGGGCTCCTCCAGCCTTGGGCGCATTCGACCCAGGCCCGTCTTCAAGAGCAGACAGATCAGGGAAGTCAGCCCCGCTGCGACAGCAAGGTCCAGGAGCCGACGCCATCGCTGGGGTTGCATGCAAATCAGGATCACCCCGACGATGACCAGTGAACTCAACTGCCCCCACTGCCCGAGTGCCGCCAGCTCCCGTTCGACGTCTCCTCGACGAAGGAATGCCAGACCGGACCCCACGACGCCGTCGAGGAGACGACTCAGGGCGAAGAGCCCCGTCCATGCGAGCAGCCAGAACGTCCAGTTGCGCTCTCGTCGCTCGAGCATACGTGCCAGAGGGGGCTGGAGCGAATGGGCCAGTCGTGCGGGGTTGGAGTCGTGGGAATCAGTCGTCATGCGGATCTCTGTGTTAGGCTTTGCGCGCTCGGGAACTGCTTCGGTCAGGTCGAGGTACACCCATCTCCGGAGCACTCACCAACGGGAGTGCCGCCATCAAGCCGCCGACGTCCAATGAAGCGCAGGTCCATGCCCACTCCTGGTGGACACCGGTGAAGGACGCTCCGTTGCTTGCGGCCTGTGTGCTGATGGTACTCGCGAGCGTGGCCCTCCTGCCTGGAATCGAGTCGATTCCCGTGATCGACCGGGACGAGGCACGGTTCGCCCAGGCTTCCCGACAGATGCTCGATTCAGGAACCCTGGAAGGGTGGATGATTCCGCGGGTCGGGGAACAGACTCGCCTGAGCAAGCCCCCACTGATCTACTGGCTGCAGGCAGGAACTGCCGGACTCGCCAGCGGCTGGGACACGACGCGGGATGCGATCTGGATGTACCGTCTCCCAAGCGTACTCGCGGCCTTCTGCACGATCCTCATGACCTGGCGCCTGGGGGTGAGGATGTTCGGTCGAGGGACCGGTTTCCTCGCCGGCTGCATGCTGGCGGTCTGCCCGCTGATCGCATTCGACGGACACATGGCCAGGGCGGACGAGTTGATGGTCGCGCTCACCACCGCGGCGATGGTCCTGCTCTACCTGAGCTGGGAACAGGGTCGATCGCCGGATGCTCCGCCCCTTTCACGCTGGCTGACCAGCGGGCTGTGGGTCCTGGTGGGGCTGGGCATGCTCGCCAAGGGTCCCATCACGCCCCTGGTGGTCGTGCTGAGCGCGGTCAGCCTCGCCATCTGCACCGCGAGGTGGCATTGGCTGCTCCGAATCCGCCCGTTCACCGGGATCCTGATCGCCCTGTGTGTCTTCATCCCCTGGGTCGTTCTGGCCAGTCAGGCCGTCGGCTTCGAGACCCTGCGCGCGATCGCCTACGATGAAATCGTGGTTCGCTCCTCGACCGGACGGGAGAGTCATGGAGCTCCACCCGGCTACCACCTGGTGCTTCTGGTAGTGCTTCTCTGGCCGGGCTCTTTGCTGACCGGACTCGCCCTTGGCCGCAGCTGGCGTCGTGCGGGACGCCCCCTGCGTCGATTCCCGGCGCGGGGCCACGCCGCCGAGGCCTTCTGTCTCGCCTGGATCGTGCCCAGCTGGATCGTCTTCGAACTGGCTGCGACCAAACTCCCCCATTACACCCTGCCGCTCTACCCGGCGGTCGCACTGATCAGTGCACGCGCATTGCTGGTGGGAGTCCGGGCCCTTCCTCAAAGTCGGAATCTGGGTGCCCGCATCGGCTTCACGCTCTGGCTGGTGATCGGGCTGGTGATCAGCGCGCTGCCGATCCTGCTGCTCGTCCTCTGCAGTCGCCTGGGTGACCTGAGCGACCCACCTCCGGGTGCACCGGTGGCGAGCGGTCTGGACTGGCCGATCTGGACACTTGTCGGGCTGGGGACGGCTCTCGGTGTGGGATTCCTGCTTGCGGGCTATCGCCTGATCCTTGAGGGGCGATTCCTCGAAGGTCAGCTGTGGTCGCTGCCGACCGCTGCACTCTCCATGGGACTGGTCTTTGGAGTCAGTCTTCCCCACGCCTGGCCGATCTGGATCACGCCGCGCCTGGAAGCGATCATCGAGGCACACCAGGATTCAACCACCCCCCGCCCACTGGCCGCTGCCCGCTATGTGGAGGACAGCCTCATGTACGCCTCTCGTGGACGCCTTCAGCGAATCGGCGTGGGTGGCATCCCCCAGTGGAGCAGGAAGCACCCCGACGGCCTGATCGTGGTTCCGGTGAACGAAGTTCCGAACGAAGCTGCCTTCGAGCAGCTGGGGCGGGTCCGTGGATTCAGCTACTCCAAGGGGGAGACCATGGATCTGGTGGTGATTCGACGGCGGGCGAGCCCGTCCGGCGAATGAACGTCACCGGGCATCACAGGATCCGGGCGAAGCAGGTATACTCACGATCCGCCTGGGGCACCGTCTTCCAGGTGTGAGGGCATGTAGCTCAATTGGATAGAGCACCGGTCTACGAAACCGGCGGTTGCAGGTTCGAGTCCCGCCATGCCCGTTGAACCCCCCAGAGCACTGGGGGGTTTTTTTGGGCTCAGGTACGTCGACGGCTCGTGAGTAGGCGATGCACGCCCCGCAGCGTGCGTTTCACTCCATGGGTGGCTCAGACGTTCAGTGGGCCTCGAGAAAACGCACTCCGCTCATCCGAACGCGCTCGGTGCTGCCGGCGCCAACGAACAGCTCACCCCGGGAGTCGCTTCCGCCGTTCCAGCAGGTAGCCCGCGAACGTGCCCAACCAGTGACCGCCTTCGTAGCCGCCAAGGTCCAGGGACGCAAAGCCGGGACGTTCATGCCGATGCGCACTCTCGATGATCGCTTCGATCCGGGGATCGCCTTCAGGGAGGGCCCCCGCGAGATCATGCAGCATCCAGGCTCGGCTCAGGTTCAGACCATCCAGGTGGGTCAACCGGCCATCGGTCCGGTCCGCCGGTTGCACCGGTTCCGGCAGCTCGCCGTCTCGAAGCCCCGGAAGCACTCGATCGAGCCAGGTCGCGAAGGACGTCGGTTCCATCAGTCGCGTCATGAGGGAACAGGCGGCAAGGGAGGCTGACAGGAAGTCCTCGCCACCGGGTTCCAGGTGCACGGGGTAATCTCGATCCGCCCCGAAGAAGTCGACGGCACGGCGCGTGCACACCCCCGCCACCCCGGGGCGTCCGGTCGCGCACGCCCAGTCGTAGATCAGAGTGAGGGCGAAGGCGGTTTGGTTGTGGGTGCCGGTACGCATGGGAGTACCGAGTTTCTCAAGCCAAGTGACGAGGTTCGCGACCGAGGCCTCGACGAGGGGCTGGAGGCGATCCTGCCAGTCGGCACCGCACGCCCCTCCGAGGAGAGCCACCTCGTGGCTGAGTGCCAACACCCAGGCAAGTCCGTATGGGCGCTCGAACGCCGGACTCCGTCGAACGTACTCGGCTTCCACGCCAAGTGCGTCGGGATCGAACTGACGCTCCAACAGGGACTGTGACCGATCAGCCAGATCCGTCCCCTTCAGTACGCGAAGGATCCGGACCAGCAACCAGTGGGAATGCACGGCCGAATGCCAGTCGAAGCAGCCATGAAAGACCGGATGCACGCGGTCGGGAGGCGCGAGGTCGCCCGCCTCGCGTACGACCAGTGTCAGGTGGTAGGGATGGCGTCGAGGAATTCCCTCGAGGGCGAGCTGAGCGCATCGAGCGTAGTGCTGATCGGATGAAAACGGGTCGTCGCCGGGCATGAGGCTCCTTTGCCACTGGTCGGAGGTTCAACCGTGGCGACGCGATGGCTCGGTGGTCACCGATCCCAGGTTGCGCAGCACCCACTCCCGATCGTCCGGGTTCTTGATGTGTTCGGCCGCGGCCAGACCGTACTGGACGTGGGTCGCGACCCCCTTCGCATCGCCCCCGATCGAGTGGGCCCGTGCGACCGCCTCGTGGGCGAAGGCCCGATCGTATTCGGGCAGCTGGTGCTCGTCGCAGAGCCCGAGGTAGTTCTGTGCATGCAGCAGTGCGGATTCAGGACGGTTCAGTACCGAGTTCACTCGGCTCACCAGCCATTCCCCGCGAGCCCAGTTAACCGGCCGACCCACCACTCGCCAGTGCCAGAGCGAAGCATGTGCCATGTTGAGCATCGTCTCATCGTCGATCGGCGCCCGGTCCGTACGCTCCAGCTGATCCAGGGTACGGTTGAACAGCGACGATGCGCAGAGTTGGTGCATGTCCTGGGGAATGATCTCGGTGAGCGTGGTGGGCATGATTGGAATCCTCGAAGCAGAAAGTCACTTGGACCGTGCGGCATGGGAGAGGTGCAGCCCGACCAGTCGCGCGACGATCACCGTGAGGTAGATCTGGCCGGAGACCGCCTCGACCGAGACCACGGCGCGGGTCACGTAGTTCGCAGGAACGATGTCGCCGTATCCGACCGTGGTGAGCGTGATCACCGAGTAGTAGGTCAGGACCCCGAAGTGGGTGCCTTGCCGGTGAAGCGCGTCCGGCTCGATGCCCAGGTCCTTGGTGATGAGAAATGCATCGGGATCGATCAGCACCGCCACCGAATAGACGCTTGCGAACAGGGCGGCGAGGATCAGGTACCCGCAGACGCTTCCGACCAGCGTGTCGGTCGAGACCACCGGCCTGCGGAAGACGTCCCTCATGATGATGATGAGGATGTACAGCAGGAAGAAGAAACCCGAGATCCCGGCAATGATGCCCGTGGCGATCGTACCTACGTAGGGATCCACGAACGAACTCACCATCATGATGAGACCGATCCCCCCGATGATCAGCAGATGCACGCGACCGGCGGTGGCCAGCATCACTCCGGCCACGACCACGAAACCGGAGATGACATCGGTCAGGCGGACTCCCGCCTGGTGGTTCTGCATTAGCGGACCGACGAAAATGGTGGCCAGGAGGGCTATGAGCAGCCAACCGTAACTTCCGAGTCCGGCTCCGCGGTAGAACTTCTGCCTCAAGGTCAGGGGCGAGGACGAAGGCGTGGGCTGGGATGACGGTGGATCGGGATCCATGGCGGTGAAGCCTACCTGAAAAGTTCGCTTGGGTGACACATTCTGGCTAGGATGATGTACGTGACCGATTCCCCCACCCAATCAGCCCTCTCCATCAAAAGTCTCGTCTTCTCGCACCATGACCGAGCGGGCGCTTCATTTGACCTGAACATCCCGCAGCTGTCCGTCGCCGTTGGCGAACACGTCCTGCTCACGGGCCCCTCCGGCAGTGGCAAGAGCACCCTGCTGCAGTTGATCTCCGGCCTGCTCGAACCTGCCTCGGGGTCGATCACCGTCGCCGGTCAGTCACTCGGTGCTCTCCATGGGGCGGAACTGGACGCCTTCAGAGGTCGGAACATCGGAATGATCTTCCAGACGTTCAATCTGCTGGCGGGGTTCACCGCGCTGGAGAACGTTCTCATGGCGCTCATGTTCAGCGACCTTCCCCCCAGCCAGCACCGCATTCGTGCGAACGAACTGCTGGCCCGACTGGGGATCGAACGCACCCATGCGATGCCGGATCAGCTGAGTGTCGGCCAGCAACAGCGAGTCGCCGTGGCCAGAGCCCTGGCCACGCGCCCCAAGCTGGTCCTTGCCGATGAGCCGACCGCAAGCCTTGATGCGGAGAACTCGCGCAATGCGATCGAACTGATCCGGGACACCTGTCGGGAGGAAGGGGCTGCACTGGTCTGCACCAGCCATGACCCGTCGCTGCATGCCGCGTTCGAGCGAGTGGAGGAACTGTTCACATGACGGATTTCCACATCATCCTGAGAAGTCTTCGACTGCGCCTCTTCTCCACCATCGTGACGATGTCGAGCGTCGCAGTCGCGGTCGGCCTGCTGATGGCCCTGATCATCCTGAGAAACTCAGGAGAACAGGCCTTTGCACGGGGAACCGGCAACGCCCAGCTCCTGGTCAGCCGTGATGCGAGTCCTCTGGAGTCGGTGCTGAACGGAATCTTCTACGCAAACCCACCGCGCAATCCCCTGACCATGGAAAAGTACGATGAGATCATCGAATCCTTCCCCTGGGCCTGGTCGGTCCCCCTTCAGCTGGGCGACTCCTACCAGGGGCTGCCAGTGGTGGCGACCAACAGCGACTTCTTCCGGGAATTCCAGCCGGTCGAAGGCGTTTCCTGGTCGTTCCAAGAGGGCAGACGCTTCGCGCGCCCCTATGAGCTGGTGGTCGGATCGGAGGCGGCGCTCAAGACCGGCCTGAAGATGGGCGATGCGATCCCACTCACCCACGGGTACGGCAGTTCACGAGAAGAAGGACATGTGCACGACAACCACCTCTTCGAGGTGGTGGGGATCCTCGAACCGACCAATTCTCCACATGACCGCGCGCTCTTCACCGATCTCGCCGGCTCCTGGGTCCTTCATGCCGAGGATCGCATGGCCCATGGAGACCACGACCACGGACACGATCACGGCCACGATCACGATCACGATCACGATCACGACCACCATCATCACCACCACCACCTGGAAGTGAGCGATCTGACTCCTGAGGACAAGCTGATCACCGGGATCTACCTCAGCGTACCGAGTCGCGGAGGTTCCGCCGTCTCCGCGATCCTGCCTCAGGCGTTCGATCAACTGCGTCGAGACACCTCGATCACCGTCGCCTCGCCGAGCAACCAGGTGGATCGTCTGTTTTCGATCGTGGGCTCGGTCGATCGTCTCTTCGTGGCGATGGGTGTGGTGATCCTGATTTCCTCGGGCATCGGGATCCTGCTCGCACTCTGGAACTCGATGGAACAACGTCGGCGACAGATCGCCATCATGCGGGTGCTCGGATGCCCGAAATCCAGGGTCTTCAGCCTGGTGGTGACCGAATCCGCGGTCATCGGCCTCGTGGGAGCACTCGGAGGGATCCTGGTGTGCTGGATCGGCATGATGGTCACGGCCGAACAACTCCGCATCCAGCTGGGAATCGTCATCAACCCCGCACTCGAACTGATGCCCGTACTCGTGACCATTCTGGCCACCGTGGGTCTGGCCGCTCTTGCCGGGATCGCACCCGCCATGCGGGGCTATCGAACTGCCGTATCACGGAACCTCAGGCCGCTTTCATGAGTATGAAGCCAGGCACCACCCACCGCTGATCCGTACCTGCGAATGGAGCTCCCGTGCGTACCTTCTGGTCACTCATCGCCGTTTCAACCCTGGCTCTGCTGATCCTCTGGTTGCTCCAGGCGCCGACCGGGGACCCCCGAGTGAGCACTCCCCTCCTCGAGTCGCCACGAATGCCATCGAAGGAAAGCGCACGACCATCGGCCGAGTCGAATTCCACAGACTGGGCGACCGCGGAGCCTCTCCCTTCCGGTGAAGGAAGTGAAGCGGCGAGCGAAACGCGTGATACCCTTGAGGATCAACTCCTTACCAGCGCGCAGGAACGCGATGATCTGCCCGCACTGGAAACCGCCGATTCGAAGCCGACCATGAGGGATTCAGGCCCCGATGCCGCGAAGACGGGACTCAGTCTCGGCCTGGACAAGTCGATTCCGTACGTGACGATCACTCCGGGGAGCATCATCCGCAGTCTTCCTGACCAGCTGGAGGTCGATGGCGAATTCACCCTGAAGGGAAGAGGCACCCGCGAAGACCCCTATCTGCCGAGTTGGGATTATCTGTTCAGCGCCGGCACCACGTACAAGCCCCGCATCGGAAAGGACGAGCTCCCACAGCGAATCGCCCTCCTCGACGGCGCCTGGGTGACGATTTCGGGAAACACCGCGTTTCCACTGGTGGTCGGGGAAAGCAGCGAGATGCTGGTCATGCTCAACCAGTGGGATGGCTGCTGCATCGGAGTTCCCCCAACCCCCTTCGATGCGATCGAGGTCCGTCTGCAGAAGGCGGTCAAGACCGGCCCCAAGCACTCGTTCAGCTACGGCACCGTGACCGGACGCATGAAGGTGGACCCCTACCTCATCGAGAACTGGCTCGTGGGCCTCTACATTCTCGAGGAATCCGATCTCCAGAACGATCTTTGAGGCCCTGCTGGGACCGATAAGAACTCTGTTTCTCACTTTGACGAGAGAACGGTAGGCATAAAAACGATTTGCTGCTTAAATAGGAGGCTCATCCTGTCATGCGTACAGGTCAGGACAAAATGGGAGAAAGTGATGCAGCAGCGCATCAAGAAAAACACACACATACTGGACCATGAGTCAGCTTCACAACTGCAGACTCTGGTTGTTTCCGTGGATGATCGGGCGATCTGGAGAACCCTGGATTCTCCGATGCGAATGAGACTCCTGGAACTCATCCGACGACTCGGCGAATGCACCATTCAGGAGCTCTCGGAGGCTGCGGGTACCAATCCGGTCAATCTCTATTACCACGTCCGGTCCCTCGAAAGCGCGGACCTCATCGCACCGATCGGCGTTCGTGAAGGCGTTGCCCGCCGAGCACCCGCGGTCTACGCCGTGAACTACGAGGAGATCAGGATCGAGTTCGATCCGAACGATCAGTCACATCTCGAGAAGGTTGAAAGTCTGCAGCGAAACTGGCATCGAGAAGCCCAGGAGAGCATCAGCAACGCGACGAACGAGGCGATCGACACCCTGGAATTCACGCTTCGCTGGGAATTCCTCAACCGGGACGA
The DNA here is from genome assembly GCA_036336805.1 of Planctomycetota bacterium. GTDB lineage: Bacteria > Planctomycetota > Phycisphaerae > Phycisphaerales > SM1A02 > UBA8087. The sequence goes on from JAYZFJ010000001.1 coordinate 21,975, forward strand.
GCGTACCGAAATCTCCGAGATGATGGAACGCCTCACCAGCATCCTCAATCGAAAGCGGGACACCAACTCGGTGGGCACCGCATCCGACGAGGAGCTGACGTACGTGGGCATGCAGATTGCGCGGTGCCCGAGGACCCAGTTGCCCGCACCCAGAGTGAGCATCGTTCCCAGATCGCCCAACTTCTCGACTGCGAGCGAACTTAGGGATAACCGGGAAAGCGTCGCCCAAACCGCCTGAAGAAAGGCGACGGAGTCGGTATCGTTGGACTGCGGGCCGGTAGCTCAGCGGTCCAGAGCCCCCGACTCATAATCGGCGAGACCCCGGTTCGAATCCGGGCCGGCCCATTCACCCGCCACTGATCATCCATCCACCCACAGCGAAACGCACTCGCCCGTTCGAGCGAGCCCGAAGCCATCGGCCGCCAACCGATCCACCAGGGCCTCATCGTGCAACAGTGGGTTCGTGTGATTGAGATGGATGAAACGGATCATCCCGGGTCGCTCCCGCGCGATCGGTGCCAGACGCTTCATGCTGTCCACGACCAGGGGGTGCGGAATGACCGAGAGGTCCCTTCCCGGTAGCTCCCGATCGTCGTAGAACGTACCGTCCAGGTAGGCGACGTCGACGGTCGCGAGCAGGTCTTCGATGAATCGCGCAGGGATCGAGGGATCCTCCCAGCGGTCGATGTCGGGCAGAAAGAGCACCGAGGAATCCGCACCTCGAAAGGCGAACGCCATGGTGTCGAAGAACTCGTCCCGGTGTGGAACGGGAATCGGCTCGACCCATACCTCGGGAGTGACCATGAACGACTGTCCGGGTTCGAATATCCGCAGCTGCACCTGCCCCAGCTCGAGCAGTTGCGCCCAGGGCTGATTCTCTCGAAGGAACCTGGCGACCCTTTCCGAGACGTGAACCGGGAGGTGATCGGCGGCCGCCACCTCCCGCCCCAGCTGGGCGAGTCCGAGGTAGTGACCGATGTGCGCATGCGTGAGGAGCAGTCCGTCAAGGATGGGCGCATCGGGCGGCCGCGCATCCAGACGCTCGAGAAGCATCGACGCCTGCCGCTCGATCGCAGGTGTCGCCTCGATCAGGTGCGCGTGCTGGCGGGAGTGGTCAAGCAGACCGAGTGCGGCGGGAAGTTCGCTTCGACCGTCCCTTCGGGCCTGCGTGCAACAGGGCTTGCGACAGCCCAGCTGAGGCAGCCCCCCGTCCTGTCCCCGACCGAGAACCATGAGCTCGGTCCCCCGAGCGGAAACCCCCTCTCCGGCATGAGGCACCGTGACGACAGCTGGGGGATCGTTCGGAGAGGACATCCATGCACGGTACCCGGAGGGAATCGGGGATGTGACTTGCCTGAAGCCGAATTCGAGCAGATAATGATGTTCCGGGCCAGTGAGCGCCTTGATTGAGGACCGTATCCATGAACGTTGCTTCCAGCAGATCCGAACGCACGGCCGACCCCAGGGCATCGGCAGCCTTGCTCACGATCATGCTGGTGATGGCGGGCATGACGGCAGGATTGATCGAGCATGCCACGACCCAGGCGGTGCAATCGGCCCACCGCGACTGCCGGCTGGTCGAGCAAGGCATCCATCAAGCCACCATCCGCTGGGCGGCGCTCAGTTGCGAGGAGCGATCGGCTTCCGCGACCGGGAGTGTCGAAGAATCCCGTCTGGTCACCGATCTGGCCCACCTCGCCGGCTCTGAACGAGCCCGCGAGCGTCGACTGAGAAATCTGCCTCCCCCCGGGCTCGTCTGAGCGACGGATTCCTCATCGACCGTCGGCAACGCGCCCGACACCCACCTGCAACGAAATTCAAAGCCGAGCGGAACCACCCGCACGCACAAGAAAGGCTCCAGCCATGGCCGTCCCCGTCATCGGTACTGTCCTCAAGAAAGTCTTCGGAACGCGCAACGAGCGCATGGTCAAGCACTACCTGACCCGTGTGCGCCAGATAAACGAACGGGAAGCCGATTACGTCGATCTCACCGATGCCGAGCTGAAGGCGATGACCGGCACCTTTCGAGAACGGGTGGAGAACGGCGAGAAGGCCTACGACATGATCCCGGAGATCTTCGCGGTGGCCCGCGAGGCGATGGATCGCTCGGTCGGAATCCGCAACATCTTCAATCCGGACGAAGCGTTCGACCCCGAGCAGCTGCCGGAGTCGGTGCGCGAGCTCTACCGAGAGACCGCCAGGACGATGTCCGAGACGCCGGATGCGCCGCCCGAAGGCGAGTTCAAGGGCTGCCGTGAGTCGGTTCCCTCCTGGCAGTTCGTCGACATTCCGGTCGAGATCTACCATGCGGTCCGCGAGCTCCACCCGGAATCGAGGCCGCCCTTCCGTGCACGTCCCTTCGATGTGCAGCTGATCGGCGGGATGGTGCTGGCACAGGGCAAGATCGCCGAGATGAAGACCGGAGAGGGTAAGACCATCGTGGCCCCCCTCGCATCGTTCCTGGCGAGCGTGGAACGCAAGCAGGTGCACGTGATCACGGTGAACGACTACCTGGTCCAGCGTGACCGGGACTGGGTCTTTCCGTTCTATCGGGCACTGGGTCTCACGGTGGGTGCGATCCACCCCCAGCATGTGCAGCCCCCCCACGAGAAGGCCACCGCCTACACCTGCGACGCTCTCTACGGGACGACCAGCGAGTTCGGATTCGACTACCTCCGCGACAACATGAAACTCCGCTCCGAGGAACAGTTCCAGAAGCACCGCAACTTCGCCATCGTGGACGAGGTCGACTCGACTCTGATCGACGAGGCCCGAACCCCTCTGATCATCTCGGGACTCGCACACCAGACCCGACCGCGCTACGAGGTCGCGGATGATCTCGCCCTCCACCTGGTATCCATGCAGGCTGACTGGAATCGTGCGGATGAACGCGTGAACAGCTGCGAGGTGGCGATCGCCGGCATCGAGGGGGACATTCGAAACACCGGGGAGAAGTCCGCGATCGCGGAAATGCGGGCGAAGCTGGCCGAACACCGGGAACAGCTTCCCACCCACGAAGCCGAACGAGACCGCCACGTCCAGTACTACGAAGTGGAGATGGACAAGAAGCGAGCCACGGTGACCGACGAGGGCATCGCGGAAGCACAGCGGAAGTCCGGGATCGGCTCCTTCTACGTGGGTGAGAACATCGACATGCCCCACCTCCTCGAACAGGCGATCCGCGCTCACACCGTCTATCAGCGGGATCGCGACTACGTCATCTCACCCGATGAGCAGGGACAGCCTTCGGTGGTGATCGTGGATCAGAACACCGGCCGAAAGATGGTCGGCCGCCAGTGGTCCGACGGACTCCACCAGGCGGTGGAGTGCAAGGAAAAGGTCTCGGTCAAGGACGAAACCCAGACCATGGCCACCATCACCATCCAGAACTACTTCAAGATGTACGACCGGCTCTCCGGAATGACCGGAACCGCGGATACCGAAGCGACCGAATTCCACGAGATCTACGGCCTTGATGTGATCTCGATTCCCACCAACGTCCCGATCGAACGTCATGACCGCAACGACTGGGTCTTCTCCACGGAGAAGGGGAAGTGGCAGGCGATCGTCGATGACATCCGCCGCTTCCACGATGCCGGACGTCCGGTGCTGGTGGGCACCACCAGCGTGGACAAGAGCGAGATGCTGAGCAGCATGCTCACGCGGGAGACTCGCATCGAACACGAGGTGCTCAACGCCAAGCAGCATGAACGGGAAGCCGACATCGTCAAGAATGCCGGCAACATCGGGGCGGTGATGATCGCCACGAACATGGCCGGCCGAGGAACGGACATCAAGCTGCCCCCGATCGAGAAGGCCGACCTGATCGATCACTGGAAGAAGCGGGACCTCTGCCCCAAGGAAGTCCGGTCGGACTGGGAGGACCAGGAGGTCATCGACCACGTCTACCGGCACCTGTGCGTGCGACGCAGCGGACTCAAGAAGGAGGAAGCCGCCGCACTGGACGGAGCCGAGGCTCGCCGCACCTTCATGCTGCACCTGGCCGACGAACTGGCCGACCGAGGACTGGGGCTCCGCATCCCCAAACAGCCGACGGAAGGCGCCGCCCTGGCGGCGTGGGACGAGCAGCTGTCATCCGCGCTCGACGGCTCGGGACTCCCCCCGCTGCACCGACTCGAGATCTGGAAGTCGGTCGAGACCATGGGTGGACTGCACATCATCGGTACCGAGCGACATGAATCCCGCCGTATCGACAATCAGCTGCGCGGACGAGCCGGTCGCCAGGGGGACAATGGGTCATCACGCTTCTTCCTCAGCCTCGAGGATGATCTGATGAAGATGTTCGCCGGAAAGATCGTGAACTCGATCCTGTCGCGGAGTGGATTCAAGGAGGGAGTCGTGCTCGAAGCGGGCATGCTCACCAAGTCGGTCGCGCGCGCGCAGCGGAAGGTCGAAGAGCGCAACTTCCAGTGGCGCAAGAACATCCTCGAATATGACGAACCCATGGAGTACCAGCGCCACTCCTTCTACGGAATGCGCCAACCGATCCTCGAAGGCGAGGGGATCCGCGGCACGATCTTCGAACAGATCGAGGATTCGGTGTGGGAAAGTGTTGGAACCTATCTGGGACGCGATCATCGCGGCAGTGGCATCAGCGAGTGGGTTTCGGAGAACTTCTCCATTCACATCGAACCCGACCGTTTCCGAAACAAGGACCGGGAGGACATCCACCGGATCATCCGTACTGACACCGCAGAGGAGAGCTCGGCCGAGATCCGAGTGACCTCCGCGGAGTACATGCCGGACGAGGCGGATCCCGAGTACATCGACTGGGAGGGCCTCGCGGACTGGTGCAATTCGACCTATGGTTCGTCGTTCGTTGCGAGCGACCTCGAGGGCATGGAACGCCGGGAACTGATCCACACCTTCGAGGAGGCTGCACGCGCCAAGTTCGACGCGATCGACCTCGATCCAATCGATCGCTTCCTGGTCCCGGAGTTCGAACAACGCGAACTCGCCGAATGGGCCAATCGGAAGTTCCTTACGGACATCAAGGCGTCCGACCTCACCGGTATCGAGAAGAACGACCAGGTGGTCAAGGTCATCATGGATGCCGCCGAGGCGAGCTACCACCAGCGGGAACGAAGCTACCCCGTCGACCAGGCGATCGAGCGGGCGGCCTCACGAATGCAATCCGATCCGAAGATGGCGCTCACTCGATTCACCAACTGGGTCAATTCGAGATTCCAGCTCAACTGGTCCCCGAACGCGCTGCCTTCGGGTGATCCTGCGGAACTTCGGAAGATCCTGCACCAGCACAGCGAGAAATGGGATGACGAGCGGATCCGCGAACGGGCCGAAGAGATCGCTCGCGAACACCCGAACGTCGACTCCCTGGATGCATGGCTGCAGGAGCACATGGAGATCCCACTCGAGGATGCCGAACGAGAGCAACTGGAAGAGTCGCCGGATCGGATCTCCGAGATTGCTCTTGCGGCCTTGTCACGCGGGATGCGCAAGGAACTCACGATCTTCGAGCGATGGATCCTTCTTCAGATCCTGGACAGTTCCTGGAAGGACCACCTCCATCAGATGGACCAGGTCAAGGATGCGATCGGTTTCCGTTCGTTCAGCCAGAAGGACCCGCGAATCGAGTTCAAGCGCGAGGCCGCACGTCTCTACGAAGAAATGCAGTCAAACGTCCGGGACAAGGTCACCGACATCATCATGCGCGGTCGTCTGACTCCCCAAGCCCTCCCACCGGAAACCACCGCCCAGATGCAGGAGCGCAGGCCCGGAGAACCGGTTCCGGCGGAAGCTGCCGCCAACATCGAGCAGGCTCGCCAGGCCCAGGGCGCTCCAGCCGCAGTACAGGGTGCGCCCAGGCCGCAACCAGCGCCTCGACCGGCCGCGGCCGCACCGGCCACCGCCACCCTCGGCCGAGGAGCACCCGCTCGACGCCCGGGAACACCCTCCGCGGGGGCGGCCACCGGAAAGAGTTCGATTCCGGCGATTGGACGCAACGAGGTGGTGACCGTCATTCATCCTCAGACCGGCAAACAGGAGCAGATGAAGTTCAAGAAGGCGAAGCCCCTGCTCGAGCAGGGCTGGAAGCTCGGCTGATGAGCAGATGACGGAACCTCCTCGAGAAACTCCCGGGAAGTGGAACCTCTGAGGCACCCCATGGGTTGCCGGGAGCGCAGGAAACGCTATCCTCGTTCCCGCATCCGTAGCTCAATTGGTAGAGCAGCTGGCTCTTAACCAGCGGGTTGCCGGTTCGAGTCCGGCCGGGTGTATTCGCCCCCGTCAGGCAGCAAACGACCCTCTCGATCGAGAGGGTCGTTCGTTTTTCACCGGAGGGAACCGGCGGATACATCAGCAACCCAGTAATCGATTCCACCGGCCTGATCACGTCGATATAGTGGAGCTTCATCGACCACGCAGGCTCTGGGATCACGGCAGATGGACCACCGATCAAGCGAGAATGCAACCACCCTTCCCGGACGCTACTACTGCTCCAGCGAGGTGTTCGAACAGGAGACCCAGCGGATCTTCAGAGGGCAGTGGCTGTGCGTGGCCACCGCCTCTCGGATACCGAATGCCGGGGACTGGACTCGGGTGGAACTCGAAGGAGACAGCCTGCTGGTCATCCGGGGTGACGACGGTCGGGTGCAGGTCTTCCACAACATGTGCCGACACCGCGGAACGCGTCTGTGTGCCGAAGCCGGTGGCACGTTCAAGAAGTTCGTGATCTGCCCGTACCACGCGTGGGCGTACGGGCTCGATGGGCAACTCGCCAGGGCGCCCCACATGGAAGGCGTCGAGTGCTTCAGGCAGGACGAGCTCGGCCTCGTCGAGGTGCCCACCACCCTCTGGGAGGGACAGGTGTTCGTGAACCTGGCCGAGCACCCCTGCCCCTTCGAGGACTCGCTTGCACAGCTCATCGGCAAGGTCGCCAGATGGGAGCTCCCCCAGCTGGAATCCGTTCATCGCACCGTGTACGAGATCGATGCGAACTGGAAGCTGGTCATCCAGAACTACTCCGAATGCTACCACTGCCCTTCGCTGCATCCACAGCTGAACCGGCTCACGCCCTTCCGTGACGCATCAAACGACCTGACCGAAGGCAACGTTCTCGGTGGCCCCATGCACCTGAGTAAGAATGCCCACAGCATGACGATGAGTGGTCGCACCTGCGGTCTCCCGCTCGGGGATCTGCGGGAAGACGAGCTCAGGGACGTCCACTACTACGTGCTGTTCCCCAACATGTTCCTGAGCCTGATGCCGGACTACGCCCTCGTCCATCGGATCCACCGGCTGGGCGTCACCCGCACCAGGATCGAGTGCGAGTGGCTGTTCCGAAGGGAATCGGTCGAGCAGGCGGGATTCGACCCCTCGGATGCGATCGAGTTCTGGGACGTCACCAACCGTCAGGACTGGACGATCAGCGAGGAATCACAGAAGGGCGTGGCTTCGAGTGCCTACCGACCCGGCCCCTACTCCAACCTTGAAAGCATGATCGCCGAGGTTGACCGGACCTATCTGGGCCAGCTGGGCACCACGTTGAAGGAGGGATGACCCGCCTGCGGATCGGATTATCATGTCGGATGTGAACACGCGCCTGTCGAACATCTTCTACAAGTCCGTGATTCGGTACACCGCGACGCCGTCCACGCTCGTCCGACCGACCGGAGCGAACCTGACCCACCTGGGCCTGACGCGGCGATTGCGATCCCACCTCCCCCATCTTTCTCATCAGGAACGCGACGAGTTGGTCGACCGCGCCATGCGACGCACCTACGACGTCGTGGAAGATGACCGAAGCTGGCAGGTTCCCGTCCCGTCACGCATGCATCTCGAGTGGGCCTCCAGCGTCCTGGCGGGGTATCAGGTCATCAGGGAGCTGACCGGTGACCCCGTGAAGACCATGGAGATCATGGACGACGCCACCCGGAACGTCGGTCGTCCCGAACGCCCGATGACCATCGTGCGCGGACTCGAGAGAGCCTTCTACAACGAGCATGGAGCGATGAGAAATCAGCGAATCCGGCAGTGGATCGTGAACTCGATGAGACACTACGACACCCCGTGGGAATGGTACGTACGGGATTCCGACGCACGCCGAGCCGTGGTGAGCAACGCCAACTGCTTCTACTTCCACTTCTTCGGCAAGTACGGCGAACTTCCGCTGGCTGGCATCTTCTACCGCCTCCACAAAGAGGTTTTCAAGGGAATCGAGCGCAGCCGAAAGATCGGATTCGATCATGCCGCTTCACGATCGCAGTACAACGGAGATTCCGACAACGTCTTCATTCTGACCAAACTCCAGCCTTCATCGATCGACGCCCACTACGTGGGATGAGACAGCAGGCGGCACAGGAAGCCGAGCGGGGAACTCGATGCTGCAGGAAATGCTTGAACTCGAATCCGGACAATTGATGCTCATCGGCATTGGCCTGGCATTGGTCACCATCGTGCTGGTGGGACTCGGGTACAGCGCGGCCCGGATCGTCAACCCCGGGCCCCCTCCAGGATCGAAACCCTCGGGGCCCCGGACCGAACCCCCCGAATCGACTGCATCGGGCTCGATTCCCGAGATGCAGGACGAGCTCCTGCGCACCGAAGGGATCAGACACGTCGCCGCCCGGGTGATTCATGACTTCAACAACATGGTCTTTGCGATCTCCGGTCGGATTCAGATCCTCAGGTACAAGGTGACCGACGAGGAGGTCCTCAAGTCACTCGCAGAGATGGAATCCGCGCTCGATTCCTCCCAGGGGATCTTCGGTGCCCTCACCAGAATCAATCAGGACCGCTCCGACGAGCAGTCGGAACTGCTCATCGAACCCGAAGTCCAGGCGATCAGCGCGGTGGTGCGGGCCCTGGCACCACCCGATGTCGAAGTGACCCTTCAGAGCACCGCTCCGGAAGGAACGCGGGTGCGCATGACTCGAAACACGCTCCAGCAGGTGCTGACCAGCCTCCTGGCCAATGCCGTGGAGGCGATCGGTGATGGCCCGGGCAGGATCGCCATCGCACTGGGTCCTGCCGCTGACGATGACCCGGACACGATCGTTCTGAGTATCGATGACGATGGCCCGGGCATCAAGCCGGAGGACCGTGCCACGGCCTTCACGACGTTTTATTCGGGACGGAAGACGAGTCCGGTCGCCGGACTGGGGCTCTCGATATCCAAGCGGCTTCTGGAAGAACATGGAGCGGGAATCCAACTGGGGGACTCACCGCTGGGCGGGCTCCGAGTCGAGACCCGGATCCTCACGATCCGAGACGATTCCTGAGCAACCACCCGAGGGACCAGCGCGTCAGGTTCCCCGGTCAGGACCCGATGTCTTTTCCTTGTTGAACCAGTTCGAGAGCTTCACGCGATCGTGAATATCGACCTTGTCCATGATCGACTGGGTGTGCTTCTCGACGGTCTTCACCGAGAGGTTCAGGAGACTGGCGATCTCCTTCTTCGAATTCCCCTCGGAAAGATAGGCCAGCGTGTCCCACTCCCGGGGGGTGAGCAGCTCGGAACGAACCTTGTGGGTTCCGCCACGAACCACTGCGAGCCGCTCGAGGATCGTCGGGGAGAAGTAGCCCTTCCCCTTCATGACCGAATGGACTGCATTCAGCACGTGCTTCGGCTCATCGGACTTCGAGACATACGCTCGCGCATCGACCCGCAGGGCCGATTCGATGTAGTAGTCGTCTGATTTTCCGGAGATGATCACGATCTTGGTCTCGGGCCCCAATCTCCGGATCTCGTCCGCGGCATGGAATACGTCGATCTGGGCTCCGGAGTGTGCGGATGGGGCGAACTCGATGTCGAGCACCAGGACATCCGGCTTGTGACGAAGCACCCCGTCGATCGCCTCAGATACGGAGGCCACCTGCCAGACCTGGGCAATCTGGGGATCGTTCTCCAGGAGCGCGGCGAGCGAGGATCTGACCAGTTCGTGGTCGTCGGCGATGAGAACTCGAAGGGTATCCAACACGGGGTCCTAAACAAAAACATGAGGGCGATCGACGCGCACTCCGTTCACCGGAACCAGAGCGGAATGCACTGAAAACAGCCTACAGAATACTGCGTACCAGGGAAAAAAACCTCTCTCACCGACCAATATCGCTGATTTGCGCGGCGCCACGGCCGTTTGGGGCAGATACCCCATAGTGAATCCGCTGCTCAGATGATTTTATGAATGCACCCGGCACCTGCAACCCGTAGCAGGTGTGGGACGACCGTCCGCCGTCATCACTCCGTGGTGACAACCCAGTCCCACCTGACTGGTATTTGAGGAGCTCCCCAGTGAACATGAACCCCGAAGAAAACAGAGCGGATTTCGTCCTCCGCCTCTTCGACGCCTACTACAACCGCGTCTATGCATTCACGAGACGATGCACGACCACCGATGTCGCCGAGGACGTCACCCAGGAAGTCTTTGTGAGGCTGCTCCAGCATCCCCGACTGGAGCAGCTGGATCTTTCCGTCAGCTACCTCATCAAGGTGGCCCACAACCTGTTGCGAAGACGGCACGCTCGGGGCTCCAGACTCCGAGAACTGCTCGACACCGCGGTTCGCGACGAGCTGGTGCAGCGACATGGTCGGCCGGAGCAACCCAGGCGGGACCACACCCCCCAGGGCTATGACTCGATCGACCTCGAGCAGGCGATGAGCGGACTGACAAACGACGAACAACAGGCCCTGAAGCTGATCGTCCAGGAAGGCTGCAGCTACCAGCACGCGGCCAATGCCCTGGGCGTGACGGTAACCACCATCAACAACTGGAAGCACCGGGGCCTTTCGAAGCTGCGCAAGATCGCCGAACAGGGTGAACGCACGAAGCTCGAGCGCCTTCCCGCAACCGCCTGAGCCCCACCGGATCTCTCTTCTTATTTTCTCTGCTGCCGAGACTCCAGTACTCGGCAGGACCCCGCCGCCACCAACCGCCCCGTTGGATGGCGGCGGTTATTTTCGTACCGCCGGGGGTTGACCTCGGAGCGCATCCGGATGTAGCATAAGCTACATGTAGCAAGTGCTACAGCGGAGTCGAATGTCAAATCACCCAGAAAGCCAGCGCGTACGCAAGACCCGCAAGGACCACTCCACGGAGATCGCGGAGGACTATGTCGAGCTCATCGCCGACATCATCGAGGAA
>JAYZFJ010000002.1:0-26184 GCA_036336805.1 Planctomycetota bacterium
CTCGAGCTGGACCCGGCGGGGGTGGGGACGGGGCCGTCGCCGGTGCCGCTGATGGCCGGTCCGACCGGAGTACCCGACGACTTGGCCGGGCGCCCCCGACCCTTCGGAACATCCTCGAAGTAGGACCCCTGGCCTGACTCGATCACATCCTGCGCGTGCACAACATCACTGATGACTCCGCTGATCAACAGCACAGTCAGGTACTGAAAGACATTTGCGCTCATCGGTTGCATTCCTTCGATCGATTGGATTGTGTGCGCCCCGGCGACGTTGACCCACCTGCCCACTCTACGATCATCGTCGCAGGGGGTTGTTGCAAAGTTTGAAATTCGAGCTGGAGTCGGATCATGTCGACCACTTGGTGGAATCACGCGACGATTACGCTCTGGGGTGGTCGTGGCTCGGCGGATCGGGGCGCGGTAAATCGGGCTCAGTCGATCGGTTGCGCGTTGGAATGGAGGAGTTGTGCAGAACTTGTTCGCTGCCACAATCGCAAAAAACGCTTGATACAGTGCGCTCGTCTCATCGCCTGGTGCGCAGCACTCGAAAGAGCATGGTGTGCAGCAGGTCGATGTGCCCGCCTTGGTGGGCGGCGCGCAGGCAGGGTCCCTTGGCACACGTTGTCAGGAGTACCACCTGCGTGAATCAGGTTCTGGGTCGATACGGGCACGCTCGTCTCGACGCCGGGGCCGACCGAGGCATCGGGTGACGTTCCGATGTCGATGGGCGGATTGTTCGGGTGTCCAGGCACGTGATCGATCGTCCACGGAATGCACGCATCGTCGGGTGCGTGCGCATGGAGGACTTCGGTCGACCATGCAGCGACGCCAGCGGTTCCTCGCGAACCATGAAGCGTCATTCGAGGTGCGTTGGCGAACGCATCGTTCCGTCTTGAGGAACTGCTCGTCAGAATCCTCCAGACGGCGAACAATGCCTGCACCAGATCTGGATGCAGGGCGTTGGAGCCAGGGCCTTCGAGCCGCCTCCTGGCGGTTCGAGGGACTCCGGGCCCTACGTGGCCACGGGCTGGCGTCACACCTTCGGGTTGTGGGCCACCGGCCTTGCGGATCGGGTCCCTCGGGACGCAGTCGCAAGGCAGCCACTGGAAGTTCACGAGCTTCCAGGTGCGGAATTGCCGGCAGGACGCTGGCATAGGGCGCATGCCCGAACCCCGCATGAAGTCGGTAGCGCGTTTCGGCGTGCGACGACGCTCCTCCCTGAGGCGTCATCGCCTCTCTGGAGCGATCACCGGCAGCACATCGATGTTCGTCCAGGACGGACGATGAGACGGACACCAGCGACCCTCAGGGGTCGCTGGCGTCGTAGTACGGGCATGTTTCGTACTCAGATCTCCAGGACTGTCAGCAAAGTTCTGGATTGCATCGATCGATCGCGGTACGGGGTCGTATTCTGAGATGTGCCCGAGGATCCACGATGCATCAATACCACTCACTCACCGGTTCCGCGCTGCTCGCACTTTGCCTTGTTTCATCGCTGCAGGCAGGCTCCGGAGAGGTTGCGTGTTTCGGCAGCAACGTCTTCGGTCAGTGTGACGTCCCGGAAGCACTGACGGAAGCGCTCGATCTCAGCCTGGGGCCGACCCACGCACTGGCGATCGATTCCAGTGGGGCGATTCTGGCCTGGGGTAGCAATGATTCCGGCCAGTCCAGCGTGCCGTCTGACCTTCTCGGCATCCCGGTCGTGCACGTCGCCGCGGGTGGTCAGCACAGCGCCGCATTGACGGCAGCGGGCCAGGTTCACTGTTGGGGCAGTAACAGCTTCCGGCAGTGCAACGTGCCGGATGATCTCGGGAGCTGTATCGCGATCTCCTGCGGCCTTCGGCACACCCTCGCGCTGCGCGCGGATGGCACGGTGGTCTGCTGGGGTGATGATTCGCTGAGTCAGTGCGCGGTTCCCTCCGCCCTGTCCGGAGTCATCGCCATTGATGCGGGGCCCCTCCATTCGGTTGCCCTGGAGTTCGATGGAACAGTCACCGCCTGGGGAAGCGACGCATTCGGTGAATCAACGGTTCCTTCGGAAGTCCGGGGCGCCACTGCGGTCGCCGCCGGGGGGCGGCACACCATCGCCGTGGTCCCGTCCGCTCCCCTGGGCGTGATCGTCTGGGGGGCGAACAGCTCCGGACAGCAGGCCGTGCCCGAATCACTGGCCGGCCGTGTCCTTACCGCGGTGGCTGCTGGTTCAGGAGACTGCGTGGTACTCGACGGTGGGGGCACGGTCCACGCATGGGGAGATGATGGTCAGCAGCAAGTGACGGGCGCCGATGGATTCACCCAGGTGACCCTGATCCGTGCAGCCGGGGCCAACATCGGGCTCATTCATGCTGGCAGCACCGGCGCCTGCCGCGGCGACTTCGACGGGACCGGAATCGTGGATGGTGCGGATCTGACTCGATTGCTCGCCGACTGGGGAGGTGATTCGACTGCCAGCGACCTGGTCCCGGACGGGGTCATCGACGGTGCGGATCTCACCATACTGTTATCGGAGTGGGGCGACTGTTGAGCCCGTTGTCATCGCAGGACGGCTTGCGTCTGAGGAGGGGGAAGCTATCCTAAACGGTTCAAGGGCCATTGGCGCAGTTGGCTAGCGCGCTTGTATGACACACAAGAGGTCACTGGTTCAAATCCAGTATGGCCCATTGAGATCCGCAGCCCCGGCGTGAGCGTCGGGGCTGTCTTTATCTTGGCGCCGGGTCTCCGCAAGCGGGTCGGGCAGGCTACTCGAGGGAATCGGCACTGACCTCGACGAGGGTCGCCTCCGTGAGCGCAACCTGAGTGATCTTCTGCTCCATGACCTGTTCGGTGATGTTGGTGATCAGTCCCGCATCGACCAGTTCCTTGCGCAGCTCCTCTGGCCGCTTGTTCTGGATTGCGGCAAGCTGGCGAATTCGATCCTGGACATTCTGTTCATGGAGTCCGATGGAGAGTCTGGTTCGAAGAACTCCGGTCACCGCTCGGCGGCGGAGCATGTCAACGGCCTTCGCCTCCGCGGACGGCCGTTCCCGTTCCAGGGCCGCCTGGACGTCCTGGTCGGAACCGCCTTGTTCCCTGATCGCCTTCGCCATGCCCGTCGCCTGACTCTGAAGAAGTGCATGAACGACGCGCTTGGGCGGGGTGTAGTCGAGTGATTCGAGAATCTGGTGGAAGAGGTCCTCGGTCATGAACATCGCCTGCTCGAATTCGAACCGAGTCTCGAGTGAGGTCCGGATCTGCTTTCGCAGAACGGAAGCACTGGGGCTTCCGAACCGCTCGACGACCGCCTCGATCGAAGCCGGTACGGTGCGCTCGGTTTCAACCAGCTCCAGGGTGACGGTATGCGGTGACCGTCCCAGCGAGCCGCCGAGGATCTGGCGTGGTATCACAAGGTCCGTGGACACCGAATCGCCCTTGACCCTGCCCCGAAGCTGCTGATCGAGTTCGGGGAACGGGATTCCGTCGAGGAGCAGTGGATCACCGGGGGCGGGAATTCTTCCGCTCAGAGCCGGGAAGTTCGCTTCGACTGATCCATCCTCGGGATTCGTGATGGTCACCGAGCAGGTGAAGCGATCGGAAGTCTCCAAGGGTTCCTCGTGTGCGGAATGGGTGCCTGCTTCAAGGCACTGTGAGTCGAGCTCCTTCTCGACCATCTCCTCGCCAATGGTGCGAGTGGGCTTGCGAATCGTCAATGCAGAGAACTCGGGCAGAACGAGCTCAGGCATCCGATCGAGGAGAAAGGTGACTTCGAAATCCTCGCCCGCCGCGGGAAGCGTGGGGGAGGGGTGTGAAGGAAGAGCCGGGCCCCAGAGCGGGGGGGTCGACTGACGACCCATCGACTCCTCGACACAGATGTTGACGAGCAGCTGGGCGAGCTGTTCGTCGGACTGTGGCATGTTTCCCTCGGCAAGGCGCTCCCTGATCTGCGTTATGCAGTGTGCGGGCATGAGCGCCGAGAGTTTCTGGTCGAAATGATCGAGTGGAGTCGTCTCGATACGGATTTCCTGAGTGTTGATCGCTGGATTCTGCACGTTTGTCGTGTCCCTCCGGTCGAAGCGTCTGGTCCATTGACTCAGGACCGTCGCGCGCTCATGAAGTACACTTTCGCACTATGGAGCGTCCTTCTCAAGAGAATACCGTGCTGAAGCGCGTGAATGATCTCATGCGCAGCAAGTATTTGTCCATGGCACGCGAGCTTCTCGATCGGGAGCTCGAGAAGGCACCCGGCAGCATTTCCCTTCGCGCGAAACTGGTCCAGGTCTATGT
The DNA here is from genome assembly GCA_036336805.1 of Planctomycetota bacterium. Lineage (GTDB taxonomy): Bacteria > Planctomycetota > Phycisphaerae > Phycisphaerales > SM1A02 > UBA8087. The sequence continues at coordinate 4,257 of JAYZFJ010000002.1, forward strand.
CGAGCTGATGGATTTCCAGGAGGCCCACCGTCTGCTCACTCAGCTGCTGATCGAAGTGCCCGACAATGATCAACTCTTCAGCATGTATCCCAGAGTGCTTCTCGGGGCGGGACGACCCGACGAGGGTATCGAGCGTGCGCGCGAGCTCGAGGAACGGGTCGGCAGCGGAAACTTCAATGCACTGGGTCTGCTGGCCGAGTTGTACGAATCGACCAGCAGAACCGATGACCTTCGAGAACTCGTCGATCGAATGAATCCGCAGAACCTCAACGACGAACTGACGCGTGACTTCAGTCGATCTCGCATCTGCCTGCGAGACAAGGACTACGAGGGTGCGATTCGCATCCTCGAAGGCATCTATGCCCGCATTGGCGAGGTGCGCGGCATGCCGGTCGAGGCCGTGAGCGGTCGAATGGTCGAGTGCGGATTTCAGTTGTGCAAGGCATACGACCGAATGGGCGAGTACGACCGGGCCTGGGAGGCGGCGTCGAGGGCCCATCGGGACAATGCCGTGCGAGTCACGAAGTTCAATGCCCTGGAGTACGTCCGCTCGCTCGAGGCGGTGAAGGAACTGATGGATCGGGAAACCCTGTCCGCACTCGCTCACTGCGAGGCGCCACTCGAATGGGAGCCACTCTACATCGTGGGAAATCCGAGGAGTGGTACGAGCCTGCTGGAGCAGATCCTGAGCATGCATTCCAAGGTCGCCAACGGTGGAGAGATGTCCATCAGCCTCCGCCTTCAGGAGGATCTGCCTCGGCTGACCGACTCCTACCACGGGTGGCCCGCATCGGTGCTCGATCTGCGGACGGCGGATGCCGACGAGCTGGGGCGGCGGTACATGACGGCGCTTGAGCACTTCAGCTCCGGGAAGCGAGTCGTTTCCAACAAGGCGCTGAATCTTCAGATGCAGCTGGGCTTCCTCTCCCTCGTAACCCCGAATTCCAGGGCGATCATGCTCTATCGCCACCCCCTGGACAACTGTGTTTCATGCTACACGACGAATCTTCTGGCTTCCGGCCATCTGTACTGCTCGGATCTCGAGGATCTGGCCGAAGTCTGGCTTGCACGTCGGAAGATCATGGAGCACTGGTTTGAGAATATCGAGATCCCCCTTCTGGAACTGCATTACGAGTCGCTGGTGCAGGACCAGGAGCGTCAAACCAGACGATTGATCGAGTTTCTCGATCTGGACTGGGAGGATTCCTGCCTCGAATTCTACAAGTCGAAGTTCGTGGCGAGGACGATCAGCTACGACCAGGTGAACCGGAAGATGTATACGTCATCCGATGGGCGTTGGCGAAACTACGAAATGCATCTCGGGCCGCTGATTGACCGACTCTCCGACTATCTGTGATCATGCCGGCGCGTGTCGATTGAAGTCCATGAAACCGAACAGGCCGACTCCCATGAGTCGGCCTGTACGGTTCTTTGAGCTCAGTGTCCCGTAACACACACGTATACACACACTAAGAAGTTGGACTCCAACGGGTTCCTGAGGCAGGAAATCAGTTTCGCTTGCGACGTGAGCTGAGGCCGGCGAGGCCCAGGAGTGCAAGTGCACCGGGAGCCGGAACGACGGTGAAGGCACCGACCGCACTGTTCCCGGTGGTGAATGCAAAGGCGGCTGATCCACCGTCGATGGCGCCGGATACGGCAAAGGCATCCAGCCCGGTGTTCGAGAATCCGTCCCACCCGTCACCCCAGGTGTCCTGCATGGCCACAAAATAGTTGCCTTCCGCGAGGTCCATGGTGAATGACGTGAAGTAGCCATCGGCCGGGAAGCTTGAGGCGGCAGCGAACGAGACGGGGTTGACGCTCGACTGGCTGGTGGTGACGAAGATGTACAGTCCCGATGATCCGATGAACATCTGGGCGATGACGTTGCTGGATGCGTCTGTGAGCTGCCAGCTGGCCTCGCCGATGTAGGCGTCCTGGTGTACGACGAAGTTAACCAGGTCCGCCGATGCCGTACTGCCGATGGCCGCAGTCGCGACACCAGCTGCGGTTAGCGCAAATCGTTTAGACATAAGTCTACTCTCCGGATAGGAATACAGATTTTTAAGAAACAAACGAGGGAATCATGAGGCCCTTGGAAGGGCTCCGTGGAACTGGGTGGTCATACCGTGGGGAGGACCTGGGGAACGGGTGCTTTGAATACACGACCCACTTTCAATTTATGGCGGTATGTGCGAGCCCGCAAAGACAAAATGAAAACTATTCCGATATTTGCAAAGTCTGGGCTTCTTTTAAGTGTGTTTTCTCGGCCCCCCGGAGCCGCACAGAGGTTGAAAAAACGGTAAAAAAGAAAACGAACGTTGATGTATGGGCCATTCCCTGAGATAGTACATAAACGTCCCCTTTGAACGAATAGAGTTGGATGGTTCCGGGGGGTCCTGTGGCAGGATTGCGTGATGCAGAGTGATAAGGTCAGTCCAGCGAAGGTCATGATGGACGTCCCGGCGCAATCCGGTTCGGCGTTCCTGCTGTCAGCGCTCGCCGCAGCCCTGCTTGCTTTCGTCCAATCCACATCCGCCGATGATGCTCCGGCCAATGACTCGTGCATCGATGCGGCGCGCATTGAAGCCGGTCAAGTGCAATTCTCCAACATCGGTGCGAGCACCGACGGCCCACTGCAGTCAGCCTGTTCGACGTTCGGAAGTGAAGTGACCTGGAACGACCTTTGGTTCATTCACGAAGCCAGCGAAGACGGCATTCTCGAGGTCTCGACCTGCAATTCCATCGACTTCGACAGCCGAATCTCGGTGTATTCAGGTTCCTGCACCGATGGCGAACTTCTCGAGATAGCGTGCAACGACGATGCAGAGGGTTGCCTCGGGTACTCCTCGAGGGTTCTTGCTGAATGCAACGCCGGCGAGGAGTATCTCATACGCATCGGCAGTTTTACCGAAGGTGACACTGGATCAGGGACCCTTGACGTACAGGTCGTGCCGTCCTGTTTCAATGAGTGCTCCCTCAGCAGTCAGATGGAACTGGAGCCTTGCGGAATGACCACCAACGACGGGTGCAATTCAGCCGCGTACTCGTCCCAATCGGACATCACCATCTTCCACGAAGTCGTCTCGCTCGATGTGCCTCTCTGCGGGACCTGGTTTTGTGATGGAACCTTTCGTGATACCGATTGGTATGCGTTCGAGGTTCCCGAACCGGGTGCGATGGTCACGACCACGCTTCAGTCCAGTGAGCTCGTCGTGGGTTATCTCTACCTGGCCAGGTTCGGATGTCCACTGGAAGTCATCGACTATCAGTACGGGAACTGCCCCACGATACTTCCAGAGCGATGGCTCACGGCAGGGTTTTATCGTGCGATCGTAGCGCCTGGCTTCGAGTCGATCGCGCAGTGCTCATCCGCGGGTCCCGAGTCGAGGTACGAGCTCCTGCTGAGCGTCTCTGACGTAGAGATCCCGTACCCCGAGAACGATGACTGCGGTGATGCGACGATGGTCGCGGACGGCATGCATCCGTTCACCAACTACTATTCGACGACCGACGGCCAGACGACTGCCCCCGAAGACTGCAGCGAGTACGGCCCTCAGATCTCGGCCGATGTCTGGTTCGCCTACGAGGCATCCTGCACCGGGAAGGTCACCGCCACTGCCTGCGAGACGGCGGACTTCGACACCCGCTTCGAGGTCTGGAAGGGGGGCTGCACCGGGGAGATGCTCGCCTGCAACGATGACGGACAGGACTGCGAAGGCTACACCTCCCGGGTCACCTTTGATGCCGTCTGCGGTGAGACCTACCACCTGCGCATCGGCGGATACCAGGGAGCCCGAGGTGAAGGCATGGTCGAGTTCAGTTGCGAGGGTTCCTGCTGTGCAGCCGATCTCGATGGAGACGGTTTCGTTGCCGGATCCGATCTGGCCATCCTTCTCGGGGCGTGGTCATCATCTGATTCCCGTCTCGATTTCAATGGTGATGGAGCGGTTGACGGTGCGGACCTCGCCGTCCTGCTGGGCGCCTGGGGAGCCTGCTGAACGATTCTGCGAAATCATCGTTCCATCCAGCCATTTCGGCCCTGGAGTTGACACCGACGCCTTCGACCGGGGACCATGGAAGGGTGATGTCATTCGAGGTCAATCTGGACGGCCTGGTCGGTCCCACGCACAACTACGCGGGCCTTTCCCCTGGCAACCTGCTCTCGGCGAAGCACGCGCGTTCGATCTCGCATCCGCGCGACGCCGCTCTGCAGGGGCTCTCGAAGATGAGGTACGTCGCCAGCCTCGGCATCGAACAGGCGATCATGCCCCCACATCCGCGTCCGAGCATCGCCTGGCTCAATCGTCTCGGCTTCCGTGGAACCGATGAGCAGGTCATCGAACGGGTTGCCCGAGAGGAGCCATCCCTGCTGACCGCATGTTGTTCCGCAAGCGGCATGTGGACCGCCAATGCGGCGACCGTCTCGCCGTCTCCGGATACTGCAGACCGGAAAGTCCACTTCACACCTGCGAACCTCAGCACGCTCTTCCACCGATCGATCGAGGCGGACTGGACGGCGCACCTACTGCGTGAGCTTTTTCCCAGCCGATCCCACTTCGTGGTGCACGATCCTCTGCCGGGCGCGGCCGCGTTCTCCGACGAAGGTGCGGCCAACCACACCCGTTTCGCACCTGCTCACCACGCACCGGGTGTGGAGTTCTTCGTCTACGGGCGAGAAGGCATCCCCTCGAACGATTCGAAAGCAGGCCAATCGGAGGTGAGCACTCACCGGTTCCAGGGTCGCCAGACCCGGGAGGCCTCTGAGGCGGTCGCGAGGCTGCACGGCCTGGCCCCTCCGCAGGTGGTCATGGCTCGGCAGAACCCCGTTGCGATCGATGCCGGGGTGTTCCACAACGACGTGATCGCCGTCGGCAACGGCAACGTGCTGCTCTACCACGAGCAGGCATTCGAACAGACTCGCGAGGTCCTCGGCCTTCTCCGGGACGCAATCGCCTCCCTCGGAGGCTCGTTCCTTCCCCTTTGCGTCCAGCAGGAAGAGTTGAGCGTCGAGGAGGCTTCGGAGTGCTACCTTTTCAATTCCCAACTGCTCACCCTCCCCGACGAGTCGGTTCGAATGATGCTTCTGGTACCGGACGACTGCCGGGAGCATGTGCGGGCTCGGCGCGTGTTGGATCGCCTGATCCGCGAAGACAATCCGATCGTCGAGATCGAGTTCATCGATGTTCGGCAGTCGATGCGAAATGGCGGTGGGCCTGCCTGCCTCCGACTTCGCGTCGTGCTTTCCGAGGATGAACTGGCCCACATGCACCAGGGAGTCCGCTTCACCGAGGCGCTGCATGCGGAGCTTTCAGCCTGGGTGCATCGCCACTACCGGGAAAGCCTGAGCGTGGCGGATCTCGCGGATCCCGCGTTGGTCGATGAGTCCAATCAGGCATTCGCCGAATTGGAGCAGATCCTTCAGCTCTCCTTCGTGAGTCCATCCGAGTGAGTCGTACATGATCGATGTGTCAGGCGAACGAAATGCTGAGGTCGTGGTGATCGGGGCGGGTCCGATCGGGCTCGAAACCGCGATCGAGCTCGGTCGTGCTGGGATCGACGCGCTGGTGGTCGATGCGGGTGCGATCGGCCAGCAGATTCTCGATTTTCCACCGGCAACTCGCTGGTTCTCATCGCCTGAGCGTCTGGGCATTGGTGGGATACCCTTCACGACACCTGCCGGTGAGAAGGGGACGCGCGAGCAGTACCTCGCGTATCTGCGATCGGTCGTCGATGCCTTCGGCCTCGAGGTCGCCACCTATCAGAGAGTGTTCTCGATCCAGGCTTCGTCCGTCGGGCGTGGCTTCGAATTGGAGACTCGGTCCCGCTCCGGACTGATTCATCGCATTCGGGCTGCAACCCTGGTCATGGCGACCGGTGGAACCGCGCGGCCAAGGAGCCTCGGAATACCCGGGGAGGACCTTCCTCATGTCCATCGCTCCCTCGGTGAACCGCACTGTTTCCATGGTCGCCGGCTCCTGGTGGTTGGAGGGAAGAACTCAGCATGTGATGCTGCAGTGCTCGCCTATCGATGCGGTGCCCGGGTGACCCTCTGTCACCGGGGCCAAGGAATCCACGAGCGCGTCAAGTACTGGATCAGACCGGAGCTCGAGGCGATGCTTCGCAGTGGCCAGATCATCGGCCGCTTCATGGTGGAGCCGGTCGAGATCACGCCACGAGAAGTCGTCGTTCGGTCCACGGCGGATGGTGTCGAGGAGAGAATCGCGGCCGACGATGTTCTGCTCGCCATCGGCTTCGAGAGTGACCAGTCGCTCTTCTCGTCGCTGGGCGTCGCGCTTTCCGCTGACGGGGAGGCAGTCGAACACGATCCCCAGACCATGCGAACCAACGTACCCGGGGTCTACGTGGCGGGGACCGCTACTGCAGGCACCCAGAGCCGGTTCAAGGTCTACATCGAGAATTCGCACATTCACGCCCGACGGATCGCGGCCGCCCTGAGCGGTATCGACCCGCCCGCAGAACCGGCCTACAACGAGTTGCCTGAAAGTTGAACAGCCTCGTCCCGTCGTGGATTCACTTGCGCAGCTTGCGGGCCTTCTTCAGCATCGCGCGTGACCCGCGGCGATGCCTCCAGCTCTTGAACAGCAGTCCCAGCCCCATCACGACCGCGACGATGAACCCGGTCAGCCCGAGCACCCCCTGGATGCTCCAGTGGTCCTCGGGAGCGGCGTGAACCAGGATTGCGCTGGAGATGACGATCGCACTGATCAGCAGCGAATGTGCAACATTGTCAGTGGCAGCTTCCGCGGTCTCGATGAGCTCTTCCATCCTCCCCAGGTCGAAGTCGAGCTTGAACTCGTTTCTTCGAATCTTGCGAACGATCGAGCTGATGTCCTGGGGGATGCTCTCCAGGACGCTCAGGTAGGAGTTCGAGGTGTTCTTGATCCTCCGCATGATCGCCTTGGGGGAGTAGCGTTCCTTCAGGAGGTGGGCGATGTACGGATGCGCGAAGGTGACCATGTCGAAGGTCGGATCGATCCTCGCACCAACTCCCTCGATGGTTGACATCGCCTTGATCAGCAGGACCACGTCCGCGGGACACTGAAGTCCGTATCGGCGAAGGGTCTGAAAGAAGTCGTCAAGCAGCTGTCCGAGATCGATTCGGTCCATCGGCACCCCGACGAACTGGTCGACCATCTGCTGCACATCACCACGGGCTCGACGCAGGTCGATGTTGTCGGGGTCCATGTCTGCGAGTGCCAGAGCACACTTCATGACCTCGTCGGCGTCGTTCTTGGTGACGCCGTAGACCAGCTCCGCGATGTGCATCCGGGTCTCGAGATCGACATGTCCGACCATCCCGCAGTCGATGAAGGTGATCGAACCGTCGTCCTTGTTGATGAACATGTTGCCCGGATGGGGATCGGCATGGAAGAACCCCATCTCCAGAGTCATCTTGAAGACTGCTCGGGAGCCGTTCTCCACGATCTTGCGTCGAACCTCGGTGGGCAGCGTCTCCGGTTCGACCCGGGCGAGAAGTTCACCGTGTATCTCCTCGATGCACAGTATTCGCTTGGTGGTCGCCTGCCAGAAGACCTCCGGGAAGTCGATTTCCGGATCGTCTGCGAATGCCGCCTTCAGGTTCTCCGTGGACCGGCCTTCCTGCTGAAGATCGATCTCGCGACTGAGTTCGCGTGCAAACTCATCGGCGACCTCGATAGGCTCGAAGCCCATGTTCTCGAAGTAGTCGTCGACCACGGTCGCTATGAATCGAAGGATTTCCATATCGGCCAGGAGCGTCTCCTCGATGCCGGGCCGGAGAATCTTCAGCACCACATCCTCACCGGAGGCAAGAACCGCCCGGTGCGCCTGGGCCATCGATGCCGCCGCGATCGGGGTCTCATCGATTGACTTGAAGATCTCGTCAACCTTGCCCGGAAACTCCTGTTCCAGCCGCAGCCGGATCTGGTCGAAGGGGACGATCGGGCACTCGCTCTGCAGCTTCGCGAACTCCGCTGCGACCTCGTCGGGCACGAGGTCGCGACGAGTGCTCAGCACCTGTCCAAGCTTGATGAACGTCGGCCCGAGTTCCTCGAGTGCCAGTCTGAGTCTCACTTCCTTCGACTGGCGGATGAAGTCGGCTTCGGCACGCCCGCGCCTGCCCAGGATTCCGAGTGAACGACTGACCACGGCGGAGAGCCCGGTGTGTCTCACGAAGTCCGCAAAGCCGTACTTGATCAGAACCGTCAGGATCTGGCGGTATCGGCCGAGGTTTCTGATTTGACTGGCGATCAGCACGGGAAGTGGTCTCCTTGAGTACGGATGCTACCGCATCAGGAGGATCTTGCGCGTGACCGAAGCCACCTCGATTCGCGGCAGCTCCGTGTGGTGGTTTTACCGGGTCTCGGCAGGGGGCTCATTCGTAGAAATCGTTCCGATCGTCTTCCTGGTCCCGGGCCCGATTTCGCTCCTGATTTGCCTGTTCCACCAGTCTGCGAAGGTAGGCGTTTTCCCGCCTGGTCGCTTCCAGGTCGAATACCAGATACTTCACGCCCAGCCTGAGGTAGTCGAGAGATTCCTGGAGCTCTCCCAGCGAGCTCTGAAGCTCTCCCTTGCCAGTGGTTTCCATGGATTCCGGAGTCTCGGTCTTGGCTTCCGGCAGCTTCCCGATCCGTTCAATCAGGTCCGCCATCTTCTTCTGGAACGTCTTTTCGTCCATGTCGTTCTTCCGCTCTTGGGTTGTTGCGTGGTCGGCCGACACGTGTCGATTCCCACGACAGCAAGAGACCACAACAACGATCAGGCAAAAGAGAAGGGTTGGTATATCTCCGAGGATGAGCCTCGGAGGTAGGGGTTGCGCAGGCTGTGCGGGTATCGGACCGTGCTGCCGGGGCTCAGGGGCGGCCGTGACATTCCGTGAGGGCGAACCGTGCGTCCTGGTGGGCGTTCTTCATCAGATCATCCACCGGTTCACGGTTACGCCGGGCCTCGCTCATGAGGGTTCGAAGTTGCTCGTCGCGTACTCGGGCCCACTGCCTGAAGAACTCCTCGAGTTCATGGCGGTTGAACCGGCTCAGCGGATCATCGAGTCCGGTCTGGGCGACCGCCCAGTCGATGAGCGATCCGCCATTCGAGTTGAAGCGATAGAGATCGAACAGTCTCTGGAGTCGGGATCGGACCGGGCTGAAGGGATCGACGGCTTCCGGAGGAAGTTTGGTCATCGCCTCCTCCGGCTGGCGTTTGGCGATCTCTCCGAGCCAGCCGGCTTCGTGGGCCATCTCCCGTGCGGCGAAGGTATGTTCGACCTCTGCGGTGTCGTGCTGTCGATTGATCAACTCGACCTCCGCCGAACCCGCGAGAATCGTCTTCATCCCGACACTTGGAAAGCGTACCCAGACGCGCTGGTCCTTCTTGCCGTCGCGGGTGACGAACTCGACCTTCTGGACCGAACCGGTACCCCATTCCGGTCTGGCGTTCAGCCTGAGCTCGTCACCTTGTCTGTACATCGTGTCTTCCATGGGAAATGGCTCGGATTGTCTCGTCCGAAACGGGCTGCATCACATGCGGTGCTGCTCGGTGAACGGAATGATTCCTCGGTGGCTGGGATGTGAGTACGAAAGGTGGGGACCCTTGAGACCTCGCGACGCGAACGCGGTGGACGCCCGAGTACTGGATCTGAGTGGGTTTCCGTGGTTTGTCGGATGGGGGGAGTCAGCTCCCGCAATCGGACCACCCCAGTGTACCATCAGGAACGAAATTCGCAATGACTGGCCTCGCGGGTCGTGGCCACAATCTCGGAAGTGAGTACTCGGTGAGCGCAGGTACGTTGAAAGTGGCCTTTCTTGGTGACGTGAACGGTGTTCCCGGACGGAACGTCATTCTGCAGCGATTGGACGATCTGCGCAACGACCACGACCCGGATGTGCTGATTGCGAACGGGGAGAACATCCGCTCTGGAAGTGGAATCACGCCGGATCTCTACAACTGGTTGCGCGGCCGGGGGATTGACGCCGTCACCCTGGGCGACCATGTCTACCGGGATCAGCGAATTCTCCCGCAGCTCGAGGATTCCGGGGAGCCGATTGCACGACCCGCCAACCTGTCGGGGGGGGCTGCGGGAAAGCGCCTGATCCGAATCCCACTGTCGGATGGACGGGCACTCTGGGTCTTCACGTTGCTGGGGCGGATCTTCGTCAATCTTCCCGCAAACGATCCGTTCTCCTGCGCCGATGAGCTGCTCGACCTGATACCGGAACAGAATCCTCTGGTCGTGGTCGAGGTGCATATGGAAGCCACCAGTGAAAAGGCCGCCCTCGCCCATCACCTCGATGGCAGGGTCGCCGCCGTGCTGGGGACCCACACGCACGTTCCCACCGCCGATGCGAGGGTGCTTGCCGGAGGTACCGCGTTCATCACCGATGTTGGAATGTGTGGTCCATACGACTCGGTGATAGGGCGCAAGAAGGAGGCGGTTCTTCAACACATGCGGACCGGAATGCATGCGCCGTTCGACATGGCCTCCGGCGGGGAGTCGATGTGTGGATGCATCGTGACGGTCCGCCCCGAGACCGGACTGGCGGTCTCGATCGAGCGTGTGCAGTACGATGCCGACTACTCCCGTACTCCGTTCAAGTGATTACGTGCTGGCGGTCCGGTCACTCGGTCCCCAGCCCCCGCCACCGGGGGTCTCGATCGTGATCGAATCACCGGTATCGAGCGTGCATTGATCGCAGCTCGCAAGCTCGGTCCGGTTCTCTTTCCGGCGCCGCAGGTACTGGGTTCCCGGTTGTCCGCGCGTTCCACCCCGAAGTCCGTACGGACCCTCGCGACGGTGTTGGGAGACGAACGAAACCTCGAGTTGACTCAGGGCACGGATCGTGCGCACCACGCCGTCCCCGCCGTGGTGGGTGCCTGCGCCTCCGGAGCCTCGGCGCAGGGAGAAGGCCTCCAGCATCACCGGAAATCGGCTTTCCATGATTTCCGGATCGGTGATCCGGGTGTTCGTCATGTGGGTGTGCACCCCGCTGGCCCCCGGGCCACGGGAAGTCGCACCGGCTCCGCCGGCGATCGTCTCGTAGTAACCGAAGGTGGTAGTGCCGAACAGGAGATTGTTCATGGTCCCCTGGCTGCAGGCGGCCAGTTCGAACGCGAGCAGGAGGGTGTCGGTGATTCGCTGGGAGGTCTCGGTGTTGCCGGAGGAGACTGCGGGGCAGGATGCGGCGTTGAACCCGAAGTCCGGGTTGATCATGCCCGGTGGCACGATGAGATCCACGGATTCCAGAAGCCCTTCGTTCATCGGCACCGCTTCGTCCACCAGAAGTCGCATGAGGTAAACGCAGGCTCCGGTGGTGATCGCGATCGGGGCGTTGAAGTTGCGCGGATGAAGCCCGCTCGACCCGGTGAAGTCCAGGAGCAATCGCCCATCTTCCGTACGTGCGTGCAGTACGATTCGCGAACCGTCGTCCAGGGCCTGTTCGACCCTGCGATCGAACGCGCCGAGTCGAGCAATCGCACGCGAAGCAGCGCGGGCGGAGTTGACCCGCACTTCGTCGGCTCGCTTCACATACCCATCGGCTCCGATCGCGGAGGCAACCTCCCGCACCCGATGGACTCCATGCAGGGTCGCGGCAAGCTGGGCCCGGAGGTCCGCGATGTTCTCCTCCGGACGCCGGCTGGGCCACGTGGCGCCGGTGAGCAGGTCTTCGACGAGATCGAATCGCTCTTCACCGGATTGCACGAGCTTCATGGGCGGAATGAGCACTCCTTCCTCGACCAGCGAGGTGGCGAAGGGGGGGGTTGAGCCGGGCCGTGTACCACCAAGCTCCGCATGGTGGGCCCGTACTGCTGCATATCCGAGGAGCGCGCCTCCATCCTCCCCCAGGTGAATGGGGGCGATCGTCGTGATGTCCGGCAGGTGCGAGCCCCCGCATCCCGGGTGATTGGTGACCAGCACATCCCCGGGACCGGGTGAGACATGTTCGAGGCTTCGGCGAACGCACATCCCCATCGAGCCGAGATGGATCGGCATGTGGGGTGCATTCACGAGCAGGCATCCCTGCGGATCCAGAAGCGCACAGGAGAAATCAAGTCGCTGCTTGACGTTGACGGAAAGGGCCGTGCGTTCCAGAAGGCGTCCCATCGAGGTGGCGATCGATTCCAGCCGCGTCGCCACCAGTTCGCTTGCGGCGGAACCCCCGGCGATCGAGGGCACTGCCGTCGGGTTCGAGTCATCGTGACGTGTGCACAGGAGTGAACCGTCCGAATTGGACACCACCTCCCATCCGGGATCGATCACGGTGGTGGCGCCGGGGTCGACCAGGAGGAATGGTCCACGGACAGGCGTTCCCGACCGTATCTGGTGACGCCTGAGCACTGGAACGGATACGCTGCTTCCGTCCACCGTCAGCTCGATCGTCGTTCGTTCCTGACGGGGTTGGAGGTCCGGTGCGATCCCGGCAGGCATCGGTTCGGAGTGTCCTTCCGACGCACGAACCCGCAACCAGGCAACCTCGATGACCCGGTCCGGTGGGGGATAGCCGTAGACCTTTCGGAACTGCTCGTGGAATGCCTCCTCCAGAGATCCGCTCCCAGCACATGGGATCTGGAGCACCTCGTCCTGTCCTTCGAGCCGAAGCCCAACGATCCCCCGGGTGGTGGCGAGCTCGGGCCGGGGAAGCCGGCCTGTCGCTTCGTCCTCCAGTGCCTCGTAGAGGGCCTCCAGGGATCGACAATCGGTCAATGGTTGATTCAGGGTCCGTTCCGCGAATTGCTCGTTGGTGGCGATCAGGGCTCCACGTGCGCTGAGTATTCCAGCGTCGATCGGAAGCAGGATCCGATCCATGTTCAACCGGTGTGCGATTGCACAGGCGTGCTGTCCTCCCGCACCACCAAACGGTACCAGCACATGCTCCTTCGGGTCGGCTCCCTCGCGTATGGAGATCGCCCTCATCGCCTCGGCCATGCGTTCGTTGGCGATGTCGAGCAGCCCGATCAGAAGCGCGCAGCGATCCGGTGGCTGCGTGCCGGAGGAACGTATTGCATCGGTCAGTGCACCGAGCGCGGCCTCCGCCGCGGCCAGATCGATCGGGATTCCGAAGCTGTCCGGATCCGCACGGCCCAGCAGCAGATTGACGTCGGTGATGGTCAGGGGTCCGCCGGCTCCGTAGCACGCCGGGCCCGGAGATGCCCCGGCACTCTGCGGGCCCACGGCAAGACCGTTGCTTCCCCAGTGGCAGATCGAGCCGCCTCCCGCGGCAACCGTCTCGATGGCGACGCAGGGTGCCTGGATCCGTGCCGGTCCGACTCTGGTTTCGAAGCGGTAGAGCAGTTGGTGGTCGTATCGGGAGACGTCCGTGCTGGTTCCACCCATGTCGAATCCCAGAACTCGTTCGAACCCGAGGGCTTTGCCCGCCCGGGCTGCTCCGACCACGCCACCCGCGGGGCCGCTCAACAGTCCATCCTTTGCCGTGAATCGGTCGGCGGGGGCGAGGCCGCCGGAGCTCGTCATGACGAACAGTTTCGTTGATTCGGGATCAGCTGATGTGGAGAGTCCGTCGATGAACCGCTCCATGACCGGTCGAATGCTGGCCTCGACCGCGAGTGTCTCGGTGCGCGCGGTGAGGCCTTCGGAACGTGAGAGGTCCGTGCCGCAGATGACCGACGAAATTCCCCGGCTCTTGAGTGCTTCAGCCACCGAGTTCTCCTGACCTGGATTTCGCCATCCATGAACCAGGGACACGCCGACGGTCCGAAGGCCACGAGCCGTCATCGCATCGACGATCGAATCAAGCTCGTCGGCGGACGGCTCCGCGTCGGGATGACCTTCGCTGTCCAGTCGACTCGAAAGTGGGACGGTGAGGTCCGCGACCAGGGGGTCACGTCGGATGTCGAGGTCGAAGAGGTCCGGTCGGGACTGATCCCCGATCAGAAGGAGGTCCTCGAAACCCCGATCGACCACGAGACCGAACGGTTCACCGGATCGTTCCAAGAGGGCGTTGGTGGCTCGAGTGGTCGCCACTCGAAGCTCGATCGTTGGCAGCACGCGTTCGGGTGTGGATCCCACCAGCAGGAGAAGGCAGAGTCTCGGCGCATCGAAGGGTGCGCGGATTTCCAGAGCGCTGGCCCGGGTGGGGGGCTGATCCGACTTGATCCGTATCAGATTGGGATCTGGATGGTCCGCAACCGTACCCAGCACCGGACCTCCCGGGTGTGCAACCGTGAAACCACGGAGCAGCCCCGCCGCTGGCTCCAGACCTCGAAAAGTGAGTTCATGCCCGCCGGATTCCTCCATGAATCGTGCGCCGACTCGAATCGATGCATTGGAGAGGACCTTGACCCGGCGAATCGCACCGTCAGGAGCGATTCCGATGCCATCGGTAAAGGTCCCGCCGGTGTCGATGGCGATGCGCCAGGGGGTATTCGTGGCGGATGACTGATGATTCATGAAGTCGCAGAAGCTACCATGTCGAAGACCCAAGCGAGGAACATCATGATCAGTCCACCACATCGACGGCCCGTTCCGGGTATCGGCTCCATTCAGAAGATCCTCCTGTTGCCCCTGGCCCTGACGGTCGGGCTGATCGGGTACGTGGTGGTTGCCGGCTCCACCGGTTTCTGTCCGACCTGTGCGTCGATCCTCTCGGTCTTTTCCGGAGGGATGGGGGGGGTGTCGAGCGAGAAGGTCGGTTTCGACAAGCCGGCCGGTACCACCGGGGCCTTCGCCTCGCTGAGCTTCCAGGACCTCCAGGGTGAAAGCGTGTCCATGGAGCGTTATCTCGGCAAGCCCGTGCTCGTCGAGGTCTGGGCCACCTGGTGTGCGCCGTGTCGTGCCAATCGGAAGATCCTCGCCTCGGCCCAGGATCGACTCGCTGAGCATGCGGGGCTGGTCTCCCTTTCGGTGGATCGCGGGGGGGCGCGCGTGGTCAACCAGTTCCTCAAGAACGAACACATCGAGGGTTCGCGTTGGACCGAGCTGCTGGCCACCGACCCGAGATTTCGTGAGGTGATCTCCTCCCATGACACACGGCCCACCATCCCCAAGTTGATCTACATCTCGCCGAACGGCTCGGTTGTCGACATCGAGTACGGACGCGTCGATCCGGACTGGATCGTATCCCGACTGAAGACCTTCGGCACTTCCGGCGGGGTCGGCGGATGAGCGGCCTCTGATGGGTGCGATCGTCGATGCCGCCTACCTCACCGGCCTTGCCGTGGCCTCGCCGGTGCTTCTGCCACGCATGGTCGCCCGGGGAAAGCATCGAATCGACTGGGCGGCGCGTCTGGGCAAGGGGCCTGACCTTCCTGCTGCGAGAGCCCCGAGGGTTCTCCTCCATGCCGTCTCCCTCGGTGAGGTCAATGCACTTCGCCCACTGGTCGATCGGCTTCAGGCCTCCACCCGCCCCGTTGAGGTCGTCGTCGCCTCGACGACCCAGACCGGTCTGAATCGGGCGCGGACGCTCTTCTCCGATCGCTGCCGCGTTCTCCAGTACCCACTGGATCTCTCCTGGGCCGTGGACCGGTTCCTGAATCGCATCCAGCCTGACCTCTTCGCTTCGGTCGAACTCGAGGTGTGGCCCAACTTCACACGGGCCTGCAAGGACCGGCTGATTCCCCAGTATGTGATCAACGGGCGATTGAGCGAACGCAGTTTTCGAGGCTATCGGCGGATTCGGCCGCTGGTCCGCCGCATGTTCCAGCGGATCGACTGCGTAGGAGTCCAGGATGAGACGTATGCACGTCGATTCACCGAGCTCGGTGCCGATCGGGTGGTCGTCACGGGAACCATGAAATGGGACGGCGTCGACGCTTCTGAAAAGGACGCAGGAGGACATCTACTGGCCGAGGAGATGGGCATCGACCGATCCAGGCCGCTGGTCGTTGCGGGGTCCACCGCGCCCGAAGAACACGCGCTTCTCGTGGACAGCATTCCGGAAGGGGTTCAGCTTCTGTGTGCGCCGAGACGCCCCGAGTGGTTCGATGAAGCCGCGTCGGTACTGGCCGGATGCGCTCGACGCAGTCTCGGCGATCGGGGGAGTGCCACCGGACGATTCCTGCTCGACACCATCGGAGAACTGCGCGACGCCTATGCGCTCGCCGACGTGGTGGTGGTGGGTCGGAGCTTCGGATCACTGCATGGAAGTGACATGATGGAACCCGCCGCACTGGGCAAGCCGGTGATCGTCGGTCCGTCGACCGGTGATTTTCAGCAGACCGTCGATGCGCTTCTGGAAGGCGATGGGATTCTGGTCTCCGATCGCGATTCGCTCGGGCACGATCTGGACTTCCTGCTCTCCGATGAGCTTCGCAGGAGAGACCTCGCCCGCAATGCACGTGCGGTTGTCGAACGCAACCAGGGTGCGACGGATCGTACCCTGTCACTCATCGCGAAGGCCCTTGATGAACGGGGGCCAGCGTGAAGGAGTTCGAGCTGATCGATCACCTCAGGTCGTTCAACCCGACGCTGGGTGAGGGCGTTCTTCTCCCGCCGGGTGACGATCTCGGTGCGGTCAGAATGCCTGGTGATCAGGTGCTCGCTGGAGTGGATCAGGTGATCGGCGGCGTCCACCTGCCGGTCGATGCCGCGCCCGCTCGTTTTGCTCGGAAGGTGCTCCGCCGGTCCTTGAGCGATGTGGCCGCGATGGCGGCCATTCCTACGGGAGGGCTGGTGACCGCGGCCGTGCCCCGGGGGCTTCCTGAGTCCTGGACGATCGAATTTGCCGACGCGCTCAATGCGGAGGCATCTCGACAGGAGTGTCCGATCTTCGGAGGTGATGTCGCCGCATTCGGACGCCATGACGGTCCGCCGGTGGTGACGGCGACCGTCCTGGCCACTCCCGACCCGGTCATGGGAGGTCGTTTTCTTCGTCGAAGCGGTGCCCGGCCCGGTGACCGCATCATGGTGAGCGGGTGCTTTGGAAATTCGCTGCGGGCCGACGGTCGCGGCCACCATGAATCGTTCGAGCCGCGGGTGGAACTCGCCCTGACACTTCATCGTCATCTCGGTGATTCACTCCATTGCCTCATCGACGTGTCCGACGGACTCCTCGCGGATTCGGGCCATCTGGCGCGTGAGTCAGGGGTGCGATTCGAACTGCGGCTTGAATCGGTTCCGCAGCGGGAAGGCCCGGGCGGAGTGACCTCACTTTCGGATGGAGAGGACTATGAACTCTGCTTCACCGTTGGTGAAGACGCCGACCTCCCCCCGGAGCTGCTCCAAGTGAAGCTCTCCGAAATCGGTGGAGTGTCTTCCGGTGAGGGGGTCGTGATCACCGAGCACGGCAAGGTGGTCGAGTCGCCCCGGAGCGGCTGGGAGCATCAGGCATGAAGCATCTTCAGTCACACGAGCGAGTGCTCGGCGACCCTGACACAACCGAGGCCTACGGATTCCAGCTAGGATCCGGCTGCGAAGGTGGTGAGCGGATCGCGTTGATCGGTGAACTCGGTGCGGGGAAGACCACGCTCATGCGTGGTTTCGCACGGGGGATGGGGGTTGATTCATCGGAGGTCACCAGTCCCACCTTCACCCTGCTTGCCGTGCACGAGCCAACGAATTCGGGACTCCAGCTCGTCCATGGCGATGCCTATCGGCTCGGCTCCCGTGAAGAACTCGATGCCGTGGGCTGGGAGGAATACATGGCCGATCCCCATTCGGTGGTCGTCCTTGAGTGGCCCCAGCGAGTTGAGGGAGCGCTGGGTTCCGATCCCATCACCATCGAGATCATGCACGACGCGCCCGATTCCACCGGCACCATCGGGCGACTGGTTCGCTGCACTGTTCCGGAGTCCGTGGCAGCCCGGAGCACGAGATCGTGCCCGACCTGTTCGCAAGCGGTTCCGGCGGGGGGGGAGTTCTTCCCGTTCTGTTGCTCGCGCTGTCGCCTGGCGGACCTCGGCAGCTGGTTTTCAGGTGCCTACACCTTGTCCCGCGAGATCGAAGAGGACGACCTCTACGATCCGGATCTGCGCTGACCCGGAATCCGGGCCCGAGTCAGCCCTCGGTGTCGGTGTCATCATCCCCGGGTTCGACCGGGCTCTGCGCGTAGATGTGAAGTCGGTGACCGATGGGATTCCAACCAAGTTCCTGGCAGATCCGATTGCGAAGTTCGGTGACTTCAGGATTACTGAACTCGATCAGCTTGCCCGTACGCATGCAGACCATCTGATCCTGTGGCTCTCTTCCGTAGATCAGCCGGTAGTGAGCCTGCTTGGAATCGAAGAGTGCTTGAGTGATAATCCCCGCTTCGGTCAGGAGGGAGATCGTCCGATAGATGGTCGCCTTGGAGACGCGCGACTCACTGGCACGCATCTGCAGGAGGATCTCCTCCACTTCGAACACCTCGTCGCGATCGATGATCGAGTCGAGTATCGCTGCGCGTTCCGGGGTGTACTTCAATCCCTTGGACTTCAGAAAGCGTCTGAATACCGAGCAGATCGGCGCCATCATCGCAACGGAATCGTCTATCTGTGGGGAGTCGTCGGGTGAGTTGTTCATGTGTGTAGTGTATGTGGGAGGGATGAAACCGACACGTCGGAGGTGAGTTCAGCTGAGATGTGGCCGCATGGGTACGCCCGTTGAGTACCATGGGAGGCATGAAACGACCACGGATACTGGCCCTCGAACCCTGGAATGCAGGGAGCCACCGATCGGTCGTCGACTCGATCGAGCAGCATGCACGTGGTGATTGGACATGGATGACCCGGCCCGGAGGGGGGGTGAGGTGGTGCCTGAGGCAGTCTGCACTTTCATTCGCCGAGGAGGTCGCAGCGCTCGACGAGGGAGGTGCCTCCTGGGACGCGGTCTTCGTTTCGAGCCTCTGTTCCCTTTCCGACTTCAAGGCCTGTGCCCCGGCCCGGTTGGCGAACTTGCCCCATGTGCTTTACATGCACGAGAACCAGGCCGCCTATCCCGTTTCGAGCCACGTGAATGCGCAAGACCAGGCCCGTGATGCCCATCTGGCATTCACGAATCTCGCCTCCATCGAGGCCGCTGACCGGGTGCTTTTCAACAGTCGATACAACCGCGACTCGTTCATCGAGGCGATGGGAAGTCTGATCTCACGGGCACCCTGGCCTGTCGGAGGGAACTGGATCGACCGTCTACAGGCGAAGAGCCATGTCGCATGGCCGCCGATTCCTGAAGATGCCTGGTCACGGACTGCTTTACATAACCCGGCCAGTGCCGGTTATGCGGACCGGGGTCAGGGGAACCGTCGGATCGTTCGGGTGGCCTGGCCACATCGCTGGGAACATGACAAGGGGTGTGAGGAGTTGAGGGACCTGATCATGCGTTGCAAGCACGATTCAGAGCTCGAATTCAGGTGGACGCTGCTGGGCAAGCGATTCAGCCGCACGCCCGAGGCAATGAAGTCCATCGAGGAGGATCATGGGGAGGTGATCGATCGGATGGGAGGCGTCGAGACGCGCTCTGAATATCTTGATCTGCTGCAGAAGTGCGACTGGGTGACCTCGACTGCACGGCATGAGTTCTTCGGAATCGCGGTGGTCGAGGCGATGCTCTGCGGGTGCCTTCCCTGGCTGCCCGATCGACTGAGCTATCCGGAACTGCTGCCTGAGGGAAGCAGTCGACTCACTCCCTGGTGCGAGGGAATCGATCGGGAACGGGAGTTACTGAAACTCTGGAACCACCTGGGTCCGGCGCGAGCGGAGATCGCGGTTCGGAGGATCGAGGAATCCATCATTCAACTGATCTGAACGCTCAGAGCACTTCGCTCCGGAGGTGCATTTCTGAGACTGATCGGCCGGCAACCATTCTCGGACCCTGGCCGAAGAGCCATCCCTGGTCCCCGCCGTGACCCACCCTAGGTCTCATAATGGGTGTTACGTTAAACGGCACATCGGGGCTCAGTGCCCCCATCCAGGGCTTCGCCATCCGCTTCTATTCCGCCTCTCTGCGTCTCGGAACCCTTTGGCTCGCCACCATTGACTGATTCACCCGGTGGCCGACAGCTGATCTGAGAGTATCGACCAGCCGATCAGCACCACGGCGACATCGACCAGTGCATGACTTATCCAACCCGGGAGCAGCGTCCGGTGTCGAATTCGGAAGATCGACCAGATCACTCCTCCGGCGAAGACCCCCAATGAACCAAGCACCACCATGGGCCAGCTGAAATACGCGGCGAGAACAATGACGTGATGCGCGGTGAAGATCATTCCCGACAGTGCCAGCATCACTGGCAGCCGGAAGCCCAGGGCGCAGAGCCGACTGTCCACGTACCAACGAAAGACGATTTCCTCCAGAAGGCTGTTCCCCAGGCACAGCCAGACGGCGAACGCCCAGAACTTGACGTGATCGGACATTCCGTTCTCCAGCAGCACGTCGACCAGCGGCGAGACATCGATCCTGCTCGAAAGCAGAAATGCCCAGATCGCCCAGATACCACCGCCGATCAGAACACCGCTTCCAGATCCAATGGCGAGCACTCGTGAGCTGGCTCCAGAGAGCGGCCAGAACAGCAGGCCTCGGAGGCCGAGCTGTGTCCACAGGATCCAGAGCGGGATGCCGTACAGCACCACCTTGCACGACGCGTAGAGCACGCCCCCCACCGGTCCCGGCCAGAACCAGAGCGCGCAGAGGGCTCCCAGCGATGGAGTGAGAATCACGATCGTCAGCTGCAGGATCGCGAATCGGCTCCGGGGCGCAGCCTCAGTCACCGGACTTCGAAGCAAGGTGGACGAGGTATTCGGTTCTGGCAAATGACATCCCCTTGTAGAGGCGATTGCTGATCGGATTTTCGCGCTGGGTGAAGAGGCACGGTACGGCACCCTCCTCCTGGATGGAGGCAACCAATCCGCGAACGACTCGGCGCGCATGCCCCGTCGAGCGTTGCTCTGGAGGAACGAATAGGAGCCCGATCCGGTTCTGTCCGGACCAAGAGACCCGCTGGCGCTGGCCCATGGCCACCGGAACTCCCTCGACCTCGAGTATCACGACCCGGCAGCTGCTGATGTTCTCCCGAGCAATCTGCTCGAAGTCCCGTTTGCATCCAGAGCGACTGTATCCGGTTTCGGAATCAAACGCCCTGGTCCATTCAGCGATCAGCGGTACGTCGCTTTCCGTGGCGTCCCTGATGCCGGGATCACCGTGATCCACGGAAGCAGGGCTTCCTGCATACCGGTACAGCGAAAGGTTGTATCGAATCTGCAGTTCGGTCCCGTCGAGCTCCCGACAAGCGGTCCGGGCGGTGTCGGCGAGCGATTCTTCCACGACGACTTCACCGGATCCCCCGAGGTTGCTGAGCAGATCGCGGAACTCACTGCAGGTGAGTCGAGGTCGATCGGTTCGGGCGGTGATCAGTCTCGCGCCGGAGCTGTCGGATGACGAACTGCCGACCGCGATCGTCTCCCCCGCTCTCCTCAGCAGCGCGTGCACTCCGTTCGCGGATGACCGGAAGCTGCATGGCAGGGTGAATCGCTCAGGATGACCACCATGAATGCAGACGACCTGCTCACGCAGCACGTCGATACTGCACGGCGTCACCCGCGATTCTCCCGCAACACCATCCGGCATGGTCAGACTCCGTACAAGGGGCGAAGCTTGCCTTCCAGGTAGTTGAGCAGCGGCTCCGAGGAAAGGGGCTTCCCGGTGACTCGCTTGCAGAGTTCCGATGCGCTGTATCTTCGGCCGTGCACATGGATGTTCTCCCTCAGCCATGCGAGCAGTCCTCCGAACTCCCCACGTGCGAACTGCTGATGGAGGTCCGGCATCGCTTCGGTGGCGGTTTCGAAAAACTGAGCGCAGTAGAGATTTCCGAGGGTGTAGGTCGGGAAGTAGCCGATCGCTCCCATCGACCAGTGCACATCCTGGAGGCAGCCGAGCCGATTGCTGGGAACCTCGAGCCCGAGATAGTCTCTGTACATCCGGTTCCATTCCGCAGGGATGTCGGCGGCATCGAGGTCCCCTGCGATCATCGCGCGTTCAAGCTGGAATCGGATCATGATGTGGAGGTTG
>JAYZFJ010000003.1:0-23562 GCA_036336805.1 Planctomycetota bacterium
GTGGCGCGTCGGGAGCGTCGCGCCCGAGTTATCTGGCTGTACGGTTCCTCGTAGTGCTTGGCCGCCCGATTCGGCGTTCACGACAAGGCCCGCCCCCCCCTTCGAAACCATCCCGACGGTTCTCCGCTCAGTCCCCTCGAGGAAAGCCGGCTGCTTCGCGCGGAACGATCGACGACCTACCGCGCCCTGGCGGACCACGTCGTCGACAGCGAGGCCCCGCTGGAGCAGGTCGTTCGAGCACTGCAGGCATTCGCATTATGAAGCCCAGCCGATCGGGTTGCCGATGAAGAGGCCGGTTCTCCGCCGCTCGGGTACTCCACCCGTTCCGGACCGCAGGAGAAACGGGAGCACGCCAGATGGACCTGCTTGATGCCGTGATCCTCGGGATCGTCGAGGGAATCACCGAATACCTCCCGGTCTCATCGACCGGACATCTGATCATCACGTCCTGGTTGCTCGGGCTGAGTGAGGAATACCGCACCAAGGTGGCGGTTGATGCGTTCAACATCATCATCCAGGGCGGAGCGATCCTCGCGGTGCTCGGGCTCTACCGATCCCGGGTCTGGCAGATGATTCGCGGTCTCCTCGGACGGGATCCGGTGGGACGAAGGCTCTTCGTCAACCTCGTGATCGCCTTCATCCCGGCAGCGATTCTGGGCGTGCTCTTCGACGACCTCATCACCAGGCACCTCTTCTACCCCTACCCGGTCCTGGCCGCGCTCTTTCTCGGAGGCCTGGTCCTGCTCGGGATCGGTCCCTGGCAACGGCGGATCTTCCGCGCCCAGGAACCGGCCGACCCCGACCCCGGGCAGACGAAGGAGGCTTCGCGACGGTTCACCGAACTCGAATCACTGCGCTGGACCCAGGCCCTGACGATCGGGCTGCTCCAGTGCGTGGCGATGTGGCCCGGCACCAGTCGATCGATGATGACGATCGTCGGGGGCATGTTCATGGGACTGCGGCCTCGACAGGCGGCGGAATTCAGCTTCCTGCTGGGTCTTCCGACCCTCGGCGGCGCGTGCGTCTACAAGCTCCTGAAGATCGGACTCGCCGAGAAGAGCACCTTCATCCAGGACCTCGGCGGATGGATGCCGCTGGTGGTGGGACTGGTCGTCGCCACCGCCGCGGCGGCCCTCGCGGTGCACTGGCTCGTCTCCTGGCTGGGCACCCACGGCCTGGGGATCTTCGGTTGGTGGCGAATCGGCCTCTCCGGACTGCTGCTCGCCGGCATCCTCTCCGGTCGACTGAACATCAATCCACCCCCGAACCTCGAGAACGTGAACCCAAAGACGCTGGTCGAACCGTCGAAGCGCGTCACGATGACACCGGCCGGGTTCGCCGCCCCGAGCGCCTCACGAGTTCATCGAACCACCGAGTGAATCAGGATTCCTTCGTGGCGTCATCACCCACCTCGAGGACCCGGTCTCGAACCGAGCGCTCGACCGATTCATCCTGGAGTGCCAGCCCCTGTTGCACGCGGGCGAGCTGACGCTCGACCGCCAGGCGATCCAGGGCCGGAACCACCCGGGTCACGGGAGCGGCCTGCTCGAAGACCGCGATCTGCCACCCCTTTCGGGCGGTGCGAAATCCGACGTAGAGCGTGCCGTCCGCCACCACCGGCGTCGTCGCGTCCAGCCAGCCGAGGGGTTGATCCACGGGATGCAGCGTCGGCTGGGGATAGGTCTTGCCGCCGTTGCGCTCCATGAGGAACCATCGAACCGCTCCGGGCTCGTCGCCCCCCGCGAGCATGCGCAACCACCACTCCGTTCCCTGGAAGGTGATGCGCGAGTAGTCGACGACTTCCGGGCGCGGGAAGAGGGTCCCTCCGAGGGCCCACGCAAGGAGGGCCGCCATCACGAAGAAGACCGCCACCTTCACGAGGAGACTGCGGAGACCGAGCATGACCTGGGCGACTGCCATTGACAGAGGATAACTCACTCGGCGAGATCAGGCAGCTCCTCCAGCAGCCGCGCCTCATCCCAGACCTCGATGCCGAGGGCTTCCGCCTTGGTGAGCTTGCTGCCGGCCTTGGTTCCCGCGATCAGGAGATCCGTCCGGCCCGAGACCGATCCGCTCACCGTCGCACCCCGGGCTTCGAGGCGGGCGGCCAGCGCCGATCGCGACGAGATCTCGAGGGTGCCGGTGAGCACGATCGTCTTCCCCGCGAGCGGCGAATCCCCGACCGGGGGGGTCGCCTGCTCGCGATCCAGCCGCACCCCGACCTCGGCCAGGCGCCCGAAGGCCTCCGCGGCCATCGGAGTGTCGAGGTACTCACGAAGACTTCGCGCGGTGATCTCCCCGAAATCATCGAGGGCGGCCAGCTCCTCGACACTCGCCGCCCGCAACGCTGCCGCGTCGGGAAAGGCACGGGCCAGGGTCTTCGCGGCACTGGCACCGATGTGACGAATACCGAGCCCCGCGAGCACTCGGGCGAGTCCACGTCCCTTCGCCACCTCGGCGGCGGCCAGCAGGTTGTCGGCGGAGGTCTCGCCCATCCGCTCGAGGGCAAGCAGATCCTTCCGTTGCAGGGTGAACACATCGGCGAAGTGGCTGACCAGTCCCGCCTCGACCAGTTGGTCGACGAGCTTCTCCCCGAAACCGTCGATGTCCATCTGCCCGCGCCCCACGAACCACTTCAATCGCTCCCGGAACTGACCGGGACATTCGGGATTCGTGCAGTAGAGCTTGGGCCCATCCTGTTCCACGCCCCCTCCACAGTTCGGACAGTGGTCCGGGGGCTCGATCATCTCCTGCGTGCCGTCGCGGGCGGCCACCTTCGCACCGATCACCTGGGGGATGATCTCCCCCGCCTTCTCGACCACGACCTGA
This sequence comes from Planctomycetota bacterium, assembly GCA_036336805.1. GTDB lineage: Bacteria > Planctomycetota > Phycisphaerae > Phycisphaerales > SM1A02 > UBA8087. The sequence goes on from JAYZFJ010000003.1 coordinate 2,830, forward strand.
TCGCCGATGCGAATGTCCTTGCGCCGGATCTCCTCGATGTTGTGGAGGGTGGCGTGCTGCACCGTGGTACCGGAGACGAGGACCGGCTCCATCGTCGCGCGCGGTGTGAGGGTTCCTCCCTTGCCCACCTGCCAGTCGACCGCACGGAGGCGGGTTTCCGCCTGTTCCGCGGGGTACTTGAAGGCGATGCACCAGCGTGGCGCCTTGCTGGTCGCACCAAGCTCCTCCTGCTGGTCGAAGCGATCGACCCGGACCACCATCCCGTCGATCGCGAATCCGACCCCGGCGCGTTCGACATCGAAGTGCTCGATCGCCTCGATCACCTCCTCGAGGGTGGAACACCCCACCTGCCGCTCGGCGGTCGGAATGCCGAGCGCCCGAAGCCGACGAGTGAAGGCCGCATGCCCGTCGACGTCGTCGAGGCCGATGACCTCGCCACGTCCGTGGGCACGGAATCGCAGGCCGCGGGAGCGCACCACGCCGGGGTCCAGGCTCTTGAGCGTGCCGGCAGTGGAGTTGCGGGCGTTCGCGAAGAGCGGCTCACCCGCCAGCTCGCGTTGCTGGTTGAGTCGCTCGAAGGCGTCATCCGGCAGGTAGATCTCCCCGCGCACCTCCAGTACCTCCGGAGCTCCCTCGGCGAGAACCAGGGGAACCGAGTCGATCGCCCGCACGTTGGAAGTCACCAGGTCCCCACGTTCACCGTCACCCCGGGTGATCGCCGAGACCAGACGTCCCGCTTCGTAGCGGATGCTGATCGCCACCCCGTCGATCTTGGGATCGCAGACGAAGGTCGGAACCTCCCCCTCCAGGCCCTTGAGCACCCGCTCGTGCCAGGCCGTGAGGTCGTCGATCGAGTAGGTGTTGTCGATCGACATCATCCGCCGCCGATGCTCGACGGTCTCGAACCCCTCGACCGGCGCCCCCCCCACGCGGGCGGTGGGGCTCTCGGGATCCGTGAGCTCCGGATGCCGGGATTCCAGCTCCGCGAGTTCCGCAAGCAGGCGATCGAACTCCGAATCCGCCATGAAGGGCGAGGCTTCGACGTAGTAGGAGCGGTTCGCGCGATGGAGCAGCTCGCGAAGTTCGTGGATCCGTGCTGATTCGTCGCCCTGTGGTGCCACGGTGTTCAGTCCCGGGAGATCACATCGGGACCCTTCCCCGCCTTCTTCTCGTAGAAGCCGTCGCCGGCCTTCTCGTACTTGGTGAAACCCATTCGGTCGAGGTTCTTGTTGGACATCTTGGTCTTCTCCGCCGCATCCGAATGGCTGAGCGGGAGGTTCGGCAGGGTGGGCACCCGACGCACCGGCCGATCCGATTCCGGATGGGTGGTCAGTGCGGGATCGGACATCTTCTGGACGACCTCGAAGAATTCCTCGCCGTCACTCCCGTCCTCGTTCACCACGACGTACACGTAGGTCGGCATCAGTGCATGCTCCCTGAAAGCTGGGTCCGTAGACGGTCATGAGCGGTGATCACGTCGCGCACCCGCTGGCTGCCCGACTCACGTTCGATCACCAGGTCGACGGGGCGCGGCAGACCGCGGACCACGTCGAGGAACGACGGCCAGTCGACCGCCCCCTCGCCCACCGGCACCTCCTGCCCCCAGGTTCCCGGGGTCGAGGTCGGGCGCGCGTCCTTGACGTGCACCTGGGCCACGTACGGAGCCAGACGCTGCAACGCCGTCACCGGATCACCCTTGTCGTAGAGGATCATGTTCGCGGGGTCGAAGTTGACCCCGAGGTCCGGTCGATCGACCTCCTCCAGGACCCCGACCAGGGTCTCGGCGGTCTCCTGCCCGGTCTCCAGCGCGAGCGAGATCGATCGCTGGGCGAAGGCATCGACGAGGGTTCGCAACCGGTGCACGATGACTTCGCGCTCGGGGGCATCCGGTTCATGGGGAATGAATCCAGCGTGAAAACTCACCAGCGTGATCGGGGAGTCCTCGGCCAGATCGGCGACGCGCAGCATGAGCTCCAGGGTCTGCGGCCAGGTCGCATCCGGAAGCAGCCCGCCGGTGCGACGAATCGAGTCGAGACTCGAATAGTCCTCGCCGATCGATTCCATCATGCCGCTCAGGATCCGGATTCCGGCGTCCCGGAGGTACATGAAGGTGTCCGCCCAGTCCCGCGGATGCGTGATCAGGGGATTCAGGGCGAGCTGGATCGCCTCCAGCCCGGTATCCCGGACCAGATCGACGAGCAGCTTGGGCCCGATCGGCTGCAGGCTCCAGCTGCAGACCCCGATCGATATCGGGCGTCCGGGTGCGCCCGGGGGCGGCGAATCAGCGGGGGAATGCGCCATCGGGCTGGCTCCATGCGTGAGTGACGGTCATGTGACAAGTGTACCCGGAGTTCGGGGGGTGGCCTCGATCAGAATCGGGACGTACCATGAGGTACCTGGAGCTTCCCGAACGACCATGACCGACCACGAGGACAACCACCGCACGAACGCGGAACCCGACGCCGAGATCGTGGCCCCCGGCGGGCTGACGAACCTGGCCAGCGATCCGACCCCGCCGCGGCGCTTCGGTGCCCGGCTGGAGGCGTGGCTCAGTCGGCTGAGCACCCGCAACGCGTTCTGGAACAAGGTCTGCTCCCTGATCTGGCTGCCCTATGCGTTTCGCTCGGGCATCAGCTTCCGTCGCCTGGACACCGACACCTTCACCGCGGTGCTCCCCTTCCGAAGGTTCAACCGCAACTGGTACAACGCGATGGCCGGGGCCGCCCTGCTGGGCAATTCGGAGGTCGCGGCGGGCATGTACCTCTTCGGGGAGTGCGGCAGCGACTACATCGTCATCTGCAAGCAGATGCGCTATCGCTTCCTCCGCCCCTGCTTCGGCCCGGCGATCTACCACATCGTCAACACCGAGGACCTGCAGGCGAAGATGCGTGAGGGCGGTGAGTTCAACATCGAGCTCGAGATGGACATCCGCCAGCACATGCGCAAGCCCAAGACCAAGCAGCACCGGGTGGGGCGCTGCTTCATCACCTTCCACTGCACTCCGAAGGACATGTACCGCAAGCAGCGCGTTCGCACCAAGAAGCGCGAGGCCCGACGCCCGGCCGAGGATCCTGCCACCCCCCGACTTCCCGAACCCGACGACCATCGGCCATCGACGCTGGCCGGTACCAACGAGGCACGGGACACCATCGCGAACTAGAATCCCCGCATGGCCTCACCCCTGAGAACAGCGGCCGCCAGCCCCGACGCCACCGGGCACGGCTCGGTCATCGCCACCCTTGGATGGGGCATCTACTCCGCCAGCAGCTGGACCTGGTGCATCGGGATGTTCCTGCCGATCGTGCTGATGAAGTACCTCGGGTGGTGGGGATTCCTGATCTTCGCGGTGCCCAACGTCCTGGGCGTGGTGGCGTTCGGCTACCTGTTCGATGCCGATGCCTCGCGGCGGATGCTCGCCCGACACCGTTCTGCGATCCGACTCTTCTCGGTGGTGACCGTCGGCTACCAGTTGTTCTTCATCGCATGGATCATGAGCGGACTGATGCCGGAGTCCGGAGGAACGACGGCGGCCCTGGTGGCGATCGGGGTCTGGCTCGTGGGGCTGACCCTGGCCGCGCTCCCCGATCGAGGATGGGTCGTGCTGGGAGTGCTCGCCTGGGTGGTGTCGATCGGACTCTTCGGCGCGTTTCTGGTCGAGAACGGGCCCGGCCTGCTGGAAACCCGTCCCGGCCGAGGCCTGCTCGAACCCACCGACGCGCTCGCGCTGGCGCCGGCGATCGTCTTCGGTTTCCTGCTCTGCCCCTGGCTGGACGGCTCGTTCCATCGAGCGCGCATCCGCTCGGGAAGCCCCCATACCTTTCTGATCTTCGCGATCGCCTTCGTGCCGATGATCCTCTTCACCGTCGCCTACGCCTCGGGCGGAGCGATCGCGGTCAACGTTCTGGTGGTGATCCAGCTCCTGCTCCAGGCGACCTTCACGACCGCGGTTCACCTGAGAGAAGCCTGGCTGGGCGGACTCGGCGCCGCCCGCGATCGGGCACGGCCCTGGCCCTGGGCCGCCCTGCTTCCGGTCCTCTGCATCCTCCTCGGGACACTGCCCTGGTTCGCGAACGAGGCCACCTACCTGAGGTTCCTGGGGTTCTACGGACTCGTCTTCCCCGCTTTCGTGCTGCTGTTCATGTCGCCACTGGGATCACTTCGCACCAGCGGACTTCCGCTGCTGGTCGTGGCGGTGCTCCTGGTTCCCTGTGGGATCGCCTACGAGCAGGCATTCATCGACCACCAGACCCGGCTGGTTCCCTTCGCGGTCGCAGGATTGCTCGGATTGGCGATCCTGATCGGCTTCACCGGAGGCCCCACCCGGTCTTCCTGAGCCGAAATCGGGGATTCGCGAAAAAAAACGCTGGTTTCTTCCACGCCGATCCGAGGAAATCATCGTATTCTTCATTCACAGACAGTGAGTCGGTATGGACCAGCGGCCCGCCACCCGACCGACCATCCCCTGAACCACGAGCTCAAGACCAAAGGATTCACCACCATGAAGACCACCACCCTCATCGGACTCTGCGCGCTGACCAGCGTTCTGTTCACCGGCTGCAAGGAGGGATGCTTCTTCGGCTCGTGCGACGACTCCTCCGAGACCACCACCGCGGCTGCCACCCCCATCGATACCGCCAGCATCCGCAAGACCGTGGTGCTCAAGGTCACCGGCATGAGCTGTCAGGGATGCGCAAACGCCCTGAAGAACAAGGTCGACACCGTCGACGGCGTGGTCACCTGCGACGTCTCCTTCGAGAAGGGCCAGGCCTCGGTCGCCCTGTCGAACCCCGATGCGGAAGGCAACGTGGAAGCCGCGATCAAGAAGCTCGGCTACACCGTCTCTCAGGTCCCCGCCGATGCGCCGGTGAATCCGGCGTCCTGAAGCGCGGCCTCGAGCGCGGCTCGCACCGCTTCAACCACTTCGTCCAGCGTGCCCTCGAAGCGTGCTCCTGCTGCGTGGACATGACCGCCACCACCAAAACGGGCGGCGACCTGGTTGACGTCGACGAACCGCGATGAACCCGGCACCAGCGGTGGCTTGGAGCGGAAACTCCCCTTCACGCGACCGGGCTCCGACTGGGTCAGCAGCACCGAGACCTCGACGCCCCCGACGCTCATCGGCTGGTTGACGATCCCCGAAAGTTCCTCGGGTCGGGCACCCACCGCGGCAAAGTCCTCGAGTGAGAGGGTCATCACCACCGCCTGATCCTGGTGGAAGAACCGAGCCGCGCTCAAGGCACGACCTGCCATGTGGATGCGCTGAGGGCGATCACACTCCTCGACCTGTCGGATCAACCGATTCTTGTCGGCCCCGGCTTCCATGAGACGCGCTCCCAGGGTGAACCCGGGTGCATCGAAGCTCTCGAAGCGGAACCATCCGGTGTCGGTGGCGAGTCCCAGGAGGATCGCTTCGGCGATCGTGAACCACCCCGCCTCGTTGCCACCCGCGGTGAGTGGCACCCCAAGCGCATCGATCAGGGGGACCAGGACCTGGGTGCAGGAAGCCGCGGTGGGATCCACGAAGCGCATCGCGGCGATGTCGTCACCGCGACGATGGTGGTCGATGCCGATGACCGAATCACGCCGGGTCGCCAGGTACTCCCTGAGCGGCCCCAGCTGGGACCAGGCTCCGGTGTCGACGACCACGCAGAGGTCGTGGTCCCCGCCGGGCTGATCGGGCGGGGCGTGACGCGGTGCAAGGTCCTCCGCGAGCGCGGCGAGATTGGGAGTCACCGCACCCAGCAGCCACACCTCGACCTCGACCCCGAGCGCCCGAAGGGCGCGAGCGAGCGCCGCGCAGGAACCGATCGCATCACCGTCGGGCTTTTCGTGACTGGTGATCAGTACGGAACGGGCGGAGCGGAGCCGATCGGCGATCGCCTCGACGGTGGTGTTGGTCTCGTAGGTGAAGTCACTCATCGGGAGAGCATTCCTCGGGGTGCGTGGAGGCGAGCGTCATCGCAGTCCCGCCGGATCCGATCGATCAGGGGCTCGACGCCGGCATAGGCGAACTGCTGGTGGAGGTACCGGGTGAATTCCAGCTGGAGCGGCCATCCATACTCGTCGAGCGGGGCGTCATGGTCGATCAGGTGTGCTTCACAGACCCGCTGGTTCGGACCGAAGGTCGGCTTGGTGCCGACGCTGATCGCCGCGGGAACCCGGGCACCATCGGGCAGGGTCGCAATGCCGGCATAGACACCATCGGCGGGCAGCAGGGTGTCGTTGGGTTCGAGGTTCGCCGTGGGGAACCCGAGGTCGCGACCTCGCTGGTCGCCCTTGACGACGGTGCTCTGCAGCTGATGCGCCCGGCCGAGTGCGATCGCCGCGTCGACGACCCGGCCCTGGGTGAGCAACCACCGGATCGCGGTCGAACGGACGTCCAGAATCGTCCGATCCTCGAGCGTCACCGACACGTCATCGACGACCTCGACCCCGAACCCGAGGCGATCGCCGATCGACTCCAGCTCGTCGATGCCGCAGCTGCGCCCGCGGCCGAATCGGAAGTCGGCGCCCTCGACCACGGTATCGAAGGCGTGACGGCCGCGGAGGAACTCGATGAAGTCGGCCCCATCCAGCGCGAGCAGTTCGGCGGTTGGTTCCAGTTCGATCACCTCGTCGACCCCCAATGATTCCAGCAGCGCACGGCGAAGCGGCGCGGGCGTCAGACGCCGGGGGGCCCGCCGTGCCTCGAGGACCGCGGCCGGATGAGGTTCGAACGTGACCGCCAGCACCCGTCCGTCGGAGGCCCGCGCACGGGCCCGCTCGACCAGGGAGCGATGGCCCAGGTGGACGCCGTCGAAGTTGCCGATGGTGAGTGAACTCATGAGCTGGAGGGAAGGTGATCCGGTTCGGTTGGTTCGTGCTGCGTCCGGGGCTACCGGACCCACCGATCCTAGGCGATCGAGGCCGGGGCGGGTTCCTCGGCGAGAACTTTCCCGGTCTCCGATCCGGTGCCACGTCCAGTAATCAGCGACCGACGCCGATGGATGGAGTCGCCGATCCGATCGGTGGGTCGCACCTCGAGCCCCGCGTCGAATCGAATCCCCCGGGGAACTCTCAGGAAGTTTGCAATCGTTGCGAAAAGTCATCCACATTCGGCTCCAACTCATGGCAGAATGCCCCTCTGGCTGAGATTCCAACACACCCGACCAACTCGTGGGTACCCAGCTCAATGCGCACCGACACCAGCAACCCTTCGGACAGCATCCCGACCGATCCGGAACCGATCCTCAAGGAACTCCTGCAGGACTACCGGGAGACCGCGGCGGACGTGGTTCCCTGGTTCCTGAAGGCGATGCCGCGGATGTACTTCCAGGACACCGAGCCGGAGACCCAGCTCTCCCATCTGCGAACGATCATCGCGCTCAAGGCCTCGGGCGGTCCGCTGGAAATCACCATGCGCAGCGAGGACGGGCGGATGTGGACGGCGATGCGACCATCGAACCATCCCGGGACGCTGGCGGAGATCCTGGCGGGGCTTCCCCTCGAACAGTCGCTGCGAAGCGCGACGATCCACAGTGCCGCCGACGGCTCCTTCGTCCTGGACACCTTCGAGTTCGGGGAGCAGGATCCCTTCGATCCCTCCGATCCCGAACAGCTGGAGAAGCTCGAAGCCACCCTGGCCTTCGCACGCGAGGAGGAACCCGACTGGACCGAGGACCAGATCCGCTCCTACTTCGAACGCTGCACCGCGGACTACGTGAAGACCCTCACTCCGCTGCGAATCTCCAAGCACCACCGACTCTTCACCAACGCCAGCGGCTCCGACTCCGGAGAGGTGGAGATCGAGCAGGAGGAGGCCGACGAGCGACTCTCGCGCGTCACCATCTGCATGGCCAACGCCCGCACCCGGACCACGCTTGAACGGTGTGCGAACGTGGTCGCGGCCTACGGTCTGAACATTCACCGGGCGTACCTCGACATGGTCAGCGACGACCCCCATGGTTCGGTGACCTTCGTGGGCTTCATCATCGAGGACAGCAGCGGCAAGGCGATCGACCCCCAGAGCGAGCTCTGGAAGTCCCTGAGCAACGACCTTCGGCGGATCAAGTGGGTGCACTTCGGAGTTCTGAACCTCTCCCAGCGCCATGCGGGACTCGGCGTGGACGAGGCGGAGCTGATCCTCGGACTCTGCCACCTCGCCCACCAGGTCCTCTCCCCCAAGAACGAGTTCGCCTTCACCCGGGATCGGATCCTCAGCCGGGCCGAAGCCTCGATCGACATCTGCCGGCAGATCACCCGGTTGTTCATGGATCGCTTCTGCCCCGGAAAGCCGTCGGACGCGAAGCAGTTCCGGCGTGAGAGCACGAAGATCCGCGAGCAGATCGAACGCGAGGTCGATTCGGAAGCGGGTCGCACCACGCTGCTGACCCTGGTCGATGCGGTGGAAGCGACGCTGCGGACCAACTACTTCATCCCCAACCGATTCGGCCTGGCCCTGCGACTCGACCCTCGCCTGCTCATGAACGAATCCAGGCCGGAACTGCCCTACGGAGCGATCTTCGTGCACGGCCGCGGGTTCGACGGGTTCCACATCCGCTTCCAGGACATCGCCCGGGGCGGCCTCCGAGTGGTCCGGCCCCGCACCAGCTTCCAGCACGGACGGGAGAGCGAGCGACTCTACGACGAGGCCTACGGACTCAGCTTCGCCCAGCAGTTGAAGAACAAGGACATTCCCGAAGGCGGAGCCAAGGCGGCGATCCTGATCGAACCCGATGCGGGAATCGATCGGTGCGTGAAGAGCTTCGTCAACTGCATCCTGGACCTGATCACCCCCGACGAGGAGACCCGTTCGCTCATCGTCGACCACTACGGCAAGCCGGAGCTGATCTACCTCGGCCCCGACGAGAACATCACCCCGAGACACATCGAATGGATGGTGCGTCGAGCCCGGCTGCGTGGCTATCCGATGCCGACGGCGTTCATCAGCTCCAAGCCCGGCGCGGGCATCAACCACAAGCAGTACGGGGTCACCAGCGAAGGCGTGAACGTCTTCATGGACACCTTCCTGCGCTCGATGGAGATCGACCCCACCACCGATCACTTCACGGTGAAGATCACCGGCGGCCCCGATGGGGACGTGGCCGGGAACATGATCAAGATCCTCAACCGCGACTACGGGACCAACGCTCGAATCGTGGGCATCGCCGACGGATCGGGGTGCGGTGAGGACCCCGACGGTCTCGACCACCAGGAACTGCTGAGACTGGTCGAGGAGGAACGGGCGATCAGCGAGTTCAATCCCGCCCGACTCGGCAAGCGAGGAAAGATCACCACCCTCGACGAACCCGATGGGTTCCTGCTGCGCAACACCATGCACAACCGGGTGGTCGCCGACGCCTTCGTGCCCTGCGGCGGACGCCCCGCCACCATCCATCAGCACAACTGGCGGGAGTTCCTCACCGAGGACGGCACCCCGAGCAGTTCGCTGATCGTCGAGGGGGCGAACCTCTTCCTGACCCCCGAAGCCCGCGAACGCCTCAGCGCCGAGGGCGTCCGGATCATCAAGGACTCCTCCGCCAACAAGTGCGGAGTGATCTGCTCGAGCCTCGAGGTCGCCGCCTGCATGCTCCTGGACAAGGACGCGTTCATGCGGATCAAGGGGCCGTTCGTGGACCAGGTCCTCGATCGACTGCGCGTTCTGGCCCGCGACGAGGCCACCCTGCTGGTCAACGAGCAGAAGCGACATCCCTGCATGCCGCTCCCGGAGATCAGCGTGCGCCTGAGCCGGGTCATCAACGCCGCCGCGGACGCCGTCGAGGACGGCATGTCGAAGTGGACGGAGAGCGAGCAGACGCTGGCGCGCGGCCTGGTCCAGTCCCACTTCCCCGAGGTGCTCTGCCGGGAGGTCGGCACCTCGATCGCCGACGACCTGCCCCCGGCCTACCTGGCCCGACTGATCGCCAGCCGACTGGTGACCCAGATCGTCTACCGCGAGGGGATCGACTTCTTCGCCTCGATGGAGCCCGAGGTCATCGCCGAGATGGCGGCAAGCTACCTGCGCAAGGACGGGGACGTGGAACGACTGGCGGAGACCATTCGAGAAAGCGGCATTCCCGATGCGGACCGCATCGCCGACCTGCTGCGCAAGGGCGGCACCTACGCGTTGCTGCGTGAAGAGTGAGCCTCCTCGCTTCGGGAGAACGCCGATGAACCCGATGATCCCTCTGGTGCTGGCATCCATGATCCTGCCGACCGGTGGTGGACCCGCTTCGGCGGAGGATTCACTGGTCGAACTCTCCGCACCTCTGCGGGAGGTCCTCGTGTTTCCGGAGGGCGCGGTGTACGAGCACCCGGGTCGGATCGAGCTTCCCGCGGGACGAAGTCGGATACGAATGGTGCTGCAGGCGGAACTGCCGGAGGACGACTCCATGGCGACGACCGCTTCCTACCACTTCGCCACGGAAGGCTGCACCCTGCTCCAGAGTTCGGTCGAGCCGGTGTTGCTGCCCCCCGATTCCGAGGCGTCCGACCGCCTTCGCCGGCTTCTCGAGGAACAGGGACCGCGGATCCGCATCGCCGAACGCGCACTGGAATCCGCGCGATCCTCCCTCGAACTCCTCGATTCGATGGGCGCCTCGATGTCCGAGCAGGTCGATCTCTCCGACCCGGAAGCGATCCGCGCCCTGCATGCGTTGCTCGCGGAGCAACGCCAGGCCGCGGTCCTGGCGGTTGCTGAACAGGAACGCACCCTGACCGACGAAACCCGGCGACTCCGGGACCTGGAGGAGGAGAACGCACGCCTCCATCGGGGAACCCGACAGCTGCACGCGGAACTCCTGGTGGATACCGAGAACGCCGGTTCCGTGGACCTGCTCGCCACCTGCTTCGTCGAGCAGGCAGGCTGGACCCCGGAGGTACGCATCACCCGCACGCAGGCACGCCCCGAAGTGCAGGTCGAGCTCCTGGCCGACGTGACCAACGACACGAATCTGGACTGGAAGGACGTCGAGCTGCGGGTCTCCACCGAACGACCGGACCTCTTCGAACCCCCGGGAGAGGTCCTCCCGGCGGCGATCGACGAGGCCTCCGACGAGGACGAGGACGGTGACGGGGAGATCCTCCCTGCGGCGGTACGCGCGGAGTCGGGTGCGGCTCGCACCCTGCGAGCCGTGCACCGCACCTCTCACCCGACCACGATCGAGGCCGGCCGCACCCGGCGAGTGCTGCTCGAACGCTTCCAGACCTCGTTCGAGCTTCGCCACCACGCACGTCCCACCGTGGACCGGGCCTGCCACGTCCTCTCCACCCTGCGCAATGAAAGCCCCCGCCTGATCAGTGCCGCCCCGGTGACGCTCTTCCTCGACGGCCGGATGGTCGGACGGACCGAGGTCGACGCGGTGGCACCCGGCGATGAGTTCGAGATCTCCTGGGGGATCCGACCGAACCTGCAGATCACGCGGGAGGTGCTCGATCGCACAACGAAGCGGATCGGACTGCTGGGCGGTGGCCTGCTCACGACGCTGCGGTACCGGATCTCGATCCGAAATCTCGAGCCGGAACCGCTGGAACTGATCCTCGAGGATCGACTTCCCACCGCGCTGACCAGGGAGATCACCGTCAAGGCGATGGAATTCACCCGCCCGATCATCGAGACCGGGTCAGACGAGGGAGACCGACTTCTCTGGCAGCTGGCGATTCCCCCGGGGGGACCGGACGCCGCAGAGGAAACCGTCGAATGGACGGTCGAGATCACTCATTCCGCGGACCTGGAGACCACACCGATCCCGGAGTAGCCTCACCGAATCGGTTCAGGTCCACCAGGGTGTCGAGGCGTCCTCGTAGATGATCGCTTCGGTCAGGAACTCGATCGCACGCTGAAGCCCCTCCTCGATCGACATGTACGCATCCTCGTGTTCGATGGAGAGCACGTGGTCGTAGCCGTAGCGCCGCAACATTGAGAAGAACGGCTTCCAGAATTCGTGGCCATGGCCGTAGCCACAGGTTCGGAACGTCCAGGATCGATGCCGCAGGTCGCCATAGGGACGTCCATCGAGGTAGCCGTTGACCGGCCCCTCGTGCGGATCGAGCTCGGTGTCCTTCGCATGACAGTAGAAGAGCAGGCCCGCCTCACCGAGTGCACGCGCGGCGAGGATCGGATCGATCCCCTGCCAGAAGAAGTGGGATGGATCCAGGTTCGCCCCGAGGACGAGCTTGCCGCGGCCCGCCGCCTTGCTCGCGGTCTCCGAGAGTCGGATGAGCGTTTCGGGGTTGTAGACGCAGAACCCCGGATGCGCCTCCCAGGCGACCCGGACCGAATGCTTCCGGCAGAGTTTCACCTGCTGCGCCCAGTAGGGAACCAGCACCTTCTCCCACTGGTACTCGAGGATGTCCAGGTACTCCGGAGGCCAGGGGCAGGTCACCCAGTTGGGCTGCTTGTCGGTCGGCGTTCCACCGGGGCATCCGCTGAAGGTGATCACGATGTCGGTTCCGAGCATCGGAGCGAGCTTCACCGCGCGCACGAAGTCGTCGTGGTCCTTCTTGGCGTGCCGCTTGTTCGGGTGGACCGGATTGCCGTGCACGGCGAGTCCGGAACAGGTGAGGCCGAACTCCGCGAGCAGACCGTTGATCCGATCCCGCTCGCGCTTGGAGGAAAGCGCCTTGGCCGGATCGATGAGGCCCGCACCCGGGTACCCACCCACCGGAAGCTCAATCGCATCCAGACCGCTCTGCGCACAGTAGGCCAGGGTCTCCTCGAAGTCCCGTCCGTTGAAGAGGGCCGCCATCACACCGAGTTTCATCGCTCATCTCCTTGCATCGAGGGGTCGCTGCCGGCCGTGCATCCGGATCCACGGACCGGGACTCCGACCGTACCAGAAAGCGGATCCTTCAGCGGAGGCGGGCTCCGAGTGGGCCACGGGCGATACTCCGGGGGAAACCTCGCGCTCGGGGGTTGCGTCATCGGTCGTCCCCGGGGGAGAATCCTCGGATGCGCTTCGTACCGCTGACCATCCTCCTGCTCCTCGGCCCGAGCCTGCTTGGGACCCGCTCCCACCAAGAATCGCCACCCCCCCCGCGAGGCGATGCCGCCACTCCTCCGACCCGGGTCTACGTGGTGGTCGACCGCTTCCGTGAATTCGGCGGGGTACTGGTTCGGGAGGACGAGGAATCCTTCGTGATTCGGAGGGATGATCGGGAGGAGACCTACGAACGGGACAAGGTCCTGGGCTTCCTCAAGTTGATGGACCTCCCGGCGGACGGTCGTGCCGGGGTGGTGCTGCTTCGGGATGGAGGCAGCATCGAGGGCCTGGTGATCGAGGACGGTTTCTCCAGGGTCACGCTGCTGATCGAGGGCATCCACCACCAGATCCCGCGCGACGAGGTCTCGCACATCGTCCTGCGACCGAGTTTCGAGGAGGAACTCGCCACGGCCCGCGCCGCCATCGACCCCGAGGACGCCACGATGCGACTGGCACTCGCGGAGTGGATCATCGAGCAGGGGCGACTGGAACTCGCCCGCGACGAACTCGAGTCGCTGCTGCGAATGGAGGACAACCCCCGCGCACGGCAGATGCTCGAACAGCTCCAGGCCAGGATCGAGCTCCAGCGCGACGCAGGCCGGACCGCCCTGCCGCTGCCGACCGAGAAGACCGATCGGACCGAGGGCATTCCGCCCCGCGTGCTCACCGCGGAAGACGTCAACCTCATCCGCGTCTACGAGATCGACTTCCAGAGGCCACCGACCGTCGAAGTCGAGTCCCGGACGATCCGAAAGCTGATCGAGAACCATGCGACCAACCAGCTCATCCCGAACCAGGTCTCCCGTCAACAGCAGCTCTACGCGATGTCCGACATTGAGAAGGTCAAGCTGATCTTCGACGTGCAGGCCCGAGAGCTCTATCCCGAGATCACGGTGAAGGGCGAGCCCCATTCCCTCAATCTGTTCCGCACCAAGGTGCACAACGCCTGGCTGATCCGCAACTGCGCCACCAGTGGGTGCCACGGGGGTACGGACGCGGGCACCTTCTTTCTTCATCGCTACGGCATGAACACCCCGAAGACCGTCTACGAGAACCTGCTGATCCTGGAGCGGACCGAACTCGAGGGACCCCACAAGCTCATCGACTACGAGAATCCCACCATGAGCCTGCTCATCCAGTACGCCCTGCCGGCCTCCGAAGCACGGATCAAGCACCCTCCGGTCAGCGGATACCGACCCGCGTTCCCCTCCGGAGGCGGCAAGACGATGGCCGATACCCTCGCATTCATCGAAGCGATGTACCAACCGCGGCCGAACTACCCCGTGGACTACACCCCTCCCCAGATCACGTCCCCGACCCCACCGGCGGATTCACCGAGGGTTCCCCGGTGAATCAGGCGACCCTGCCTCCCCTTTTCGATACACTAGGTGCCCGTTGGGACCGAAGCAGGCCCCCTTTCAAATGCCGCTCTTGAAAGAAGATCAACCCCATATGACCAGATCCTCAGATTCGATCCTGTTTGGCAGTGCACTCCTCAGACGTCTGGGCGTTCTCGCGCTCGCGAGTGGCACCTGCCTTCTGAGTGGCTGCCTGGGTGATTCGGAACTCAACGAACAGAAGCTCGCTCAGACCGAGATCGAAGCGGCCAGTACCCGTTACGCAACCCTGGTCTCGGAAGTCGGCGTGGACAAGACCCCGCTGGCTGTGGCCGACAGCCTCGAGACGCTCTCCCGTCAACTCAAGGCGATCAAGGGGACCTCGGGCGCCCAGAAGAAGCTGGTGACCAAACTGGTCGGTCAGATCGCCGCCACCAGCGGCAAGCTGCGAGCGATGGAGCTGGCGCTCATGGACCTCGAGATGCGCGCGGCGCGCGCCCTGATCGCGACTCGTGCGGACTCCGCGATGATCATCGCCGCGGGTGCGGATGCACGAATGCAGACCGACTTCAACGCCCCCGCTCAGGCGATCGCCCAGCAACGTGACGGACTCCAGCAGCCCCACGAACAGCTGCGCAGCGAGAACTCGGCGTTGGAATCGAAGATCGCCCAGGTTCGGCAGCAGCGAGATCGCAACAGCCAGCAGCTGGATCAGATGACCACCGATTCCGCTCGGCTGAGCCGCCAGGCCAACAACGTCAGTGCGATCGATGGCTATCCACTGGTCGAGGAATCCTCGGAAATCCGTGCGCGGATGATCCCGATCAAGGGCACCATCGCCGACGCGGAGATCCAGCTGGCCGGCATGCAGCCGGAACTCCAGCGCCAGCAGGGCGCGGAGATGAACGCCAAGGCGCTCATTGACGCAACCCATCGGGCGGAAGCCAACATCGCCTCGATCCGGGATGCGGTGATCGCCGCCGGCGAGAGCGGACGCGAACGTGCCCGCACCCAGGTCGGTGAACTGGAACAGATGCTCGAACAGTACGCCGCGATGCAGTCCGAGGACTTCGAGCCACTCTTCACCGCCACCATCGACAACCTCAACCAGGCCCAGCGGGCCGGCAACAACACGGCTGAACGGCAGATCGCCGGGGAAGCCACGGTGCTCATCGGGGAACTGCATGCGATGCAGGCGGTCTCCGACGCCGAGGACGCACGACTCTACAGCGCACTGGCGAACACCAGCACGATCACCGGGGTGGATCCGGCCCGGTGGGCGGCCCTCGCCGACGAGGCGGCCCAGGCCTCCAAGGCCGCGATCGAGGAGGCACGCACCGCCTACGGCGATGCCCTGGAAAAACTCAGTCGCGCCGACGGCAACGAAGCCGCACTGGCCTCGATCGAACAGCTGATCAAGGCGCTCGACGGCGTGCGGATCGAGGCCCCCGCCCCCCAGACGAATGCGGCCCCCGCGGCGCCGAACAGGCCAAGACGTCCCGGCAGGCGCCCACCCTCGGGGGCCGGCATGAATTCCGACATGCTTCCCTTCGGCACCAACGGCATGAACTCGCCCCAGGCGCTGTGTGATGCGATGAACGACCTGAGCAGCAACTTCAGCCCCGGGGATCTCCCCCGCGTGATGCAGCAGGTCATGGGCATGATGTACGTCTCGAATCCCGCGATGCTCCCCAAGCTCCAGTCCCTTCAGGGAGCCGCCATGGATCAGATGGTTCCGTTGACCCCGGGACAGTCCCTCCGGGTCATTCGCGAGGACGGAAACCGGGCCGTGGTCGGCTACTCGACCAACCCCGCGGACGGACTTCCCCTCATCCGGGAGAACGGCAAGTGGTTCATCGACCTCGACGGCGTGGTGGAGCGCCTCGAGCAGGCCTCCGGCGCAGGCCGGGGTCGCAACTGACCCCGATCGATCGCGACGTATTCAGCGCCCCAGCTGCTCGAGCACCTGGCGGGCGGTCGAACGCACCAACCGATCCTCCTCCGATTCCCTCGCAAGTTCGCGAAGGCGAGCAAGCAGCGACGGGTGGTCCTCGCTGCGCAGGAGGTTTCCCGCACAGACCAGGGCGTTGCGCTTGAACATCGAGAGCTTCGCCCGCTTGAGTGCGCTGGTCACGAACGCCTCACGGCGGTCCGACTCACGCCAGCCGAGGACTTCCAGCAGATCGAATCCGCTTCGGCGCGGCTGGTAGGCATCCAGCACCGGAAGCTTCGCGATGCTCCGTTCGGGCCGGTTGTGCGGGCAGACCTCCTGGCATACGTCACAGCCGAAGAGCCAGTCCCCGGTCGCCTCGAAGTCTTCGGGATCGAGTGCGTCGCGATGCTCGATCGTCAGGTAGCTGATGCATCGCGTGGCATCGACGCTGAACGGCGTGATGGCATCCGTGGGACAGGCATCGATGCAGCGGGTGCAGCCACCACAGGGATCCTCGCGCTCCACCCAGTCGGGCGGGGCCGAGGGTTCGAGTTCGAGGGTGGTGAGCACTTCACCGAGCACCATCCAGGATCCCTCCCCGGGGTGGATCATCAGCGTGTGCTTGCCGATCAGTCCCAGGCCCGCACGCCGGGCGTGCTCGCGTTCCATCAACGGTGCGGTGTCGACGACGCCCCGGGCGCGGTGACCGGAAGCCGCGGCCTCGATCGCCTCGGCCAGCCGGCGCAGTCGCCGGCGCAGGACATCGTGGTAGTCCCGACCTCGAGCGTAGCGGGCGATGCGCCCGCGCGGCCCCGCCTCGGGAGTGACCTCCGTCCCACTGGCGTACCGATCAGCGACGCAGACGACCGACCTCGCGCCGGGGAGCACGGAATCCGGATCGAGCATCTGCTCGATCCGATCCGCGAGGTACTCCATTCCCCCGTGCTTTCCCTGCCCGATCCACGCTTCGAGCTCGGCTCGGCGGTCGACCGGCTCCGCTCGACAGATTCCCACGTGCGCAAAGCCCATCGAACGCACCGCCTCGAGGACCAGCTCGGTCCTTCGACTGGCCGAGGCGTCGAGCAGCGCCCCCCCGAAGAAGGGAGTGTCGGTGGGTTCGGTCATCGCAATCCCAGGAGTCGGCCACCGAGGGCGACCGGCAGGTCATCAACCTCCGCGGGGCCACCGCAGGCCGCCGCGCCTGCAGCGTAGCCGCTGCGCACCGCCCCCTCCATGGTCGCCGGCCAACCGGTGTCGCACCAGTCCCCGGCGAGCAGCAGGTTCTCGACGCCGAGACCCGCGGTCACCGAGGGACGGATTCGATCGACACCGGGAGCGGCGCGGAACGTGGCACGGTTCTCCTTGATCGCGCGATGGCCGACCGGCTCGAGCCCGGCCGCCCCGGGCAGCGCCCAGACCAGGTCCGCAAGGACCCGATCCCGGATCTCCGCCTGGCCGAGCGTCATCCAGTCCTCGGCCGCACTGATCACCGCATGCACGTGCTGCCGACCCTGTTCGTCGGTGCCCTTGTTGAACAGCCAGTGCGTGTCCCGACCGGGCAGGACCAGGTGGGGAAGCGTCATCACCGGAGCGTCGAAGAAGAGGTGGACGCCGAGGATCGGGCTGACCTCGAGACGGTCGAGCGTCTGCAGCCGCTGGTCGGCGGCGATCAGCGTCTCCGAACAGAGCCTGGCCAGTCGCTCCGGCGGCACCGCGGTGATCACCGCCGAACCCTCGACGAGTCCGTGCTTGGTGATGACTCCGGTGACTCGACGACCGTCGAAGCCGATGCCGAGGGCGGAGGTGCCCGAGTGGAGGGTGCCACCCTCCCGGCCCAGGTATTCAACGAACGGGTCGTAGAGTTCGCTCAAGGGCACCCGCGCGAGCCCCATCGAGGAAGCGAAGCGATGCGAGAGGAAGCCTTCCTGGAACACCTGCATCGCGAAGGAGGCACCCACCTCGTGCAGGTCGAGGTTGCAGGCGCTCACCACCACCACGCGCCAGAACCGATCGATCGCCTCCGCGGGCTGCCGGGTCTCCTCGAGGAACTCCAGGAAGGTTCGATCGGTCCAGCGGGCTCGACCGGAGAGGCCGATGCGCATCATCCGGAGCATCGCCCGGGCGATCGCACGCTTGCTGGCCAGACTCAGGAACCGCATGCGCATGAAACTGAAGGTGAAGTGCCCCGGTGCCGGCAGGGGGCCCGGACGCATGACGTCGGGTTCATGCGGGGGGTTGGCCCAGTAGGTCGCCTCGTGCCATTCGATGAGCTCCCCCACCCCCATGCGTTCGTAGAAATCCAGGACGTTCGTGCAACAACCCATCACCACGTGCTGGCAGTTGTCGAGGACCTCCCCGCTGCGCGGATCGTGAAAACTCGTCGCGCGACCACCGAGGTAGTCCCGCGATTCGACCACCACCGGTTCATCTCCGGCGTCGAGCACCCGCAGGGCCGCGGCCATGCCGGCAAGTCCGCCACCGACGATCACGATCCGCCGTTTCACGACCCCCCTCCCCTCGGTTCCCGGGAGGCCTCGCGCCGGGCCTGCAGGCGGGCGCGCATCCCGATCGAGAGCTTGCGGAACGAACTGAGTCTGATCCGCGCCTCTCCCGCGATCAGCGCGGGACGGTTTCGAATCTTTCGGAGCAGGGCGTGGTAGATGCGGGTCATCGCCCAGCAGGTCGGACGTGCGGCGGGCTCGATCAGCGATTCGAGACCTTCCGCGGCCCGGTAGTGACCCTCCGCCGTCTCCACCTGGTTCCGGATGAACGTGCGACACCGTTCGGGATCCGACCAGTTGACCAGGTCCTCCCGGGTCAGCCCCGCCGAACGGAACTCCTCCGCCGGCAGGTAGCACCGGTGGCGGTGGTGGTCTTCCCGAACGTCGCGCAGGATGTTGGTCAGCTGCAGCGCCTTGCCTCGTTCGGTGGCGAGCTGAAGGCATTCGGAGCCGGTACCGCCCCAGATTCGCACACACACCCGACCCACCGTCGAAGCGACCTGGTCGCAGTACTCGAGCAGCTGGTCCCGGGTCTCGATCGTGCGCGGTTCGAGGTCCGCGAACTGGCCCTCGATCATGAGGCGAAAGTCGACGGGGTCCAGATCATGGAGTTCAAGAACCCGCAGCAGGGCGGGAAAGATGTGGGCTTCCGGGGCGAGCTCCACCGGAGGCATGCGCCCGGAGAAGAGTTCGAGGGTTCGATCATGAAATCCCTGGAGGTCGCGGCGACGATCGTCCGATCCCCCCCCGTCCTCGGCGTCCGCCAGGTCGTCGGCGAGGCGCATCCAGGAGTAGATCGCACACAGCGAATGGAACTGTTCGGGGGGAAGCAGGCGAAGGCCGTACCAGAAGTTGCGGGCCCGACTGCGCACATCGTCGCTGCAGCGCTCGAAGGCGGTCTCCAGGGGCATCGTTCCGAGTGGGGTCGCTTCGCCGATCGTCATCAGGAGCCCCACCTCGCAAGCCGAGCGGCCCCCCAGGCCCGCGCGACCAACCCGAACTTGGTGAGCTTGGAAAGCCGGGGACGATGCAGCACCGTTTCGTAGTTCCAGTGCCGGATCTGGTCGAGGACGTGGGTTCCCCCCTCCCAGAAGAGTCGGATGACCGGCCGAGACTCCGGCTGCAACCGGTCGAGCAGCACTCGTCCGCTCTCGAACATCGCCTGAGTCCGGTCGACGCAGAGCCGGATGAGTTCACGGCTCTCCTCGAGGAATCCGGCGTCGACCGCGTACCCCTGGGCGGCGGAGATTCTCAGCCGCGACTCGAAGTCGGCGATCTCGATCAGTTCACTCGGCAGGTAGATGCGATCCCGCTCGAGCAGGTCTCGGGCGACGTCCTGCCAGTGGTTGGTCAACTGCAGGGCGGTGCAGATGTGGTCGGAGGGTACGAAGTGGTCGTCGTCGCGCGGTTCACCCAGCAGCATCAGCACCAGGCGTCCCACCGGATCCGCACTGCGCGAACAGTAGTGAAGCAGCTGGGACCAGGTCTCGTAGCGGGTGACCTCCTGATCCTGGACGAAGGCATCGATCAGGTCGTGGAACGGACGTGCGGGAAGTTCGTGGTTCCGAATGGTCTGCTCCAGCGCGCACATCACCGGATGACGCGGTGCCCCCGCGAAGCAGTCGTCGAGTTCCGTTCGCCACCAGGCCAGCAGCGCCTTCGACTCCTCGGGATCCCCGATCTCGTCGGAGAGGTCGTCCGACCACCGACAGAAGCTGTAGACCGCGGCGAAGTCGTCCCTCAGGATCCGGGGGACCAGTGAACTGAGGACCGAGAAGTTCTCGTAGTGCCCACCGGCCAGGGCGTGGCAGTAGTCGATCGCCTCCGAACGGCCGAGTCGGACGTCGGAGCCAGGCCCCCAGAGGCGAACCTGATCTCGGATTGGCAGCAGCTGGGTACTCATCGTGTAAATGGACACTCTAGCCGACTCCAGAGCCGGAGGACGGTATGATCTTGGGGTGAAGCTCATCCTTGCCAATCCCCGAGGGTTCTGTGCCGGCGTC
>JAYZFJ010000004.1:0-29437 GCA_036336805.1 Planctomycetota bacterium
CGAGGCCGGGGGGGGGACCGAAGCGCTGCTGCGGGACCTTCAGCAGCACGGACCGGACTTCATGCGGATGGGAGAGCGATTCTTTGAATCGGTCGCGCTGTTCCTGATGCCGGTCGACCGGATCAATGCGGGCATTCCCAAGGACCTGATCCACTAGGCGTCAGGCGTTGGCCTTCTCCACCACGGGCGCGGTCGTACCCCGGTCCGCCCTGGAACTGCAGACGTTTCGGATCGCGCGGACGATCCCGTCGGTGTCGATTCCGACCTCTGCCAGCTGTTCGCTCCGGGAACCCTGTCGAATCCAGCGTTCCGGCATGCCGAGTCGGGTGATTAGGCTGGTATCGAGCCCCGCCTGGTTGCAGGCGTCGACCACCTGTGCGCCGAATCCGCCCGCGAGACCGTGGTCCTCGACGGTGATGACCGGAGTGCCCGCGGCAACCAGTCGCTTGAGCAGATCCAGATCGACCGGCTTGGCGAATCGCCCATCGTGGACCTCGACCGCGAACTCGTTCGCCAGCTGGTCCGCGGCCTCGATCGCGTTGATCCCGCAGGTCCCGTAGCTGATCACCGCCACATCGGGCTGGTCGTGTCGGATCAGGCATCGGGAGCGTCCGAGTTTGAACGGTGGTGCCGGGCCGAAGCGATCCTCCACGAGTGCGCTCACGTTGTCCCGGGGGTAGCGAATGGCACTCAGGCCTTCAGCGTAGTCGGTCATGAACGCCATGCCCGCCTTGAGGCTCGACTCATCAACCGGGGCCAGGAGTGCCGCGTGGGGAAGTACGGCGAGCAGGGAGATGTCGCAGAAGCCCTGGTGGACCGCTCCGTCGCCCCCGACGCAGCCTGCTCGGTCGAGGCAGAGGCGCACGGCATGGCCCTGAAGGGCGACTTCCTGGAACGCCTGATCGAATGCGCGCTGCAGGAACGTCGAGTAGACCGCGAAGAACGGCTTGAGCCCCGTCTTCGCCAGGCCCGCCATCATGTCCATGGCGTGACTTTCACAGATGCCGGTGTCCCAGCTTCGTTCCGGCCACTGCTCCATGATGCGAGTCAGGCCGGTGCCGTCGGGCATGGCTGCAGTACACGCCACGGCCTTGTCGTCCGATTCCATCACGTCCGCGAGGGCATCGGAGAACGCGGAGGTGAACGACCGCCCGGATCGCTTGAGCTCCACACGACAGCTGCTGGTGATCTCCTGCGAGGTCGCTTCGGCCCCCGTGTCGCTCACGTCGAAGGCGGGAGGGGAGTGGAACTGAGTCGCGTTGCCCTCCGCGAAGTCGAAGCCCTTGCCCTTGATGGTCTTCACGTGGAGGACCATCGGGCGCTCGAAGCGCTTTGCTTCGTTGAGGAATTCGATGAGGGTGGGGAGGTCGTGCCCATCGATCGGTCCGACGGTCACCAGGCCGAACTTCTCGAACCAGGTGTCCTCGGCGAGCATCGCCTTGCTGGCTTCGCCCATGCGGTGGTAGAGATCGGCAGCCAGTCCGCCTCCGGGGATGTGCTTGGCGATCTCCTTCGCCGCCTTCCGAAATCCGCTGTAGGTGTCGCTGAGTCGGACCCGGTCGAAGTACTGCGCGACCGCACCCTGTGGCTTCGCGATGGACATCCCGTTGTCGTTGAGCACGACCAGGAACTGTCGCTTCAGGGTCCCGGCGTTGTTGAGTCCCTCCATGGCGAGACCGTTCACGATCGAGGCATCTCCGATCAGGCTCACCACCCGGCGGCCGTCAGGGTTGCTCTCGGAGAACGATTCGCCATTGAGTTCGTCGCCTCGCGCCATCCCGACCGCGGTCGAGATCGCGGTGCCGGCGTGTCCGACCGAGAAGAGATCGAAGGGGCTTTCCAATGGTTCCGGGAACCCGGCCATTCCACCACGCATGCGCAGTCGATCCAGCATGTCGTGACGGCCGGTGAGGAGTTTGTGGGGGTAGCACTGGTGGCCGACGTCGAACAGCAGCCGATCGGACTCGAAGTCGAAGACGTAGTGCATCGCGATGGTGAGCTCCACCACCCCGAGGTTGGGAGCGAGGTGTCCGCCACTCCTGGAGACCTGCTCGCAGATCGCGTAGCGCAGCTCCGCCGCCAGTTCGACCAGCTCATCGATCGAGAGCTTCTTCAGATCCCGGGGAGTCTTGATGGTGGGAAGGTGTTTGAATTCCATCGGAGCGCATCCATTTCTTCTTCATTCAGCCCGGAGCGGCCTCGATCGAGGCAACCCTCGAGTCGAATCATCATAGTCCCCCGGATCGCTCAGCGGGTTCTCCGGGCGAGAGTTGCGGTCAACTCGCGGAGTGGATCCGCCTCGGCCCCACAGCCTGCCAGAGCGGTTTCGGCGGCGTTTTCCAGGCTGAGAATCGCCGCTTTCGTGCCCTCAAGGCCATGGATCCCCGGATAGGTGCGCTTGCCCTGGTCCCGATCCTTGCCGGCGGTCTTGCCGAGGTGCTCGGTGGACTGGGTGACATCGAGAAGGTCGTCGACCACCTGGAACATCAGTCCCACCGCCGAACCCCAGTCCCCAAGTGCCTCGACGAGTCGAGTCGGGCCGTCTGCGGCAAGGACTCCGCAGCGTGCGGCACCTCGGATCAGCGCCGCGGTCTTGTGGGAGTGGATCAGCTCCAGGCACCCGGGTTCGTCGAGATTCGCGGGAAAGCATCCCATCGTGTCCCACGACTGGCCCTCGATCATGGCGATCGTGGCGTGGCCCACCTCCCGGGCGATGCGATCCGCATGGTGGGTACTTTCCGCCGCGATCACCATCGCCATCGACTGCAGAAGATCTCCCGTGAGCACCGCGGTGCACTCACCGAACTTTCTGTGTACGGTCGGCTTGCCTCTTCGCAGGTCGTCGTCATCGAGTGATGGCAGGTCGTCGTGGATGAGACTGAACGCGTGGATCAATTCGAACGCGCAGGCCGCAGGCATCGCTTCGGTCCCCTGCGCACCTGCGATCTCGCAGGCTCGATAGGCGATGAGCGGACGAACGCGCTTGCCTCCTCCGAGCACCGCATACTCCGCGGCGGAACGCAGTTCCGCGTGGTTGATGCGTCCGAGGTAGGTTGCGAGTGCCTCATCGATCTTCTCGCGAATCACCTGGTCTGATCGGTCGGTGTCTGAGCTCTGCGGTGCGCTGTTCATGGCGCGATCTTACCTGCCGCGAAGGGCGTTCGGGGACCGGCTTCCAGGGTTCGGGGCACTGGGTGAAGGAAATCCGTATGATGCTCGGATGAGTGACCTCATGCAGAGACTCGGCGAATTGATGGATCAGGGCGGTTTCGTCATGTGGCCCCTGCTGTTCATGAGCGTCTTCACGATCGCACTCTGCTTCGAACGCCTCGTCTTCTGGCTCCGGGTCAATCGATCCGCGAGACTTCGGTTCGGACCGTTCATGGCGGCCCTGCACGGGGGAGACGAATCCAAGGTCAAGGAACTGTCCACCGACGACAACTCGCCGTACGGAGAACTCGCCGAGCGCCTTTCCCAGGGGGGCGATGCGGATTCGGTGAGCGTGGAGGTGGTCGAGTACCAGCGACCCCGCATCGAGCGGTACATGCTGGTCTTCTCGACGATCGTCACCGCCGCACCGATGCTCGGAATCCTGGGAACGGTGCTCGGCATCATTCGGAGTTTCGAGCTGCTGGGGGCCCAGGAAACGATCACCGATCCGCGGGAGATCTCCGCCGGCATCGCCGAGGCGTTGATCACCACGGCGTTCGGACTGGTCGTCGCGTTGCTCGCTCTGGTCCCGTACATGGCCTGTCGAGGGCAGATAGAACGTGCAATCTGTCGATTTGAAGCGATGACCGCGGCCGCTCGGGGTAAATTCGCCTCTCGTGGATGAACATCATTTCGGAAGCTCCTCCAGTCCCGTCAACCCGTCTCCTCAGGAAGATCACCGACCCATGAACGACGCACCGAGTACCCGTTCCGATCCCGATGCCGGTGGCCCGCTGGAGATCACCATCACCGGTCCTGACCTGGCGGAGACCAGAACTCTCGAGCAGGGTGAATACCTGATCGGTCGGGCGCTTGAAGCGGAGCTGCAGCTTCCCGATGCCGCGGTCTCCCGTCGACACGCCCGATTCGTGACCGATGGAACGACCTGGTCGATCGAGGATCTCGGTTCCCGACACGGTACCGAGATTGGTGGTGCCCGGATCCCCGCGAACCGCCTGATCCCGGTCTCGCCGGGTGAACGCATCGTGGTTCGTCCGTACGTCATTCGCATCACCGGTGACGAGCAGGAGCGAACCAGGATCTTCGCCAAGGACGACAGTTCGACCCTTCTGGCGGATTCCGTGGCGGCGGTCCCCGATTCCGAACTCGAGGTGCTTGCTTCACGACGGCTCGGTCTGCTGATGGATTCAGCGGCATCGATCCAGCAATCGATCGACACCACGGCGATGGCCTCGGCCGCGATCGACGCGATTCTCGCGGGCACCGAGTTCGGACGAGCGTTCGTGCTTGCCCCGGTCGATGAGTCGGTCGAGGCGATCGAGATCCTCGGCTCCCGTGCCCGGATCGGCGCCACCGAGGACACGGAGCGCGATCCGATCAGTCGAACGCTGCTTCGGGCGGCCCAAGCAGGGCGGGTGGTGCGCCTTCGTGACGAACCGGACATTCAGGCGGCGGTCTCCATCGTGGGAGCCGGTGTCCAGGAGGCCCTGTGCGTCCCGATCAAGGTCGGGGAGGGAATCGAGGGGTACCTCTACCTCGACGCCAGTTCCACCAGCGGCTCCGATGGTTCCGATACCGCCGCGTTCTGTTCGGCGATCGGGCGACTCTGCGGCCTGGCCCTCGCGAACATCCAGCGCATCGACCTTGAGACGAAGCAGGCCCGGCTGGTCCAGGAACTGGAGGCCGCGCAGATGGTGCAGAAGCGCATGGCGCCACCGGAGTCCGGTTCGATGAACGGGATCAAGTGGGAGCTGCGCGTGGTTCCGGGCACCATCGTCGCCGGGGATCTGGTGGGTGCCTGCTCGACTCCGGAGGGTGTCCCGATCGTGTTCCTGGGGGACGTCGCCGGAAAGGGTGCGGCCGCAGGGCTTCTGATGTCCGCCCTCGAGGCCCGACTCATCGCGGAGAGCGAGCGAGGCACCGACGTCGGGCGGATGATCTGCAATGCCAACAACGCGATCATGCGGGTGACCGATGCGGCGGAATTCATCACGCTCTGGACCGTGAGCTTCGACCGTGCCGCAGAGACCGCGACCTGCGTCGATTCCGGCCACGGCTACTGTGCGATCGTTCGCGCCGGGGGGGAGATCGAGCAGGTCCAGATCGATGGGGGGCCTCCGGTGGGCGTGGTCCCCGATTTCCCCTACGAGGGAATCACGGTGCCGTTCCATCCCGGTGACCGGATGGTCATCTTCAGCGACGGCCTGGCCGAACAGCAGGGTCGTGATACGTCCGAGTTGTTCAACTTCGAGCGGGTGATCGCATCCCTGCAGGAGTCAGGGGGCGAGTCGCAGGACGTGAATCGACTCTTCGAGGCGCTGGAGGCGTTTGCGGGCGGGCGTCCGTGGCAGGACGACGTGACGATCATCAGCGTC
Source organism: Planctomycetota bacterium (assembly GCA_036336805.1). Classification (GTDB taxonomy): domain Bacteria; phylum Planctomycetota; class Phycisphaerae; order Phycisphaerales; family SM1A02; genus UBA8087. The sequence continues at coordinate 5,547 of JAYZFJ010000004.1, forward strand.
AGCTTCGACGACCCGTGAGTCGGTCGGACTTCGACCGTCGTGCACGGCCGCTCAGGGCGTGCTGCCGCCTGATTCCTCTTCATTCATGACCGGATCGCATTCGTGCGAGAACTCCCGGGGGCCGTTGATCGAGGTCACGGCTCCGGAGGTCCATCGGGTCATGTCCAGCAGGTCGGGGATGCCCAGCTGGGTGGTGGCACCGTCCGCGGTGACCGTCGGGACCGTGATGCCGTGTCGACGGAGGGGGACCGCCTCGGCGGTGAAGACCTGGATGCCCTCGCCGGAGGCGCCCTGAGGAAGTGGCGCCGCACTGGCCGCCATCCCGACCAGCTGCCCCTGGTAGCTGTTCCACACCTCCGTCTCGCAGAGTCGCGGGGGCACCACCCAGGCCGCTCCATCGGGATCGGTGTCGTTTCGCACGTAGACGCCCTGCTCTCGGAAGCTTGCGGTGCAGAAAGTCACCATCTTTTCGGGTTGACGAATGCTGCCGAGGTTCAGGGCCACCAGACGTCCTCGTACGTTGCGGACGCCTCCACTGCCGCCACTGGCCTCGATCGGGGTGTCGCCGAAGATCAGGTGCGCGCGAGTCCCGCTCATCTTCCACCAACCGCCGACGTAGTAGGCGTTGTAGCCGAACTCGGGGGTGTCCGAGATGACCTGCAGGGCCGCCTCGTGTTCCGGCAGGTTGTTCTCGCTGGCGTACTCGTTCTGGATCTCGTCGATGTCCCGCCGGTAACCGAACATCGGCTCCAGCGAGTTGTCGAGGTAGGGCAGAAGGCGCAATGGGTAGGACTCGGTGAGGTTGCTGTCGAGGGAGCTCTGCTGGGAGGGGCTGCGGTAGGTCACGCGCCACTTGTCCTGCACCCCGGTGCTGAGATGTCCGGGAAGCAACTTGTCCGCGTAGGTGTTCGAGTAGGCGGTCCAGGCGATGAAGACCTGCTTGGCTCGGTTCATCGATCGGAGGTTCTGCGAGCTCCGACTCGCGCCCTGAAGTCCCACCAGCATGATCCCGAGCAGGATGGCGATCACGGCGATGACTACCAGCAGTTCGACAATGGTGAATCCATCCTGAGTGGAACGTCGTCTCGTGGTCATGTCTGGGTCTCCAGTGGTCGGCCGGCTCACCGCTCTATACGGGGCAGGGGGTGCGCCTGCTGCAATCGATCTCGTGAATGCTCGGAATGAGTCTACCCGGGGACGAGGATGGGCAGGGTCAGGATTCACCGATCGTGATCTGCTCGACGTCTCCGGCGGCGATCTTGTCCGCTCCCGAGCCGAGCTCTCCAATCGGGTCCGGGGGGATGATCTCGACGTTCTTCTGCCCGAGCTGCGCCTCGCCGTTGTTGATCCGCTCCTCGAGAGCGCTGCATTCGGCAAGCAGGCGTTCGAGGATCTCCTCCTCGGGGACGTTCGCGACGCGTTCGCCCTGGACGTAGATGATGCCTCGCTTGTTGCCGGCGAAGACCGCGACGTCGGCGCCTTCCGCCTCGCCGGGGCCGTTGACCACGCAGCCCATCACCGCGACCTTCATCGGGACCGCGATCTCGTTCTCGAGCGTCTTCTTGACTTCCTCCACGAGTGTGAAGAGGTCGACCTGGATGCGACCGCACGTCGGGCAGGCGATCAGCTCGATGCCGGTGCGCTCCCGCTTGTCCAGGGCGCACAGCAGCTCCACGCCGTCCTCGACCTCGTAGACCGGATCGCTGGCGTAGGAGATCCGGATCGTGTCTCCGATGCCGTTGGCGATCAGGGTGCCGAGCGCCGCGATCGATCGGATCGACCCGGTCTCCCGGGTGCCGGCATGGGTGACGCCGAGGTGGAGGGGGTACTCGAAGCGGCTGGCGATCTCGGTGTAGGCGTCGATCACCAGGCTGGCGTCCATCGACTTCGCACTGATCACGATGTCATGGAAGTCACGTTCGTGGAAGATGTCCACGTACTCCTCCAGCTTGGCGATCATGATCGCGAGCAGGTGCCCGGAACGGTGGCCCTCGAAGTACTTTCCGAGTTCCTCCATCCGCTTCTGCTTGTCCTTGCGCTCGATGATCGAACCCTCGTTCACGCCGATCCTGATCGGGATGCCGGCTTCCTTGCAGGCGTCGATCACCTCGTTGACCTGGTCCCGGTCGGAGATGTTTCCGGGGTTGAGCCGGATCTTGTGGATCCCGGCGGCAACCGCCTCCAGTGCACGCTTGTAGTGGAAATGGACATCGGCCACGATCGGCACCGGCGTCTGCTGCATGATCTCGACCAGCGCCTCGGTGTCCTTGCGCTCCGGCACCGCGACCCGGACGATGTCCGCGCCGGCGTCCGCCAGCTTGTTGATCTCCGCGAGGCAGGCATCGATGTCATGGGTGTAGACCGAGCACATCGACTGCACCGCCACCGGGGCGTCGCCTCCGATCGAGACTCGTCCCACGCGGTCGTCGCCCAGCGTCACTTTCCTGCACACACGTCGTTTCTGCATGGAATTCATTGTACGCGGTTCGGTTGGCCGAGGAAGACACTGATTGGTTAGGATCTCACCGGAATTTTCCTCAAATCAGCCCGGAGCCCCGATCCCATGAGCACCGCGACCGACATCCCCCTGGTCAAATCCCGACTGTCCATCATGATGTTCCTCCAGTATGCGATCTGGGGGGCCTGGTTGCCTCTGCTGTGGCCCTACCTCAGCGGCCACCTCGGATTCGAGAACGACCAGATCGCCACGATGTTCGCGGTGGGTGCGGTGGGTGCGATCGTGGGACCGTTCTTCGCGGGTCAGATCGCCGATCGACTGATGAACTCCGAGCGCTTCCTCGGGATCAGCCACATCCTGGGGGCGATCCTCGTCTTCCAGCTCTCCTGGCTCGAGTCCTACTCGGGGTTCCTCATCTTCAGCCTGCTCTATTCGCTGATCTATTCGCCGACCCTGGCGGTGACCAATTCGCTTTCCTTCCACCACCTCCAGGATCGTGACAAGCAGTTCGGGCTGGTCCGGGTCTGGGGCACGGTCGGCTGGATCGTCGTGGGCATCGCGATCGGGCAATGGATCCTCCGGATGGCCACGCCCACCGGCGTGCCGGAAGCGGAGGTCCAGGCGGCCCAGAACGCGGCAATGTCGAGCGCGTTCGTCCTGAGCGGGATCCTCGGGCTGGTGCTCGGGTTCTACTGCTTCACCCTTCCGAAGACGCCACCCACCAAGGGCACCCGGGAGTTCGCGACCTGGGAGGCGATCAAGGAGGTCCGCATGGCCCCGCTGGTCACGCTGTTCATGATCGCGGTCCCGATCTCCTGCATCCACCAGTTCTACTTCGTCCACACCTCGGGCTTCATCGGTGAATTCCAGAGGCAGTCCGACAGTGACTCGATCGCCGGCTTCTTCAACAACATCTTCGGAGTCGGTGGGGGCGGCATGATGACGATCGGTCAGCTGGCCGAGATCCTGGTCCTGGCCCTGATCCCGGTCTTCGCCAAGACGATCAGCCGCAAGACCTTCCTGCTGATCGGGTGCGCCGCCTACTTCGCGCGCATGCTCCTCTTCGTTCTCGCCGCCGACATGGGCCTCGACCAGGGGGCGGGTCCGCTCGCGCTGCTGGTCACGGGCATCGGCCTGCACGGACTCTGCTTCGGATGCTTCATCTTCGTCGCGTTCATGATCGTCGACGAGGAGGCCACCACCGACGTCCGCGCCAGCGCCCAGAACCTCTTCAACCTGGTGATCATCGGTATCGGCATCATCGTCGGCAGCTACCTCGCCAGCGGGGTCGCGACCTACGCAACGGAAGGGGATCAGATCGACTTCGTCGAGCTCTTCACGATCCCGATGTATGCGGCCGCGGCCTGTTTCTTCCTGCTGCTGCTCTTCTATCCGAATCGATCCGAAGTGGAGTCGATGCGCGCGATGAGTCAGTCCGGGGAGTGACGGACGCTCCCTGATGGAGCGCAGGGGTGTCCGGCTCAGCCGGCAGCCGACGACGGGGTGTCGCCCGGCTCGGGGTTGGGGTGCAGGGCGAGTTCCGCCACGCCTCCCGGGACCAGCAGGTCGTTGATCGGCGTCCCGGCCTCGATCTCGGTCCCATCCATGCGGGTGATCACCGGCATGGGGTGCTTCTTGAGGTGGTTCTTCAGCGCGAGCTCGAGCCTCTTGCGTTCGTCCTCCTCGAGCTTCTGCCACCCGAGTCGCCCGCGGCACTTGGGGAAGCCGCTGCAGCCCAGCCACGGTCCGCGTGCACCCTCGCGGAGGTACATCGGTCGCTCCTCGCACTTGGGGCAGGTCAGTTCGGTCTCGAACGGCGGGGGAGCGGGCAGCTTCAGCCCGCCCTTCTTGTCGATGTTGAGCACGAACTTCGTGTCGGGGTAGTTGGGACTCGCGATGAACGGTCCGAAGCGGCCGGTCCGCTTGATCATCTGCGCGTCGTCCTCCGGACACTTGATGTCCACCTGCTCGGGGAGCAGCGGTCGACCCTCGCGGTCGACCGGAGCCGCGTAGTCGCATTCCGGGTAGGTGCTGCAGGAGAGGAACCGTCCGTTCTTCCCGAAGCGGTAGCTGGTGTTCGCTCCGCATTCCGGACAGGCGTACGGCGCGGGACGGGTGACGGCCCGCGCATGCATCAGGTTTTCGTGCGCGTGTTCCAGTGACGAGGAGAAGCGTCCGTAGAAGTCACCGAGCATCGCCCGCCAGTCACGATGGTCGCTCTCGATCAGGTCCAGTCGTTCCTCGAGGTCCTTCGTGTAGGAGACCTGCATCAGGACCGGGAACGCCTCGATGAGCATGTCGGTCACGACCTCGCCCAGGGCGGAGGCATGGAATCGGCGATCGACCTGTTCGACGTATCCTCGATCCTGGATCACGCGGATGATCGAGGCATAGGTCGAAGGTCGGCCGATGCCCTCCTCCTCGAGCTTCTTCACCAGAGAACCTTCGTTGTATCGCGGCGGAGGGCTGGTGAACTTCTGCCGGGGGTCGATCGCGAACGGTGCGCTGCGGTCACCTTCGGTCAGCGCCGGCAGTGTCTGCTCCTCGCTGGCGGTCGCGATGCCCGCCACCCGCATGAAGCCGTCGAAGACGAGCACTCGACCGTTGGCCTTCAGCACCGCGCCGGTGTCGGCGTCCGCTCGCTTGAAGAGCACCGTGGTGGCATCGAACTTCGCCGGGGTCATCTGGCAGGAGACGAATCGTTCCCAGATCAGCTTGTAGAGCTTGTACTGATCATCCTTGAGCTTGCTCCGCAGCGAGTCGGGCGTGCGGGCGGCGTCGGTCGGTCGGATCGCCTCGTGGGCTTCCTGGGCAGCCTTGTTCGAGGACCCGAAGAAGTTCGGCTTCTCCGGGAGGTACTCGTCACCGAAGGTCGCCTTGATGTAGCTGCGTGCCATGTTCATCGCTTCGCCGGAGAGGTGCGTCGAGTCGGTACGCATGTAGGTGATGAGGCCGACCTGCCCCTCACCCTTGATCTCGATGCCCTCGTAGAGTCCCTGTGCGATCCGCATGGTGCGGTCGGTCGCGAACCCGAGCCGGTTGGCGGCGTTCTGCTGCAGCGTCGAGGTGATGAACGGTGCATAGGGGCGGGAGGAGGTCCGCTTGGTCTCGATCGAGGCGACTTCGTAGCGGGCCTGGTCGTCGAGGTTCCCGCTCAGCGTTCGCTTGAACCGTCCGGGGCCCTTGCCCTTGGGGTCCTCTTCGGTCTCGATCGAGATCGAGTTCATTCCGACCGCTTCGGCGACCCGGGTGATCTTCTCGCTGAGGTCTTCCGGGGCGTCGGCGGTGCAGCCGAGGGAGAACTTGCTCCCCTCGAGTTCGACGAGTTCGGTCTTGAGCCCGCCATGCTCCGCCATCCACGCGTTCTGCATCTTGATGGTCGGGCCCTTGCCCTTGTCGTCGGTGCGGGCGAGGAACCCCGGCCAGAGCTCGGCGAGCCGGCCCCGTTGCTCCGGATCGAGTGCCAGGCGAACGTCCACCGACCAGTATTCATCGGGAACGAACGCATCGATCTCCCGTTCACGTTCGACGACCAGTCGCACCGCCACCGACTGGACGCGTCCCGCGCTCAGGCCGCGTGCGACCTTCTTCCAGAGCAGGGGGGACGCCTGGTAGCCGACGATGCGGTCGAGGATGCGTCGGGCCTGCTGGGCGTTGACCTTGTATTCGTCGATCGGGTGGGGGGTCTCGAACGCCCGCTGGATCTCCTTGCGGGTGATCGCGTTGAAGATGACCCGCTTGGCCTTGGAGGGTTCGACGCCGACGATGTGCGCGAGGTGCCACGCGATCGCTTCGCCCTCGCGGTCGAGGTCGGTCGCGAACCAGATGGTGTCCGCCTGCTTGGCGAGTTTCTTGAGTTCCGTGACCGTCTTCTTCTTGTCGGTGAGCACTTCGTAGCTGGGTTCGAAGTTCTTCTCGAGGTCCACACCCGGAACCGGTTGCTTGACGCCCTTGGGAGCCTTCTTCGGCAGGTCTCGAACGTGACCCACCGACGCACTCACGATGTATTCGGGACCCAGGTACTTGTTGATCGTCTTGGCCTTCGCGGGACTCTCCACGATCACCAGTTGCTTGCCACCCGCGTTCTGGGCGCGCGGTGCTCGCTTGCTCGCGGCCTTCTTGGAGGAGCGCTTGGAAGTGGCCTTCTTCGAGGTGGTCTTCCTGGTGGTCTTCTTGGTGGTCTTCTTGGTCGCCATCGTTTGGTTGCTTGAGCGAAGTTGGGGTCTCTGGGTTTGGATCTCGGCGGCGAACTATAAAGAAGGAGTGGGGGGAGTCGTCAAGTCTAAAATCCGGGTCGGTCGGGAAACCACCGCATCGAGGGGGGCTTCCGCATCGAGAAGAGGGCCTGCTTATCGGCCATCGTTCGAAATCGGCCTCCACGCTTCCACGTGAGCGATGATCGCCTCCAACGCATCGGCAGGTGGCCTTGCTTCCGTGCAGGAAACCCGCAGAACCCCTGGAATCGCATGGAACCGGCGCATCCAGGTCCGCTGCTGTTTCGCGTACCTGCGGGACCGGATCTTGATCTGCTCGATGGCCTCGGAAAGGGACATTTCGCCTTCCAGGTGACGCACAAGTTCCTTGTAACCAACAGCTTCCCGTGCCTGCTGTCCAAGCGGGCCGGTCTGGGTCAAGGCGCGAACTTCGTCAAGAAACCCCTCGTCCATCATCACCCCGACTCGTCGGTTGATCCGCCGATTGAGTTCCGAAGGCTCCCAGTCCAGACAGGCGATCACCGCATCCGCTCGGGGTTCGATCACGGAATCACCCCACTGGGTCTGCTGCCGGGAGATCGGGATGCCCGTCGCCTCGAAGACCTCGAGTGCTCGGATCATGCGCCGGCGGTCGTTGGGATGGATTCGCTGAGCGGACGGAGGGTCGACCTTGAGCAGACGAGCATGAAGTGTCTCGTTGGTCAGTGGTTCCAGGGCCTCGCGGATCTCCGGGGGAACGATCTCTGCTTGAAATACTCCTTCGAGCAGGGCACGTACGTACAGATTGGTCCCGCCGACCACGATCGGCAGCCGGTCGCGCTGGCGCGTACCGGATATCGCGGCTTCGGCCGCCGCCAGCCAGTCATGCACGGTGAAGCCGACCTCATGCGGATCCGCCACATCCAGCAGGTGGTGGGGGATGTCGCCTCGCTCCGCCTCGAGGGGGGTGGCGGTGCCGATGTCCATTCCCCGGTAGACCTGCATCGAATCGGCACTGATGCACTCACCGCCTCCGGGGGCGTTCGTGGCCAGTTCCACCGACAGTGCGGTCTTTCCGGAGGCGGTCGGTCCCACCAGGATCAGGATTGGCGTCTCCTCGTCTGTCACTCGTTCCCCTGTCTGACCGGTCCGAACCGGTGATGGGCGTGTATCATTCGATCCTGGCCCGAGGCATCCGAATGCCCGCCAGTCCCACCACCTCACCTCCCTGGAGGCTTCGCGAAGCAAGATGGCATTCAAGACTATTGAAGATATCGACGTCAACGGCAAGTGCGTTCTCATGCGTGCGGACTTCAACGTCCCGATGTCGCCGAACGACACCGTGGCCGACTCGTTCCGAATCCAGCAGGCCCTGCCCACGATTCGCTCGATCCTCTCCCGGGGCGGTCGGCTGGTCCTCATGTCCCATCTCGGACGTCCAGACGGCAGTGGATACGTCGAGAAGTTCTCCCTCAAGCCGGTTGCCGAACAGCTTGCGCGGCTGCTCGGCGACGCCGCCCCGGACGGGGTCTTCTTCCCCTCCACCGACTGCACCGACGCGGCGGCCGGTTCGGCGATCGCGGATCTCAAGGCCGGGCAGGTTCTCCTGCTCGAGAATCTCCGCTTCCACATCGGCGAAATGGAGGACGATGCCACCTTCGCCTCGACGCTTGCCGGGTACGGTGACATCTACTGCAACGACGCCTTCGGCTGCTGCCACCGGGCGCACGCCTCGATCTACGCGACTCCGATGCACATGAAGGACAGGCCCCGAGTGGCCGGCAACCTGGTCGCCGCGGAGATGCGCTACATGCGTGAAGCACTGGACGCGCCGGAAAAGCCGTTCACCGCGATCCTCGGTGGGGCCAAGGTCTCAGACAAGATCGGAGCCCTCAAGAATCTGATCGGCAAGGTCGAGACCCTGCTGGTCGGTGGCGCCATGGCGTACACGATCATGAAAGTGATGGGGGCCAAGATCGGCTCCAGCCTCGTCGAGCACGACAAGCTCTCGCAGGCGGAGGAGATCATTCACCTCGTCGATGCGAGTTCGACCGATCTGGTACTCCCCATCGACCACGTCTGCGGGCGTGAGCTCTCCCACGAAAGTCCGGTCATGGTCACCCAGGGGGAGATTCCGGATGGCTGGATGGGACTCGACATCGGGCCGGCGACCACCGCGCGATTCACGGACATCGTCCGCCATTCGAAGACCGTCGTCTGGAATGGTCCCCTCGGTGCCTTCGAGACCGCTCCCTTCGACGTGGGCACGCGTCAGGTCGCGGTGGCGATGGCCTCCTGCACGGAATCCGGTGGGGTCACCGTGATCGGCGGGGGCGATACCGTCGCCGCGGTGGAACTGGCGGGGGTGACCGGACGAATGAGTCATGTCTCCACCGGTGGTGGTGCCAGCCTCAAGCTTCTCGAAGGAAGTGACCTTATCGGTCTCCAGCCGCTCGAAGAAGCGTGATTCAGCCGCCGCATCCGGCTATAGTCGAATCGACGGGGGCGTGTGCTCCCCCGGTTCATCCCAGACCCGCTTGTTCGTGGCCCCCACGCAAGGACCCATCCATGATGACCCACTCGCTCGCTCGCCGTCTCACGCTTCCGGTCCTGATGTGTCTTCTCTCGATCGGGCTGATGGCGAACTCCGCCAGCGCCCAGAAGAAGACCCTGGCCACCGGTGATCAGGCGCCCACGCTCGCCCTTGGTGGAGCCAAGGTCGTTTCCGGTCCCGTTCCCAAGGGAATCGCCGGAGGGTTCGAGCAGGGCAAGACCTATGTGGTCGAGTTCTGGGCAACCTGGTGTCCTCCGTGCCGGGCCTCGATTCCGCACATCAACAAGCTCTACAAGACGTTCAAGTCCAAGGGACTCAGCGTCATCGGCGTGAGCGACGAGTCCTTCGACGTCGTCAACAAGTTCGTTGCTCGCAAGGGGGCGGGGATGAGCTACACCGTGATGAGCGATCCCTCCGGAGAGATTCAGAAGGCCTACATGGGTGCGGCCGGACTCAAGGGCATTCCCAGTGCCTTCGTGGTCGGGCCCAGCGGGCGGATCGTCTACATCGGTCATCCGATGTCCCCGAGCTTCGATCGAGCGATCAAGCTCTGCACATCCGGCAAGTACGACCCGGTGCTCGAGGAAAAGGCCAGGCCCCTGGTCGAGAACCTCGACAAGGCGACCAATGGGCGCGACTGGCGAATGGCACACCGGCAGATCGACGGTCTGCTCGAGATCGATCCCTGGGTCTTCTCCGACACGATCTTCACCAAGTACAAGATCTACCTGATCGAACAGGAGGATCCCGAGACCGCCCACGCCTACATGGCCAGGCAGATCACCGAGGTGTACACCTCGAAGCCCGACGTGCTCTCGGACATCCTCTACAACCTCCTGACCGATCCGGAACTTGCTGGAGCGGACCCCGCCCTCCAGGATCAGGCGATCGAGGCCTTGAGCGCCTCCTACGGCATGGAGAATCCGAAGTTCCTCAGCCTGCTTGCCTTCAAGAGCCACAAGGAGGGCAACCTCTCCGAAGCGGTCGAGCTCCAGTACAAGGCCTACATGGCGGCCGAGGGAGACCAGCGGGAGGAGATGCGTTCGGTCCTTGATGCCTACAAGGCGGAGGAGAGCCGTCGAAAGGGATCCTCCCGAGGCGGTCGCCAGCGGCGATGATTCGGGGGGCGACCGCGCCCGCTTGCCGGTATCTTGAGCAGAAATCCTCACGACGGGAACGAGCAATCGTTCCCGTCGTGCCTGTTCACGTTCATCCTTCCGACCACCTCCCGGAGTCCCTGATGCCATCGACCGCAGAAGATCGACGTCGCTTGTTTCAAACACCTCCCGCCCAGCCGCTCGTGGCGCCTTCGATCCTCTCCGCCGACTTCGGCCGCCTGGCCGAGGAGTGTCGCTCGGTTCTCGATGGAGGTGCGGACCTCCTGCACGTCGACGTCATGGACGGGCATTTCGTTCCCAACCTGTCGATGGGACCGGCGGTCTGTGCCTCGATTCGGAAGCACTTTCCCGATGTTCCGATCGACGTTCACCTGATGGTCGAGGAGCCCGATGCCTTTCTGGAACCGTTCGCCGACGCGGGGGCCGATCACCTCACCGTACACGTCGAAGTCACCAGCGATCCCGCTTCCGTCGCACGGCGGATCCGGGACCTGGGGTGTTCGCCGGGGCTCGCCCTCAACCCCGAAACCCCGATCGAGCACCTGCTTCCTCATATCGAGGCGTTCGACCTCGCGCTGGTGATGAGCGTCCATCCGGGCTACTCGGGGCAGACATTCATCCCGGAGGTGCTCGACAAGGTCCGAGTCCTGCGAGATCGCCACGGTGATTCGCTGCGCATCGAAGCCGACGGCGGTGTCTCACCCGATACCGCACCCGCCTGTCGTGAGGCAGGCTACGACGTCCTGGTCTCCGCCAGCAGCGTCTTCGGCTCCGCGGATCGAGCGGCGGATATCGCAGCGATTCGCGGCGGCTGAGCTGCGGACAACGCTCCCCTCCCCGGGCGCCTCCGTCCTGCTGCGAGCCGAGAAAGCACCCCTTTGCGGTGGAGCTTCCACTCGCACCTGCTATGCTCATGCCAGGCCGTGACGACAAGGAGGTGCTTCGTGCCAGAGCAGACGATGCCGAGAACCTGGGACGACGTTCAGACCGTTTCACAGACCAAGAAGGGCGTGCCCGAGGGACTCTGGATGAAGTGTCCCGCCTGCGGGGAGACGATCTTCCGCAAGGCGGTCGAGGCGAATCTCTGGGTCTGTCCCAAGTGCGAACACCACCTGCGGATCAGCGGTCCGGTCCGGATCGAGCAGATGCTCGACCCCGGGACCTTCGAGCCGATGAACGAGGACATGGCGCCCCGTGATCCGCTGGACTTCGTCGATCTCAAGCCGTACGTCAAGCGGATCGATGCCGCCCAGTCGAAGAGCGGACAGAACGACGGGCTCCAGACCGGCGCGGGATTCATCAAGGGTCGAAAGATCATCATCGCCGCCATGGACTTCAACTTCCTCGGGGGCTCGATGGGATCGGTGGTGGGGGAGAAGCTCGCGTGCGCCATCGAGGAGGCGACCGACCGGGACCTGCCGCTGGTGGTGGTCAGTTGTTCCGGGGGTGCGCGAATGCAGGAATCCGGCTATTCCCTGATGCAGATGGCGAAGACCTCGGCGGCGCTCGCCCGCTTCGACGAGGAAGGCGGACTCTTCATCTCGGTGCTCTCCGATCCGACATTCGGGGGGGTCACCGCGAGCTACGCGATGCTCGGGGACGTGATCCTGGCGGAACCGCGCGCGCTGATCGGGTTCGCCGGCCCCCGTGTGATCAAGCAGACGATCCGACAGGACCTGCCGGAGGGCTTCCAGACATCGGAGTTCCTGCTCGAGTCCGGCTTCGTGGACCGCATCGTCCATCGACACGAACTGCGCAACGAGATCGGTCGCATCATCGACTACGCCGGGAAGTGATCAGGCGCCCGCCGCTCTGCGGCATCCCGCGTGGAGACGGCACCGCGAATGACCGAGTCAACGACGGCTGAATCGACTTCCCCGCCCCGAGGTGCCCTTCGCGGCTGGGTGCTCGCGTCCTCATTCGCGCTGCTCTTCGCAGTGAGCTTTCCCCCATTCGGGTGGTGGCCGGTGATCGTGCTGGCCCCGATTCCGCTCGCGGTGCTCGCGACCACCGCGAACCGTCGCCGTGACTGGCTGCTGCCGGTGTTCCTCTCGGCAACGATCCTCTGGACGTGGTTCCACTGGTGGATCATCGAAGTCAGCGTGGCGGGCGTGGTGCCTCTGGCGCTCTACCTCGCCTGCTTCACCACTGCGGCCACCTGGTTTCTCCGCGTGCTCTCACGCGGGTCGCCGCGCTTCCCGCTCTGGCTCACGGTTCCGGTGGTGCTCACCGGGGTCGACTTCTTCCGGGCCTCGATCGTTCTCGACGGTTATCCCTGGTACCTCTTCTTCCAGCCGTGGATCGATCTGCTCCCCGTCGCCTCGCTGGCGTGGTGGGGTGGTGGCTGGCTGGTCGGGATCTGGGGGGGCGTCCTCTCCGGTCTCGTCGCGGAATGGTGGTGCAGGCGATCGACTCGGCCCATGCGTTTCGCCGAATTGGCGATGTCCCTCCTCGGAGTGGGATTGGTCGTCGTGCTCCTTTCGATCTGGAACGCTCGCCACCGGACAGCTCCCGTCGAACCCGGGGCCTCGCTTTCGGTGCTGGCGATCCAGACCAACCTTCCCACCGACAACAAGATCGGTTGGACGATGGAGCGCAAGCTCGAGGACGTTCCCGCCTTCGTCGACCAGACCATCGCCGGGATCGAAGCCGCCGGCGGGCCGGAGCGCGTCGACCTCGTGGTGTGGCCCGAAACGATGCTCCCGACCGTCGGTTTCGAGTTCGGGGATCAGTTCTCCCGAGCGATCGAGGCCGTGGTCGACCGACTGCAGGTTCCGATGCTGGTCGGTGCGCCGTGCTACCTGGGCATTCGAGCCGATGACTCCCAGGGATGGATCTGGGATCAGCATTTCAACAGTGCCTACCTGATCACACCGGACGGGCCTCCCTACGACCGGGTCGACAAGGTGTTCCTCACCCCGTTCGGAGAGACCATGCCGGTGATCTCGAACTGGGCGTGGCTCGAACAGCAGTTGCTGGCGATCGGCGCGGCTGGAATGCGCTTCGACCTTGATGCGGGCGAGGAGATCGTTCGTCTCGAAGTCCCGGGGCGCGCTCCCGGCGGGGTCGGGGAGGCGCCAGTCCGACTCGCGGTCCCGATCTGCTTCGAGGACACCGTTTCGCACGTGATCCACGACATGGTCTGGGTGGATGGTCGGCGAGTCGCCGACCTCCTGATCAACATCAGCAACGATGGCTGGTTTGCGGGCGACGACGCCGGCCGTGCGATGCATGAGCTCTGTGCCCGCTGGACGGCGCTCTCCAACTTCACTCCGATGCTTCGGGTGGCGAACACCGGGCGTACCGCACTGATCTCCTCCCGGGGTCGTCTCGATGATCCCCGAGGCCCGATGCGCGCATCCTGGTCGCACCTCTTCACGGTTCGCGCACCCGGCCGCTGGACTCCAGCCTACGCGTGGGTGGGGGCAGGGTTCGGGTGGTTCAGCCTGGCCGGGCTGGTGCTCAGTCTGCTGGGCAAATGGTGCTACACTTGGAACCTGACCCGCTCGGCAAGGTAGCCGACCGAAGCATGCGGGAACGGAGCACACGGAGGTGCGTCATGAATCCTGCTCGCGAACATGATCGGTTGCCTCGTTTTACGGGCCTTCGGCAAACTCGTGCGAGATGCGTGCTGTTGGTGGGGGGGGCGATGCTCGTCGGTCTTCCGCTGACCGGATGCAAGCTGGCGAGCAACTCCGTCCGATCCACCCGAGACCAACCGGTCGTGGCGACCCCGCCACCCGTCATGACCACTGAGGCAGTCTCCACCATGGACGATCTGGTCGAGGACTCCTCCCAGTCGATGAACATCGACTCAGTGGCCATCGATTCAGTGGCCGGTGAATCGGTGGTGGTCGAGGCGCCCGTGTTCGAACCCGAACCCGAACCCGAACCCGCCCCGCGTCCCCGGGTTCGAGACGAACCCCGGTCGATCACGACTCCGTCGGCCAACTCCACGCTGGGCGGAAGCCCCAAACAGCTGGCGGTGTCGATCCTGCTGGAGGCTTCCCGGAGCCAGTGGCCGCAGATGCGTGCCAACGCGATGGAAGCGCTGATACCGGATCAGCAGCGACTGCGCGGAGAGGTGGTCGCGGGACTGGTCGATCAGAATCGCGGGGTCCGCTTCGTCGCTCTGATGTCGATGTACGAGGCGAAGCTTTGTGAACTCCAGCCGATGGCCGAGGAACTGCTTGCGGATCCCTCTGAATCGGTGCGTGCGGCCGCGATCCTCGCTCTGAAGTCGTGTGGTGCCAGGGTTGATCCAAGTCCACTGGCCGCGATGGCCAGATCCTCCGATCCCGAGGTCCGTGCGAATGCCTTCATGGTTCTGGGATTGCTCGGCAATCCCAGTGCGGAACCTCTGATCCGAGATGCCCTCGGGGAATCGTTGGGTCTGGTGAATCCGAACCTCAAGCGGATCGTCGAGCTCGAGGGTGCAACCGCTCTGGTTCGCCTGGGTGACGAGAACGAGATCCAGCCCCTTCGGGCGGCTCTCTTCACCCCCTCCGAGCAGGGGGAGCTGGTCCTCCTGGCCATCCAGTCCCTGACCGAACTCAAGGACGAGGGGGCGAAGGGGATGCTGGTGCGCCTCGTCGAGGCCCCGGGCGATCAGGCCCGGCCTGCGGAGATACGCCTGGCCGCGGCGACCGCCCTGGCTCGGCTGGGGCTTCAGGACCCTCAGCCCTACCTGCGTCTGGCGTCGGAGTACCTGACCTCCCCCGACCCCGCGGTCCGGGCTCAGGTGGCGATTCTGCTCGGGTTCGTTCGCAGTGAAACCGGGGAGTCGATCCTTGCGAATCTCATGCAGGATTCCAATGCCCTCGTCCGGTTGTCGGCAGCCGGGAGCGTGGTCCGCCACGCATCCCGGGACCCTCTGGGCACCCCCCTCGATGCCACCGCCCAGGTCGATAACCCGTAGGGTCCTCCCAGCCCCTTCATTGACACTGAGTGGGTCTTCTGGGTACAAACTGCATACGGGAACTGCTTTCAAAGGATGGTGGAATCGTCCTGGCAGTGCCTGGTTCCAAGTCGGCGAGTCGCAAGACACGGATTCGTCGCCGCACCAACCATTGGCCCGATGGCATGCGTCGAGGCGACTTCCAGCCTCTCGTCCCCCTGACGGCTTGCAAATGAACACAGAACGGAAGAAACAGTGAACGTCGTCACCAAGATCTTCATCGTCCTCGTCGCACTCCTCGCGGTCCTCCTGGTTCCGCTGGTTGCCGTCAATGCCACCAACGCCACGACTCTTCGCAAGCGAATCCTGACCATGGAATCCGAGCTCTCCGCCGCCGAGGCCAGCATGACCGCCCAGGCGGTCGCCCGGCAGAACGCGGAAGGCGTGCTCATGATGCGCAACCGTGAACTGCAGCAGCAGATCATGGAACTCGAGCAGGGGCGCACCGCCGACCAGCGGATGATGGCACAGATGGAAGGTCAGCTCGCCGGTCGCAACGAAGTGCTCGCGAGCCTTCAGGCCTCGATCGACGTCTTCGCTCAGACCGACCGGACCAAGGCGGATCTGACCGACGCCCTCGTCGGTGAACTCCGCGACGTCCGCATCCGCGCGATCGCTTCCGAGCGACAGGCGATCCAGCTCGATCAGCGCCTCAGCGAGGTCCAGAACCAACTCGACGTCGCGGATGCCGCTCGCCGAAAGCTCCAGGAGGAAGTGGTCCAGCTCACCGATGACAAGGATCGCGCTCTGGGGACCGTTGCCAAGTACGTCGCCTACGTCGGTGACCTGCCCGAAGCACGCGCCGGTGCGACCGGCGGTGGCGCCCGGGTGCCCGCCGACCGGAACATGACCTCCACGGTCATCGCGGTCCGTCGCTCGGCCGACGGAACCCTCGCCGAAATCAACGCCGGCACCCGTGACGGCGTGGCTGATGGCTGGGTTCTTTCAATCACCGACGGATCCCGGTTCATCGGCAACCTCCGCATCATCGAGACCGACGTCAACCGGGCCACCGGAGTCGTCGAACTCGAGGACGCCCAGGCCCGCGGCGAAGTCAAGCCCGGAATGAACGCCATCGCCCGCAAGGGTGAGTGAGCCGGGTTTCACGCAGATCACCCCATTCGTAAGGGACGCATTCAATGACTCAGACCCCAACTGGACAACTCGGCGGAGCCACGGTCAAGCGAGCCCCCGCCATGGACGTCTACACCGGGCTGCTCCTGGCGGCCTTCGTGGTGCTTCTGGTCGGATTCATCACCATCGCCCTCGCCAACATGGCACTGGTCGAGGGTGAGCAGGGCCAGGGTGGCCTGATGGATTCCTTCCCGGGATTCATGGCCATCAAGGCCGATTCCTGACCTCCGGCACCCGTACTTAGCAAGATCTCCACCAAGCCGGCCGGTTCCCCACAGGACCGGTCGGCTTGTGGTACGTTTCCCGTCCGTGGCCATTCACGCTCGGGTCCAGCGGGGCGGCACGTCCGTACGCTCTCGGTGGATCCGCATCAGGGAGCAGACTCGTGATTCTGGATGCCGTCTTGGGTTGGTTCAGTGTCGACATGGGGATCGATCTGGGGACCTGCAACACACTGGTCTGTGTTCGGGGTGAGGGCATCGTTCTGAACGAGCCGTCGGTCGTGGCGGTTCGCAAGGGAACCAACAAGGTCATTCGAAACGGCACCGCGGTCGGATGGGCCGCCAAGGAGATGCTGGGCAAGACCCCCGGTGCTATTTCGGCGATACGTCCGTTGAAGGATGGGGTGATCAGCGACTTCGAGATCACCGAGGCGATGCTGAGTTACTTCATCCGCAAGGTCAACGGCCGCTCCCGGGTGATGCGCCCGCGGGTGGTGATCGCGATACCGTCCGGCATCACCGCGGTGGAGAAGCGCGCGGTGCTCGACTCCGCGGAAAATGCCGGAGCCCGTCGTGTCTACCTGGTCGAGGAGCCGATGGCCGCCGGAATCGGTGCGGGCCTCCCGATCGTCGAACCCACCGCCAGCATGATCGTCGACATCGGCGGGGGCACCACCGAGGTGGCGATCATGTCCCTCGGGGACATCGCCACCTGCGAGAGCGCTCGCGTGGCCGGTGACGACTTCGACGAGGCGATCATCAACTACATGAAGAAGAACTATTCACTCACGATCGGGGAGCAGACCTCCGAACGCATCAAGATCGAGATCGGTTCGGCGTCGGAACTCGAGGAGGAGAAGCGCCTCGAGGTCCGAGGGCGCGACATGGTCTCGGGGATGCCGCGGAAGACGGTGGTCACCAGCGAGGAGATTCGCGAGGCATTGAGCGAGCCGATCGATGCGATCATCGAGACCGTGATGAAGACCCTCGAGCAGGCCAAGCCCGAACTGGCCGGCGACCTCGTCGACAACGGCATCACCCTGGCCGGTGGCGGGGCCCTGCTGAGAGGGATGGACGTGGTCCTGGCCAAGGCGACCGGACTCGATGTCCGCCTGGCCGAGGATCCGCTCACCTGCGTCGCTCGCGGCACCAGCATCTACCTCGAGAACCTCGAGGACCTCAAGTCGACCCTGGAGTCGGACATCGACGAACTCTGATCCTCCAGTCCGCCACCGCGTGGAGACGCGGTGCTCGGGGCCTGGTACACGGTGGTGCCCATGGCGCGAGTCATCCAGCCAGAACGAGGCCTCCTGATTGCAAGCGGTGTGGTGCTGATACTCGCATTGCTGCCCACGCGTTGGCTGGCCGGATGGACCGCCGACGTGGGGGCGATCGTCGCGCTGCCCCTCACGCCGCTTCGTCATGCCGCGTCCGGTGCGGTGGAATGGGTGCGCCCGACCGGAGGAAGCGGACTGCCGATCGATCCGTCCTCCCTGGACCTGCTCCAGCAGGAGCGCGACACCTATCGGGGCCGCTGGCACTCGGCTCGGTTGCGCATCCAGCAACTCGAGGAGGAACTTCGCCAGATTCAGGGGGCACGGTCGCTGGGGGTCGGAGAGCACTGGACCCCGCGAACCGCGGAAGTCGTCCGGCACAACCCGTCCCGTCGTGGTGGTGTGCTGTCACTCAACGTGGGCAGCCGCAGCGGAGTTCGAGCGGGTACGGTCGCGGTGGTCGATGGTGATCGACTGGTCGGTCACATCGCACCGGACGTCCCGCAGCTCACCAGCCAGCTGATTCCGCTGGGCGCATCGGGGCATGCGGCATCGGAGACTCTCGCTGCCCGCATCCTGGAACCCGAGGCCCGGGCGGTCGACGTCTACGACGAGGTCTCCGGTCGAGCGATCCACCTCGAACTGATCGATGGAACCGGTGATTACCGAGGTGTGCTTGAGCGAGGCAGTGGGGTGCAACCGGGTCAGCCAGTGCGACTCGGCACCGACCCCGCCTGGAATTCCACCGCCTGGGGGATGCTGGTCGGTTACGTGGACCGCATCGAGCAGGTCCCTGAGCAACCACTTCGTGAAGTGATCTTCGTCCGCCCGGCGGTGCGTACCGAGCGGCTTTCCTCGGTGACCCTGAAGATCGTTCAGGATCATGATCCGCTGCAGGCGATCGGTGGTGAGGAGAACCTGCCATGAGGCTTACGGTCTTCGCCGTCTTCATGATCCTCGCGGTGGTGCTCGACACCCGGTTCATGGAAGCCCTGCGCATCGGGCCGATCCTCCCGAGCCTGGCGGGCACTCTGGCGGTCTTCGTCCTCCTCTGCGCGCCCCGTCAGGCCGCGCTCTGGTCCTGCTTCGCGATCGGACTGCTGCTCGATTTCTCGGAGTTCGCGCTCTACCAGGGGGCGATCGCCTACTGCCTGGTGGGGCCGTACACGCTGGGATTCCTCTTCGGTGCCCAGTTGGTCCTGCCATTGCGTTCGATGGTCTTCAGCCGCAATCCACTGACCTTCGGGATCCTCACCGTCCTCTTCATGGTGGCGATCAGCGTCGTCTACCTCGCACTCTGGCAGTTCAGGGGGCTCTATCCCGGTAGCCCTCCCCCCTGGGTTGAACCGACGGTTCTGGGTGAACTCGGGCGCCGGGTCCTCTGCGCGCTGTACTCCGGACTCGTGGCGATTCCGGTGGGCTGGGCACTGGTCCTTTCACGACCCATCTGGGGCTTTGGTGCCGCCGCCACCCGACGTTGAACGCCGCGGCTCGACTCGGGTACCCTGCACACATGACACGACTGATCCTCTTCGATGACAACCAGTCGAACCTCGGCCCCCTGGGTGACCTTCGGTGTTCATTCCAGCAGCGAACCGGCGTCTTCACGGGACTCGGCCGGGCGGAGCGGAGTTTCGCCACCACCGCGGAACTGCATGTCCTCGACGGGGATTCGACGCTCTGCGCCGAACAGACCCGGCGTTCAATCGCCGACCCTGATGACGACTCGGAAGCGATCCTGGTCAACGGCCGGTTGCTGACCGGTGGACGAGTCGACGCGCCCGCTCCGGGGACCGCGGAGGTGAACGAGGACGGTTCGGTCTCGATCGCCCGACTCAACGGGACCTCGCTGTCAGAATTCCTGCGGACCGGTGCCCTCGCCGACTCGGTGACCACCGAACCATCCACCCATCAGTGCTTCACTCGGCCCTGGCAGGTGCTCGACCATCTTTCCGAACGCATCGCGCGTGATATTGAACAGGTCGATTCCACGGAAGGGGTTCCCCAGCACGTTCACCTGGTGGGAGATCATCCCTGTGTGATCGAATCCGGGGTCGCGATCGGTCCCGGGACGGTGCTCGACACCACCAGGGGACCGATCCTGCTCTCGCGGGGCTGCATGGTGGGCGCCAATGCGGTGCTCCACGGGCCCTGCTCGGTCGGTCTGGACTGCGTGGTCAGTGATCATGCTCTGCTCAAGGTGGGGACCAGCCTCGGTCCGGGATGCAAGGTGGGAGGGGAGGTCGGCAACACGATCTTCCAGGCGCACGCCAACAAGGTCCACGATGGGCATCTGGGCGATTCGCTCATCGGTGAATGGGTGAACTTCGGTGCGGGCAGCGTCAACTCGAATCTGCTGAACACCTACGGCGACGTCACGATGCGGTTGGAGCCGGACGGGTCCAACGAGCGCACCGGTCGTCAGTTCATGGGGTGCGTGGTGGGGGACCACGTGAAGTTCGCGATCGGCACCCGGATCATGACCGGGACCACCATCGGTACCGGGTCGATGATCGCGGCCGCGACCCCTCCGCCGGCCTGCACCCCTCGGTTCACGTGGCTCACCGACGCCGGGTCCCGGACCTACCAGTGGTCCAAGTTCAGTTCAGTGCTCGCCACGGTTCTCGCACGACGTGCGATGAAGCCGGGTGATGCGCTGTTGGCTCGACTGGAGTCGATACACGGCCGCAGCACCACCTGAAGGTGAGCCGACTCACGCGCTCGCTGGATCCGAACCCCGCCGGAGTTCGGGGGTGGTGCTTCCTCGCTGGTTCGAAGGGAGGGCGTCGTGGCCGGGTTCGCAAGCGCCGATTCGAGAACCACCTGGTGGCCGCTTTTCGAAGAATCGGCCATTCGGGATCCCGTTACCATGTCCACATGGTCGAAGATGCTTCCCAGACGCTCTACATCATCGATGGCTACGCGCAGTTCTTCCGCGCCTACCACGCGATCCGCACTCCGATGTCGAGCCCGGTCACCAACGAGCCCACCCACATGACCTACGGGTTCGTGGGGATGCTGCTGAAGCTTCTGCGTGAATACGGTCCCGGTCACCTCGCGGTCGCGATGGACGTCTCGAGTGACCGTGGCACGTTCCGCAGCCAGCTCTACCCTGAGTACAAGGCCAATCGCGACGCACCCCCGAGCGATCTCAAGCCCCAGGTCGACCGCTGCCTCGAACTGATGGGCTCGATGAACATCCCGATCTACGGGGCCGAGGGGTTCGAGGCGGACGACGTCATCGCGACGATCGTCAGTCGGGTCCGGCACAACCACCCCGAGGTCGAGATCAGGATCGTGTCCAAGGACAAGGACCTCCAGCAGCTCCTTGATGAGAAGACCGCACTGGTCGACGTGCACAAGGACACCATCAACGACGTCGCCGCGCTGGAGGCCAGTTCGGGCATCCGACCCGACCAGGTCGTCGACATGCTGACCCTCATGGGTGACACCGCGGACAATGTTCCGGGGGTCGTCGGAATCGGACCGAAGACCGCCGCGCAGCTGATTGCCGAGTATGGTTCGATCGAGGGGATCTACGAGCAGATCGATGCGCAGTCTGCACTGCCCAAGTCGAAGCAGCCGATCAAGGGGAAGCGCCTTGAGAACCTCATCGCCGCCAAGGAGACGATCCCCCTCGGTCGGGACCTGATCACCCTTCGCCACGACTGCGACGTCGCCTTCGACCTCGCGGCGACCCAGGTGGTGATCCCGGAGATGGACGTCGACGAACTCGTCGAGGCGATGCGGGTCCTCGGCTTCAACCGGCTGCGTGACGAGATGGCGACCCTCCTCGGCGGAGGGGGGGTGCCCGCGATCGAAGCCACCGCCGATCCCGCGGCCCCCGCGGCGGAACCCGCGGCCCTCGGGGGACTCTTCGCCTCGGTGGAGGCGACCGATCCCACCCGGCCGGTCACCGGTGACTACACGATCCTCCGCACCGAAGCGGAGCTGGCCGACCTGATCACGGCGATCCGGGCCGCGGGCATGATCGCGCTCGATACGGAGACCGACGGGCTCTGTGCGCCCGTGGTGGGCCTCGCGGGGATCTCGATCGCGACTGAACCCGGCGCCGGCGTCTACATCCCGACCCGGTCTCCCGATCAGGCCAACCACCTCGATGAGGCGACGGTGCTCGCCGCCTTGCGACCGGTGCTCGCGGATCCGACGATCGGCAAGATCGGTCACAACCTGAAGTTCGACCTTAACGTCCTGCGCGGGCACGACGCTCCGGTCGCGGGGATCCACGGCGACACGATGATCGAGAGCTACATGATCGACGCCACCCGTGCCAGCCACCGGATGGACGCTCTGGCGGAAAGTGAGCTCGGCCGCCGCTGCGTCTCGATCTTCGAGATCATCGGGAAGGGCAAGAATCAGATTCCGTTCAGTGAGGCGGATCTCGCGACGGCCGGGCCGTACGCGGCGGAGGATGCGGACGTCACCCTGCAGCTCGAAGGCGCACTTCGACCTCAGGTCGACCAGCTCGGACTCACGAAACTCTACGAACGGACCGAGCTTCCCCTGGTCGAGGTGCTCGCGGAACTGGAATTCAACGGGATCATCGTCGACCCCGACGAGCTCGATCGCCAGCGCGAGCGGTTGCAGGTCCGAATCGACGAACTCCGCCAGGCGGTGATCGACGAGGCACCCCATCCGTTCAACCCCGATTCCCCGAAGCAGCTTGCGGCGGCCCTCTTCAACCAATCCACCGACGATCCGCCGGGTCTCGGGCTCAAGCCGCTCAAGAAGGGGAAGACCGGGCCCTCGACCAACGTCGAGGTCCTCACCAAGATGTCCGAGGACCCCTCGATCGGGACCTCGATTCCCGAGCACATCCTCGAGTACCGCCAGCTCACCAAGCTGGTCAACACCTACCTCGTCGCCTTGAAGGAGGCGATCCAGCCGAAGACCGGCCGGATCCACGCGAGCTTCAATCAGGTGGTGACCGCCACCGGGCGGCTCTCCTCGAGTGACCCGAACCTCCAGAACATTCCGATCCGAAGCGATGCCGGCCGCGAGATTCGAAAGGCGTTCGTCGCGGCCCCCGGCCACGTCCTGCTCGCGGCGGACTACTCGCAGATCGAACTGCGACTGCTCGCGCACCTCTCCGGGGATGAGAACCTGATCCAGGCGTTCAAGGACGGAATGGACATTCACACCGCGGTCGCCGCGGAGGTGATGGACGTCGCCCCCGAGGACGTCGACGGCGACATGCGCTCGACCGCGAAGATGATCAACTTCGGAATCGTCTACGGGATCACCGCGTTCGGCCTCGCGCGCCGCCTGGGTGGCGACGTCAGCAACTCCGAGGCCGCGGAGATCATCGAGAACTACAAGGCGCGCTTTCCCCGGATCAACGAGTTCCTCGCCGCCTGCGTCGATCAATCGAAGGGCCACGCCGACGGCCACGTCGAGACGATCCTCGGTCGCCGCCGCGCGATCCCGCAGATCCACGCGCGCAACCCGAACGAACAGGCGCTCGGCGAGCGCATGGCGATCAACACCGTCGTCCAGGGCTCCGCCGCGGACCTGATCAAGCTCGCGATGCTCGACCTCCATCGGTGCCTGCCGACCGAGGCCCCGGGCACGAAGATGCTCCTTCAGATCCACGATGAACTGGTCTTCGAAGTCCCGGAAGATCAGATCGAACCGGTCACCGCCCTGGTCCGCGAGCGCATGGAGCACGCGATGGAGCTGGCCGTTCCACTGGTGGTCGACGCCGCCTACGGCCGCGACTGGTTCGCGGCGAAGTGACGCACATTCTCATCCGAAGAGCCGCAGCGCGTAGGCGTGCACCGTCTCCAGGGGATCGTCCTGGTTGATCTCGATCGGTTCGTCGCCGGGCGGGGGGTACTTGTGAAGGGCACGCTCCAGCCAGTCGACGAGGAACCTCCGACCATCGCTCCTCGAGGCCCGGCGGGCCATGACGTTGAGATGGGTGAGGGCCATCCGTCGTTCGGTGACCCAGGCGTAGAACGC
>JAYZFJ010000005.1:0-14554 GCA_036336805.1 Planctomycetota bacterium
CTTCGACGTCGTGGTATCCGGCGTACTGGCCGCGCACGTAGTCGGACGGATCGATCGGACGCATCGACTCGAACGCATGGAGCTGCTGCGCGTGAATCGCCGCCGGCGTGGCCTTCGAGGGCGGATCCATCGAGAGCAGTCCGATGATCTGCATGATGTGGTTCTGCACCACGTCCTTGAGGGCACCGACCTTGTCGTAGAAGGAGCCGCGATCCGCGACGTCGAACGACTCCGCCATGGTGATCTGCACGCTCTCGATGTGCGCGCTGTTCCAGATCGGCTCGAACATCCGGTTGGAGAAGCGCCAGACCATGATGTCCTGGATCGCGTTCTTCCCGAGGTAGTGGTCGATGCGGTAGATCTGGCTCTCGTCGAGCATCTTCGCGAGGTCGCCGTAGAGCTTGACCGCCGAATCGTAGTCATGGCCGAAGGGCTTCTCGATGACCACCCGCGCGTTCCGGGTGAGTCCGACGGCGTGCAGTCCCTCGACCGCGGTGAGGAAGAGACTCGGCGGGATCTCCAGGTAGAAGAGGGGGTGCCTGGCGTCCCCCAGCTTGCCCTTGACCGCCTCGTAGGTCTCCGGCTTCGTGTAGTCGCCCTGCACGTAGGTCATCGACTCGGACATCCTCTTCCACACGGAGGGGTCGACCTCCTGCCCGCACTCCTTGATCGACTGGAGGGCGTGCTCCCGGAACTGGTCGTCGCTCCAGTCGGTGAACGCCACGCCGATGAACGGGACGGTGAGCAGTCCTCGCTCCGCGAGCTTGTAGAGCGAAACGAAGGTCATCTTCTTGGCCAGATCACCGGACACCCCGAAGACCACCAGTGCGTCGCTGGGGACCTGGTGTGCGTTGCTGTTCGTGGTCTCCGTGGAACTCTGCTGCATCGTGCTCATCGTCTTCTCCAATGGGTTCTCGGGGCGGTCGACGGGAGAAAAGCGTACCAGATTCCCCCTTTCGCCAGACGCTGTCCGCTTGCCGGAATTCGCTTGAAGGTCCCGGGAGCTGGTACGATGACGAACAGATGGCCAGTCAAGACGACATGAGCGTTTTTCTCTTCCAGGTTCGGGCGGACAATGTCGCCGCCAAGCATGAACGTGACTGCATCGTGGAGACCGGACGGATCGACCGGAGCCAGCTCGGCTTCGTCAACCTGGCGACCGACCCCCGGTGCACCGCGGACCTCTGCCGGGATGCGGACGCGGTGCTGATCGGAGGGTCCGCGTCCCACTCGGTCGTCAACGATGATCCGTTCACTGAAGACCTGATCACCACCGTGCGCACCATCGCCGATCGGCGGCAGCCGCTTCTGGGTTCCTGCTGGGGGCACCAGTTCATCGCGCGTGCCCTGGGGGGGGAAGTCCTCACCGATCCCGAGCACGGGGAGGTCGGGGTCGTCGAGGTCGACTCGACCCCGGACGCCGGTGATGACCCGCTCTTCTGCTCGATGCCCGATCGCTATCCGGTCCTGATGGGTCATCATGATCGGGTCGCGACGCTCCCCGACGGTTGCCGCGAACTTGCCTTCTCCGCGAGCTGTCGGAACCAGGCGTTCTGCCTGGAGGGATACCCGGTCTACGGCACCCAGTTCCACGCGGAGCTGCTTCCCGAACAGCTGGTCGAGCGGCTCACGATGTTCCGCCAGTACATGCCCGATGACGACGAGTTCGAGATGCTCAAGGCATCGATGCGTCCGACCCCCGATTCGGGGCGACTGCTCCGGCGCTTCTTCGAGGAGATCGTCGGTTCCTGATCCGAACCCCGACGAGCGGAAACGACTGCACGGAGGATCCCGATGGACCAGCACCCAACCGGCGGACCCGACTCGGAATCGACGCGCCGTGCCTGCCTCCAGAGTCTGCTTCGCGACATCGACGCCCTTGAGCTGATGCTGTCCGAGGGATTGCTGGAGACCGGAATCCGACGCATCGGCGCGGAACAGGAGGTGGCGATCGTCGATCGTTCCGGAGGCCCGTTCCCGATCGCGGATCGACTGCTCGGTGCGCTTCCCGGCGATGCCTTCACCAACGAACTCGGCCGCTTCAACCTCGAGGTGAACTTCAACCCCATCGCAATGGGGGGGTACGCCCTCCGCGATCTCGAGCAGCAGATCCACGCGCACCTCGGTCAGCTTCGTGCGGTGGCTCGTCAGCACGACGCGATGATCCTGCTGGTCGGGATCCTCCCTTCCTTCTCGAAAGCCGACCTCAGCCTCGAGAACCTGACCGACAAGCCCCGATACCACGAACTCAACGAGGCACTCTCCCGACTTCGCGGGGGGCCCTACGAACTGAACATCGACGGGATCGACGAGCTCTCGATCACCCACGACAACATCATGCTCGAGGCGTGCAACACCAGCTTCCAGGTCCACTTCCAGGTCGACCCCGACTCGTTCGCCCGCTGGTACAACATCGCGCAGCTGGCGAGTGCACCGGTGCTCGCGGCGGCGACCAATTCACCGGTCCTGCTCAACCGACGTCTCTGGCGGGAGACGCGAATCGCGCTCTTCCAGCAGTCGATCGACACTCGAACCCCTCAGAGCTCCGGTCGGCGGATCCCTCCGCGCGTCTCCTTCGGCAACGACTGGGTCCGGAGCAGCGTGCTCGAGATCTTCCGAGAGGACGTCGCTCGCTTCAAGCCGCTCTTCTACGACCCCCCGGAGGAGGATTCGCTCGCGGTCCTCAAGGACGGGGGGGTGCCCGGCCTCAACACGCTCCGTCGATTCAACGGCACCGTCTACCGCTGGAACCGGCCGTGCTACGGAGTGTCCAACGGAAAGCCGCACCTCCGCATCGAGAACCGCATGCTGCCCGCGGGTCCGACCCCGATCGACGAGGTCGCGAACACCGCGCTCTGGCTCGGCCTGATGAGGGAACTGCACGACTCGGTGCCCGACGTCACGTCCGTCCTTCCCTTTCAGACCGTCGCGCAGGACTTCTTCTCCGCCGCCCGTTATGGACTGGACGCCCAGATCCACTGGATCGATGGAAGCCTCCATCCGGCGCGGGAACTCATCCTGGAACGGATCCTGCCGATGTCCGCCCTCGGTCTGGAAGCCAGCGGCATCGACGCTTCCGACATCGAACGCTACCTGAGCGTGATCGAGCAGCGGGTCCGCACCGGTCGCACCGGATCGGCGTGGATTCTCGATTCGGTGGCCGCCGCGGGTGACTCGCACCCCAGCGGTCAGCTCTACTCGCGCATCGCCGAGGGCATCGCGGAGCGCCAGCTCTACAACGCACCGGTCCACACCTGGAAGACCCTCTCGCGGGACGAGTTCGAGGGTGATCGACACCACGTGGCCAGGGTCTCCCAGTTCATGGCCACCGAGTTGTTCACGGTCCACGAGGACGATGTGATCGATCTGGTCACCAACCTGATGGAGTGGAAGCACCTCCGTCAGATCCCGGTGGAGAACGATGCTCGCGAACTCGTGGGGCTGGTGACCTATCGTCACCTGCTGCGGCACCTCAAGCGGCTCGGTTCCGGAGGTGCCTCCGAGGATCCGGTCGCGATACCGGTCTCCGCGATCATGGAACGCGACGTCATCTCGATCTCCGCCGACGCCACGTCGATCGAGGCCTACGAACTCATGCGTGCGAAGGGCATCAGCTGCCTCCCGGTGATCGAGAACGGCACCCTGGCGGGCATGGTGACCGATGACGACTTCATCCGGATCTCCGACGGTGCGATCCGCGATTTCCTCTCACCGTGATCGACTTGCGAGGACGTCGCTCGCTCCCGAACCGATCCGCCTCGTTCCGAGTTCCGTGCATCCGCTCCGTCAACGCGCCTCGCGAGCGGACTCGTCTCGTTCCCAGATGTGGAAGATCCGCTTTCGTGCCTGTCGGGCGGCCCGGGTGCGGGTGATGATCCGCAGAGCGGTGTAGATCACCGAGGAGATCGGATGTCGCAGCAGATTCGCGAACATCGAACCGAAGGTGGTGCCCTCCGGTTCGCGTTCCCGGGGGAGGTAGCCCTTCGCCTTCAGTTCGATCGATCCCAGACGCTCCCGGGTCTTGATCGCGATGAGACCCCGGATGCTCCGCGGTGCGTGGATCCTGAACGAGCAGCCCTCGACGGTCATCCGTTCCCCGCGGTCGAACAGAGTGTGGGCGAACCCGTCGTCCGCGATGATCGGAGGGAACTCGGTGAATCGGGAACGGCCTTCCTCCGACATCGCGTAGAACCCGGAGCCGATCATGTGACCGTCCGCGAAGTAGGGGGTTCGTTCCCAGCAGTCGTAGAAGCTGCGGATGATGAAGCCGCTGTGCTCCCGCACGAACTCCGCACGCGGGGCCACGGCGAGCAGCCCGCCGGCCAGCGCCTCGTGGCATCGGATCAGGCACTCCGGACTCAGTTCGATGTCCGCATCGACGTAGGCCCTGGGGAAGAGGGTGCATGCGGCATCACCGGCATTGAGCGCGTTGACCTTCGAGCCTTCCTCGAGTTCGATCACCTTCACCCGTTCACCGAACCCTCTCGCCACCTCCGCAGTGTCATCGTGGCAACCGTTGGGTACCACCACGATCTCGAGTTCGTCGATGCCTTGCTGATCCAGCAGCCCGCGGATGCAGTCACCGACGACCGCCGCCTCGTTGTACGCCGGAATGACGATGCTGAATGCCTTCATCAGTGCTCCGTTGGCCACCCGTTCAGTCGACCGGCGCGGTCTCCTCGGGGCGGGTGCGCGTCCCGATCACCTTCGCGGGGACGCCGCCTACGATCGCCCACGGTTCCACGTCCCGGGTGACCACCGCGTTCGCCGCGACGATCGCGTGGTCGCCGATGGTGACGCCCGGCATGACCATCGCCATCGCCCCCAGCCAGACGTCGTCGCCGATGCGGATGTCCTCCTCGATCATCGGCTGGATGTTCGCCGGCACGCCCATGTTGAACCCGTAGGTTCCACAGGTGAACGTGCAGTAGGGGCCGACCATGACGTCCTTGCCGAAGATGATGCGGCCGATGTTCTGGCCGGCGAGGATCGTCACGCCGTGCCCGAACGCGGATCGATCCCCGATCTCGATCCGTTCCCCGTTGGAGATCATCATGTTCGGGGCCAGCTGCGTCTGGTGCCCTCGCTTCATCTTCCGCATCGCCTCGAGGTGGTAGTTGCTCTGGAAGTTGGCGAGTCGCACCAGGTGGATGAACAGGCTCGGCCGGAGCATGTTGAACACCAGCCTGGTGGCTCGGGTGAGCCGGCTCTGCTTCTCTTTCGCTTTGGTGATCGTCATCTCGGTCGCTGGTGTCGATTTCGCTGGGTGGAGTTCGGAGGGGCTGGCGGTTGGTGCATCGGGCGCTTTGTGTATCGACGCCCGGACCGCGCCCACTCCAGAACCGGAGGTGACCCGGCGGTCCATGGAGCCTGAGATCGATCAGTATAACCAGCGATCTGGGGCAGCTGAAGGGGTTTTCGAGTCGTTTGGTTTCCCGGGTAAGCCACGAGTTCCGTCTCGAGCGACGAAATCCCACTGGTATGATGGAAACATGTTCCTTCCCTCGACTCGACCGCTCCTCGCACCTGCACTGGCTGTCGTTGCATCGTTGGGACTGATCGGCTTCGAGTCGACGCCCACCGCGCCCCTTGATCCCGATCCCCTCGTGAAGTCGGATCCCCCGGTCATCCGGTACGGACGGGACATCCGGCCGATCCTCTCCGATCGCTGCTTCCTCTGCCATGGACCCGACCGGGAGACTCTGGCCGTCGGACTTCGACTCGACAGCCGCGACGAAGCGATCGCGGATCGCGACGGCCTGGCCGCGATCGTCCCCGGTGATCCCGACGCATCGCTTCTGATCGAGCGCATCACCGAATCCGATCCCGCGGACCTGATGCCGCCGCCCGACAGCGGCAAGCACGCACTCACCGCCGACCAGGTGGAACTGATCCGGACCTGGATCGAACAGGGCGCGGTCTACGAGAAGCACTGGGCGTTCGAACCCCCGACCCGGCCGTCGACGCCCGAGGTGTCCGATCCCGAGTGGTGTGCCAACGAGGTGGATGCCTTCGTCCTCGCGCGCATGGACCAGGCGGGCTTCGAACCCAATCCACCCGCGGATCCCCGGACCCTCGCTCGACGGGTGTACCTGGACCTCACCGGGCTTCCGCCCACGCCCGCGGAACTCGCGGAGTTCGAGGCGGATCCCTCCGACGACGCCTATGAACGACTGGTTGATCGCCTGCTCACCGAGGAGCCCTATCGCACCCGGCACGCGGAACGCATGGCGACCCCGTGGATGGACCAGGCACGCTTCGCCGACACCTCCGGCATCCACATGGATGCGGGTCGGTCGATCTGGCTCTGGCGTGACTGGGTGCTCGATGCCTACCGCGAGAACATGCCCTTCGACCGGTTCGTCATCGAGCAGCTGGCGGGCGATCTCATTCCCTCCGCGACGACCGACCAGAAGATCGCCAGTGGATTCAACCGCAACCACGTCACCACCGACGAGGGCGGGGCGATCAACGACGAGTACCTCCTGGAGTACGCGGTCGACCGGGTGCACACCACCGGCACCGTCTTCCTCGGGTTGAGCGTCGGCTGCGCACGCTGCCACGACCACAAGTTCGATCCGATCTCGATCGAGGAGTTCTACGGATTCCTCGCGTTCTTCAACAACAACGAGGAACCGGGACTCTATTCGCAGGTGCCCGACCCGTACCGTGCCCTCGAGCCGGCGCTGGTGGTGCCGGACGATTCCACCCGCGACCGACTCGATGCGCTGGACCTGCGGCTCGGATCGATCGAGGGAGAGCGGGCCGATCCCTCCGCCGAGGAGCTGGCGCAGGTCGAGTCCTACCTCGCGGACCTGCGCTCCGAGAACGACTGGTCCTGGTCCGTCGCGGTTCCCCGGTCCGCGCACAGCCGGGAGGGGACCACCTTCGAGCTGAAGCCGGACCACTCGGTTCTGGCGACCGGTGCGGTCCCCGCGACCGACGAGCACGTGCTCACCCTTTCCACCGAGGAGACCGGACTGCGCGGCGTGATGCTCGAGGTGCTCGCCGATCCCTCCCTGGTCAACAACCGGGTGGGGCGTGCCGGCAACGGCAACGCGGTCCTCGACTCGATCTCCATCGAGGTGCGCTCGCAGGAGGACCCCGAGCGACGACAGGTGCTCGAGTGGAGCTGGGCGTGGGCGGACATCGAGCAGGCCAACGACGACTTCCGCGTCACCAACGCCCTGCGGTCGGACAACGGCCGGGTCTGGGCGGTCGATGCGCACCAGCAGGCGGGTGATCGCACCGCGGTCTTCATCGCGACCGAACCGTTCGGGTACGAAGGAGGCTCCGACCTCGAAGTGACGCTGCGCTACGAATCCCCGTATCCCCAGCACGAGTTCGGGCGGGTCCGCCTGCAGCTGGCGGGGATTTCGGAAGCCGCCCTCGCCCGACTGCCCGAAGCGAGCACCAACTGGTACATCGCCGGGCCGTTCCCCACCGAAAGCGGGCGGGTCGCCTACAACACCGACTTCGGACCCGAGGAGGCGGGCCCCCTCGACTTCACCCGGATGTTCGGAGGTCAGGCCCTCCAGAAATGGCGCTACGCACCGCTGGTCCTCGAAGCCACCCCCGCGGGACTCGCCCAGGGCATCGGTGCGGAATACATCGCCCGCGAGATCTACGTTCCGACCGCCCGCACCACCCGCCTGTTCCTGGGTAGCGACGACGGGCTCCAGATCTATCGCAACGGTGAACTGGTCCACGAGAACCGGATCGATCGCGGTGTCGCACCCGATCAGGACGAACTCCTCGTCGACCTCGTGCCCGGGCGCAACACCCTGGTGTGCAAGGTCGTCAACACCGGTGGACCCGCCGCGTTCTACCACCGCGCGGTCGCGGACGAGCAGGTACACCCCGACGAGGTCATCGCGCTGCTGCTTCCCGGCGACACCCTCGACGAGACCGGGCGCGCACGGGCGCGTGACGCGGTCCGACAGCAGGTCTCCCCGCGCTACCGCGCACTCACCGAGGAGCTGGCCGGCGTCCAGGCGGAACGCGACGAGCTCACGAAGTCGATTCCCCAGACGATGGTCATGCAGGAGCGGGCCACGCCGCGACCGACCTACGTCATGAACCGGGGGCAGTACGATTCGCCGGACCTCGATCGCCGGGTGTCTCGAGGCATCCCCGTGGTGCTGGGCGCGGTGCGCGGCGGCTTCGACGAACGAGTCGATCGCCTGGACCTCGCCGAGTGGCTGATGACCGAGGAGAACCCGCTGACCGCACGCGTGTTCGTCAATCGGTTCTGGGAACTCTTCTTCGGTCGCGGAATCGTCGAGACCACCGGGGACTTCGGCCTGCAGGGCGCCTGGCCCTCCCATCCGGAACTCCTCGACTGGATGGCGGTCGAGTTCCGCGAGAACGGCTGGGACGTCCAGGCGATGCTCCGCCTGATCGTGACCAGTTCGACCTATCGTCAGTCCGCACGACTCGATCCCGAGGTGCGCGCACGTGATGAACGCAACGTGTTCCTGAGCGCCTTCCCGCGTCAACGACTCGCCGCGGAGCAGATCCGCGACCAGGCTCTGCACGTCTCCGGCCTGCTGGTCGAGGAGTTCGGGGGCGCGAGCGTCAAGCCCTACCAGCCGGAAGGACTCTGGCAGGAGGTCGCGATGCCCCAGTCGAACACCCGGCTCTTCGAGCGTTCGATGGGCGACGACCTCTGGCGGCGAAGCCTCTACACCTACTGGAAGCGGGCGGCGCCGCCACCCTCGATGCTCACCTTCGACGTACCCACCCGCGAGTACTGCGTCACCAGCCGCACCGCCACGAACACCCCGCTCCAGGCGCTCGTGCTCTGGAACGACGAGCAATTCGTCGAGGCGGCTCGCGTCGCCGCGCAGCGGGTTCTCGCGGAGACCACCGACGACCGTTCGGCGCTCGCGTTGCTCGCGACCCGGGCGACCGGATCCGATCTGTCGGAGGCGAACGTCGCGCGGATGCTCGAGGCGGTCGCCGCCTACCGGGACCGGTACCGCGCGGCTCCCGACGACGCGATCGCGCTGGTCTCCCTCGGCGAGGCTCCCGTCGCGGACGACCAGGACCCCGTTGAACTGGCTTCCTGGACGATGATCGCCAACGCGATCCTCTCCAGTGATGCCGCGATCGTGAAGGACTGAACTGCTGTGAACACCATGGACCCACGCAACAAGATCACCGAAGGCTGCCACGACCCGCTCGAGGAATACCTGCGCAACATGACCCGTCGCCGGTTCTTCGGCACCATGGCGAACACCATGGGCGCCGGACTCGGCACGTTCGCGCTGGGATCGATGCTCAACGCCGAGGGCGTCCGGGTCGGTCCGACGATCCAGGCGGAGACCCCGGAGGAGATCCTCGCGAATCTTCCGCACTACGCCCCGCGGGCCAAGCGCGTGATCTACATGCACATGGAGGGGGCGCCCAGCCAGCTCGATCTCTACGACTACAAGCCGGGTCTGCACGACCGCTTCGACGAGGACCTGCCGGACTCGGTTCGCGGTTCCCAGCGCATCACCACCATGACCAGCGGGCAGGATCGTTTTCCCGTCGCCCCCTCGATGTTCAAGTTCAAGCGCTACGAGAACAACGAGGACGGGCTGATGCTCTCGGAGCTGCTCCCGCACACCGGTTCGATCGCGAAGGACATCTGCGTGATCCGATCGATGCACACCTCCGCGATCAACCACGAGCCGGGGATCACCTTCTTCCAGACCGGCACCGAGCAGGTCGGTCGTCCCTGCTTCGGGTCCTGGATGAGCTATGGCCTCGGCAGCATGAACCAGGATCTTCCGACCTTCGTGGTGATGATCACGCAGGGCAAGGGCAACATGCAGGCCCTCGCCGCGGGCTTCTGGGGCAGCGGTTTTCTCTCGAGCGAACATCAGGGCTGCAAGCTGCGATCCGGCGAGGATTCGGTGCTCTACCTGCGCAACCCCGACGGGGTCTCGCGCGAGGATCGCCGCCGCATGCTCGACCTGGTCGCCGGCCTCAACGAGGAGGAGTTCCGGCACAGCCTCGATCCGGAGGTTCGCGCGCGCATCGCGCAGTACGAGATGGCCTACCGCATGCAGATGTCGGTGCCCGAACTCACCGACTTCTCCGACGAGAGCCAGGCGACGCTCGATCTCTACGGACCCGAGGTCACGACTCCGGGTTCGTTCGCCGCGAACTGCCTGCTGGCGCGTCGCCTCTCCGAGCGGGGGGTCCGCTTCGTCCAGTTGTTCATGCGCGGGTGGGACCAGCACGGCAACCTGCCGACGGAGATCCGCGCGCAGTGCAAGGCGGTCGACCAGCCGCAGGCGGCTCTGGTCAAGGACCTCAAGCAGCGCGGCCTGCTCGACGAGACGCTCGTCCTCTGGGCGGGTGAGTTCGGTCGCACCGTCTACAGTCAGGGAACGCTCGCCCGGACCAACTACGGACGCGATCACCACCCGCGGTGCTTCTCGATCTGGCTGGCGGGTGGTGGCATCAAGCCCGGCATCACGCACGGAACCACCGACGACTACTCCTACAACATCATCGAGAACCCGGTTTCCGTGCACGACCTCCATGCGACCCTGCTGCACCAGCTCGGGATCGACCACCGGAAGCTGGTGTTCCGCCAGCAGGGTCGTGACTACCGACTCACCGACGTCCACGGGGAGCTGGTCACTCCGATCATCGGCTGATCACGACGCCGGACCCCGCCGTGCGCGATCGGTTCAGGGGATCGCCTTGACCACCGACTCCAGCGGAGGCCTCTTCACCGAGGGAACCTCCTGCGGGTACCCCGCCCAGACGAACCCGATGATCTCGAACCCCGTGGGATCGACCTCGCAGACCCGGTAGGTGTCGGGGTGGCGCGTGATCGCGCCGCTGGACCACTTGGAGCCCACGCCGTCGGCGGCGAGGGAGAGGGTGAGGTTCTGGATCGCGCAGGAACATGCGGCGTAGTCCTCCCGCGCCTGGAAGGGGTCCTCGCAGGCGACCTGGCAGACGACGATCAGGCGATCCGGCGCGAGGAGCTTCGCGCGTGCCGAGTTCGCCGCCTCTTCGGAGAGTCCGGTTCGGGCGCGCTTGAGATTCACCCCCAGGGTGGCGAGTGCGTCTCGAGCCTGCGAACCCACCAGGATGAATCGCCAGGGAAACGTCAGCCGATGACAGGGTGCGTGATGCGCCGCGTGCAGGGCCCGTTCGAGGACCTCGTCGCTCACCGACTGGTTCGTGTAGCGGTGGATCGTTCGTCGATTCAGCAATGCGTCGTGGGTGTGCACTGGCGGCTCCCTTTCGGTCCGGGTCCCCGTGGTCGGGCGGATTCGCGACCGGGGTTGCCACCGATTCTACGCAGGGTCGGGGATCGTGCTCCAGTCACCCGGCGCACCGGCCGGTGTCGCGGTCACCCCGTCGGGCAGGGGCCCCAGGCGGAGAGGAAGATGCTCAGGTCCTCGCCACCCACCGTGCCGTCTCCGTCGAGGTCATGGACCGGGGAGTTCCCACCCCAGACGGCGATCAGCTCGGTCAGGTCCGCGCCATCGACGTCCTCGTCCTCGGTGAAGTCCGCCGCGCAGGGATCGACGGCAGCCGGTTTCCGGTGGGTCAGGAGCCAGTCGATGAGTCCTCGGCGGAAGTTCGCGTTGAAGGACGGGCCGTGATCGCCTCCATTGACCGCCCACAGTTCGCAGGTACCGGTCTCCTCGCAGCCCTCGTTCAGCACGGTCCGGCTGGTCTCCTGGCCGGCGATGTTTCCGACCAGGTCGAGGGCCTCGCCGGACTGCGAACCGTTCCCGCACTGGTTGTACTGCGCCCAGATCTGGATCGACTCCAGGGCACCGGGGTAGCAGAAGAAGAAGAAGCATCGTCCCTCGAACTGGATCACGGTGTCCGCCGTTCCGTGGATCTGCAGGACGTGCACCGGCTCGCTCGGACTGCACGCCGCGGGGTTCGCGAAGGTTGCCCCCGCCAGGCTTCCGATCGAGGCGATCAGGTCGGCATGGTCGCAGGCCATCCGGTAGGACATGAAGCCGCCGTTGGAATGCCCGACCACGTGGATGCTGTCGAGGTCCACCGGATAGTCGGCGATGATCGTCTCGATCAGGCCGCGGAGGTAGCTGGAGTCGTCCGGTCGTTGATTGCCGAAATCGCAGCAGTAGTCGGTGGCCTCCCAGAACCGATCCCCCGAGCCGTTGGTCGTCCCGTCCGGGACGCACAGCATGAACTGCCGATCATCGATCTCGTTGCGGAGCTTGAAGTAGTTCTCGTGCTGGCTGCCGTTGCCGGTGTATCCGTGGAGGGAGACGATCAGGGGCAGCGACGCATTCGGATCCGGATTCGACGGGAGGTACAGGGGGACGTTCCCGCGTTCGGTCGCCACCTGCTCGGTGTCGTAGGCGTGGGTGCTCTGAAGTCCGTGCGAAAGCAGGATGCCGGCCGCGGCGGCACCGAACAGGAACTGGATGTGCATGTGACGTCTCCTCGTGAGGCCACGAACGTGGCCTGCCCCGGTGTTCTCTGGTTGTCATCAGTCTCCGACCCGGTGTCATCACGGGTCAGTAAGAATCAGTTTCGATCCTACTTGACACAAGTCGTTTTTGTTCAGTTTCTTTCGATTCTCCCAAGATCGCGCCGTCGGTCCGGCCGTGGCCGCCTCCGACCACGTCGTCACCTGATCATGCGGCGGATCTGTTACAACTCCGCACGTCGCCGTTTCGGCGCCGATCCGAAGGAGGGCTCCCATGAAACTCGTCTACGCATCCACCGGTCGCTACACCCAGGGTCCCGGGGTCCTGGACGACCTCGTCGAGGAGCTCGACTACCTGGGGCTTGCCGGCCCGATCCTGATCATCTCCGGTCCCACCGTCCATGCGATGCTCGCCGATCGGCTCACCACCCAGTGCG
This sequence comes from Planctomycetota bacterium, assembly GCA_036336805.1. GTDB lineage: Bacteria > Planctomycetota > Phycisphaerae > Phycisphaerales > SM1A02 > UBA8087. The sequence goes on from JAYZFJ010000005.1 coordinate 12,862, forward strand.
CCGCCGCGGGCAGGACCGTGCACTACGAGCACTTCACCGGCGAATGCACGCAGGATGAGATCGATCGGCTCGCCGTCCGCGCCCGCGAGGGTGCGGCCGGAATCCTGATGGGTGCGGGCGGCGGCAAGGTGCTCGACACCGCGCGGGCGGTGGCGGATGCGGTGGGTCGACCGTTCGTCAGCTGCCCCACCCTCGCCTCGACCGATTCCCCGTGCAGTGCGCTTGCGATCATCTACGACGCGCAGGGCGTCTACCAGGGCTTCAAGAGCTTCGGGCGCAACCCGGCGCTCACGATCGTCGATACCGAAGTCATCCTGCATTCGCCGGATCGGTATTTCATCGCTGGGATGGGCGACGGGCTCTCGACGTTCTACGAGGCGCGGGCCTGCATCCGGGGCGGGCGGGTCAACTTCCGGGGAGGACACGCGACGACCGCCGCCACGCAGATCGCCGAAGCGTGCCGTCGGACCCTGCTCGATCAGGGGCGCCAGGCCCTCGCCGACAAGCGTGCGGGCATCCAGTCGGAGGCGTTCGAGCAGGTGGTCGAGGCGAACACCCTGCTCTCCGGAATCGGCTTCGAGTCGATCGGGATCGCCGCCGCCCATGGACTGCACAACGCGATGACCGTGGCACCCGCCACCCACACCTTCCTGCACGGCGAGAAGGTGAGCTTCGGCACGATGATGCTGCTGGCCCTCGAGGGTGCGCCCGATGACGAATACGACGAGGCGGCACGCTTCTCCGCCGACGTGGGGCTTCCGATCACCCTGGCGGAAGTCGGTCTCGAGGCCGAGGACACCACCACGCTCCGGGCGATCGCCGATCGGGCGGTCCGGCCCGACGAGGTCACCAACAACGAACCGTTCCCGGTGACCGCGGACGCGGTTCTCGAGGCGATGCTCGAGGCGGATCGGCGGGGGCGCAGGTTGCTCAGGCCTGAACGCTCTTGAGCACCTGGGTGAGCGAGTCGCGATAGCGCTCGAGTTCCTCGTCGCTGGTCGAGATCCCGAGGTCGGAGAGGATCGACTCGAGGTCCTGGATCAGCAGGTGCAGGACCGAGCCCATGACCACCCGGCAGCCGATCGCGATCTCCTTCAGCGGTTCGATCAGGGCCTCCGCCTGGTCGGGGGTGGTGCTGATCGCGAGGATGAACGCCCGGAACCCGTCGCGCGTGAGGGCGGCAAGGGTCATCAGGTTCTCGTCGTCGCCGGCATCCAGTCGCGGGCAGAACTGGATCGCGTAGGTGCGCCCGTCGTCGATCGGCAGGGCGGTCTCCTGGTGGAGCGCCTGGGCGATCAGTTCGCGGCGAAACGCCTCGGTCCCGCCCTTGAGTGACTGGTGGATGTTGTCGGCCATCGTCGCGATCCCGGCGTGCATGATCTCAAGCAGTCGCGGGTGGGGGATCGCCTGGCCGATCAGCCGGAGGGGCAGGGGGTCGGTTCCCCCGGGCTCGGTGCGATTGCAGGTGACGAGCATCGCGGTGTTGATCCAGTTGAGCATGTCGGTGAAGCGACGACGATCGCCTTCGTCGAAGGTGCCCGGCAGGTCGACGAGCTCGATGTGCTCGGTGCCGGGGGGTTCGTTCGGGGGATGTTCACTGGAGTCGTTCATGGTCGCTTCGTGCTGGGAGTGCAGTGTAGTGGTTTCCCACTGGCTGCGGGAGGCATTTGGATATCATCTCATGGAAGGACCC
>JAYZFJ010000006.1:0-75114 GCA_036336805.1 Planctomycetota bacterium
TCGGCCGGCCGGTTCCTAGGAACCGGCCGGTTTTCTCATGGGCACTGCGCGTCCGGGGCGTGCGGCGGCAGCTTTGTTCAGCGGATCCATGCGTCGTGTTAAGAGTTGATGAACAGCCTCCAAATGAAATGCAAGGAATCGGATCAGTCTTTACCGTTCGCATGAAGGCCGGCGATGGCGTCATCGCAGGCCGGGTATAGAGACCTGATCAGCCCTTTCTCGATGGAGCACGACGACCCATGATCCCACGACCCGCCACCCAACTGGCCTTCGCGCTGGCCGCCCTTACGGGCCTTGCCGGAGCGGGGCAGGCCCACACGAACCAGGACCCCGCACCAGTCGCCACCACGGCCGACTCCCTGGAAGCCCTGCGCGCGGACTTCGAGGCGCTTCGCCAGCACAACCAGGCCCTCGAAGAGCGCAATGAGGCGCTCTCATCGAGCCTCGACACCCAGAATCGTGATTGGCTGACCGCCGAACGCGCGAGCGAGATCCGGGGAATCGTCCAGGACGTCCTTTCGGACAGTCAGAGCCGCATGAGCCTCCAGGACAGCGGCATGGTCGCCGGCTACAAGCCCGGCAAGGGGTTCTTCCTCGGCAGCCAGGACGGCTCCTTCTCCCTGAAGGTCACGGGGCAGCTCCAGACGCGCTGGGTCCTCAACTACACCAAGCAGAGCTTCGAGGATCGGAACAGCAACGTCGAGAACAGCCCCAAGACGACCTGGGGTTTTCAGATCCGCCGTGCCAAGGTTCGGTTCCAGGGCAACGTCATCGATCCCTCGTGGAAGTACCAGATCAACGGTGAATTCAGCTCCAGCAGTGGTCGCTACGACTTCGCGGAGGCTCTCGTCCAGAAGGTCTTCGACAATGGAGTGGTTCTGACCATGGGGCAGTTCAAGACACCGTGGCTCCGAGAGGAGCTGGTCAGCAGCTCCCGACAGCTTGCCGTCGAGCGATCGGTGGTCAACGAGTTCTTCAACCAGGATCGTGCGGTCGGCCTGGAATTGAGCTACCGAACCGACGACTGGTCGCTTGCCGGCTCCTACAACAACGGACAGCGCACGTTGATTCCCGAGCAAACCCGCTACACCAACTTCCTCTCCAATCCCACCAAGTGGGCGTTCTCGAGCCGCTTCCAATGGAAGCTCTCCGGCGACTGGAGTGACTTCAAGGCATTCACCGGTTCGATGGGCCAGGAACAGGCCGTGATGATCGGGGTTGCCGTCATGGGGCAGCAGTACAACCAGACCAGTGGTGCCGACAATCTCTTCGGGGTCAACACCACCGCCCTCACCGGCCTGAATGGGGACCTGACCTTCAACAATTCCACCGTCTGGGGCGTGACCGCGGACATCTCCGCCAAGTTCGAGAACATCAGCCTCTTCGCCGCCGGTATCTTCCAGCGGTACGACGTCAAGGGCCGAACGGACACCGGCGCCGCCTTCGAACTCTCCCCCTACGACCCCTGGGGCATGGTCGTTCAGGGAGGGTACTCCCTCAACGACACGGTCGAGCTCTTCGCCCGGTATGAATACGGCAACGCCTCCGTTGATTCCATCGAGACGACGGTCGGTGGCATCCTCGCGAACACGGCCACCCTCAATACCGAGGGCGGAAACGTCTCGATCCTGACCGTGGGCGCCAACTGGTTCCTCAACAGCAAGATCAAGGTCACCACCGACTGGGGCATCAACTTCGCTGACAACCTCAGCACCTTCAGTGATGCGAGTGACGGCTGGCGTTCCAGCGGCAGCGCCGACCAGTGGGTGCTCCGTGCCCAGCTTCAACTGCTCTTCTGATCCTCCGGTTTCCTCGCCGACCCGAAGGCCCATCTTCTCATGCGTGCTCTCCGGCACTCCCTGCCACCCGGTTCAAGCCGGGTGGCTTTCTTTCCCGTCCGACGGCCCATCCTGCCGATGCTCAAGGTGGAATCAGCGAGGCTCCAAGTCACGTCAGATCCCATTCAATGATGTTCCCTTGGAGAACTCCCCTCATGGCACACGGCCTGCACACATTCCTGCTCAGCAGCTGGCTTTCAGGTGTTCCCTGTGCCTCCGCCGTGGGAGAGGAGTCGAGCGTTCCCGCCCGTGAGCAGGCAACCACTTCCGATGAACTGGAATCGATCGCCCGGGAGATCTCGGAACTCAGGACTCGCAACAGCGAATTGAACGGCCGTCTTGACGACCGTATCGAGCGGCCCTGGCTTGATGCCTGCCGTATGGAGTCGATCCGCGGTCTGGTCCGGGACGTGCTGGCAGACAGTTCGCGGCGAACGAACCTGCAGGACACCGGAATCAACGTCGGATACTCCAGGGCGCAGGGATTCCACATCACCTCACCGGACAATGCCTTCCACCTCAGGTTGATGGGGGAGTCACAGGTTCGCTGGGTCTTCAATCGCAACCCAAGCGGTGAACAGTATTCGAACGCGCAGATACTCGAAGACCGTGACCTGAATCGATCCACGGTGTCGGGATCGAAGACCGGATCCGGCTTCCAGATACGCAACCTCAAGGTCAAGCTGCTCGGCCACGTCATCGATCCGAGCTGGGAGTTCAAGATCGAGATGGCCTTCGCCACCGATGGCGTGGCTGAATTCCAGGACGCCTACCTCAACAAGGACCTCGGTGACGGCTTTTCGTTCCGCATCGGACAGTTCAAGGCCCCGTGGCTTCGTGAACAACTGGTTTCCTCGGTGTTCCAGCTCGCAGCCGATCGTTCGATCATCGATGGGTACTTCAATGCCGGGCGGGCGGTGGGTCTCCAGGGTCAGTACCGGACGGATTCCCTGAGCCTTCGGGCGTTCTATGGAAACGGTTTCCAGTCGGTGATGAACGCCGACGAGTCGTACACGAACTTCCTGAATTCACCGACTGCCTGGTCGTTCGCCGGTCGTGTCGATTGGAAGCTGCTGGGTGTTTGGGAAGTGCTGCAGGACTTCAACGCGCGCGTCGATCAGGAACCCGGTGTGATGCTGGGTGCGGCTGCGATGGGTCAGCGGTTCAACGGGAACGCAGCCTTCAACGATCCGTTCAACATCAACCTGGGCCCGAGCCTGCCGACCGGTCCGCTCATTCCTGGCCCTGACTCCATCGACGGTACGAAGATGTACGGAATCACCGCCGACGTCACCGCAAAGTGGGGGGGCTGGTCGTTCTACGCCGCGGGGGTCTGGCAGCACTTCGATCTCGCCACACCCACCGTGGACTTCGCCTTTCCCGTGAACGGGTCGATCACCTACGATTTCGGGGCGGTGAATTCGTGGGGTGTGCTGGTGCAGGGGGGATACCTGCTCACCGATGATCTCGAACTGTTCGCTCGCTACGCCTACCTGGCTCCGGATCTCGATGACATCACGATCGGCTTTTCCGCGGTCGCCGGGGGACCACCGATCTCCGGCTCCAGGACCCTCTCTCTGGGCAACACCGCTTCAAGTGTCCTCACACTTGGAGCCAACTACTTCATCACCGAGAACCTCAAGTTCACCCTGGACTGGGGCATCAACTTCAACTCGGGCTTCGTCGGTCTCAGCGAAGGGGCCCTGGCCAGCCGGGGGTGGGTGCCCACCAACAGCTCCAGCGAATGGAACATTCGATTCCAGACGCAGTTGCTCTTCTGATCGCCCCGAGGATATCCACATCTCTCTGATCAACAAAGCCTTAGTGCTCTCAGGGGTGCGTGGTGGTGGGGCTGCAGGGGGTTGTCGTTCGTATCACGGAGCTCCGGGCAAGCTGATTCCTTCCTTTGGCACCCGATTTCTGGGGTGTTATTGGACTTCCGTCCGATAGCACACACATATGTTCTCCGACATCGGTGCTCGGAGCGTCTTCATCGAGTGCGCTGGGGGTTCCCCGCCGTACTCGGTGTCCAGAGGTTTTCCAGATCAGGACAAGGTGCGAACGGGATGCCGTCAACAGCGACCACACTCAACAACAGGCCGACCAACCGACTTTCACGACCGGGATCAGCAGTCATCCTCCTGATCTCACCTCTGCTGCTTGGTGCCACCCTCCCGGCTCAGTCGGATGCCCAGGACGCACCGGCGCTCGGATCACTCACCGATCGACTGGACAGCCTCGAGCGAGACAACCAGCAACTTCGAGCCGAGGTCAACGCTCTTCGTGCGGAAACCAATCAGGAATGGCTCACCGAGGAACGATCCACCCAGATCAGGAGCATCGTCACCGACGTGCTCGAGGACTCATCGAGCCGAATGAGCCTCCAGGAATCCGGTGCCACGGCCGGTTGGAACTCCCAACTCGGGTTCTTCCTCAGGAGTTCCGACAATCGATTCCTCCTGCGTGTGAGCGGGCTCGTTCAGGCACGCTACATGTTCTCGACCACCGGTGAGGCAGGTGCCCGCAACGAAACCGGTCTGGGAAACAACAACGTCATCACCGGAGGAGCACAGGACCTCCCGAACGCCCAGTACGGGTTTGATCTGCCGCATACTCGACTGGTCTTCCAGGGGCACGTCTTCGAACCAGGCATCCGGTACTACCTGAGGACCCAGTTCTCTCCGATTCAGGGACTGTCTCCTGACACCTTCTGGGTTGATCCGGTCAATACCGGCGCCCTGGACGTCCTGGACGCCTACGTCTCGTTCGATCTCACCAACGAATGGAGCCTCCGATTCGGCCAGTTCAAGCTCCCGTTCTCCCGCGAGCGCCTGGTCTCCGTCCAGAATCGTCTGGCAGCCACGAATTCCTTCGTCGATGACATCATGGGTCTGGATCGATCACAGGGAGTGGAACTCTCGACCCGAGGAGACGACCTCTACTGGGCGGTGGCGATTTCCGATGGCGGTACCGACAACCTCCTCGCGGGGATCTCGAACAACAGCGGCTACTTCCCGGTCGGTACGGTGCCGGTGAACACGCCCTACTGGGATCAGCAGGCGGATTTCGCGATCACCTCGCGGGTCGAATTCAAGATTGCCGGCACCTGGGATGAATACCGCGAGATGACCAGCCCCCCTGGTGAAGCCGAGGGTCTCATGGTCGGCCTGGCCGGTCACTACCAGATCGGGAGCCGACCCACGACCGATGGATATCGGATTCCCGGTGGCGGGCAGAACCCGACGCTCTTCAACAGCTCCGGCAACAACCAGTGGATGAACGTCACGGCTGACGTCACCTGGAACCTCGGTGGTGCCTCGCTCTTCGGGGCGATCTACTATTCCAACACCGAGACCAAATGGAGCGTGGAGTCCCTTGTCCCCCCGCCCGGCCAGCGTACGGTCTCAGGCAGCATGAACATGCTCGGACTGCTGCTGCAGGGCTCCTTCTACCTCTCGGAGAAATGGGAGCTCTACGGTCGCTACCAGTATCTCGATCCCATATCCAAGCCGACACTGCGGCCGCTCAGCAGCTCCACCGTCGCCCCGGACGGCCTGGCATCGCTGAGTGCCCTGACGCTGGGTGCGAACTGGTATCTGGACGGTCAGGACCTCAAGTGGACCTTCGAAATGGGCTATGCCTTCAATACGGTGGGCCCCTTGAGCGCCACCCCGGCGAATGGATTCCGCCCGACCGTTTCGGGATACGAGTTCGTCCTGATGACCCAGCTCCAGCTCCAGTTCTGAGGGCAGTTTGGCCCGGCGAAGACCGTGGTCCCGCGTTACCATCTGGGCTCAACCAGACGTGATTCCACACCCGTCCTTCAACGAGCCCTCGTTCCGCCGTGTCCAGCAGCACCATCCAATCGACCGATCCATCCGCGGCCGCGATGGTGCATCGTTTCGAGATCCACGCGGCATCCGGTCATGTCGATCCCGTGGGAGAGTCGCTGGCCCGGACCCTCAGGCAGTTCGATCCGGATCAGGCGCCCACCCGAGTCGACCACGCATCCGTCTACCTGATCAAGGGAGACCTTTCCGCCACGCAACTCGACCTGATCGGTCGCGAGCTGCTTTCCGATCCGGTCACCGAACGATTCGAACTCGGTGCATCCGGGCAACCCTCGAGTGCCTCGACCATCGAGGTGCATCCGCTTCCGGGAGTCACCGATCCGGCCGCCGAGAGTGTCCAGCTTGCGATCAAGGCGATCCTCGATCTGGACGTCGAGGTCCGGACGGGTGATCGATTCGATCTCTACGGGATCGATTCAGCGTCTGCGCGCGCCCTGATCGAATCGACCTGCGCCAATCCCGTCGTGCATGACGTGCACGAGACGCCGTACGTTCCGCAAAGCTTTCCGCACGGCACCGTTCGAACGTTCGATGTCCGCGAAGTCCCGTTGATCGGTCTCGGGGATTCCGCACTCGAATCGCTCTCCCGGGAGGCACACCTCTTTCTCGACCTCAACGAGATGAAGGCCATCCAGACGTACTACGCCTCCGCCGGTCGTGAACCTCGCGAGATCGAGCTGGAGACGCTCGCTCAGACCTGGTCGGAGCACTGCGTTCACAAGACCCTCAAGGCGACCATCGACTACCGCGAGGTGGGATCCTCGAGTGAAGTCTCCATCGTCGAATCCGCATCCTCCCGTCCCCACCACGTCGCAGGCGCATCCGGAGTGGTTCGGATCGAGAATCTGCTCAAGGCCACGGTCGCGGCCGCGACCTTCGAGCTCATCGACGAGGGAATCGACTGGTGCCTTTCGGTCTTCGTCGACAATGCGGGAATCATCGCATTCGACGACCACCATGCGGTCTGCTTCAAGGTCGAGACCCACAACCACCCGTCCGCCATCGAGCCCTATGGGGGAGCGGCAACCGGGATCGGTGGTTGCATCCGCGACATCATGGGAACCGGCCTGGCCGCCCGTCCGATCGCGGCCACCGATGTCTTCTGCGTGGCCCGACCTGATGTGGCCGAGGTTCCGACCGGTTGCCTTCATCCCTCCCGCGTGCTTCGCCAGGTGGTGGCGGGAGTGCGTGACTACGGAAACCGGATGGGGATTCCCACCGTCAACGGTGCGGTCTGGTTCGACGACAAGTACGTCGGGAATCCCCTCGTCTACTGCGGATGTCTCGGCGTGATGCCCCGCGATGCGGTCGAAGGGAGTCCGCAGTTCGGTGATCGGATCATCGTGATCGGTGGTCGGACCGGGCGGGACGGCATCCACGGCGCCACGTTCTCCTCCGCCGAACTCACCGACTCCCATGCCGATGAATTCAGTCATGCGGTGCAGATCGGAAATCCCATCGTCGAGAAGGCGGCCCTCGATGCGATCCTCGTGATGCGCGACGAGCGGGGTGGGTGCCTCTTCAGTGCGATCACCGATTGCGGAGCCGGAGGGTTCTCCAGTGCGGTGGGCGAGATGGGAGAGCAGATCGGTGCGCGGGTGACCCTCGAGACCGCTCCCCTCAAGTATGCCGGACTCACCCCCACCGAGACCTGGATTTCCGAGGCCCAGGAGCGAATGGTGCTTTCGGTGCCCGCGCACAATCTCGAGAGACTGGCCGAGATCTGCGAGGAATATCAGGTCGAGTTCTCCGACATCGGTGAATTCGGCACCGAGAACCGTGAATTGATCCTCCTCCACGAGGAACAGGAGATCGGTCGGCTGCCCATGGAGTTCCTGCACGACGGGGTCCCGATGCCCACGCGCGAGGCGATCTGGGATCCCGAGTGGGCACGTGAAACCTACCACCAGATCGATGTGAGCAAGCCTTCGCTCAGCAGCGAGATTGCCGCCGGCGGCACCCTTCTCGACGAGACCAAGCTCCTGCTCTCGCACCCCAACATCGCCAGCAAGGCCTGGATCATCCGGCAGTACGACCATGAAGTGCAGGGGGGGTCGGTGGTGAAGCCCCTGGTCGGTCCCGGTGAAGGAGGCCCCTCCGATGCTGCCGTGGTCAGACCGATCCTGGAATCCTCCACGGGACTTGCCATCGGTAACGGACTGGCGACCGGACTGGCGACCGAACCCTATCTGATGGGGCTGGCCGCAATCGACGAATGTGTTCGCAACCTCGTCTGCGTGGGAGCCGATCCCGAGCGTATCGCGATTCTCGACAACTTCTGCTGGCCCGGTTGCGACGATCCGCACTGGCTCGGCAGTCTGGTTCGCGCGGCCGAGGCCTGCTACGACGGGGCCAAGGCGTATCGAACGCCGTTCATCTCCGGCAAGGATTCCCTCAACAACCAGTTCACCACCGAGAGCGGTGATCGCATCCGCATTCCGCCCACCCTTCTCATCTCGGGCATGGGGATCGTCGAGGATTCGGAGCGCTCGGTCACGATGGACCTCAAGTCGAAGGGGAACGTCCTGCTGCTGGTGGGGTTCACCCGCCACCACCTCGGCGGATCGCATTACGCGGCGGTCGCCGGTCTGGTCCAGGGCGATCTTCCCCGAGTCGATCTCGTCGAGGGTCCCCGAAACGCCCGGGCCGTGGCGTCCGTGATTCGCGAGGGACTGGTGCACTCCGCCCACGACGTGAGTGACGGGGGGTTGCTGGTCGCGGTCGCCGAGATGGCCTTCGCCGGCGACCTTGGAGTTCAGCTCGATCTCAACCAGGTTCCGGTGGAGGATGACGTCGATCAGGTGGAACGTGCATTCTCCGAGACTCCGTCTCGCTATCTACTGGAGATCTCACCCAAGAAGCTCTCGGCGGTCCGGAAGCTCCTCGGCGACGCTCCCTCCGCAGTGATCGGCAAGATCAAGGATTCGGGCAAGCTCGAACTGGTCAACAACATCGATCCCTGCAGCTGCTCGCTGGAGAGCCTGCGCATCGCCTGGGCGACCGGATGCAACCAGGCGTTCGGGGAGGACTCATGACGGTTCGTGCGCTGGTCATCACCGCACCCGGGATCAATTGTGATCTCGAACTGGCGCACGCCTTCAGGGAGGCCGGCGCTCTGGTCGATACGCTTCCGCTGCTTCGACTGGTGAGGCATCCCGGACTGGTGGACGGATTCAAGCTGATCGGTCTGCCCGGCGGTTTCAGTTACGGTGACGATATCGCGGCGGGTCGGGTTCTGGCGACCTTGATGCGCAAGCACCTCTATGCCCCGTTCAAGGAATGCATCGAACGAGGCTGCCCGATCATCGCGCCCTGCAACGGTTTCCAGGTGGCGGTCCAGGCCGGTCTCCTGCCCGGTCCCTACGCCGGAATGAACTGGCCCGAGGAACCGACTCCTCCCAACCTCTCACTCTCGATCAATCTGGAGGCATCGTTCCGGGACTGCTGGACCCCCATGGAGGTCCCCGACAACTCCCGATGCATCTGGACGAAGGGCATCGACTTCTCCGGTCCCGCGGGAATGCTCCCCTGTGCGCATGGCGAAGGGCGCTTCGTGACCTCGGATCCGATGCTCAATCACCTGGATGAGGCGGGGCAGGTCGCCCTCCGCTACCAGGAGGGGTTCAACTTCAACGGTTCCAGTCGGAGAATCGCCGGGATCTGCGATCAAAGCGGGCTGGTGCTCGGCCTCATGCCTCATCCAGAGCGGTTCACCCGCTGGTCACAACATCCGGCATGGACCCGGCTCGACCCCGAGCTGCGCACCCAGGCACCTCCCGGCCTCGCGATGTTCAGGAATGCCGTCGAGCACGCCCGTGCCGTGACCGTCTAGCACCCGGAGTGCGCATGTCCGAAACTCCCAGCACGCAGGTGAGCACCTTCAAGTGCGGTCATTGCGGATACGACCTGCGTGCAACCGGAATAGGGAGCCCATGTCCCGAATGCGGGACTCTGGTCCAGTCCGAAGCGGACGCGCATGCACCATTCGACCATGCGAGTTATCGCATCGTTGTCGGCTACGGATGGCGCCTCCCCTTGATGACGTTCGTGGCGATCATCGTCGCTCCGATTGGCTGCATCCTGCTCACCAATCTGGTACCCCGGATCTCGGCGTTCGCATTCAGCTGCAGCCTGATCGGCATCACGTTCAGTCTCCTGCTGGCCCCACGATGGAAGGAGCGAGTCGCCATTCACCATCGCCTGCAGGCTGGTGATCCCGTCTGTCGACTCGTTCGTTGGGGAGCGCTGGTCTGGGTGGGTCTCTCCCTCGTCGTGTATTTCCAGTGGGCCTCGAGCCTCAACGACATGCTGCTGATGCTGATGCTCATCCCCACGAGCCTGCACACGATGCTCATGTTCCTGATCGTCGAACGCATCGCCCGTTGGATGAGCGTCGATGGCGTGGTGCAGTGCGCCAGGTTCGTGCAGGGTGCATGCGTCGTTCTCGCTGCCATCTGGTTTCTTTCGATCATCGCGCAGCTGATCTTCATCGGAGTCACGTCCGGCGCGCCATCCCTGATCGGGCAGCTCCTCCGAGTCCTGGTCCTGTTCGTCATGGGGGGGGTGGTCATCAGCTGGATCAGTCTCCTCTGGCTGGCCAAGTCTGCAGTGTTCAACATCCTGCACTACCACGAGAACCTCGGCATCGAGCAACGGCGCCTCGACCGCATGCGCGAGGAGCGGAGGCGGCATGCATCCCGTCCTTGAAATCGACCTCACCGACCAACCCGTGAAGTAGACTGCGTCAGTCCGCCCCCACCCTTTCCCCTGCGGTCACCCAGGAGCACGAATGCATGCTTGGATCTCACCTCTCGATCTCCGGTGGAATGGTCAATGCACTCGAGGAAGCCGAAGCGCTCGGTATGGACTGCGTCCAGGTGTTCACCAAGAACCAGCGTCGATGGTCGGCCCCTCCCCTCAAGGAGGAGGACATCTCACGGTGGCTCGGCCGGCTTCGCCAGATGGGCTGGGATGATCCAGCCGGGCTGCGTACCGTCAGTCACAACAGCTACCTGGTCAATCTGGCGTCTCCCGATCCCGAAGGTCGTGCCAAATCCCTCACGCTTCAACGAGATGAGATCGAACGCTGTGAGGCACTTTCCATTCCTCTGCTGGTGGCACATCCCGGAGCCCATCTCGGACAATCCCGGAAACCGCGTGAGCCGAATCGACTCGGCGAGCCTCCGACGCCCGATGAGGAGGCCGGCCTCCTGCGCATCGTCGACGCCCTCGATCAGCTTCACGGGGAGACCTCCGGAGCGTCAACGGTCACCTGTCTGGAGACCACCACCGGCTCGGGAACGAACCTCGGCTACGACTTCGCGCACCTCGGTTTCATTCGCTCCCGTGTGAAGTCCCCGGAACGGGTAGGCTTCTGTCTCGACACATGTCACGTCACGGCAGCTGGTTACGACATGTCCACGGAGTCCGGTGCCCAGGCGGTGCTCCAGCTCTTCGACGAACAGTGTGGCCTCAAGCACCTGCTTGCGTTGCACCTCAATGATTCGATCGGTGCGCTTGGTTCCCGACTGGACCGACACGCCCACATCGGTGAAGGGTGCTGCGGTGCGAGTTGCTTTCGTGCAGTTATTGGACATCCCCTCCTGAGATCTCGACCAATGATCCTAGAAACGGCCAAGGAACCAAGCCCTGATGGTCGAAAGTGGGATGAGGTCAATCTGGAGCATCTGAGATCACTCCAGTCATGAGCTGTCGTATGGAGTGAACAGAGGCGTGTGATACCCTGTACAGAAGGAATCCATGAAGGCGAGCCATTCCATTCGAGCGACATGTTTCCTGCTTGCAGCGTCAGTGCTGTTCGTGGGGTGTGTGAACACGGATACCGCCATCATCCGCAGTTCACGGCCCGCCATGACCGCGTTCAACCGAACGACCGAACCCAACGAGGCTCAGGTGCTGGAACTGGTCGCCGCGGAGCGGGCTCAGGATCAGGGGGACTATGAACTCGCCATTCGCCTGTTCGAGGATCTTCTTTCCCAGAACCCGACGATGACCGACGCCTACCTCGGACTGGGAGCGCTTTATCAGGGCACCGGAAACCTCATTGCCGCGGAAACGAACTATGCACGAGCCGCGAGGCTCGAACCCAGAAACTTCGACGCACAGATCGGCCATGGGGCCGTGCTTGAATCGCTCAAGCGATACTCCGAAGCCATCGTCGCCTACCAGCGTGCTCTGGTGATCCGGCCGATGAGCGTCGAGGCAAATATCGGTGCCGCCGACACCCTGATGGCGATGAGAAGACCCAAGAGCGCCCTGCCCTACGCGGAGGCGGCGGCGCGTCTGGAACCGGAAGACGTCGCGATACGGACGAGCCTGGCCCTGACTCTCGAACGAGCGGGCATGCTCGACGAGGCGATCGAGGAGCTCGAGATCGCGCTGGAGCTCGATGAAATCGACGAAGAGATTCTGCTGCAGCTGGTCGGTGCCTTCATCAAGGCGAAGCGGTGGCAGGAAGCGATCAACTCCGCGGAAACCCTCTTGAAGATCGCTCCGAGCGCGATTGCCTACGAACACCTGGGTCGGGCGCACTTCAGATTGGGGAATGCCGCCCTTTCGATGAAGGCGTACGAAGATGCAGTCGCACTCGACCCCGACCACTGGCCGAGCCTGAACGGGCTCGGAGTCAACGCGTTGAATGCATGGCTGCGCAGCGAGCGTACCGATGTCGAGATGGCTCTCGAGGCGCGCGAGGCCTTCTACTCCAGTCTGCGCGTCAATCCAGACCAGCCCAAGGTCGTCGAAATCCTCACCAAGTACCCACTCTGATGCCCGATACCAGCCTTCTCGAGTTCTTTGATTCCCCCTCAGACACGCCTTTTGTCATCGAGCACGTCAATGAGGAATTCACGTCCGTCTGCCCGAAGACGGGTCATCCCGATTTCGGGACGATCACCGTCCGCTACCAGCCTGCGGCGGTCTGCGTCGAGCTCAAGAGCCTCAAGATGTACTTCCAGTCGTTCCGAAACGAAGGAATCTTCTACGAAGCGGTGACGAATCGGATTCGGGACGATCTGGCCACGACCATGAGTCCCATCTGGATGCAGGTGATCACCGATTGGAAGGGCCGGGGTGGCATACGCTCCCGCATCACCGCCGAGCACGGTGAGGTACCTCGGACCTCCTGATCAGGCCCGCCATCAGTCGGCGTTCGGGGAATCCTGGTCCGTCAGCTTCCTGGCCGGCGGCGCGTCGTCCGACCCTTCGTCGATCTTGACCGTCATGGTCGGGAATGCAAGCTCGATTCCCTCCTTCCGGAACCTGTCCAGGATCTCCAGATTGGCATCGTGGGATTTCTGGCGACTGGTGTCGTAGTCGGTGGTGGACTGCCAGTAGGTCACGGTGATGGCGAGTGCGGAGTCTCCGAAGTCGGTGAAATAGACCTTGGGTGATTTCGATCGAGGAGGTTCGATCGTTTCCTGCAGGACAGCCTTCACGATTTCGGTGGCTTGTGCGATCTTCTCGCAGGAGGTGTCGTAGGTCACCCCCAGGGTGAGTTCGCATCGGATGTGCGGCCGGCGGCTGACATTCTCGATCCGACCATGGGCGATCTCCGAATTGGGCAGGTACACCAGGTTCCCGTCACGAACCCTGATGCAGGTGGATCGGAGTCCGATGGTCTCCACGATGCCTCGGTCCTCACCGATCTGAATGAGGTCGCCCTCGCGAAACGGCCGTTCCGTGAGCAGGGTGATGCTCGCAAAGAAGTTCTTCAACATCGTCTGAGCCGCAAGGGCGAACGCCAGTCCGGTCACGCTGGCTCCGGCCAGCAGGGTCGTCGGCGAGAATCCCAACTGGGAGAGTGTCTTGAAGATCAGTACGATCGCAATGAGGATCCCCGTCGACCGTGCGATCACCCGGGTGAACGCGGCATCGAGTCCCCTCGAGCTGATTGCGGGAGAGCTGATGATCAGTTCCGCGACGGTCATGCTCGCACTCAGAATCGCAAGCACGAAGCAGAGCATGCTGATCAAGGTGAAGATCATCAGAATCGCTTCCAGAGGTATGCCAGAAATCATGATCTGATGCTCGATCAGGTAGTTCAGGCTCAGCGCGATGATTCCGGCCAGGTTGAAGCCTATGCAGGTCAGCAGTTCCAACCTGATCCGAGAGCGAATCCGCTTCTGTGCCTTGGAGAGTCCTATGAACAAAACCAGGAGCATCAGCACGATCACCGTGATGGCAACCATGGCGAGAATCCACTGCCAGAGCGCCTGCTTGTAGAAGTATGCATTCGCCCATTCCGGCAGGTTCTTGATGAGAGTCGGGGAGATCATCCACCCGGGGTGCATGAAGTGCAGTTCGATCAGGTCTCCTTCAGCTGCGATCGGCTGGAGATCACTGACTCGTTCGAAGGCGGCCGCTGCATTCTGTCGCGTACGTTTCGAGATCACCCATTCCCCGGCATGTTCGCCACTCTCGGTCTGGATGAGTTCGATCGGTACGTCGCGGAACCGATAGGTCTTGATCTTCTCACCCTCCGACATCTGATCGATTTCCGCCTTGTTGGGTATGTCCTCCCAGGCTGGCAGCGGGACTCGTCGGATGACACCTCTGAGCAGAACGGCTGCATCCGTGGCGATCGAGTTACGGAATTCCGGTGCGATCCCATCCAGATCGAAGCAGGTGGCGATCCGACTCTGGATCCACTTCAGGTCGGCCTGGTTCTCGCAGGTTCTACCCTCCTCTTGGAGGAGCTCCCGGTAGGCGTCCAAGGCCCTGCCGAAGCTCCACAGCAAGCTCCTTGGACTGTCTCGGTGGTACACCCCGACCGCTCCCCGCGGGTCGGTCATGACCGGCAGCTTCTCGACCACGGTCCAGGGATGTTCATCGTCTACCCTGCCCTCCGGCGGTTTCTCCTCACCCGGAACCTGGAGATCGATTTCGAGATCCTTGGCCTGTTGTGCGGGCGTCTTTGCCCCCGGTTTTGCATCGGACGCATCCTGCTTCGGTGCCGCAGGGTCGGAGGATTCCGCGGTGGCAGAGCCCGATGTCATGGAGCCAGGGCCCAGTACCAGTGCGGCCAGCAGCAGGAGCAGCCCAGTGGGGCGCCCTCCCCGAAGTGATTCCAGCGGTGGGTGCGTGTTCATCGTCTTCTCCATTCACCGCCGTTCACGGTGCATCGGTTCGAGGTGCTCGAGATCCGGTTGGGAGTGGGGGGAAGCAACCAAATGCGTTTCCCTTCGGGAAAATCCGTTGAAACGCTGAAAATCTGGATTCTCGGGAATTCTTCCGCTCCGCCTCCCCGAGGTGCCGTGGTCTCTGATCCGCTGACATTTTCGGGGTCTTCCGGCCCCGCAGGCGTCCGGCCGAGTGTATCCAGAGCGCCTGGGGAACTCAAAAGCCCCGTTTCCCGTCCACGACCGAGTTGCGAGAGTGGGCTGGGGCGAAGATACTGCCCAATCAGTCAGGAATGGCTGAAACTGCGATCTCGTCAGGTTCGTCCGAGCTGCCTCGAGGCACACGCCCCGATCCCCACGCTCACCTTCCGATTCAGGAAGGCCAATGGAAACCGAAGCGGTGAACCCGTAGTCGGCGTCATTCCCATTCACACGCCGCGAAGTGATCTTCGTGGGATTCGAACTCGTAGAGCGCATCCGCGCAGGGAAGTCCACCATGTCCTTTGCAGCAGCAGTACACGCCAAGGCGATTCAACTCGATCGAGCTTCCCTGGAGATGACTGCCGAGGCGGGGGCCGGACATCCGACCTCGGCGATGAGTCTCGGACACATCGTCACGGTCCTGATGTACCACTCGATGCGCTGGGTCCCGGCTCATCCACGCTACCCTTCTTCCGATCGACTCGTCCTCTCCGAAGGTCATGCGGTTCCCATCGTCTACGCTGCCTGTGCGGATCTCGGAGTCGGTATCGGCAAGGAAGGTGAACTGCGTCCCATGACGATGGACGACGCGATGACCCTGCGTGACATCGACTCGCCGATCGACGGACATCCCAACCCCACGGAAGGGTTTCCCTTCTTCGATGCCGCCACCGGCTCGCTGGGGATGGGACTTTCGGTGGCGGCCGGTCTGGCCCTCGCCGCCCGACATGATGAGATCGAAAAGCAGGTCTACTGCATCATCGGAGACGGTGAATCCCGCGAGGGGCAGGTCTGGGAGGCCATTGACTTCATCGTGGATCACCGCCTCACCTCCGTGGTTCCGATCTTCAACTGCAACAGTTTCGGCCAGGCCGATCGGGTCTCCGGTCAGCAGACTTCCGGCGTGATCGCCAAGAAGCTCGAAGCTGCGGGCTTCATCGCCGAGGTCATCGACGGGCACGACCCCGATGCGATTCTCGCGGCGATCGAAGTCGCCAAAGTGAACTACGAAAAGGGCTCCCAGGGTGCTCCGGTCGCGATTGTCGCCAACACCATCAAGGGGTGGGGCTCGCCCATCTGCCAGGGGGGTGGCTGGCACGGCAAGCCGGTCACCGGCGAGAAGCTGCAGGCAGCGATCAATGAACTCGAGGGGCTCCGCAACGAGCTGACCTCCACCCTGGGAATCGGTGACGAGCTGACGATCTACCCACCGGACGAGCGAAGCCCCCAGCCGGAGCAGATCTCGGAGGCTCCGAGCTTCGCGGAGGCGATGAACCAGTTCGACATGGCCTCGACCCTCGCCACCGGCAAGTTCGCGACCCGGCGAGCCTTCGGCGTCGCGCTTCGTGCACTCGGTCACAGCAACTCCTCCGTCGTCGTGCTCGATGCGGACGTCAAGAACTCCACCTTCACCGAATGGTTCGCGAATGATCGGGATCTCGCCGATCGGATGTTCGAATGCAAGATTGCCGAACAGAACATGGTCTCGGTCGCCGCGGGACTCTCCGCCGGTGGAAAGGTTCCATTCACGGCCACCTTCTCGAAGTTCTTCACCCGGGCCTACGACCAGATCGAACTCGCAATCAACAGTGGGGCGAACATCAAGATCGTGGGGTCCCATTCCGGCATCGGGCCCGCCTCCGACGGACCCAGCCAGATGTCCCTTCCGGACGTCGCCTGGTTCCGTTCCTTCACCACCGTGCAGGACCACCGAGGAAACCCCGCGTGCTACGTCCTCCAGCCGGCGGACGCCTACGCAGCCTACGGACTGACTCAGGTGATGGCCGACTACGAAGGGGTCTGCTACATGCGTACCGCTCGTCCGGACGTTGAATTCCTTTACGACGATTCAACGGTCTTCAACCTTGGCGGCCTCGAGGTGCTCACCCAGGGGCGAGACCTGCTCATCGTTTCCGCAGGCTACATGCTGCACGAGTGCAACAAGGCACTGGAGCTTCTGGACAAGGCGGGCATCGATGCCTCGCTCATCGACCTCTACTCGATTCCCTTCGACGTCGATGCCCTGCTGGACGTCGCCAACGACAATGGCGGCATGATCCTCACCGTCGAGGACAACTACGGTGGCGGTATCGGTTCCGCCGTGGCGGACGCGGTCACGGAGTCAGGTGATGGATTCACGATCGAACAGCTCCATGTGCGTTCGATTCCGAAATCAGCTCGGACCGTGGAAGACGAGCTTGCGCACCTCGGACTTCGCTCGGTCGATGTCGCCCGTCGCGCCGCCCGCATGCTCGGGGTGGCGACCGTCTGAGGCATGGGGGGGTGGGGACGTCCGGACCTTCTCCGGGAGCGTCGGTCACTCGTGATGGCCCCGATCCCTGAGGATGGCCATGATCTCCTCGTTTCGCATCATGGTTGCGACCATCCCGGCCTCGATGCTGCTTGAGGCGTCGATCTCCGTGATCCAGGTTGGATCCTCGACGTCCAACCCTTCGTTGCCGAGTGACGTTCGCACCGCTTCCTGCAGCACCCGGGCCCCCAGATTGCGGTAGTACTCGTCACGGTCGCCGACCATGATTCGTGCATGTTCGTTCAGGTGTCGGGCCAGCATCGGATCCATTCGCACTTTTCGCGTCAGATCGTTCTGCATCCACTTGTCCACCTGGATCGGTCTCAGCCGGCCGGTGTCCGGCTCGAAGGGCCACCAGGCCTCACGGTTCCCGGTGGGACCTCCGCCGAAGGCGGCACACAATTCGGACCACCGCTCCCCGGGCTGATCGAGTGCCCGGCTGCGAAGTACCTCACCCCGTACGTCGAGGTGTATGAGTTCCCGTTTCGATCCGAGTGAGGTTCGAAGTGCGGGATTGCTCGAGCCATCCGCATCCTCGTATGCATTCACATCATCACGCAGGTTGATGGTTCCCAGTGCCTCCAGCGAAATGGCCTCCGGCGAGGTCGCCCAGGCATCTCCGAAGACCTCCGGATGTTCCAGCAGGAGGTGGAGTGCGGCAAATCCGCCCTGTTCCTCACCCGCGAGCAGTCGGGCGTCCGGCTTCGGGATCGTGCGGAATCGGATGTCGATCCAGGGAATGAACTCCTCGACCAGTGCCCGCGCACGTGGGCCGTGAAGGCTCGAGTCGAGGAAGAAGTGGTGGCCGTAGGGGGTCCCGGTCGCGAGCACGACCCAGATCGCCTGGGGTACGATTCCCTTCATCGCAGGTTCGACCGCCAGCTTCGCGACGGTGTTCGCCACGTTTCTGGCATCGCTGCGTCCGGGGATCAGATAGATCACGGGCCAGACCCGGCGGTCGTGTCTCAGATCGTGGTAGCCGATCGGAAGCACCACGTATGCCCGGTGCAGATCCTCACCGCCACCTCCGACAGGTTCGGGGTGTCCGGCGAGCAACTGACTTTCGCGCATGATCTCCAGCACTCCCGGCACCCCGGTATCGGCGGTACCGGAGCCCACCTCCCGAACGACCTCGTCGAGATCGAGTTTCACCAGCTCGGCGGCGTTCGGCTGCAAGCTGACCGGGACTTTCGGACCCTCGACCCTGATTTCGTTCTCCCGATCTGTCGGGGTCACGACCAGCATGGGCTTGATTCGATAGTCACCACTCAGCGCAGACCAGTCCGATGGGTAGCTGTAATCGGGATCTTCAACGATCAGAATGCCCGCTTCGAGGTCGAGTTCAGCCGACTCCGCGGGGAGGTTCCAGGAAGCGACGGGCGTGCTGGCCCTGATGATCTCCGCTTCGCCCGTCCCCCCGCCGAACCCGCGGTGGTCCGGGTGCAGGTCGAGAATCAAGCGCATGTTCGCACCGGTCTCCTCCGCGTTTCGGAGAACGGCCACCACGCCGGGAGCAAGGGTGCATCGGAACTGGTCCGATATCCTCGGCCCGTCCTGGATTGGACCAATCAGCCCCAAACTCACGATCCATGGTTTCAGCGTGATCATTCTTGACCCAAAATACCCTCGTCCCCGGGCCAAGGTGCGGAAATAGACACAGTGATGCGTGTTTGCGTGCCGATAGTCCCTTTTGCGGAGCCAATCGTCCGCACGGTCTTCGGACCGTCCTTCGTTGGAAACAGGAACTCCTCCATGCGCTGCCACCGTCCTGATCGCCGACTGCTCTCGCCTCTTCACGCCATGCTGGTGCTCCTGATCGGGATGTGGTGTGCGGGGTGTACCGGACCCAATCATCCGGAGCGGGTTGCCAACACCACCAGCGGCGCGATCAAGGCCCGACTCAGTGGCGTCGCCCGCAAGCATGACAGCCTGGTTCAATACCGATCCCGGGGTCCGATCGACGTCATCGTCGATTCCTTCGGTGGCGACGTGGTGGTGATCGCCGATCCCACCTTCGATGTCACCACGGTCCAGCTCATTCGGGAAGCTCATCACGGTTATCTCCGAGGTTTCGAGCCGGAGGAGGCACTCCGGTACCTCTCGTGGAACTCCCGCCTGGATCCCGGGCCGGGTCCGGTCGAGACACTCTCGATCGAAACCACATATTCGGGGCCTGAACCCTGGTACATGCGCGCGCATCTTCGCATCCAGACCCCGATGATCGATCGGGTCAAGGTCAAGACCAGTCATGGCAAGGTACACATCCGCAACAACACTGGACCGGTGGACATCGAGACGAATCTTGGCGATGTCGTGGTCGCGACCAGCCATCCATTGATCGACGCCGTCCAGATTCTGGCCTCGGAAGGCGACGTCGACTACCGAGTGCCGCGAGGGTCGACTGGTCTCTTTGATGTCGCCGTGGTCGAGGGTGAAATCCAAATGAGGATCACCGAAGGGCGCATGCGTTTCACCGAGGGCCGAAACGATCAGAACGTACTGAACGCACGACTCGACGATGGACTCAATCCGGTCCTGATTCGAACGACCGAGGGTGAGATCCGCATCAACGTCGTCGAAGATCCACTGGCCTTCGGACCCTGGCGTTGAGTCAATCGATCTGCTGGCCGATCGACTGCTCCTCGGACGAGACATCCTCGGGTGCTTGAGCCGGCTCTCTCTCCAGAAAGCGCAGGTTGATGTCCACCGCAAGGGCCGTCAGTTCCCCGCGGGTCCGTCCCTTCACCCAGATTCCCGGTGCCTTTCTGCGGAAGACGTCCATGGACGCTCCCCAACGACGTCGTATCTTCAGAAGCCTCCAACGCCTCGGGCTCAGACCGAAGACGAACGGTACGTGGACCTTCCGGACATCCGACCATGCAATGGGCTTGCCGGCCGATCCGTTGTCCCGGATCGAGTAGATGCCGGTGTCGGTCAGCACCCAGCGAAGGTCCCCGCCGTGGGTTCGTGCGGTGATGACGCCACGCAGCCCGATCGCCAGCATGATCAGTCCGATGATGCTGCATGGATCCTTGATGAATTCCCAGATCGAGCCCAGACTCAGAAGCGAGGGGTTGCTGAAGGCGGTGAACAACAGGTCGGCGCCTCCGAGCAGGAGGAAGCCGATTCCCCAGCCCACGGTCGAACCGGGGCCTCCCCGGTTCTTGTAGCCCGCGATCACCCATTCCCTCCCGAAGCCCGATCCGCATTCAGGGCAGTTACCCTGCTCCCCGAGTCCAGCGAGCTGATAGCCGCACTTCAGACAGATTCCTGTTTCATCGGGTGCGTCTTCACCGGAATTCGTCCCGATCGCATACGCTCTTGCCATGAAGGAGCTCCATGATCACTTTTTCCGCAAGGCCCAGCGAGAATCCTACCGGTCTCGAGCGGCCTACAAGTTGATCGAGATCGATGATAAGCGCCGCATCCTGGGAAAGGGAGATCGAGTCGTGGATTGCGGCGCGGCGCCAGGTTCGTGGCTGCAGGTCGCCTCCGCTCGGGTGGGACCGCGTGGTTCGGTTCTGGGCATCGATCTCAAGCCCATTGCACCGCACGGCTTCTCGGACAACGTCACCCTGGTCGAGGGTGATGTCATGACCACCGACGTACCCGCCCTGCTGGGCGGCAAGGCTGACTCGGTTCTTTCCGACATGGCTCCCGACACCACCGGGACCCCGTCCGCTGATCAATTCCGATCCGCGCGGCTCTGTGATGAACTCCTGGATCGACTTCCCCAGTGGCTGAAAACCGGCGGATCCTGCGTCATGAAGGTGTTCGAGGGCGAGGCCTACCCGGAACTGCTCAGGCGAGCATCAGAATCGTTCGCCAAGGCCAAGGGCTTCAAGCCTGCGGCCTCTCGATCCGAGTCCGTCGAGATGTTCCTGATCTGTACCGGCTATCGAGGTGAGGCGTCGTCCAGCGAGCCGTCCTCCCGGCCGCGCCCCCCCCGACGTCCCACCGGGTGGTGAGGTCCTCGGGGGGCAAACTCTGCCCAAATCCTTCGGCAATTCCTGCTCGAGCGTGCGGCCCGACCAGTCTGATCGCCTGTGAGGGGGTATCCGGGTCTGGCCCGGGAATTGCAGCAGTGTGATGAGAAATAGAAGCACAGGAGATTCCTCATGTACACGTCCCAAGCCCTCAATACGTCCGTTCCGTATCTGGGTGCGACCCAGCGACCTGATCCCAGCCTTGGCAAGGCGCCCGCATCGATGGAGCCGTTCGACGCAGGTTTCAACACCGACAGCACCTCGGACCCCGGCAACCCCAATTGCAGTGGTGCCTTGAACGAGATCAACATGGATCAGTTCTTCGAGGCATGGGGAAGCACCGCCAACGAGTTCGACATCGACAACAGTGGAGTCGTTGACGGCGCCGATCTCGCCATCTTCCTGAGCATGGGCGGCCAGGCCCAGTCCGGTCTTGTCGACGAGGTCGAGGGCAGCTGGGGTGAGGAGGGTGCGTCCTCCGGTGACCTCAACGGAGACGGAACGGTCAACGGACAGGATCTCACGATCGCGCTTGCCGGGGGAAGCGGCCAGCAGGATGCGGCAGCCGACGAACCCCCGGCCGAGGAGACTCCTGAGTCAAACCCGCTCCAGGACCTCCTGGACAACTGGAACTCGGATTCCGAGGACAGCGATCTCAACGATGACGGAACGGTCAACGGTCAGGATCTCGCCCTGCTTCTGGGCGGCGGGAACCTGCGATCCGACGTCGCGCCTCAGGGTTTTCCATTCGAACAGTTCTCCCGGAACGAGCCCCAGGGTTTCCCGTTCGAGCAGTACTCCAAGCGAGTCATGGAAATCATGAGTGAGATGGGCTTCGACAAGGCCCCTCCGACCAATCTCGGTACCCTCATCGACGGCCTCAACCTGCGCCCGATCGATGCCAAGGCCCTCACGGTCAACATTCTGGATCTGTACGGGAAGGCCTGATCACGACTCGCCCCTGATCCGGCCCATTCCGTTCCGAATCGCCCAACCGGGTGACAAGGCCCGTTCCTCCAGTATCGGAACGGGTCTTTTTCAGGTGGGTGATCCGCCGTTGGATTCGCTGGACTTGAGCCGGATCGCATAGGCGGGGGGGATGTTCGCAAGCACCAGTTCACGTTCACTGTCGAACTTCCGCCTCAGTGACTTGCCGTGGGCGTCGATGCGCTTGATCTTCCTGCGACCTTCCGAGCCGACAAACGGTGCACGCATGTTGCGAACCGCGGCGTACTCGAAGTAGGCGAGTTCTCCGTCGTCGTCGAGCAGCTCGAGGAGCTGGCGGAAGATGCTGCGTGCCACCTTGGGCGGGAAGTTGTTGAACGGGAGGCCGCAGACGATGAAGCCGAATCGACTCTCCACCTTCAGGTCCTCGACCGGACCCTGATGCAGCCTCACGATCCTATCCGGGTGGTTCGATCGATACGGCTCGAGCATCCGCAGCTCGAGCTCACGGCAGAATTCCTCGTTGATCTCGGCGAGGTGGTACTCGTCACCATCCTCGAGCGCCTCGAGAATCACCCGGGTGAACGGCCCGCTGCCCGGGCCGACCTCGAGTATTCGGCGGGGTGTGACCGCGCCACGGAATGACCGACTCATCGCGAGCCCGAGCGCCCGGGAGGACGGCCACACCGATCCGGTGTGGTACATGTTCTTGATGGCCTGCCCGATGAATGTCACAGATGACTCCCGCAGTTCGATCGGACGATCATACTTGTTCCTGATGTGAAAACGATCATGGCGGATGTGAACCGGCCATGATCGTGCCTCATTTTGGAAATTTTCCTCGGAATGCCCTCAGCTTCAGTCCTGCGTGGACCGCTTGGGGCGTGCCTTGAGCATCGGGCCGCTGCGATCGAAGATCGACGTGGGCAGTCGCGGCTCGCCCCGGGTCTGGTTGCCTGAGACGGATTCCACCTGTTCCGGGCCCTCCACGAGGTTCGGCTCGGTCACGAAGTTCTGTCGTTCCTCGCGTGCCTTGTCGATCGAACGGTCCATTGCTGAAAGAATGTTGCGCAGTCGCTGGAACTTGTCGTCATTGTGGGCAAAGTTCATTTCGCTCACCTCCTGATCCTCCTTTCGGGCGACGAGCCCGGATTCTTTCCTCCTCTCCGCGATACGGCTCGATCATTGGATCGGACCTGCCGTCACAGACCGAACAGTCAACCCATTCACCGGCGGTACCCGCGGTTCACACTTGTTTTCACGGCTTCCTCCAGGACTTCGCTACAATTGATTCCCCGTGGATTTTCATGTCCAGATAACGTCCCAGCATTCGAGGCACCTCATGTTCGCGTACTCCACACTTCTTCAGAACGGTTTTCTGCTCGCAGGGCTCGTTTACGGAGCATCGACGCTTGCTCAGGCATCCGATGTCGACCTTCCGCGCTACCCGTCGGTGTCTCCCGACGGAACCGAGGTGGTCTTCTCCTGGCGAGGTGATCTGTGGCTGGTTCCGATCGAGGGCGGTGATGCAAGAAGGCTCACCGTGCATCCCGGGGTCGACTCCCGTTCGGACTGGAGTCCCGATGGAAGAGAAATAGCCTTTGAGAGCGATCGCGACGGCTACCGGAACATCTGGGTCGTCAACGCCGATGGTTCCGGGGTCCGGCAGGTGGTCCAGTCCGATCGCTCCGCGATCCTGAGCGACTACGGCGCGGGACCCGGCGGAACCGACGAACCCATGATCACGTACGACTCGAGGCATGAAGGCGACTTCTATCGTTCCTCGCGTCCCTACCAGGTCTCGGCGAGCGGGGGGGTTCCCGAGCGCGTGCACGACGCCTTCGGGACCTCGGCGACCCGATCCCCCTCCGGAGAAGCCGTGCTCTTCGAGCGCGGGGGAAGTTCCTGGACCCGTCGCCACTACCGGGGTCCCGATTCGAGGGACGTCTGGCTCCACACGCCGGATGGCGAGTTCGTGCAGCTGACCTCCTGGGAAGGCAACGACGGCTCACCGCAGTGGCTCGACGACGACACGATGATCTTCATGTCCGATCGAGCCAACGACACCGTCAACCTCTATCGACAGGCGATCGTGCCCGGCGTGGAACTGGCCGAGCCGCTGACGTCGTTCGAGGATCGGGACATCACCGCCTTCGACCTCTCCGACGACGGCAGCACTGCGATCATCCAGCGATGGGACACCCTCTATGCACTGGACCTGACCGATCCGTCCGCGACCCCGGTTCCCCTCTCGATCCAGGCGAACCAGGATGGTATGGACCGGGTCGTCCCCCGCACCGTCTCCCGCAACGTCACCGAGGCGGCACTGAGTCCCGACGGCAAGGTCATGGCGTTCGTCGCTTACGGCGATGTCTGGGTCCGCAACGTCGCGGATTCCAGTCCAACCCGTCGGGTGACCCACACCCTGGCTCATGACCAGGGGATCGCGTGGAGCCCGGATGGTCTCTCGTTGTATTTCACCAGCGACGACAACGGTACCAATGGAATCTACCAGGCACGGGTGCTGCGCACGCGCACCGAGGTCCGGGATCGGTGGTCGGAGTTGATGAACCCACCCCAGGAGGATGAATCCGAGGAGTCTTCGGATGCGGATGCTGATGGGGTCGATGCCCGCAAAAGCACTCTTGATGTCCGAGACAACGCCTCAACCGACAACTCCCAGAAGGATCCCGGGAGTGGTGGTGCGTCCGATCCTCCTGCCGAAGAAGCCGCCACCCAAGGCACGGAAGAAACCGAGGAGGATGTCGAGGAGGACGCCGAGGAGGAGGTCGAGGAGAAAGCGGAGAAGCCCGATCCAATGCTCGATCCCGATCGCTGGCACGATGCGATCGAATTCGAGATCGAGCCCGTGGTCCTCAACGAATTCAACAACGGCGAACCGGCCCCTTCGCCCGACGGCACCATGCTCGCCTTCCGTCGCGGGGGCGGAGACATCCACGTCCTTGACCTCGCCACCGGCGAGGATCGACTCATCCGGGAGGAGTGGGACTTCTTCTCCGACTTCATCTGGTCTCCGGACTCTCGAATGATCGCGCTCAGCGTGAACGACCGGAACTTCAACTCCGACATCTGGCTGATCCCCGTCGACGACCCCGGCGCCGCGGTGAACGTCTCGCGACACCCGGACAACGACATGAGCCCGAGCTTCTCCGCCGACGGCCGCATTCTCGCCTTCTCCAGCGAGCGAAAGGACGAGGAGTACGACGTCTACCGCGTCTACCTCGACAAGTCGCTCGAGGGCCTGCACGAACCTGAGCTCGACGAGTATTACAAGGAAGCGGTCAAGGCAGCCAAGAAGCGCAAGCCGCTGCCCGTCGATACCGGGGAAGACGACGAGAAGGCAGCCCCCGGGGAGCCGGACTGGACGCTCTCGCTCGATGACGCCTACCTGCGCGTCCGAAGGATGAGTTCCCTGCCCGGTAGCGAACGCCAGGTCATGATCACCCCCGCGGGGGATGCGATCGTCTACTCGAACTCCGGCGGTGGACCCGGCGATGCCGGCCTCTGGTCGGTCAAGTGGGACGGCACCGGTGCCAAGCGACTCGGCTCCGGTTCGATGCAGCACATGACGCTCTCCGGAGACAAGCTCGTCACCGTCAACAGCGGTCGAGGCGGTTGGATGACCATGCCCTCCGGAAGCGAGAAGACCATCGGCATCGACGCCGAGATCGAGATCGACCTCGAGGAACAGTCGAGTCGGAAGTTCGCGGAAGCGACCCGGATCTTCGGCGAGGTCTTCTACCACCCCGAGATGAACGGCGTCGACTGGGACCGACTGACCGACGATTACCAGGAACTGGCCTCCCGGGCCTGGACCGGTGATGAGTTCAACTGGGTCGCGGCCCGGCTGCTCGGCGAACTCAACGCGTCGCACACCGGCATCCGATCCTCTGGATACTCCACCTCGATCAGCCGATCCCAGGGTCGACTGGGTACCGTGCATGCCGTCCACCCCGAGGGTGGATTCGAGGTCATCGAACTCGTCGAGAATTCCCCGGCCGCGGTCGGTCCGATGCCGCTGGAACCCGGCGACGTGATCCTGAGCATCGATGGAAAGCGGATCGCCGAGGGTGAGACGATCGAAGGCCATCTGCGAGGAAAGGTCGGCGAAGAGGTCATCGTCGGCATTCGCAGAATGATGCCCCAGGACGATGCCGAGGCCGAGCCAGTCTTCATGGAGCTCGATGCGATCCTCGAACCGATCTCCGCCTCGGGCTACGAGCGACTGCGACGCGCCCAGCGCGAGCGAACCGCCCAGACCCTGGTCGACGAGGCGTCCGACGGCCGCATCGGCTACCTGCACATCGAGTCGATGAATCAGGCATCGCTCGACGAGTTCGAACGCGATCTCTACGCGGTTGCGGACGGTCGGGACGGACTGATCATCGACGTTCGCAACAACGGTGGGGGATGGACCGCGGATCGCCTGCTCTCCTCGATCACCGCGCGGCCGCACGCCTACACCGTCCCGAGGGGTTCCGATCCCGGAATCACCCACGGGTACCCGCAGGACCGTCTCTTCATTCAGCGCTACGTGCTTCCCATCAACATGCTTTGCAACGAGAAGAGCTTCTCGAACGCGGAGATCACCTCGCACGCGTTCAAGACGCTGGGCCGGGGCACGCTCATCGGGGAGCAGACCTACGGGGGCGTGATCTCGACCGGGGGGACCTCGCTGGTCGACGGAACGTCGATCCGCCTTCCCTTCCGAGGCTGGTACCTCCTGGATGGGACCGACATGGAGAACAACGGAGCGATACCGGACATCGTGGTCAAGCAGACCCCGCAGGATGAGTCCCGGGGGCACGACGAGCAGCTGCAGGTCGCGATCGAGGATCTCATGCTGCGCCTGCCCGACCGGTCCGGCGGTGACTCGGATGTCGTCACCACCACGAAAGAAGGTGAAGATGACTGATTCGCACGAGAAATGGTTTCGTTTCAGGCCACACCCCTGGCACGGTCTCTCCCGGGGTCCGGAGGCGCCGGGTGAAGTCGAGGCGTTCATCGAACTCACGCCGTTCGACGTGATCAAGTACGAGACCGACAAGCAGACCGGGTACCTTCGGGTGGACCGACCGCAACGCACCAGCGCCACGCCGCCGACCCCGTATGGATTCGTGCCGCGTACCTGGTGTGGGGCCAGGGTCGCCGCGCTGTCACCCACCAGCACTCGGGGTGATCTGGATCCGCTGGACATCTGTGTGCTCACCGAGCGACCGGTGAATCGCACCGAGATCATCCTTCAGACCCGGGTCATCGGGGGAATCTGCATGATCGACGACGGCGAGGCGGACGACAAGATCATCGCGGTCATGAAGCGCGATGCGGTCTACGGCAACGCCAAGGACATCGGTGAGATACCCTCGGCACTGGTTGATCGTCTCCAGCACTACTTCAGTACGTACAAGCTTCTTCCCGGATCCTCGTCATCGGTCACGGTCGCCGGAGTCTACGGCCGGGACCATGCCATGAAAGTCGTTCAGGCTTCGATCGAGGACTACGAGGAGGAGTACGGAAGTGATCCGGTGGGACCGGACGGGTCCTGATTCCCAAGTCAGTCCTCATCGCCCTGCGTCGGCAGGTCTTCCTGGTGTTCCGCCTTGTCGATGATGCGCTTCGCCTCCTCGGCCACCGTGTCGTAGATGCTGGCGAGCAGTCCGGTGATCGGAAAACGGCCCTCGAGGGGCGATGCGCCAAGCCGTCGAAGCAGTGCATGCGGGACGTGATCGGGAAGGGTGCCGTTCTTGAAGTCCTGAAGAGAGGCTCCCGGCCTCCAGAAATCGCCCAGTCGACTCTCGATCGAATGGACCGGTGAGGCCAGCTGGATCACATCGGGATTGGTGTGCGCCTGTGAAACCCCGCGAGTGGTGAGCATCCGGGCTTCCTGGAGTTCGTCCAGGAAGCGATTTCCGGTTCGGCCCCGGAGTTCCAGCGCGAGCTCCGGCGTCTCGACCAGTCGCTCGATCAGGATCATCGAGACCAGGACCACGTGTCGACACGGCTTGTCGGGCGCATGTTCGCCGCAGCTGCACGAGGTGCGAATCTCCTGGACATCAGGGATGAGCGGATGTCCCGCGGCTGCAAACGGTTCGTTGACGATCTCCGGAAACTCCCCGGAGAGCAGCTTTGCCGAATAGATCGCACCCGACGCCGCTTCCTCGAGAACCCGCTTCCAGCTGGTCTCGTTCAATCCCGGAAACTCGATCCGGACCTCGTGCGGCTTGGGCTCGATGCACTGGACCTTCGAGGTGATCGATCCCGATTCGACCTGGAAATTGATCGCCTGGCCGCTCTTTCCGTATTCAAGCGCGAGGCGGTGTGATTCATCGTCGTGGTTGATCGGAAGACGTCGGATCCACTCGGAAGCCGGCCAGGGAAGGTCCTCGAGTCCGTTCTTCCGGTACAGCTTGATTCCGTTTCGCACCCGTCGTGGGCCGTCCGGTTTCGGCCGGGGCATGTTCCCCATGGAAATGCTCATGATGTCGACTCCTCAAGGGTCGCGTGCCGGATCGAGAGAAGGTCTCTGAGTTGTCCGGTGGAGAGTTCAGTCAGCCACGACTCCCCGGCGCCGATGATGCGTTCCGCGAGTTCCGTCTTCTGCTCGATCATCTGGTCGATTCGCTCTTCCAGGGTTCCGGAGGTGATCATCTTGTGGACGTTCACCGTTCGGTTCTGTCCGATTCGGAATGCACGGTCCGTGGCCTGGTTCTCCACCGCCGGGTTCCACCAGCGATCGAAGTGGAACACGTGATTCGCGGCCGTGAGATTCAGACCCACGCCGCCGGCCTTGAGACTCAGGATGAAGATCGGGCACGCCGGATCGAACGACTGGAAGCGTTCGACAAGCTGATCGCGCTTCACCTGAGGAGTGCCTCCGTGAAGGAACAGTGGTTCGATGTCGAATGCCTGTCTGATCATCGACACCAGCAGATGGCCCATCCTCCGATACTGGGTGAAGATCAGCGCCCGGTCTTCAGTGGCGATCACCTCGTCCAGCATCTCCATGAGCCGGAGCGACTTCCCGGATCGTTCCGGAGCGACCCCCCCGGCGTCCTGTCCGATCGATTCGAGGTAATGAGCGGGGTGGTTGCAGATCTGCTTGAGCTTGACCAGCGAGGCCAGAACCAGGCCTCTCCGACGAATGCCTTCCGCGCTGTCCACCTTCTGAAGCATCTCCTCGACCACCGTGTCGTAGAGCTTCACCTGTTCGTCGGAGGGTGCTATCGACTGCTTGCTCTGGACCAATGGGGGAAGGTCGGAGATGACCTTGGGATCCGTCTTGAGTCTCCGGAGAATGAACGGTTGCACGAGTTCGCGCAGTTTTCGTGCCTGCTGTTCATCTCGATGGCGTTCGATCGGAAGGGCAAACCGCTTGCGGAAGTCGGCGTTGGCCCCGAGGAACCCCGGACAGCAGAATTCCATGATCGACCAGAGTTCCGCAAGGCGGTTCTCCACCGGAGTACCCGTCAGCGC
Organism: Planctomycetota bacterium; assembly: GCA_036336805.1. Classification (GTDB taxonomy): domain Bacteria; phylum Planctomycetota; class Phycisphaerae; order Phycisphaerales; family SM1A02; genus UBA8087. The sequence goes on from JAYZFJ010000006.1 coordinate 29,767, forward strand.
GATCCTCCGGCGGGTCTGGAGCGCCCGAATTGCGGCCGTCTGCTTGGTGGGGGGGTTCTTGATGTGCTGCGCCTCGTCCAGGGTGACTCGCCACCAGTCGACCGTCTCGAGCATCTCCCGGTCCCGCGTCACCAGCGCATAGGTGGTCACGATCACGTCATGAGTTCGTGCGACCTCGCGGAATGCATCATCCATCGGCCGGCCGATGCCGTGCTGCAGGTGAACCTTGAGTTCAGGGGAGAATCGTTCGAATTCGCGTCGCCAGTTGCCGAGGACCGACATGGGAACCACCAGTAGGGTGGGTCCGATCAGCTCCGGCTGTTCGCTGGTCTCTCGTTCGTGCTGCAGCAGGGCGATCAGCTGGATCGTCTTGCCGAGTCCCATGTCGTCGGCCAGGCATGCGCCGAGACCGAACCGGTCCAGGAACGCCAGCCAGCTCAGACCGGATCGTTGATAGGGCCTGAGTTCGCCCTGGAATCCGGACGGTTGCGGCAGTTGCTGGAGTCCGCGATCTCCGGAGTCCTCCTCGAACTCTCCGAAGATCTGGGCAACCCACCCCGTCGCCTTCATGCCGACGACCGGGATCGGAATGTCCGCGTTGTCCACCCCGTGAGCGAGTTTCATCGCGTCCAGCACCGTCATCTGGCCGCCGGGGTGTTCTTCGATGAATTTGGCGGCACCCTCCGCATCCTCGCGTCGGATCTCGACCCAGGTCCCGTTGATCCGCACCAGGGGCGTTCCCTGCGCCGCGAGATTCCGGAATTCATCCACCGAGACCGCTCGATCACCCAGAGTGATCTGCCAGGAGTAGTCCACCAGGCTGTGGAGTCCGAGCTCGCCCTGCTGTCCGGGACCCGAGCCCCAGCTCTTGCCCTCGACCGAGTCCATCGATTCGGAATCGATGATGAGATGTGCAGCCAGTCGGTTGCGCATCTGTCCCCACCAGTCGGGAGCCAGCACCTCGACCCCGCTCTCCTGGAGCAGTGGTCTCAGTTCACGCAGGAATTCATACGCTTCCTCCAGAGACAGCTCGAGACCGATCGGCGAGGAATCCTCGAGTGAGCGCTCCAGCTTCGGACAGATCCGAGCCGCTCGGGCCAGTTCCGCGAGCAGGACATCCGCGGCGGTTTCCGTCTCGTTGCCGATCTGCGAGAGGAGCCGGTCACCTGCCGAATCAGGGGCCCATATCTTCTCCGCGTCGATGATGATCGGAGGATCGTCGGTCGTGATGAGGTGGTAGGAGAGCCACCAGGCATCCCTCGGTGTCGATTCCGGATCGATCCCGTCCACCTCGGGTTCCGAGAGCTGCATGCAGAGTCTCACGACGCGGGATGCGCTGCGGTCATCGAGGTGCGAGATCCAGTGCCGTGCGTTGCGAAGCATCTGTGATTCGCCCCCGTGTCGCACCGGTATCTCATTGATTCCATTGAGGAGACCGGACAGCCAGCCCGCGTGCTGGTCGGCCAGAAGGTCGCGGTCCTCGATCGCTTCGGGATAGTCGTCCTTGATGAGAATGTCCCGGACCGTCGAATCACACATCTGCCGGAGCGCGAGTTCCACGATGCCCCAGGCGTCGGTGTCCCCGTTCTCTTCCACCGCACAGGCCACCGCCGGCGTGGACGAGAGCAGATGGGCCGCGCGAGCTGAGGCCTCCCGGTCGTTCAGCCAGGGAATCCACGTCGCTCGCAGGATGCCATCTCGCTCCTGTGACATCGTCGGAATGAATCGCTGTTCACGGAGCAGGTCGAGGATCAGCCTTCCGGACTCGATCCAGAATCTGGTGTCGTGCCCCAACACCACTTCCCGTTCATCCAATCGATCCTCGAGACCGACCAGAAATTCCGCGGCATGCCGGGCGTGCACCGACAGGGTCCCGATGATCACCGGTTCCAGCTGAAGGGCGTCTTTTTCGTGACTCCATCCCAGCTCCGATGCCAGTCGCTCGCTCGGTTCCGGAACACTCGTCGGTCCGTGCATCCGATGGGGGAGATGCATGGTCAGGGTCGTCTCCTCCCGGATCATGCTGCCTTCGATCGCCCCGGTGCGCTCCAGCAACACCCGCAACTTGTCCGGATCCTCGACGAAGGCGTGTTTCGTCGTCTCCCGTTTGCGAAGTGTGTCATCTCCCGCCGGCGCCTCCGCGGGATCCTGCTCGGATGTGGGTTCTCGGGGTGAGGTTTCAGCGGTCTCTTCCAGCAGGTCTTCGCCGAACGCATCCTGGTCGAGCTCCAGATCCGGCTCCGGAGTCAGGTTGCGACCCCTCTGCCCGAGGAGCTCATTGAGCGACTCGCGGGCGTGTTCTTCGGATTCCGCCCAGATCTGGAGTGAATCCTTCGACCAGGCGGCATGGAGGACCAACATGCGGAAACAAACCTCCGAGGGGGACGAGCACGTGTTCGGTGCGAACAGCGCTGCCGGGCGACACCGCGCCCCTGAGCTTCATCACTCGAGGGGAGTTCAGGTGCCTGAAACGATTGATTCCGCTGGGGCTCGAACCCAGGACCTAGCGATTAAAAGTCGCGTGCTCTACCAACTGAGCTACGGAATCGACAATCCCCCATTCTAGCGGATCCCAGCCAAAAGCCACCATCTGGAAGCTCCTCCACAAGCACAGATCCCCCGATTCCGCTCCGACACGCCGCGTTCCCGTGGTTGGATGCAGTTTCCTCCAGTTCTGCCCGGATCCGTGTGGATTCCGGACCCCAGAACGCCGATTGAGGGGTACGGGCCGGGAGCGGTCCTCCAGGTGTGACTCCTGGTTCGTTGAAGCAGTTCGTTCCAGCCCTCTGGATTGGGTGGCGAACCTGAGCCCTTGCCACACGAATGACACGACTTCCACACGGAGCACTTCCATGATGATTGATCGAATCCGCCCCTCCATCGGCCCTGTCCTGACCAGCTCGATCCTGCTGTTCGCCCTGTCGGGGTGTTCCAGTTCCAGTGACTGGCATTCCTCCTCTTCAGCCACCTCTGGAGTGGACTCGGCCGGGTTCCAGATGACCTCCACCAGCGGCTTCTACGGAGAGACCGACTCGATGTTCTGGGTCGATGGCGAGGACGAAGGCCAGGGCAGTCTGTCACAGGTGACCTTCGCCTCTGAGGGTTCCGACTTCGACCCCGAAATCGATTCCACGGGTTCCTTCCTCGTCTACGCCTCGACTCAGCATGCCACCCAGTCCGACATCTACCGCAAGAAGGTGGACGGAAAGACGATCACCCGGATGACGTTCGATCCCGCCGACGATGCCATGCCGACGATCAGCCCCGATGGCCGCTGGATCGCCTTTGCCAGCAACCGTGCGGGAAACTGGGACATCTGGATGATGCCTGCCGAAGGTGGTCCCGCCACCCAGATGACCTTCGATGCCGACCACGAGCTGCATCCGAGCTTCTCTCCCGATGGAACCGAACTCACCTACTGTCGCCGGAACGCTCGCTCCAACCACTGGGAGATCTGGTCCTACACGATCGATTCTCCGGGTACCCGCACCTACGTTTGTGACGGTCTCTTCCCGCAATGGTCCCCGAACGAGGCGGATTCGATGATCCTCTTCCAGAAGGCCCGTCAGCGTGGCAGTCAGTTCTTCAGCATCTGGACGGTGCAGTTCAAGGATGGTTCCTGTTCGAATCCGACCGAGATCGCTGCCGCCAGCAACGCAGCGATCATGCATCCCAGCTGGTCGCCCGACGGGAAGTTCATCTGCTACTGCCAGGTCGCCGATCCGGAAGGGAATTCAGCGGCATGGCCCGTACAGGCCGACGTGTGGATGGTCTCCCTCGATGGGTCGGGTCAGGCTCCCCTGACCACCGGAAGCTTCCGCAACATGCAGCCGAACTGGAGCAAGGATGGTCGCATCTACTTCGTGTCCGATCGCGGGGGTGAGGATGTGATCTGGTCGGTTCCCGCCGCGACCGACGGTACGTCCGATGTCTCCCAGGGAGTGTTCGTGGACGCCACGGCACCGGCTCGCGAGGACTGACTCCAGTTCAGCACGGTGTACGAACAACGACCGCCGACGGCAGGCCCGATGTCGTCGGCGGTCATCGTTCGATTCCGGATTTTATCGTCTGGTTGGAATCTCACTTGCTCTGATTCCCGCATGGACGACGCATACCTCGCAATTCGGGCCTCCCAGTCAGGCACTCACCGGCAATTCTTGCCTGCTTGTCTCCTCATCCGCATTCTGGCCGTGTTGATCACGCTGATTGTGCTTGGTGGGTGTCAGTACAAGATGCCGACCTCCCTTGACTCTCCCTGGCTGCCCCGCCAGCAGGTGTGGGCGATCGCCCCGCTGGCCAACGAAAGCGGGGTGAGCCCTGTCGATCGCCTCGGCATCACCGACTCACTGGTTCTGGAGACCGCATCGGTCAACGGAATCGATGTTCTTCCTCTCAACCGAACCCTCGAGGTGATGCTGGCGCTGGACATCGGCCTGGATGGGATTCCCACTCGTGCAGAGTACCAGCAGATCTGCACGGTCCTCGGTGCTGATGCCATCCTCGTGGGGACGATCATGGCCTACGATCCCTACCAGCCGCTTCGACTGGGTTCCTCGATCCAGCTCATTCGGCCCCACGACCGAAATTCAATGGTCGCCTTCGACTCCCGATCGGTCACCATGGCGGTGGGGGGGGACACCCGAAACCAGGCTGAGGCCCTCGTTTTCCGCGATTACCTGCCGATTCAGGCATCAGGGATCTTTGATGCCGAGAATCATGCGGTTTTGATGGCCATGGAAGCCTACAGTGAAGGGAGATCCACCCAGAATCTGGCCCGAAGTGATCTGGGTCTCTACCACCTCGACATGGATGACTACGCTGAATTCGTCTTTCACCAGCTGCTGAGTCGTCTCTTGAACGAGGCTTCCGCGTCCCAATCGGCAGGAACTGCCGTTGCCTCAGCTGGGTCATAAAAAGGCCCACGAAAACTCAAGCCGTCTAAATCGGCGTTTTCAGGCCCTCAGGTGGGTCTGGAAGCTTTTTGCCTGAACCGTCCGATACCCGCTCAACCCGGACATCGATTCCTCCGATGTACCGGACGCCCCCTGAGTTGTTCCGGGTCCGGGCCGGGTCTCACCCGGGCGGACTCGACGGGGAGGCGTGTGGGGCTCTCTTCAGCCGTCGGAGGGCCTCGATCACACGTGGGCGGCCTGCCAATACACCTGCCTTCACGCACGGTGAAGAGCACAGTCTTCAGTGGAACACCCAGGGATTCCAACATGAGCGAGCATCTTCCGATCGTCGACCGCTTCATCAGCTATCTGAATGAAGAACGCCATTTCAGCCCGTACACCGGTCGGTGCTACGGTCTTGACCTTCGCCAGTTCACGGACCACATCCGCTCCAAGTACTCGATCAGCTGTGACATGAATGCGGAACAGGCGGCACTCGAGGATCGCCTCAAGGGTGCCGAGCCCAAGAGCAATGCGGCAACCTGCACCGACCAGATGCTGCTCGCGGACATCGAGATCGTCCGTGGTTTCATCACTCACCTCGATGAGCAGGGGTATTCCGCAGCGACCATGGCGCGAAAGATCGCGACTCTGCGTTCGTTCCACAAGTGGATGGAGCGCAAGGGCATCATCAAGAACAACCCGATGGTCCTGATCCGTACTCCCAAGCAGACCAAGCGTCTGCCCAAGGCGATCTCGGTGGACCAGATCGAACGTCTTCTCTCCGCTCCCGATGACACCGACCTTCTCGGTGCTCGTGATCGCGCGATCCTCGAGGTCCTCTACTCGACCGGAATCCGAGTCAGCGAAGTGGTCGGCATCGACCGGGGCGACATCGATGATCAGAGTGAAGCACTCATCATCCGTGGCAAGGGCAAGCGAGAGCGCATCGTCCCCCTCGGGGCCCATGCGCTCAAGGCGCTCCGCCACTACGTGAACATGCTTGAAAAGCAGCTCTCCGCCGCGGGCCTCTCCGCTTCCGCGGAATCACCGCTCTTCGTCAACAAGCATGGTGGCCGGCTCAGCAGTCGATCGGTCCGTCGCAAGGTCTCCAAGTACCTCGCCGCGGTCGGGCTCGATCCCGAGATCAGCCCGCACACGATCCGCCACAGCTTCGCGACCCACCTGCTGGACAACGGCGCGGATCTTCGTTCGGTCCAGGAACTGCTCGGCCACCAGTCCCTGAGCTCCACCCAGGTCTACACCCATCTCTCACGCCAGCGAATGCGTGATGGATACGATCAGGCGCACCCCCGAGCCGAATCCGCCTGACGCACCCTCAACGATTGAAACGTGGATGAACCATCGCCTCGCCGTCTTGAGCGAGGCGATGGTCTTGTACCGAGGGTCCCGTTCCTGGTGTCATCACGATGGTGGTCATCCATGACTCATTCTTTTTGAACGTAACCAGCTCCGCTTTTCCGAAGACATGAATGTGAGCATTCGAACCAGCCTTCAACCCGAGCTCCTCGTCACGGAAGGTGACTGCCTCGACCTCCTCCGTGAAGTGCGGGCGGGTTCGGTCGATCTCGCCTACATGGATCCTCCATTCTCGACCGGGCGCACCCAGGCCGGTCGGCAGGGGCATGCCTTCGAGGACCGATGGTCAAGCACCGCGGAGTGGGTCGAGTTCATGAGACCTCGGGTTGAAGCGGTCCTGGGTACATTGTCGCGTGACGGTTCGATTCTCGTGCATTGTGACTGGCGAACATCGCACCACGTCCGAATCATGCTCGATGAACTGCTGGGAGAGTCGTGCTTCCAGAACCACCTGGTCTGGCAGTACGGTCTCGGGGGATCGAGTCCCAGGCGATTTGCTCGCAAGCACGACGACATCCTCTTCTACAGCGTCTCGCCCACGAACTGGTACTTCGAACCGCCGATGATTCCCGCGACCTCCAACCGGATGAAGGGGATGCTCAAGAAAGCCACCGACATTCTCGACGTGCCATCGATCAACAACATGGCACGCGAGCGGACCGGGTGGCCGACCCAGAAGCCTCTGGCGTTGCTCGAACTCCTGGTGCAGGCCTGCTGTCCTCCGGGTGGCCGGGTTCTGGACCCGATGTGTGGAAGTGGTACCACCCTGGTGGCGGCGGCCGGCACCGGGCGGTCTGCTCTGGGATTCGACCGGCTCGCCGGTGCGGTCACGATCGCCCGGGAACGACTGGCGGCCCTGTCCGATCAGCAACTCCAGGCCACACCTCAGGTACGCAGTGCGGCCGGTTGAGCGTTCAATCAGACCGACCGACCTCGGCCATCAGTGATTTCCAGGAATTCTCCGGGCAGTGCCGGCCACGGCATGTCTCGGGCCCCACCCGCTTCAGGCGCACTGGTAGATCTGGTTGATCGAGATCCTTCGATCAAGATTGGTCCAGTTTCGACCACATTCACAGCAGGTCCTGACATCGACCCCTCTGCTCTCGATCTTGGTCGCACCCTTGAGGCAGTGTCCGCAACACCCGCATCGGTTGATCGCCACCAGGGCATCGGGCATCCTGCGTCGGCGATCGCGCATCATGAGCGCGCCACACGCGAGGAGCAGGACCCCCGAGGTGACGGCGATGGTGACCAGGCCACCACTGGATCGCGGGCCGAGGTCGGTGACCGCCACCAGCGTCGTGCTGGCGCAGGTGGCCAGGAGGCACATCGACAGAACCCCCAGTCGGTAGGAGCTCTTCCAGAGAGCCGCACGGACGAAGCGCCGTTCACGTGCACTGAGTTCTGCGCCCTGATTCCCGTTCATGACCTCTACATCGGTCGATCCGGTCGGGAATGTGAGCCACATTCGTCATTGCGTGCGATCGAGCGGAGTATCCCTTCGTCTGGGCACGTCCGTTGGCGTTATCGGTGCACCGGCTCAGACGGGAGTCGAATTCGCTTCGCCCTGTCGGGTCTGTTCCTCGCGGAAGTCGGCGTAGGCCTTCGCAATCCCGTCGTCGGAAAGTCCCAGGATCGACGCTGCCAGCAAGGCGGCATTGATCGCGCCCGAGCGTCCGATCGCCACGGTGCCGACGGGAAGACCCATGGGCATCTGGACCATCGCATAGAGTGCGTCGACTCCATTGAGTGCGCCGCCCGGCATTGGCACCGCCAGGACCGGCAGAGTGGTCTTGGCTGCCGCAACCCCCGCCAGGTGTGCCGCCATGCCCGCTCCGGCAATGATGATCTTCATCCCACGTTCGCGCGCGCCACCGATCCACTCGTCCAGCAGATCAGGGGTTCGGTGAGCGGAGATCACTCGTGCCTCGTTTGCGATTCCCAGCGAATCGAGTGTCTTGTTGACGTGCTGCATGATCTCCCAGTCACTCTGGGAGCCCATCACAACACCGACCAGTGCTGCATCGGAGTTACTCATCGGGTGATGTCCTCTTCTTCGTCTTGACGGGCTCCAACACGGAATCCGTTGGTTGTTTCAAGGTCGTATCCTACGGGATGTGACCGCCCAGCATAAAAGGCAACCGCGAGGCCCGGGGGGGGTGGGCTTCACGGTTGCCGGGGGGATTTTCAAGGGTGGAGTCCAACGATTGGTCAGCGCACGATGCGCTTGTCCCACGACACCGTTTTGACTGGTTCCCTTGGTGTATTCCCCTCGGGGAGAGAAGAGAAGAGTTCGTTCGAAGGCGCTCTTCGCGGTGCGCGGCGTGTTCACCGAGACGCCTTCTCCGAGTACTACGCTCCTCGGGCACCGGAGTTCATCTTCTCCTCGTTTTTTTTTGCGAGCGCGATCTTCGGCACCTTGATCGCCGCACCAACCCGTTTTCCGAGTCCGGCGCGGCTATTCCAGGTCGTTCGGGGTGCCTGCGCCGGGATCCTGATCGCCGTCGTAGGGAAATTCCGATCCGGCGAAGGCGGGATCGATCGCCTCGCCCGGCAGTCCCGCCGCCGGTGCGACCCCACCATCCTGATAGGGGGTGGGGGTGTTCGAGCAGCCGAGACCAAGCAGCAGTGCCAGAGCGGGGGGGATGAACGTGAGCATGACCTTCATGGGCGGTTTGGCTCCGATTTCGGGATGAGGGTGCCACCGAGGGCTGACCCACCCCTCATACCCTCCTCTAACGCGGCTTGCCGGTCAAGCTCACCAGACATCGGGAACCCGCATGAGCCCCACCGACCCGCCGGATCGGATGATTTCTTGAACACTTCCCACGGTTCAAACCGGGTCGTCGGGAACCGGGCGGCTATGGTGATGACATGAAGTACTCACCCACCTCGTTTCACGGCGTTCTTCTCATTCTGCTGGTTGCTCTGGCGCCCTCGCCCCTTCTTGGCGCGGAGGAGCCCGGGATGCCTCCGGCCGGAGATGAGGCTCCTTCCGCCGAATTCCCCCGGATCAACCTGGAACGTGCCTGGCCCCAGGTGGTCACCCGCCGTCCCGTCCAGCTGGTCGCTCGCCCCGATCGCTCGGACATCCTCTACGTCGTGGAGCAGTTCGGTCGCATCCGGACCGTCGATGGATCCGATCTTCAGAGCTCGGACTCGACACAGGTGCTCGACATCACCGATCGCGTGAATGCCCGATCGAATGAAGAAGGCCTTCTGGCACTCGCCTTTCACCCTGAATTCGAACGCAACAACGAGCTCTATCTCTACTACACCGCGGTCCGGCCGCGACGTGCCGTTCTGAGCCGGTTCTCGATGGACGAGGACCGTGCCCTCATCCTCCCGGAGTCCGAGGAGGTGATCCTGGAAGTCAAGGAACCGTACTGGAATCACAATGGAGGGGACATCGTCTTCGGCCCCGACGGCATGCTCTACCTCTCGATCGGAGACGGCGGGTCGGCGAATGATCCGCATGGATACGGCCAGGATCTCTCGACCCTGCTGGCCAAGATCATCCGCATCGACGTGTCCCGCAAGGAAGCTGATCGTGCCTACTCGATTCCACCTGACAACCCCTTCGTGGAACGCGAGGACGCTCGTGATGAGATCTGGGCCTACGGACTTCGCAACGTCTGGCGCATGAGTTTCGATCGTGCCACCGGAGATCTCTGGGCGGGTGATGTGGGGCAGAACATGTGGGAGGAGATCGACCTGATCGTCCGGGGCGGCAACTACGGATGGAATCTCCGTGAGGGTGCGCACGACTTTCGGCGACCCCGCCGTGCCTGGCCGGGTCGCGAGCGTGTCGACGATGTCGAGGAGGTCGGTGACGGGGGGCTGATCGATCCGGTCGCGGAATACGATCACCGGGCAGGGCTTTCCGTGACTGGTGGCTTCGTCTATCGCGGCTCAGAGTATCCCGCGCTGGTCGGGGTGTATCTCTATGCGGACTACGCCTTCGGTACGGTCTGGGGGATCCGCAAGGACGGGGAGGTCGTTTCCGACTCCCAGGTCCTCCTCAAGAAGCCCGGTTCTCTTCTCTCGAGCTTTGGCCAGGCCAACGATGGAACGCTGTTCGTCACCAGTTTCGAACAGAGCGAACAGGGGCCCGGTGCACTCTGGAAAGTGGTGGTGCCTGAGCAGTGACCGTGCTCAGCGCCAGAGCCGGGTGTTGGAACGCACTCCACCAGCCGGTCGGTGTTCGAAGATCACTCGCTCGACATTCCGGCCGGAAAGCTCCGGATCGGACTCGCCCAGATACGTGAATTCGAGGGCATTGAAGATTCTGAGTGCCGCGTAGTTGGAGCGGGGGGGGAGGGCGACCAGACGTTCTCGTCCTTCGCACTCGAGCTGACGAACCGCCTCCGCAACCACCCGGATTCCGAGATCATCCCCACGGTGAGACGGCTCCAGCCAGATGAACAGTCGACGTTGCTCGGTCTGGTCGAACGGATCGTCCCCGACGATCGCGGCGTAGTAGTCATCTCCCAGGGGGACCCGCCAGAGTCTCCGGCCGTTCCGAAGGGAATCCTTGATGAGCTGACGCATCGACGCGATGTCACCGGGCACCTCATTGCCCGTCGCGGCCAGGCCGCTCGGATCGTGAGCCAGCTTCGTCGCGACCAGATGCGACTCCTCTGGGTCGATCTCGATGATTTCGATGGCGAGACCGTCGTGTTCTTCAGTATTCATCAGGCGTGTGCCCCCCGGAGGGCCCTCGTCTTGCGTGGTCAGTCGGTTCCTGGCTCAGTGATCTCCAACCTGAAGGGGCAGGCTGGAAGCATCTCGCTGTTCACCAGGTTGGCCCGGACCGGATTGTCCTGCCATCCATAACTGACAATACGCGGCTCGCGAACCTGATTCGACCTGACCACCACCTGATTTTTCCCGTCGATGGTCGCATTGGCCCAGAAAAAACGCCCATCAGAACCAGCCAGGGCGAATCCGTCGAGGTTTTCGAGCCCTCCGGCGACTGCCAGTGAATCGGCACACTCTGTGAAATTCACCACGACGCTCGGACCGGATCGCCGCGCATCAAGGGCGATCGGGCCGCTCGGCACCGCCGTTTCGTCGTTATAGACGTCGTGAAGCGCCCACCCCGCGAGTCGATCGCCCACTGCTTTCTTGTTCCGAGGGTGAATGTCTCTGGCATCCCCCACATCCGTGGTGACCACCAGTCCCGTGTTCGGTACCGTGCGGGCCGCATGACGCTGGGCGTCTCGGAGGTGTGCCCAACCACCCTGATCGGGATCCTGCGAAACCTCCTTGAACGCAGCCAGCTGCACGATTCCAAACGCCAGGTCGTCGCCGAAGTCGGAACGCCAGGAGTCGATGAGCATGGGCAGCAGGATGCGATACTCGGAAGCCTGTGCCGCATTGGACTCACCCTGGTACCAGATCGCTCCGCGTACCGAGTACGGGACCAGCGGCTTGATCATTCCATTGTTCAACGAGCCGTACGCCGTCGCCTGCTCGCCCGGGTTGGATGGCATCGACGCCGATGACTGTACGGTCCGGTTGGTCCGGATGCCGGTTCGCCATTTCCAGGTGCCCTGCAGGTCGATGGATTCTCCAATTCCCGGTGCATCGAGCGTGATGCGGGGACCGGTCAACCCGCCGGCGCCGTGGGGATCGAGCGCACAGACGGTCACCACGGCTTCCTCCGTGAGCAGTTCATTCGGAACCGGATATCGGCGATTCCGATTCACCCAGTCGGTGCTGCATCCGATCAGGGTCCCGTTGAAGTAGGTCTGATCCGAATCATCCACCCCTCCGAGGTTGAGCACGACGTCCTCTCGATCCCTCCATTCCGGGGGGATCGTGATTTCCTTTCGAAACCAGACCGTTCCGTCGAAGTCACGCAGTTCCTCGACGGATCGTTCCCATTCACCCGGCAGTTCCATCTCCCGCCACTCGCGTTCATCGAGGTTCGATTTCATCCAGCCTCCGCGGTGTCCCGGATCCTCGGAGTTGATTCGTTTCCAGTAGGTCGCCTGATCCCGTTCCAGGGTCTTCCGTGCACCCTCCTGCATTTCCTGCAGGCGTTCCGCGTCAAGCGCTTCCCAGTGGTGGATCCGCTCGGCCAATGTATTCGCCCGATCACGGAAGGTCGGATGTTCACGAAGATCCTCGAGGTCGATCCAGGGTTCGATCCGCGTCCCCCCCCAGTTGCTTGAGATCAGTCCGATCGGCACCTGGAGCTCACGATTGAGTCGGTCGGCGAAGAAGTATCCCACCGCGGTCCAGGAGCCGATGCGCTCAGGGGTGCACCGTTCCCAACCGGCATCGATGTCCTCCTGGGGTCGTGCCGATGCCCGGCGAGGTACGTTGATCAGCCGGATCCGCGCATTGGTCATCTCCTGCTTGCTGCGTCCATCACCGTCCGATTGGTTGATCGGCCATTCCATGTTCGACTGCCCGCCGCAGATCCAGACTTCTCCGACGAGGATGTCGCTGATCATCACCCGGTCGATCGAAGTGTCTTCGCCACCACTTTCCTCGAGATCGATCCTTCGGCCGTCGTGATCCACGATCAGTTCGGGCATCGGGCGATCTCCTGCGTATTCACTCACCCTCAGCGTCCACGATGCATCGGTCCATTCCGGCCCCTGACCCGGTTCGACCACCGTCGCGGTCCATCGACCCGAGGCATCCGCCCGGCACGTGGTGGCATAGGTACGGGGTTGCAGGCTCGACTCGGTGCCGAGCAGAACATGAATCCGGCTGCCGGGATCCGCCCAGCCCCAGACCTCGAAGGGCTGATCACGCTGGATCACCATCCCGTCGCCGAAGATCGCCGGCAACCGGAGATCCGCGCTTGCCGGCGAGGGGGGAAGCGATACGAGGAACGATGTGGACAGGAGGGCGGCGCAGGTCGTGAATGTATGCATGACTCCAGTATGCCGGGTTTCCCCAGCTCATGCGAAGTTCGTCTGCTCCAGTCGATTCAGCCGGTCCAGGCGGCCAGCAGCGTGGCGATGTCCGGTCCGCCCACCACGCCATCCCCGTTGATGTCCTCGGGGCAGTCAATGCATGGGCCCCAGCTGGCCAGCAGGGCGGCCAGGTCCACACCGTTCACGAATCCGTCCCCGTTGAAGTCAGCGGGGTTGTCCTCGGGGCAGCCGCTCAGCGTCACTCGGATCGCATCGACCCCGGCCTCGACCACCGAGCCCGGCGCATTGTCCGAAGCCGTGAAACGCAGGCGCACGCCTGCGATCACCTGCACGTACTCGGCGATCACGAAACTTTCCTGGCTCCACCCGGTCTGGGCACTGTCCCCGTTGCTCCGACTGAACAGAGGACTCCATGAGACACCGTCGTCACCGGAGATCTCGACCACGAAGTCGTCGTCGTATTCGGTGTTGTTCGCACTGGTGTTGTCGTACCACCAGGAGAAGCCGATCGAGGCCGTGGCGTCCTCGACCGCGTAGATCGGAGAGGTCAGTCTCGTGATGCCACCGTCGATGTCGAATTCGCAGGCGAAACTCGAGTTGCCGTTGCCGGTCACCCAGCAACTGCCGCTTCCATCACTGTCCGAACCGGGTGCACTGCACTGATTGACGGAGGTGTCATCGCCGGACGGGACGCCTCGTTCCCAGCCACCGGCGGTCAATGCACCATCGTTCTCGACACTCCAGCCGAGGTCGCTCTCGATGTCGTCCTCCACCAGCACGGTGCTCTCGGTCGCGGAGGTGACGAGGAAGCTGCCGTCCCGAGGCCAGAGGAACGACCCTCCGTCCGAGTCGCTGATCCGAAGCTGCGCATTGATCGTCTCCCCGCAGCTCAGTGCGGGAATCGAACCGGTCCATCGGCCGAGCCCCTGATCGACGAGTGCGATCGGGGGTCCGGACTGCGGCACGATCTCCAGGCCGGTGACCTCCGCGTTGCGATTCCAGGTCGGTGCGACGTCCACGGTGACGCCGGTGCCAACCCCCGCATCCACGAGCGAAGGCCATCCGCCCGGTACGACCACGAACACCCGTTCCCGAACCGCTTCCGCGAGCGTCTTGAACGCCAGCAGCATCTCGCTGCCGGTGGGAATGATCTGATTCGCGGGGAGGATGAAGCCGAACTGCCCGGTGTCCCGAAGTTCCGGAGTGTAGGACAGGGTGTTCGCTGCATCGTAGGACCAGTCGTCGGAGACGCCTGATGCCACGTACAGGTCATGAGCGGGAATGGGATCGTAGATCCTGCCCTCGTAGCTCGCGATTGCATCGGCCATGTTCACCGCCAGGGTGGCCAGGACGGTGCCTTCGGATCCGGGCGGGACCGACTCCTGGTACCCGTAGGGATAGAGCATCAGCTGCGAATAGGAATGCACATCGACGTGCGCCGAGATCGTCGGTCGATTGAGGATGTAGTCCCGCAGCGCCTGGGTCTCCGGCTCGCTGAAGGCCGCGGGGCCATGGTAGATGTCGGAGTTCGTGTTGCTGCTGGATCCGGGCCCCGACCAGTTGGAATCGAAGTTGCGGTTCCAGTCGACCCCGAAGGTGCCATCACCGTTGTTTCTCCGGGTCTTTCGCCAGAGGCGGTTCTCATCCCACGCGTAGGTGTACCCATCGGGATTCATCACCGGAAGGATGTGCCAACGGATGTCCTCCATGATGCCGGTGATCTGCACGTCCGGTCCGTATCCCTCGAGCAGCGACTTCGCCAGCCAGCACACCGTCATGGGTGAGATCCATTCCCGGGCATGGGCCATCCCGTTGACGCAGATTCCCCGCTTTTCCGATCCGGTCGGGGCGGTGATCTGATACGCCCAGATGGTGCGCCCCTCGATCGAGGTGCCGGCCTCGCTCTTGGTGATGAGCGTGGGATACTGTTCGATCAATTCATCGAACCAGGCATAGATCTCCTCGACGCGTCGGTAGTCGTCGAAGAAGTCCGCTCCTCCGGCAAGGCCGCCGGCCGCGGAGCCGGGTACCCACTGGTGGTTCGCGTGCCATGCCTTTTCCTGATCGATCAGCTCCTGGACATCCGCGATCAGGAGCTCGAAGGGTACTCCGCTCTTCTGCAGAGCATTCATCCGATCCGGGGGGATTCGGAAGTCGAGGGTGCCGATCCCGATTGATTCACTCCAGCAGTCCGGAGAGAGCGCCATCATCGTTCGCAGGGTTCGGATCGTGTCGATCTTCACCCGGACGACCGAGTGTCCGTCGTATCGGACTGGTCCGCCATCGCCCTGCTCCGCGCCGTCGAGTTGTGCCAGCGAGGTCGTGGTTATGGATAGTGCGGTGGCACAGGCAAGCAGCGCACTCCCAATCGACTTCGGTCTCGTGATGCTGGGACGCCGCATGGGTATGGCCCTTTCGTCTCGGATCGATCTTTGATGCCGTATCGCCTCGGCGGGCACGTCCGGTCGGGGTGGGGTGAACGTCATTCAATTTTCCACCCTGGAAGGACCAAGAGCAACTGTTTTACCCTCAAATGAGGCCTGTAATTCGTCCATCCTGGCTCGATATCGTTTGTACGGCGCCAGAGGGATCGGTAGGCTCGATTCATGTTGAGTGGTTTCACCTGCATTCTCATGCTGGCGGTGGGTCAGGCGACCGAGGCGGTCGACCTGCGTTCCTTCGCCGAGATCTGGTGCATGGACTGTCACGAGGAACCTCGGGCCAAGGGCGATTTCGATCTGGAGATCCTCATGGAGCGAGTCGAGTCGGGGGAGGCGCCCGACGGACTCTCACGAATGCTCGACCGGCTCACCCGTCGCGACATGCCGCCGCCGGACGTGGAGCGGCCGGACGAGGCGGCTTATGGGACGGCCATTCGCCAGGTGCAGCAACTCATCCAGGACCACGCGCGCACGATGACCGATACCCCGCGGGGAACGATCGCTCGTCGATTGAATCGCTTTGAATACGCGAACACGTTGCGCGATCTGCTTCAGGTCGATCTGGACGTGGAAGATCGTCTCCCGGTGGATGAGATCGGCGATGGATTCGACAACAGCGGCGATGCACTTTCCATCTCTCCACTGCTGCTCGAGAAGTACTTCAGCATCGCGGAGCTCGCATCACTTCGCGCCTTTCCCGAACCGGGGGCGATCGATCCGGAGGTGCGAACCTGGTCGGGTGACGAACTTGCCGCGGAGGGGGCCGCACGGTTGCGAGGGGGAGAGTGGCGGATGAATTCGCGCTCCACGCTGCGCACTCGATTCACGACCGAGTCGGGAGGCCCGTATGTTCTGCGAGCACTGGTCCGTGGTCAGCAGGCCGGTCCCGAACCGGTCCGAATGGCTTTTTTTCTCGGTGACGAGCGCCTCGATACCTTCGTAGTGCCCGACGGTCTGGACGTGACTCAGGTCATCCAGATCGAGCACGACCTTTCCCCGGGGTCACATGTGTTCGGTGTTGCATTCCTCAATGATTACTACAACCCGGAGGCTCCCGATCCGGACCAGCGGGACCGCAACGCCGTCCTGGAACGAATCGAGATCGCGGGTCCTCAGGTTCCCGCATTCCCCTCACCGGCGCAGATCCGACTGGTCGAGCAATTCGGGGCCCTTCGTGGCCCACTCACTCTGAAGAAGATGGTCCGGGAGCTTGCCGAGCGTGCCTGGCGGGGGCCGGTCGATTCGGAAGCGGTGGACCGGCTGTGCGCACTGGGAACCGCTCGGGACACTCCCTGGACACGGGTCCGGGATGCAATGACCGCGATCCTCGTTCACCCTCGGTACCTGTTCCGGCTCGAGCCCGGCGATGCGGTTGGAAACACCTCGGTTCGACCGCTTGACGACTGGGAGCTCGCCACCCGGCTTTCCTATTTCCTCTGGTCGACGATGCCGGACGACACGCTGCGGTCCGCCGCCGCTGCCGGCGAACTCCGGACGACCGAGGGGCGTCGACGTCAGATCGAGCGCATGCTGGCCGACGATCGAATCCATGCACTGGGTGACCACTTCGCCACCCAGTGGCTGCAGATCCGGACCCTGACCGAGCTGCGTCCCGCCGAGTCACTTTTCCCCGACGTCGATGCGGCGCTGCTCGACTCGATGGACGAGGAAACCCGTCGCTTCTTCAACGAGATGATCGCGGACGACCTTCCGATCTCCCGCCTGCTCGATGCAGACTGGAGCTGGGTGGACTCCTCGCTGGCGGAGCACTACGGGATTCCCGACGTCGAGGCAGGGGGGTTCCGCAAGGTGTTCCTGGAGGGTGAGCATGGCTCGACCGGCATTCTCCGACACGCGAGTGTCCTGCTCGCCACCAGCAATCCCACTCGCACGTCTCCGGTCAAGCGAGGCAAGTGGATTCTCGAAGCCCTGCTCGACGATGCGCCTCCGCCTCCGCCTCCGGGGATCCCGAACCTGCCCGACACCGATCACCTCAAGGAGGGAGCGACCCTTCGTCAGATCATGGAGCAGCACCGCGCGGATCCAAACTGCTCCGCCTGCCATCTTCGAATGGATGCGATGGGCTTCGCACTCGAGGGTTTCGATGCCGTCGGTCGGTATCGCACCCAACAGTCCAACGGCATGCCGATCGACGATCTCGGGGAACTTCCCGACGGCACACTCCTCCAGGGGGCGCTCGGACTTCGCGACGAACTGCTCGCGAAGGACTCGTTCGTCCGTTTTCAGCGCTCGCTGCTCAAGAATCTCATGATCTATGCGCTGGGGCGCGGGATCGACGACCGGGACGAGGCGACCCTCGATCAGTTGACGGCCCGACTCGGGACCGACCCCTCTCTGAGGCAAATGGTGGTGGAAATCATCGAGAGTCCAGCATTCCTCTACCGATTTGATTCACCGGATGCGATGATGGAAGAAGGTGGTCATCCATGAGCAACTCAGGCAGGCAACTTGATCGACGATCGGTGCTTCGCGGACTCGGTACCGCGGTCGCACTCCCCTGGCTCGAGGTGATGACGCCCGATCGGTTCGCACGAGCCGGCTCGGCACTCGCGTCTGCTCCGGTGTTGACCACCTCTCCGCTGAGATCCGCTTTCCTCTTCATTCCCAACGGAGTGGATGTCGAGAGCTGGTACTGCTCAGGTCTCAGTGATCCGTACCAGCCCATCCCGGGAGGTCGCGATTACCAACTCTCCGATTCACTCGCCCCCCTCGCCCCGATGCGCGAGAAGTTCAGCATCCTCTCCGGGCTCGATCACCGAAACGCTAAGGCGTTGGGCGACGGGCCGGGCGATCATGCACGATCCGCGGCGTGCTTCCTCACCGGCGCACATCCCTACAAGACCTCGGGGCGTGATATCCAGGTGGGGATCTCCGTCGACCAGTTTGCAGCCCAACACGTCGGTGCGGCGACGGCGCTGCCTTCGCTGGAACTCGGATGCGAACCCGCGCTGCAGTCCGGAAGCTGCGACTCGGGATATTCCTGCGCCTACAGTGCCAACATCTCCTGGCGATCGAAGTCGCTTCCCAATCTCAAGGAGATCCGGCCTCGCGACGTGTTCGAGCGTCTCTTTGGATTCGGCGCACCGGGGGAGGCCGAGCAGACACGCGCTCGGCGCCTGGCGATGCGAAAGTCGATACTTGATTTCGTCCGATCCGATACCCGCCGCCTGAACGACCGCCTCGGTGTCGACGACCGCCAGCGAATGGCCGAGTACACCGACAGCATCCGATCGATCGAACGGCGCATCGAGCGCTACGAGCAGGAGACGTTCGATCCCGAGGCATTCGAATCGAATCGTCCGGTCGACGGAATCCCCAGCGACTATCGGGAACACGTGCGCCTGATGAACGACATGCTGGTCCTCGCCTTCCGCATCGATCAGACCCGCATCGCGACGTTCATGCTCGCCAACGAGGGATCGAATCGACGCTTCCCCTTCATCGGGGTCGACGAGGGCCACCATCACCTCTCCCACCACAAGGGTGACCCGGCGATGATCGAGAAGATCCGCAAGATCAACCATTTTCAGAGCGAGGCCCTGCTCGATCTGCTGGTCAAGATGGATTCGGTGGAGGAGTCCGACGGGTCCCTGCTCGACAATTCCATGCTGCTCTTCGGCAGTGCGATCGCTGACGGAAACCGCCACAACCACGACAACCTGCCGCTGATTCTCGCCGGAGGTGGTCGAGGCACGCTCTCCCCGGGGCGACTGATCCACCACGATCCCGGCACCCCGGTCTGCAATCTCTTCGTCTCGATGCTGCAGCGAATGGGAGTTCCCACGACTTCCTTCGGCGATTCCACCGGGATGCTCGAGACGATCTGACGGTCGGATCCCCTGCGGGTATCCTCACGTTCATGAAGAACGTCACACTCCCGATCGCATGTCTGCTCCTGGCATCCCTCTCCGTCTCCAATGCCTGCCAAACGGTGCCGGCTGACTCCTCCGGGCCCGATCCCGCCCCGGTGCAGGAAGTCGTGCCGAAAACGCCCGAACGCGTACTGCGGCAGGATGGGACTCCGCTGGTTTTCGGAGCCCCGATCAAGCTCTTCAACGGCGAGAACCTGTCGAACTGGACCGCCCACTTCGTGAATGGATCGACCAATCCCTCCGCGGCCTTTCGGGTCGAGGATGGAATCCTCAAGTGCGCGGGGCAACCGATCGGGTACATCCGTACCAAGGTCCCGTACGAATCCTTCCGCTTGGTGGTCGAATGGCGTTTCGATCCGGAGGTTGGTGGCGGCAACAGCGGCATCCTCATGAGGCTTCATGGCGAGGACACCGTGTGGCCGAACTCGATCGAGGCGCAGCTCAACTCTCGGGATGCCGGTGATATCTGGAACATCGGGGATTTCCCGATGAAGACCGATCCCAAACGAGTCTCCGGCCGGCGGACTCGGAAGATGGCACCGACCAATGAAAAGCCCCTCGGGGAATGGAATCGCTACGAGATCCTCCTCGATGGCGAACATCTGGAGCTGAAGGTGAACGGCCTGGTTCAGAACACCGCCACCGGATGCTCGAAGATCAAGGGGTTCATCGGCCTTCAGTCCGAAGGAGTCGCGATCGAGTTCCGCACCGTCGAGTTGCAGCCGATCATCAACCGGGATTGAATCGCTCGCCGTGAAATTCGAAGTCGAACACAATCCCTTTCGAACCAGCATGCTCTTCGTCGGCCCGCTGCTTGCAGCCCTGGTGGGGATGGTCCTCCACTTCGCCGGGCATCACGCACCGATCTCCTGGATGGCGGCGATTACCGTCCTCTGCGCCGCCTGGTGGATCACCGAGCCGATCCCCATTCCCGCAACCTCCCTGATTCCGCTCGCTCTGCTGCCCCTGACCGGTGTTCTGGACCGCGCTGCCGTCGCGAACGCCTATGGCAACTACCTGATTCTCCTGCTCATGGGGGGCTTCATGCTTTCACGGGCGATGGAGAAGAGCGGAACCCATGAGAAGCTCGCCCTGGTCATCATGCGAGTGGTCGGGGCACACAGCCCGCGCAGGCTGATCTTCGGAATGATGGTCGCGACGGCCCTGATCTCGATGTGGGTCAGCAACACCGCGACGACCCTCGCCATGCTTCCGGTGGCGTTGGCGATTCTCAAGGTACTCAAGGACGAACGAGTGGCGGTTCCCATGCTCCTGGGTCTCGCGTTCGCGGCGAACATCGGCGGGATCGGGACTCCCATCGGGACCCCGCCCAATCTGGTGTTCATGGGGGCATTTGATGAGCTGATCGCGGATGGAGAGAATCCGACCCTCACTCCCTGGACCTTCACGCGCTGGATGATGATCGGAGTCCCCGTGGTCCTGGTTCTCATCCCCGTGCTCTGGTTGTGGCTGACCCGTGGGCTCTCGGGAGGCTCCGGTGTCGAGCTTCCCGCACCCACTCGCTGGACGACCGCTCAGCGTCGCGTGCTGATCGTCTTCCTGGTCACCGCAGGGCTCTGGATCTTTCGTTCGAATCCAGGGGGGGGGTGGGCCGGTTGGCTGGGAGCCGAACCCAAGCAGATCGGTGATTCGACGATCGCCGCGCTGATGGTGGTGGTGATGTTTCTCATTCCTGATGGAGATCGCTCACGCCTGCTCGACTGGAAGTCGGCATCCTCGATTCCCTGGGGAATCCTGCTGCTTTTCGGGGGTGGCATCGCCCTGGCGCGCGGCTTCGTGTCATCGGGCCTGAGTGATCTGATCGCCGCTCAGTTGATCGGTATCACGCAGATTCCGGTGGTACTGATGATCCTGACGATCTGCCTTCTGGTCACCTTCCTGACCGAGGTAACCAGCAATACCGCGATCACCGTCCTGCTCATGCCGATCCTCGCTAGTGTCGCGCTCGCGGCCGACATGGATCCTGCACGATTGATGATTCCCGCGGCCATGAGCGCTTCGTGCGCATTCATGATGCCGGTGGCGACCGCCCCCAATGCGGTGGTCTACAGCACCGGTCAAATACCGATGCGTCGAATGAACCTGGAGGGGGTCTTCCTCAATCTGACCGGGGCGGTGGTGATCACCGCCATCTGTTCCCTGGCCCTCTGATGGGTGGAGAGGCCGTTCCCGGCGGATCCTGCGAGTCCGGCTCTCAGATTCTTGGAACTGAGGCCATCATTCCGATATAGTTTCCGGTTCGCCCCCCGCCTCGGAGTACATGTCTTGGACGAGACAATTACATCCTTCCTCATGCTCATCGCCCTGGGAACGACCGTTGGTGTCGTCCTGGGCGGCATATCTCTGTTCTTCGCCGTGGTCCTCTGGAAGAACATCGAGGAGATTCCCGAGGATTCCGAGAGCGAATCAGATTCCTCGTCCTGAGCAGCTCCCGGTCCGATCCGTTGATCCCGCTGAGTCTCCCCTCCCCGGCTGGACAGATGAACTGTCCCGTTGCTAGCCTGTCCCTCCATCTTCCGGAAAGGGTTCTGCAATGGGTACCTGCCAGACGTTTCGAACACTGCTTCCGTTCATCGTGTTAGTGGCTCTCTTGCGGCCCGTCATGGGTCAGTCAAGCTCGACCGATGACTCAAAGGCTCCCACGAGCCCGAAAGAAGTGTCCGTGTCTCTGAAGAACGGGGACATCATCCGCGGCAGTCTCGCGGGCGAGAACGACAAGTCGATCATCGTGGTCTCCCCGATTCTCGGTACGGTGACGTTGCCACGCAAGGAAGTCGACTCCGTCACCAGCCTCAGCTCCGATGATTCAACGGCCTCCGATCCCACCAAGGCAGATGCCGGATCGAGCGCGGTGGAGGATGTCAATGCCGTGAAACAGGAGGCCGAGAAGAGCCCCTGGTCTGGCTCCGTCAACATCGGACTGACCTATGCGGACGCATCGACGCTCAACCTCACGCTCAACGTGGGTGGCACGATCGAACGTACGACCGATCTCAGCGTGTTCCGGGCGACGGCCCAGTACTTCTATTCGCGCGATGACCGGGTCGTGACCGACAACGACATCGTCGCCAACGGCGACCAGACCTGGTTTCTCACCAAGGATGGCCCCTGGAGCATCTTCGCCAAGGGCACCTACCAGTGGGACCAGTTCGAGATCTGGGAGCAGCGATTCAGCCCATACGGAGGATTCGGTTATGCGGTCTTCCGCAAGGAAAATCTCAAGACCCAGCTGCGTTTCGGTGCGGGTGGAACCTACGAGTACGGGGACAGCGACCGAACCTGGGATACCCAGCTGCTCTTCGAGGTGAACACCAACTGGACGATCGATTCACGGTCCTCGTTCACGGGCTCACTCTCCTTCGCCCCCGAGGTCAGTGACTTCAACAACTACCTCCTGACCCTCTCCGCGGTCTACTCCCTCAAGCTCTTCGAAGATTCCCCCCTCACCTTCAACGCCTCGATCCTGAACATCTACGACTCCGTTCCCGGTGACGACCAGACCGGAAACGACCTGAAGCTGGTACTGGGATTGGGGTGGACTTTCTGACGCCTGCAAGCTTTGCGGTCGACGTCGAGGATTTCCGTCATACCCTGTAATCATGTCCCCGGACCCCTCTGAGTTCGATCGCAGACGTTTCATCGCCGCCGGGGCACCGGTTCTGGCCGGCTCCTGGATCGGTGCCGGCACCGCTTGCGCCGCCGCTCAGGCCGCCCCCCCTTCGTCGCCCAGGGTTCTTCGCATAGCGCACTTCTGTGACGTGCATCTGCAGCCGGAAAAACGTGCCCCCGATGGTCTGGCTCGGGCCCTCTCGGATGCCCAGGAGCGATTCTCACCGGACCTCGTGCTCAACGGGGGGGACCAGGTGATGGATGTGATGGGTGCCGATCGTGCCCGATCGGCCAGGCTGTTCGATCTCTGGCAGTCGGTGATGAAGCAGGAGTGTTCGGTCCCCCTGGTCAACGTGATTGGGAATCACGACGTCTTCGGTTGGAACACGGAGAAGTCCGGGGCCTCACCTGACGATCCCGGCTACGGGAAGCGATGGGCGATGGACGTCTTCGGACTGGTGGCTCCCTACTACGTGC
Organism: Planctomycetota bacterium; assembly: GCA_036336805.1. Lineage (GTDB taxonomy): Bacteria > Planctomycetota > Phycisphaerae > Phycisphaerales > SM1A02 > UBA8087. The sequence goes on from JAYZFJ010000006.1 coordinate 53,376, forward strand.
TCGACCGCGGTGGCTGGCGAATCGTGGTGCTCGACTCGACCCATCCCGTCGAAGGGGGGGGGTCGTATACCGCTCGACTCGATGAGGTTCAGTTCGACTGGTTGCGCGACACCCTCGAGCAGACCCCGGCGGATCAACCGATTCTCGTCGTGAGTCACATTCCCATCCTGGCCGCGTGCGCCTTCTTTGATGGTGAGAACGAGAAGAGCGGTGACTGGTTGGTGCCCGGAGCCTGGATGCACCTCGATGCACGTCGCATCAAGGACCTGTTCCGGCGGCATCCCAACGTGAAGCTCTGTGTGTCCGGTCACATCCACCTCGCGGATGTCGTCCGGTACCTCGGAGTCACCTACGCCTGCAATCATGCGGTCTGCGGGTCCTGGTGGGACGGGGCTCGGGACGAGTTCCCGCCCGCGTATGCGATCATCGATCTGCATGCGGATGGCAGTTTCACCAATCAGATCGTCGACTGGGGATGGAAACCCGGCTGATCACGGTCCCGCCGGTTCAGGCGAGGGCGCCATCGACGATCTCCTGCGCGTCGGACATGATCCGGTCCAGATGTGATTCATCCCTGAAGCTTTCGGCGTAGATCTTGTAGATGTCCTCGGTTCCGCTGGGTCGAGCGGCGAACCAGCCGTTCCGCGTCTCGACCTTGACCCCTCCGATCGGAGCACCATTGCCCGGTGCGTTCACCACGATCGCGCTGATGGGCTCCCCGGCAAGCTCGTCGGCCGTGACGTCCGCCTCGGAGAGTCGCTTGAGGCGGTTCTTCTGCTCCAGATTCGCGGGGGCATCGATCCGGCGATAGATCGGTGCGCCGAATTCCGATTCGAGCCTCCGGTAGTGTTCGCCGGGGTCGATGCCCGTAACCGCCGTGATTTCCGCCGCCAGCAGGCACATGATCAGGCCGTCCTTGTCGGTCGACCAGGGTGAACCGTCGAATCGCAGGAAGGAGGCGCCGGCACTCTCCTCCCCTCCGAAACAGAGGGTGCCATCGAAGAGTCCACCCGCAAACCACTTGAATCCGACCGGTACCTCGTAGGCGACCAGGCCCCGTCGGCCGAGTACCCGGTCGACCATTCCACTGGTCACGATCGTCTTGCCGATCCTCGTCTCGTGGTTCCAGCCCGTGCGAGTCTCCCGCAGGTAGTCGATCGCCACGGCGAGGTAGTGGTTGGGATTCATCAGACCCGCACCCGGCACCACGACCCCGTGTCGGTCGGCATCGGGATCGTTGCCGAAGGCGACTGCGTAGTCTTCCTTGAGCTTCAGCAGTCCGGCCATCGCGTGCGGACTCGAGCAGTCCATGCGGATCCGTCCGTCTCGGTCGACGTGCATGAAACCGAAGGTCGGATCAACCTGATCGTTGGTGACTTCGAGGTTCAGCCCGTAGCGATCCGCGATCGGTTCCCAGAGTGGAACCGAGGCACCTCCCAGAGGATCGACCCCGATGTGGGTTCCGGCGTTTCGGATCGCGTCCATGTCGACAACCTGGTCGAGCTGGTCGATGTAGGCACGGTGGAAATCCACCTTGCGCAGGAACCGCTCTCCGGATCCCTCGGTCGAGCAGCGTTTCACCGATCGGTTTCCATCCTCGAGAATCTGGTTGGCCCGCTTCTCGATCCAGCTGGTTGCGACCGTGTCGGCCGGCCCGCCGTTGACCGCGTTGTACTTGAACCCTCCGTCTTCCGGGGGATTGTGGGAAGGGGTGATCACGATGCCATCCGCCAACCCTTCCTTCCTGCCTCGGTTGTGCTCGAGGATCGCATGCGATACCACCGGGGTCGGTACGGGCTGGTCCCCCTGCTGAATCCGAGTCTCCACTTCGTTGGCCAGGAGCACCTCCAGGGCCGTCGTCTGCGCCGAATCCGAAAGCGCGTGGGTATCCCTGCCCATGAGGACCGGTCCGGTGATCCCGGATTCCCTTCGGTAGTCGCAGATCGCCTGGGTGATCGCCAGGATGTGGTCGCTGGTGAAGGTCCGCCTGCCCGGCGTGCCTCGGTGGCCGCTGGTTCCGAACGCGACTCGCTCGTTCTCGACTCCTGGATCCGGTATCGTTTCCTGATATTCGGCACACAGGGCATCGATGGAGATCAGCATGTGCTCGGGTGCCGGTTTTCCCGCAAGTTCGTGGGTTGACATCGTGATTCTGCTCGTGGTGGTGCTTGGATGAGATCCGTGAAACCGAAGTATCGCAGAATGAGCGTGGTTGTGAGGCATTGATCGTGGCAGTATCCCCGAGGCCAACCGAAGACCCTTCGGTCCGACTGGAAGTCGATGGCATGCACTGTTCATCCTGTGTCGGTCATGTGGAGCGGGCGCTGAAGTCGGTCTCGGGAGTCGAGGATGCGATGGTCAGTCTCACGGATTCCACGGCTCAGGTATCTGGATCCGGACTCGACCCCGACCAGCTCGCCCGCGCGGTTCGGGATGCCGGTTTCGGGGCGACACCACTCGCCGCCGAGCGTTCCCTCGCCGACGAGCGCGACGACCTCGACCGCCGGGTCCGACTGCGGGTCAACCGCTGGAAGGCCAGAACCATCGTCGGAATCGGACTGTGGATCCCACTTGCCGGAATCCACTGGTTCGGACCGAGCTCGCATGGCAATCTTCTCCTGCAGTGGGTGCTGGCGGGGATCGCTACGGTCTCCTTCCTGTATGTGGGCTGGGCGTTCTTCACGTCCGCCTGGGAGGCGTTTCGGGCGCGCACCTCCAACATGGACACCCTGGTCTCCATCGGCGTGGTCTCTGCGTACGTCTACTCGCTGGTGGTCCTGATTCTCGAGACCCTCGGAGTGCACGCCTCGGCGGTGACGTACTTCATGGATGCTGCCGGACTGCTTGCCTTCATCTCCCTCGGGCATTTTCTCGAGGCGCGAACCACTGCTCAGGCGGGAGGAGCGCTTCGTGCCCTTCTGGATCTCCAGCCCGATCACGTGGAGCTGCTGGACACCGCCGATGCGGCCACCAGTCGCTCTATTCCCACCTCCGAGGTCGTACCGGGCCAGCTGCTCCGAGTCCGTCCCGGGGACCGGGTTCCGGTCGACGGCGAGATCACCTTCGGATCAACCGCTCTGGACGAATCATCGATCACCGGTGAGCCGCTTCCGGTCGAACGAACCGTGGGGGATCAGGTGATCGCGGGGACGATCTGCACCAACGGAATGATCGTGGTGCAGGCGACCGTCGATGGCAACGCCACGAGCCTCTCGAGGAGCGTGGAGATCGTCCGCGAGGCCCAGGCTTCCAAGACCAGGATTCAGAAGTTCGTGGACACCGTGGCCTCGGTCTTCGTTCCGATCGTGCTGGCCGTGGCGATCGTGACCTTCGTGCTCTGGCTGACCCTCGCTTCCGATGCTGCGCTGCAGCACGCGATCGTCAACGCCGTGACGGTGCTGGTGATCGCCTGTCCCTGCGCCCTCGGACTGGCGACTCCCACTGCAGTCATGGCCGGCTCCGGAGCGGCCAGCCATCGCGGCATCCTGGTGCGTTCTGCGGATGCGCTCGAGCGAGCCGCGGTGGTCAGCGGCATCTGCTTCGACAAGACCGGGACCCTGACGGAAGGCCGTCCCGAGGTCGAGGGGGGTGACGACGAGGTCCTGATGCACGCGGCCGCACTCGCGGTCGGGTCGAATCACCCGCTGTCGATCGCCATCGTCTCGGCACTTCAGAAGCGTGACCTCGGCACCCTCACGGCGGAATCGATCGAGGAGCAGCCCGGGATCGGCCTCGCCGGTCGCATCGACGGCCAGCCGTGGCACCTGGTGTCCGCCTCCGTCGCTCTGGATCGGGGCTGGATCCGGCCCGACCGGTTGCCGAGCGACTCGACCTGCTCGATCCTGGTCCGAGGTGAACAGGCGCAAGGGGTTCTTTCCTTCACCGACCCCGTCCGTCCGGATGCCTCACAGTTGGTCGATCGTCTTTCGGGACTGGGTCTGCAATCGTTTCTTCTCACCGGTGATCGTGAGGGCATCGCCCGCACCGTTGCCACCGAAGTCGGCCTCCCTCCGGATTCAGTGCACGCTCAGCTCACCCCTGAAGGAAAGGTCGACTTCATCCGTTCCTCGGCTGCTCGACTGGCGATGGTTGGAGACGGCATCAACGACGCTGGTGCACTTGCGGAAGCTGGTGCCCGTGGGGGGGTGGGGGCCGCGATCGGATCCGGTACGAATGTTGCCATCGAATCCGCGGACATCGTCATTCCCGGAGACCGACTCTCGCGGGTTATCGACGCCCTCACGATCGCCCGGGCGACACGTCGAGCGATCCGCCAGAACCTGGTCCTGTCACTGGCCTACAACACCTGTGCGATTCCCATCGCTGCCGTGGGACTCCTGGGACTGCATGGCCCCCTGGTTGCCGGAATCGCCATGGGGCTGAGCAGCGTTTCGGTGGTCTCCAACTCCCTTCGCCTCCGGCACGGTCTCCAGCGGCGCATCCCCGTCTGATCGCCACTCGTCCGTGCGTTTGCTGTGGCTGATTCGAACCCGCTTCTTCGATGCTGTTATCTTAGAAGCATGGAGCACCCGGGCATGTCTGATCCGACGCCAAGTGAACTTCCCGATCCAAGTCGTGCACTGGCCGATGCACTGGCCAAGATCCACTCCCTGATCCGATCCGTCGATGACGAACAGTACGTCCGAGCCGGCCTGGTCGGTTTCGCCAGTCCACTGGGGGCCCACGTCCGACACTGCATCGACCATGTCGATGCGCTCCTGCTCGGACTTCAGGAAGTGCCCGATCGTGAGATCCGCTACGACCGCCGCGAGCGGGGGACCCGGATTGAGACCGATCGGACCGAAGCGATGGAGTCCTGCATCGATCGAAGGAACCTGGTCCTGCAGCTGGACCGCCATTCCCTGGCCGACCCGGTCCGAGTGCTGGCCCTGGTATCCCCCGACGCACCCGAAATGCGCTTCGAATCGACCGCACTCCGTGAGCTTCTTTACGTCTTCCACCACACGGTTCATCACGTTGCACTCATGGCCGCGCAAGCCGAGCACCTCGGTGCGTCGCTGGAGAAGGATCTCGGTCGAGCGCCCGCAACCCTGGCGGCCGATCAGGACCCCTGATGTGCACGTTGACGATCCTTCCCCGGACCGACGTCGGATCCACCACGCATGGAGTGCGGGTCGCCTTCAACCGAGATGAACAGCGCGCTCGCCCCCGGGGCACGTATCCCACGCTCGAGCAGCACGGCGGGTGCCGGGCACTGCTTCCCCGTGATCCTCAGGGAGGAGGAACCTGGCTCGCGGCGACCGAGCACGGACTGGTCTTCACCCTGTTGAACATCACCTACCCGCACGTCGTTCACCTCGGTGGGGCAAGTCGAGGCTCGGTGATTCCCGGAGCCCTTGCGGCGGAATCCCTCACCGACGTCGAGGAACTCCTGCCCGGACTGGCTTCCCCGATCGAACGCCCGTTCCGCCTGGTCGTGACCGATGGACACTCGACGCTGGAGGCGGTTGGAGGATCGGGCTCGATTACCTGCAGTCTGCAGCGCCTTGATCGACCGTTCATGCGTTGTTCCTCCGGCCTGGGTGATGCAATCGTCGAGCCGCTTCGTTCCGAGGCGTTCGCTCGTCTGTTCTCAGACGAGGCCGTCGACCTCGTCGCCGCACAGGATGCGTTCCACCACCATCGGTTTCCGGGTCGTGAGGAATGTTCCATCGACATGTCCCGCCGGGATGCCTGTACGGTGAGCTGGACCGTGATCGAGCTTGACACCACGACCCTCCGAATGAATCACCACCAGGGTGCTCCCCGCGAAAATTCCGATCCGATCGAACACACGCTGGTCCTGAGCGATCGACGCGCTGCGCCGGCCGAGGCGAGGAACGAATGATCGATCTCCTCTGGCTTGCCGATCTTCCTCCGAACCTCCTTTCGACCGCCGCGGGACCCGGACTGCCTCTTCCGGGAGGTCTCGAATTCGACCCCTCATCCAGCCTTGCCTGGAAGACGGTTCTCATCATCCTGGCCACCTTCATTCTCGAGGATCCCACCAGCATCGCCGTGGGACTTCTGGTCCGTGCCGGCAGCGTTCCTCCGGTGGTCGGGGTCCTGGCCACCATGGCGGGGATCTTCATCGGTGACCTGGGTCTGTATTTCATGGGCCGCTTCGCCGGGCGTGCGCTCTCTTCCTGGGACTGGCTGAGTCGACGGTTCCCTCCCGCTCGGCTGAACCGGCTGCGGCACTGGTTCGATGCGCATGGCTGGACCGCGATCCTGGCCAGCCGCTTCATGCCCGGAACCCGGGTCCCGCTCTACGTCGCAATTGGAGCGGCTCGCGGAAGCGTGCTGCGGTTCGCCGTCTGGACCGCGCTTGCGGTATCGATCTGGGTTCCCGTGCTCGTGATCGGGACCGCATGGCTGGGGGGTACGATCCTCGGTCCCTTCCAGGTCATCTTCGGTGATGGACTCGTTGCGTGGATCGCCGTGGGCCTGGTACTGCTGGTGTCGCTTCACCTGCTGTCGCTTGCGTTCACCTCCGAGGGGCGACTGCATCTGCGCGTCTTCTGCGCGCGGCTCAGACGGTGGGAGTTCTGGTCTCCCTGGGCGTTCTACGGACCGATTCTGCCCTGGTTCATCTTCAACTACATCCGACTCGGGTGCATGAGGACCGCCACCGCGGTCGACCCCTGCTGGCCCGACGGCGGTGCCATCGGTGAGAGCAAGCAGCGGGTTCTCGATCTCTTCCCCTGCGGAACCGTCGAACCGTCGTTTCGTTGCCAGCCCGACGAGGATCCCGAGGCCGCGTTGGACCGGGTGCAGGCATCAACCTGGGGATGGCCGGTGATCCTCAAGCCCGATGAAGGCCAGCGTGGTGCAGGTGTGCATCTGGTCTACGACCCGGACGAGCTGCGGGCAAGACTGCAGCAAGTGCGAATTCCGGTCGTCCTGCAACGCTATCATCCCGGCCCGGGAGAGGTCGGACTCTTCTGGTGGCGTTATCCGGGTGAATCCAGCGGGCGACTCTTCACCATCTGTCACAAGGTCTTTCCGGTCGTCGAAGGTGATGGTACCTCGACCCTTCGCGATCTGATCGTGAACGACTCGCGACTGCGACTCCAGTTCAAGATCTTCTTCAAGCGATTCGAGGATCGACTCGACGAGGTGCTGCCGGTCGGCGAATCATTGCAGCTGACACGGGCGGGCAACCATGCCCAGGGCTGTCTCTTTCTCGACGGCGAGCACCTGCGCACTCCCGAGCTCGAAGCCTGGCTCGACGAGGTCTGCGCGGCGGTCCCGGGATTCAACTACGGCCGCCTTGATGTCCGTTACGCCTCGACCGACGAGCTCAAGAGGGGTGAGGGACTCTCGATCATCGAGGCCAACGGCCTCGGCAGCGAATCCACCAACATGTACGACCCGAGTTTCTCCCTGTTTCGGGCGTGGTCCCTGGTTCGGATCCACTGGATCGTCGCCATGAAGATCGGTCGGATCAATCGTGCACACGGTGTCGCCGGCATCAATGAATGGGAGTACCTCAAGAACTGGTTTCGCTGGCGAAGGCTCGGTCGTTCCAGCGAGCTCTCCGATTAGATCTCGGGTGCCCGCTTCTCCGATGCTGCCCGGTCACCTCGACTCCACGAGAAGCATGTGGTCCACGCACGCATCCTCGCGCATCTCTTCCTGGGTACCGATCGCCTTCACCCCGTCCAATTGGCGAGGAGCATCGTGAGATCCGCTCCCTCGACGATTCCTGATCCATCGAGGTCTCCTCTCGATCCGGTCGTTCCCCAGTCCGCGAGGAGGATCGAAAGATCCGAACCACTGACCCGTCCGTCGTCGTCGAGATCCCCGGGAATCGAATCGATCGGATCGATCTCCGCGGGATATTCAGAGGGATCGGCCCATGCCAGATTGGGAACGGTCTCATCGACCCAGAGGTCTCGTGGCTCGTCGAACGGCGTGATGCGGACCCAGGCGATGTGTGCCGCGGTGGTATCGAAGTCGGGATTGCCCGTCCAGCCGACATCGCCCGCATACCCCGCGGCCGGGAACCACGTGCCCAGCCAGAACCGCGCGGCTCGGTAGGGCACGTTCCCCTGGCCGAACTGCACGTCATGGAGTTCATCGACGAGCCTTCCGTCGATCAGCCAGCGCACCGAGCCGATGCGGTCCCGGGTGATCGCTTCGTCACCGAGGTCGCTGCCGGCCCGCCACTCGATCGTGAAGGTGTGGTATCGGCCGTCCAGGGCCTCCCGAGCGAGATCCAGCGGGTCTCCTGATGCATCGACCAGCGAGATCCTCCCCTTGTGCTCGCCACCCTCGCCTCCGAACTGCCCGCCCCAGGAATTCGTTCTCGCCTTGGTGAACGAGAAGTTGCCGGTATCCGAACCTGCAAGGTCGGTGGGGAATTCCCAGTCGATCTCTGTGTTTCGCCGGGGATTGGGTTCATGCCAGTAGCCTGACTGTGCCATCTGGTAGTCGATGTAGTGAAAAGGCCAGAATGCGGTGCAGGTACCGTACTCCGGCGCCACTCGTGCCCGTACCTCGTAACGTCCGGAGGCGTAGTACTCGCGGGTCGCTATCGCGGCTCCGACCCGGGTCGTTCGTCCATTGTGTACAAGGTCGCCGGTGTAATCGTCCCCGTGGGCCTCGAGCCGGAGCGCGATGATCGGTTCGCCCTGGTCGAAGTCCTCGACGAGCTGCACGTTCTCCGGTGCGACTCCGCCGTTGTCGCCCCCCCAGGCCTTGGTCGAGACCAACCATCGTTCCGGATCCAGGCGCCCGTCGGAAAAGTCCTCGAAGAATCCATCGACGTTCCGGGTGGGCGGCGAACTCAGAGTCGGTGTCCACTCGGTGCCGAGGGCCGTGAACTCCACGTTTCGATACCAGGCCGAACCGGGCTGATTCTTCCAGTTCTCGAGCGTGAGCTTTCCGTTTCGAATCCACTGAGCTCCGGACTGGATGGGTAGTTCGATCCTCTGCCACTCGGTGTTCTGAAAGGATCGAGTGGCGAGAAATCCATTCGATCCGGTGACGTACAGGCTGGCCACCACGTTCGGGTCTACACGCGCTTCCACCGAAAGGATCCATGCATTTCCCGGAGGCAATGCGCATCCGATCGTCTGGCTGGCCCGCGAGGTATCTGCGCTGGAGAGCAGGCGCAGGGTTCCGACCGAATCGACTTCCTCGATCGTGGCGTTGATCCCCAGAGCCCATGCACCGCCGTCCGGATCATCGAAGTCGGGATCATCGAGCAGTGAATCACCCGGTGAAGGGGCGACGTCGATTCCCGGTGCTTCCGCCCACGGATCTGCTCCAGAGTCGGGTTCGGGTGAGGGTTGTCTCCCTTCCCAGAGCCGGATCGAATCGAACTCGATGATCGGCGAACCATCGGACTGCCAGCCCTGGAGGTAGACCTCCAGACTCGTCGAATCCTCATCCACGTGCACCTCGAACCGGCGTTCCAACCAGCGATCAGCGTCGTCGACTGCGACCCAGCCATGAGCCTTGGCGATCTGGGCGCCGTTTCTTATGCCGAGTATGGGCGGGTTCAAGTGATCGGTGGTGCGGATTCGTGCGGCGATCGTGTACCGGCCCCGTGGAGTGAGTCCTTCGACCGTCTGACTCAGTTCCGCGGTGAGTTGTGATGCCGGTTCCAGTCTGACGGATCGGCCACCATCCCAGGCCACTTCCTGCACCGAAACCTGTCCGGTACTGGTCCAGCCGGTGAGCCCCGATTCGAACGATCCGTTTTCCAGCAGGTTCTCCTGGGCAACGGCGCTGGTCGCAGCCCCGATGAGCGGAAGAATCGAAAACAGCAGTGCCCGCGATTTTGGTTCGAACGACGACATAGGAATCTCCTTCGCGGCATCAACCTCTGATCCGCGGGGTGCCCCGTCTGCGATTGGGTGGCGAAAACGCCCGTCTTGTATCCGTCGCCTGCCGATCGAGTGTTGTGATCGGCGGGCGTTTCCTGATGATCACATGTATTTTTCGGTAAGTCCATCACGAACTTGCAATCCGAATGCATTTGATGTTCCGAACGATCTGGACTCTGGTTGAGCACTGTTTCCGTTGCGCACCAATAAGACGTTCAACGATGGACTCGTATCTTCATGCCGCCTTGGAATCGGAACCATGTCGTTTCGCAGCCTCTCCTCCCGGAGGGGTCTTGCGGTCCTTTTCATGAGCTGATTCATGGGATACACCTGTGTACTGCGGATTCAGAAAAATGCGCCCATTCCCATTCGGGTGGATCTGTAGTCCCGTCCCCCGAGGGTCTGGACGCCAGCGGGTTTCCCGTTCGCAGTCACCCGCTCCCCATCCCACTCGAGGTGTGGCAGTTGGAGGTGCCAATTCCACTCAGCGAAGTGGTTTCTGACCGATTCACGCCTCCAAGGGGTACGCTGGTCTCCGAAGGAGTCATTCCATGGGTAGAACGCGCGATGAGCTCGAACGGATCGACGAGGATCGACCCGGATCATGGACCCCCGAGGAGTCTCCGGTCTTCCGGGGGTTCACCCAACAGGAGGCCTATGAGCGACTGATCGATGGCCTGGATGCAGCGCACTGGGCCTTCAAGTCGACTGACCGGGGAAAGCGGTTGCTTCCTGAAGCCTCCATCCGGGAGTCGGTGCTTCCGGTCTTCGACGAGTACCTCGCCTTGTACCAACCCGGCGAGTGGGACTCCTTTCCCGCCGATACGCATCGGGAGCTGATCGAGTGGCGCAAGCGCGAGGCGATGATGGGCTACCGCTGGGAGGCGGCCAAGGCCAAGTGGAAGAAACGCGGTTCCTGGATGGCTTTCGGGTGGCTCCTGGTCCTCCTGCTTTCGATCTTCTTCCTCATCGAACTCTTGAGTGCCGCGCGTGAACGGGAGCGAGGCGCTGAATGGGGCGCTCGCATCACCGAGCGGATGAGAGCGGACCAGCAGACCGAACTTGCCAATCAGGTGGATGAGTACCTGCGCGAGCGCTGGTGATGCCGCCTGCGAAGCCACTGGTCGATTATCCTCTTCGTATGACCACTCACGACAAGTTCAACGGCATCCCCAAGTGGTTGCTTGCCATCATGCTCATCATTTCGGCTGCGATCATCTACGGAGTGATCGACTGGATCATCGAGTCCTGACCGACTACCCGGGGCTGAGCAGCCTCCGGAATCACCCCGCCTCCGACCCGATCGATCGGGAACCGGAGGTTGAATCGAATGGGCGATAGAGGACTCGAACCTCCGACCTCTGCCATGTGACGGCAGCGCTCTAGCCAGCTGAGCTAATCGCCCTGAAGGATCGAAGAGTGTAGCGACAATTCATGAGGTCGTGGCTCGGAGGTCGTCATCCCGGGTCGGATCCGCGATTCCAGCCCCGGGACCGGTCAGTCCGTCCCCCTGGCCAGCGTCTCGATCCGTTTCTCGACGCATCGAGTGACTCGGTCGACCGATCGCTGGCGGTCGGAACCCTGATTGGGGCTGCGCCCGACTCCGCTCCATGAGGGATGGGAGCGTGCACGTTTGAGCAACTGAAGGATCTCCCGGGTGAAGACACCGTCCAGGGTTCGCGGGGCGATGCTGACGGATTCCACGTGCGCGTGTCCGCGTCGCATGAGCGAGAGAATCAGATCGAGACTGCGCGCCAGCAGCAGCTGGAGAACCACGTCTCCCACATGAAGATCATTGGCCCCACGTACCTTTCGCACGAGTCGTCTGCTCTGGCTGGCGGTGGTGCCCAGGGTGCCACCGACGATGGCCCCGAGCAGTGATGCCGCACCCAGACTCATGCCGCCGACGGCGAGATCGATGGCGGCACCACTCGCCGCACCTCCTGCGGCTCCGGCCATTGCACTGATCCCGGCCTGGCGTACCGCCTCGCGTGAGAAGAGATCGATGCCCAACCGACCATCCGTGCACTCGAGCATCAGCTTGCTCGGATCGCCGTCGGCGAACTCAAAGGCCGCGAAGATCGCCTGGTGCGTCATGGCCTCGTGTTCACGCAGCAACTGTTGCATCGTCGATTCGGCACGGAGCACCTCGGCTCCCCGGGTGGAATCGGATTCACTCGAGGACGCTTCAACCGGTTCCACGTGGGAAGCCGCATCCACCAGCAGCTCCGCGACCGCCCGGCTGGCCCGTTCGATCGATCGGCCACGCCGTCGGATTCGATCCTTGATCAATCTCGTGAGAGCCGGTCGATGCTCGTTCACCAGCACCGACATCGCCTCGAAAAGTCGTTGTTCGTCCTCCGCGTCGAAGACCACGGTGTCGAAGCCGGTGGTGGCGTGCAGTCCCAGCCGGGCAAGCGCATCCCGCCATGCCTCGCCACGGGTCGATTCGTCGGCGATGAAGTTCATCACGGGAAGCACCGGTCGACCGCACCGAGCCAGCAGTTCCAGTTCGTCACTGTGCCTGGGGAGCACACGATCCCGGGCATCCACCACGTACAGGACGATGTCGGCGATCCGGGCCTGCCGCAAGGCCTTGGCCTCACCGGCGAAGATGCCTCCCGCCTCGGGTGTGCCCAGGAACCGTTCGATCAGTGATGGCCCGTCATCCCGCCGGTCGGTGCGAAGGTCGTCGATGAACTCCAGCAGTCCGATCGGATCCTCCAGCCCTGGAGTGTCCCGGAAATCCGCCAGTTCCTCCCCGCCGGCCTGCAGTTTCACCGAAGCGACCTCCGTGGTGGTGGCCGGACTTGGCGAGACCGCCCCGAACGACTGGTCTCGGGCAAGGGTACGCATCAAGGAGGTCTTGCCTGCATTGGTATGACCGACCACCGCCACCTGGAGCATGTCGTTGTGCGAATTCATTGCAGTGCACGCTCCTCGATGATTCCCGCCATCTCCTGCCGCCAGGCCCCGAGACACGGACCGATCTGCTCAACCGAATCGAACTCCGGTGGTTCGCCCTGGAAGGTCCGGTCGATCGCCTCCTGGATGAATCGTTCACCTCGTCCCTGCAGCGCGAGCATCACCGCCATCATCGCCGCACTGGTCACCGCTTCACCCCGTATTCGGGCGACCTCCTCGGGATCGCCGTGAGCCGCTCGTTCGTCTTCAGCATCCCGCGGCTTCATCAGCGACAGGACTCCACCGCTGATCGCGCCGCTGGCCAACCAGGTCGGCAGGACGGCCAGCGCGGCGGGGGCGAGCGTTCCGGCCGAAGCGAGGCAGGCCAGGACGCCGAGCGTTCCCCCGACGGCGGTCCATTTCGCGGAAGACCTCAATCGATCAGGGAGCGTACTGGTGATCCGATCCGCCGCGCTCTGAAATGACCGGACGGGGTCCTCGATCAGTGAGCGTGCATCTGGAAGACCGGGGATCTCCACTCCCGCCTCGGCCTCCACGCATCGGGCGACCGCCTTGTGAAGCGCCAGGATGTCCTGTGCCGCAGGTGCGTCCGGCCACTTTCTCGCGTGTGCGGCGATCTCCGCGAACGCCGTATCGATCGCCCCCAGCAAGCCCCGATCCCGGGGAAGCTCGGGGCGTCCCTTGCCGGCGATCAGTTCGTTCAGTCGGGCCCGGCTTTCGGCGGTCAGGTGGTCCAGATCCAGCTCGGTCACGGAACCCTCCACCCCGAGGTCCTCCACCATGTTCACCCAGTCACTGATCCTTCGCTCAAGCACCCGGGCATCGCTTCGGTTTCGAAAGCGCTCCCCTCCGGTGAGGACCACCCGCAAGCGTGCATCATTCGTCACATCGTGGATGCGCCTGATCGAACGGGCCACGCCACGATCAGGAGTCGTCGACAAATCGGCAAAGACCACCAGTCGGCTCGGCGCATGCTCCGCGATCGCCAGTCGGCGGGTGATCGCCGCTCGATCCTCCCGGCTGGCCAGCACTCCGAGATCGGTCACCGTGGCATCGCAGGGAGGTGGCCAGCCACAGGCTGGTGGTTCAAGTTCGATGCCGACGATCGTCGAGCCACGTGCGCTTCGCTCCGGATCGATCAGATCCGCATCCTCGTCGTCGGCGTGTTCGGCGTCGATCGGCGGCATCGATTCCACTGCAACCGCCCGTGGCTCCGCCAGCGAGCGGAGCGGGGCGAAGCTTGGTGCGTCGATGTCCGGTCTCCAGCGACCACGGGCCCGTCGCCACAGCCCCGCGCAGATCAGGAAGAGCAGCATGCGAGGCAGCAGGCCGTAGAGCACGATGCTTCCGATCAGGAGTCCGCTGAAGGCTCTCCGGGTCTCATCGCCAGCCGCCGGCCGAGTGTCCTGCAGGGCATCGATTCGTGCCGATGTGAACTCCTTCGGAGTCGGTACGTCGAAACCGAGCCTCCCCGGTGTCCAGGAAAGCACTTCCGCCGCACATTCAAAGGAGGCAGGCGAACCGATCGTCGTTTCCCATCCGAAATCGAACTGCCTGATCGAGAGGATCACCACGAGTCCGATCAGCAGGCCGATGTTGAAGGTGGTCCAGGAGAGATGCGTGAGGGCTCCCAGTGCCCAGCGAGCCCGGGCGCCACCGAAGTCCACGTGCGTGACCGCGGCACTGGCTGCATCGAGTTCCCGGTGACGCGATTCCGGGGCACGGTCCTTTCGCGGAGTCAGTTGTTGGGCGACGAACCGAGTTGAACCCGCGAGCAAGCCACCAAGGGTGAGCCGATTCAGGAGCCGCCCCCCGAAGAGTGCCAGAACGATCCAGAGCAGAAGCAGCAGTGTCTGCCCGCCCAGCACGCCGCCGAGGATCCAGAAGAGATTCACGGGTCGGCCACCCTCGGGATCGAGACTCCCCGCCGCCGTGATGGCTCCCAGTGCGCTGATGATCATGAGCGTCAGGAAGACCAGCAGCCCGGTCTCCCAATGGCGAATGCTCCGCATGATCCGAGCCAACGAGCGTGATTCCGGCTGGGCCGAGGCAACCTCGTCGAGCCGAGCCATGATCGGTCGGGGGTCCGGGTCGGGAACATGTTCGACGAGGGCGCTCCGACTGCCACCGTTCTGAATCAGGTTCGCCATGGCGAGTGACAGCAGGCCTGCCGGTTTCAAGCGGGGCACGTGCTGATGTCCGGTCCGTTGTTCGTCCGAACCATCAATTGCGATTGGTGTCTCGTCCGTTCCGGGCATCAGTTCCCTCGCGGCACACAGCGATGTCCCTCGGTACCCGACTCAGCGGTGTGAGCATCGCTTGCCGGCGGGGGGGTCCCAGCGGAGACGGCTCGGGGCTAGGAATCCTTGGCCTGACTCTCGTTGGTGTGGAGGCCGGGGTGTCGAGCATTCTGGTTGGAATCCTCCATCAGCTCGGGTGAGCTGGAGCGACCGGCCTTCGCAGATTCCTGATCGATGTCTTCCTCGATGCCCTTGATGCCCTTCTTGAATTCGACGATCGACTTTCCGACGGAGCGTCCGACCTCCGGAAGGCGTCTTCCGAAGACGAGCAGACCGAGGGCGAGCAGCGCGATCCACTCCCAGCCGCTGGGCATGCCGAAGGCGAGAATCGGGCTGGGGACGGCATCCATGGCCATTGCGGGAAGGGGTGTCATGCTCGGGCCCTTTTCGGGGTTGAGGTCCATCGGCGGTTGGCTACGTACTCCGCCTGTTCCTGTCATAGTGTAGCGATCCGACGCCTGCTGGCATCGTTGGATTCCGAATGTCGCTCGTCAAGCCGTTCCTTGCAGGGATTCGGCCCCGACGACCGATTATCCGGACTGCGGGCGGTCTTCGGCCCCGCCCCGAGCAAGAAGGAAGGTGTCTTCATGAACGGACTGATTCGCGGCTCCCTCTCCTGGGTTGGGATGTGCCTTGGGCTGATTGCCTTCTGTGGTTGTTCATCTCCGGCCAAGGTCGCGAAACCCGAGTACCACCGACCGCTGGACGACGGTGAACAGGCGTTGCGGAAGGTCGATTCGGGGGAGGTTCGCGCACACCTCGTCACCGCTTACGAGCGCCGTGACGTCGGCCTGGCCACCGCCCTCGACCAGAGTGCGCAATGGTATGCAGCACCCTCCAGCACCCGCCGCTTCCCTTTTGAGACCCAGGATGGATCGATCACCCATGAGCATGCCCGCCAGAGCGTCCTTGCCTTCCAGGACGTCATGTCCCGGAGTGCCAACGGCGAGCTGTTCGCGCGGGAGGTCCTCAGGCAGTTTGATGTCTATCAGACGATCGGCTGGAACGACGAAGGCACGGTCCTCTTCACCGGTTACTACGCACCGATTTTCCAGGGAAGCTTCGAGCGCACTGATCGCTTCAACCATCCGCTGCACACCCGTCCAGAATGGCTGCTGACCACCAGCGAGGGCGTACCCTTTGGACGTCGCATGCCGGATGGTCGGATCGTCGACTCTCCGGACCGGGCCGAGATCGAGTCGTCGGGAATGCTCGACGGTTCGGAACTGATCTGGCTCGAGAGCAAGCTCGATGCCTACATCTGCCAGGTGAACGGTTCCGCCTGCATCGAGCTCCCCGACGGAAGCCGCCGGTACGTCGGGTATGCAGGCAAGACCGAACATCCCTACACCGGTCTCGGGGCGTCGATGCTGAGCGAAGGAATCATGACCAAGGATGGATTGAGCCTGGATGCGATCGAGAACTACAATCGGCATCATCCGGAGGTCGTGAACCGGCTGATCGCGAAGAATCGCAACTACGTGTTCTTTCAGGAATACGACGGCGCCGGCTGGCCGGCGGGTTCCCTCGGGGTTCCCGTGACCCAGCGTTCATCGATTGCGACCGACAAGTCGATCTATCCTCCCGGTGCCGTGGCCCTGGTGGACACCACGATCGTGGACGGGGGGGGCGGCAAGTCCGAATTCATACAGCTGGTCTGTGATCAGGACACCGGTGGAGCGATCGTCGCACCCGGACGCTGCGACCTCTTCATGGGTATCGGGCCCGAGGCCCGGACGCTGGCTGGCGGGCAGTATGCGGAGGGAACGATGTACTACTTCTTCCTTAAACCCAAGGTGATGGCCGGCCACCTCTATTCCGATTCGCACTGAGTCGGTTCCGAACGGAATTCAGTCGACCGGAACACTCTGGGGAAACCGGAAGAAGTTCCCGGGGTCGTACTTGGCCTTCACATCCTTGAGCCGGTTCCAGTTGGATCCGTAGTACGCCTGCTGCCAGTCGGCCACATCACGATCCCAGTATCCCTGGTAGCAGCCACGATCGAACGAGGGCCGAACCGAGTCGTACATCTGGTCGATCCACTGGCGATTCGCCGTGGACTGTTCCTCGTTGTCCTGGTCCCAGATGGTGATGAACTGAGCTGACACCTTCACGTCGCGATGCACGAACGCGGTTGCGTCGGCGGCCGGAGCGCTGCTCTGGCCGCCCCAGCTCTCGAATATCACCGGCGCCGCGGTGGCGGTCAGTATCGGATCGTCCAGTCGATCCTTCCAGGCCTGGAACATCGCCTCGATTCCGGTGGAATCGATGGTCCCGGTGGACAGTGCGGACTTGCGCTTGCCCGGCTGAAGATCGTAGTCCTCAGGTGGCGGGCAGTTCGGCGTGTTCCGATTCGCGGGCTGGTTGGTACCGATCGAAGGGACGCTGACCGCGGCTTTCAGGCTCGACAGCTGAGCCAGTGCGTCATCCTCGGTGCCGACCACGGTTCCCTGAACGCTGCAGTAGAGTTCAGTCTCTTCGGTCTGGAACAAGACGCTCGACGTGATCTCATCCGGTGTATTCAGGGACCATGCCTGCCAGTCAGTGAACACCTGGACGAAGTCATCACCCGACCATCTCACCTTGAACGCCCATTGCTCCCCGAACGGCTGGGTCCTGAACACCAGACCCGCAATCACTCCGAGCGAGGCGTTGCCCACCCCCCGAATGCCCCAGAAGAGATCGGAATACTCGTTCTCACTGTTCGCGGTGACCAGCGTCCCATCCGCGAGTGCAATTGTCGCCTCTTCGAGCGAATCAATCAGGAATCCGTATTTCCTGGTCAACAGCCCATGTCCGCCCACAGCGGTTATGCCCGATACTCCGACACGAGGGCAGGTTCCCCCAGGTACCGTCCGGCGGTCGCCGGGGTTGTCGTACAGCGCGCAGTAGACTTCCCCGAGGTCCGCACCGCAGCCGACTCGCACGGTGTTGTCGGATTGCAGTTCCACCGAGTTCATGTTTCTGAGATTGATATTCAGAGTGTTTCCGGTGGAATACCCGGCGAATCCATGACCCCCGTTCCGGATGCGCGGATGGATGTCACGTTCTCGGCACCAGTCGATGATCCGAGCGATGTCTTCCGTTTCCCCGGGCAACACCACGCAGGGGGGCATCCCTTGATAGGTCGGATCCCAGACGGTGGCCGCTCGCAGATAGTCGTCGCCGTCGGTCTGGTAGTAGAGATCGGCATTCCTGGACAGGGAGGAGACCAGTTTTTGCAGCTCACTGGTCGTGTACCGATGAAGGTCGCACTCACCGCCATCCTGAACGATGGATGATGCCACGGCCAGCGAGTCGAGTGGACGCGCCATTGCGAGGCCCATGCCACCGGCGGTGGTCGCAAGAAACTCTCTGCGTGTCGTTTGCTTCATGAACTCTCGGTGCTCCTCGATTGCGTATGTCGAGACTACGCGGTGCGCTTGGTGGATCCAAGTTCAATTTCGCCCAATTTCCACAGGTGCCTTGGAAATACATGAGCAAGACGGCATGATGGTCGCATGTCTCGCGCATTCGATGTCTGTCTGACCATCTTCTGCCTTCAGCTCACTGCGGTCGTGTCCGCAGTGGAGAGCATCACCGGTCTGCTTGATCCGGGCGATGGAACGGAACTGGTTCGGGTCGTCGTGCACCGGACTGCTGATCCAATCAGCTGGTCGGATGCCTCCGCCCAGGCCCGTTCGTCTGGAGGCAACCTGTTCGCTCCTCCGACTTCGGCCCTCAATCAGCAGGCCGCACAGCTCGCCGGAAACCTTGGTGGCTGGGAGTGCACCGGCCCCTGGCTGGGCATCCTGCGTGTGCCTTCGACGGATTCCATCGAGACCGGCTGGATCAAGACCGATCGGTCGTCGCTTGAAATCACCGAATGGGCCCCCGACTCACCGGCCGGGGCGCCCCGACTGCCCTGGTTCGTGGCATTCGATGCACGAACCGGTCTCGACGGAAGCTGGATCAATACCGTTGGCGACCCCGACTTCGGAACCGCGGTAGACGGTCTGGTGATGGCCTTCCCTGTCGATGCGCCCGACTGCGATCAAGACGGCTTTCCCGACGGATTCGAGATCGTGTTTCTGAGCGCGAAGGACGCCGACAAGAACGGAATTCCCGACGATTGCGAACCCATTCTCGGCGACATCTCAGGTGATGGGCTCGTCAATGGGGTCGACCTGGCGCTCCTGCTTGGAGCCTGGGGGACCTCCACGAAGGAGTTCGATCTTGATGGCGACGGGATCGTATCTGCGGCGGATCTCACCATCCTGCTGGGATCGTGGACCGGGTGATGTTTTCGATGCGGGATGCGGTCGGGCGGGGTCACCGCAACCGGCGTCGCGCATTGGGATCCCGGGTGCTTCCCGCCACGGGTTCCGCATAGGGTCCGGCCACCGGATCGTTGAAGAGATAGGCGTGTCCGGAAGGCCATATTCGTGAGCGTGATTCAAGCTGGTCTCCGCCCGGGGCGGTGCAATCCTGCAGCCACTGACGCTCGTCGGCCAGCAGTCGGGTCTCCGCCACGGCGCTTCCGATGATCATCGCCGACACGAAGAGCACCAGAAAGCTCACCACCACGCTGCTGCGCATCCTCCATTCCGGTGGTTCCCGGAACTCGGTGCCACATTCGGAACAACAACTCCCGGGATTGCGGTCCGAACGGGGATAGCCGCAGCCGGGGCATTGGCCACGGAGGAATCTGCGTCGAGGATAGACGTGTTGGTGAAGAATGCTCGGCACGTGAACCATTGGTGCGAGCCACAGCACGAAGACCCCGAGCACGAGAACCACGAGCAAGCTCTTGCCCACTGTGAACACGTCGAAACCGAACGTTCCGAACAGGGGCCGGATCAGCGCATAGGTGATGAAGCAGTAGAGGCTGAGCATAAGCAGCATGCCACCCTGTACCAGCAGACGGGATCTCAGCGGAACCGGCGTGGGTGATGAATTCTTCACGAAGCGGACTCCGCCGCTCCTTCGAGACCATATTCCTCCCAGCGTCGATCGACGAGGTTCGAGGTCTCATCATCCATGCTGAGGTACGGGGCGAAATCACGAATCGCCGATCCACAGGGTCTCCTGCCCGGTGCCTTGGTGGTGGCATCGAACGCGATCCTTCGTTGACCGGTCGACCCATCGAAGAACGAGTCGCCCCCCGGGTCCGCACAGGACATCCAGTTGAAGAGAACCCGGTCGAAGTCATCCAGATCGGTCTCCGCGTCGACCACCAGTATGAAGTCGGCTGCACTGGATTCGGGTCCGACGATATTCCATGCGTCCTTCACGTGGGCCCGAATCGTCTCTCCATCGAGCCCGGCCTCCACCCCGAGAACCAGCAGGCGTCTCGCACCCCATTCCGGAAGGTGCCAGGCGATCTGCAGTGCGCTACCAAGACGCTCTGCAGATTCCGCGTGCCGAGATTGATCGTCGATCCGTGGTGGAAGCAGCGGTCGTCCGTCGATGCCATCGCCGTCGATCTTGGTCGTGGCATCGAAGCCTATCTTGGTCCCCGCGCCCAGCTGGGGCGCGGCCTGGTCGAGTATGTCCAGCGGGCCGTTCACGAACTCGATGTCCCGGCGGAAATCGCAGTTTTCCAGCATCGTCCGGAAGAGATTCTTCTCGTCGTGGACGTCGGCATGTTCGTCGACCACGATGATCGCCTTGGTCCATGCCATCTGGCCAGCTCCCCAGATCGAGTGCATGACCCGACGCCCCTGAAGTCCGTATGCCTTCTTGATCCGAACCGCTGCGCAGTTGTGGAAGCAACCGAACATCGGAAGGTGGTAGTCGTCGATGTCGTGCACGATCGTCTTCAGCAGAGGGAGGAAGATCCGCTCCGTTGCCTTGCCGAGGTAGTAGTCCTCCATCGGTGGGGGACCGACGATGGTGGTGGGATAGATCGCCTCTCTGCGGTGGGTGATTGCCGTGACCTCGACGATCGGATAGCGATCAGGCAGGGAATAGAACCCGGTATGGTCACCGAATGGCCCCTCGAAGACCGCCCCCGGACCCAGTGGCTCATCGCTGGTTCGGGGATCCCATCCGAGCGCGCCGCATTCGGTCGACACCCAGCCCTCGATCACGATCTCGCTGTTCGCTGGGACCCGAAGCGGCACCGTTCGAGCGGGGGTCATCGGGATGCCACGGCCATTCAGGAAGCCCGCCATGAGCAACTCGGAGATGCCAGGTGGAAGAGGTGCCGTCGCTGAATAGGGGAGGACCGATTCTCCACCGAAACAGATCGCGATCGGCATCCTCTTGCCGGCTTTCTTCCAACTGCGCCAGTGTGCAGCGCCATCATGGTGCAGGTGCCAGTGCATCACGAGATGCGTTTCGTCGATCAACTGGGCGCGATACACCCCGATGTTGTGGCTCGAGGGTTTCTTCACGCCGGCGTCATCGACATGGATCGTGTGCATTCCTGCGAGGGTTATGTAGCGACCCTCGCCCGCCGCGGTTCCCGCTTCCTCCGCGGTCATCGGGTATCCGACTGCGGCAGGGTCTCCATCCAGCGGCCAGCACTTGATGATTCCCAGTCGTCGAAGGTCGACTGCCCCATTGGATGCGAGCCGCACGACGTCCTGGCAGGGAGCGTTGCGCGCGCGACGCGGAGCGATACGCATGAGCGGCATGTACTCACGTGCCTTTTCGATCATCTCACGAAGGGAGCGGGGCGGAACCGGTCGTGAC
>JAYZFJ010000007.1:0-17901 GCA_036336805.1 Planctomycetota bacterium
CCGTGTGAAGTCCTGTACGTCGATCGCCTGGTCGTGGAAGCGGGCGCCTCGCTCACCACCGCGGGCTGTCGCATCTACACCCACGAAGCGATCCTCAACGGAACGATCGAGAATGCGGACGACATCATCGTGATCAGCGACTGCCCCCCCGACCTCAACGGCGACGGCGCTGTCGACGGAGTCGATCTTGCGATCGTGCTCGGCGCCTGGGGCAGTTCGGATGCCACGGCCGACCTCACCGGTGACGCACTGGTCGACGGTGCGGACCTCGCGGTGATCCTCGGGGCGTGGGGCGGCTGCACTCAGTGAGCCAAGCGGATCGATTCCCCCACGGAAGCGAATTCACCCACCACCCCGTGCGCACGTACGGGGTGGTGTCGTGTTCCCCCCCCCCGAGGTCACCAAGCCGTATAGACGCATACCCCGACCTGGTGCGCAGCCCGATCCTCGGGCCGTGGAGCAGGTTCACCAGCAACGAAACCGCTCTTCGAGGCCGCCTGGCCAGCACCGGTAACTTGGAAGCAGGCCCGGGGAGACGGTTGGATTCGGTGGATCCGGGAATCAATCGTTGTACCGACCAGCCTCACCGGGTAGCGTGGATCGGCGCGGATGCCACCTACCCGTCCGTACCGAGAGGAGAACGATGAGCAAGCGATACACGAGCAGACTTCTGTGCCTGGGCACCGTGGGCAGCCTGGTCGGCGTGGCCACGGCGGACCTGGTCGCCACCAACTGGGACGGCCCCGACACCTACGGGTACCTCACCCTCTACATGCCGGACCTCGACCAGGAACGTCTGGGCGACCTTCCCAACGACGGACTCTGCCACTGCGGACCGACCTCCGAAGCGGACCTCCTGGCCTGGATCGCCACCCACGGCTTCCCCGAGTACGCACCCGGACAGAGGGACTGGCAGTCCCAGGTCAACTACGACGAGGCCACCGACATCATCGACGAGATCACCAATGAACTCGGGACGTTCTTCGACGGGACCGGGTCCTGGTGCGGGACGACCCAGGACGAGATCTTCGCCAACCTCAACGCGCGAGTCAACGACAAGTTCACCGTGACCAGTGCCTTCCGCGATCTCGAGAACGGCCAGTCGGTCCGGTTCAGCGACATGGCCCAGATGGGCGACGACGGCGCGGTGATGATGCTCATGTACGGACGCTACAGCTGGACGCAGATGGCCAATGCTCGTCGGCTCGATGGACGCAACGGGGGCCACTTCGTGGCGATGTCCGTCCTCTCCTCGATGGATGGAGAAGTCGGACTGCTGGGCGTGCGGGATCCCGCGGATCCGCCGACCAACATGCTGCAGGACACGTTCGCCAACCGCTTCTGGGACTTCACCGAGCGCTCCGTCTACCAGAACTACCTGGGAAGTGGCAATGGCCCGGTGATGCAGGTGGATGAACTCTTCAACGAGACTCCCCCCGGCAGTTCGAACTCGATGCGCCTGCTCGAGGGCTACGTGGCGGTCACCCCACGACGCTGCTACACCTGGGATGAATTCGACAACGGCGTCCGGGTGCTGATTCCCACCGGACCAATCTGGAACGGCGGGCTGGCCGAGGAACTCGTGGAGATCGGCCCCCAGGTCACCGAAGCCGTGCCCGGCCCCTGGGGACGGAAGCTCTACCTGCGGACCCCGGATGGCAAGCTCCTCTGCCTGCGGATGGTCGACCGCGATCTGCTGGACATCACCCCACCCGAGCTCACCAGCCCGATCGCCGCCTTCGAGATCGATGCCTTCGAACGCATCGGCGTGCTCACCGACGGGGCGTTCCGGCTCTACCAGCTGGGTCGCATGCAGCAACCACTTCCGGTGCCTCCCCTCGGGTTCGCCGGAACCGACCTGGCCTGGATCGAGTGGGACCGGACCCAGGGCGTCCAGTGGCAGATGCCTCAGGCCGCGGTACTGGGTGGCGCCGACCAGCGGCTCGGCATCGTGAGCTTTTCCCCGAACGGCAAACCCTCGGTGAAGGTCTACGGGCTTCCGCAGTTCGTGAAGGAGACCACCCGGATGGTGCACGGCGGCTTCCCCGCCTCGTTCTTCATGCTCACCGAGGGCGAGGTGCGCAGGCTCGCACTCGACCCGCAGGGTGAGCTTCAGGAACTCCCGATGCAGCTGCCCGGCGTGAAGCGGGTGGATGATCTGAACCTCGACGAACGAGGCCGACTGGTCATCTCCACGGGTGGGAAGACCCGGGCATTCAGGCAGACCGACAACCTGGGATGGGTGCCCGACGGCGAACACATCTTCGAAGGCCTGCCGGTCCGGCGGCGCATCCTGATGACGCGCAGCCGCAGCAACTGGGATCCCCGGAAACTGAGCGAACCACCGAGCCAGAAGCCGGATCCGATCCTGAGCGAACTCCGGGTCGAACTGGACTGCCCCGGCGATCTCACCCTGGATCGCGTGGTCGACGGCAATGATCTCGCGATCATGCTCGGCGCATGGGGTGCGGAACGAAGCATCGCGGACATCGACCGCAGCGGACTGGTCGACGGAGCCGACCTCGCGCTGCTGCTCGGCGGATGGGGGACGAGCTGCGGGAAGTGAACCCGCCCCTCCGAGCATCATCAACGGACTCCACCCACCACCCCGCGCAGGCGCGGGGTGGTGCGATCCGCAGACCCACCCTTGATCGAACCCGGACCACCCCACTACGCTGATGTTCCGGATCACTGACCCGGCCACGGTGACCGGCGCGTGAGCGGTGCGGACAGCACCGAGGTCGGGAACGACAGGGAACGAGCACATCACCTCCCAGAACCTCGATCAGAATCACCGGCAGGATGAGCGAATCCTGGCCGGGTGGATCACCGCCCACGCGGTGGTCATCGCCTCCGCGGCGATCGGGCTGGTGGTGCTGGGGATGTCGGATCCGACCTCGTCGGTGGTCGTGGGGGCGGCGATCGCCGCCGGGCACGTGTTCGAGGACCTGTATCTGCTGCGGGCGATGAACGAGGGGATCGTTCGTCGGATCGTGAGCCGCCGAGGGGGTCGCTTCGCCGTGCTCCTCCATTCCGCCTTCGGCATTCCGGTGACCATCATGGCGGTGGGCTCCACCCTGGTCTACATGTTCGGCATCGGCCCGGGCCCCGCAAGCTTTGCCGTCTTCGTGGGGGTCAACGCGGGGTTCGCGATCCCGAACGTGATCCTCGCCTCGAACCTGCACCGACGCATCGGAGTCCTTCAGCACCAACGCACCGACCACTGCATCAACTGCGGCTACCCCCTGGAACCGACCGACGTCCGCTGTTCCGAATGCGGGGAATCACGGTGGCGCGGGTGATCGAGAACCCCGCGGGGAGTTCCCCCCGGTCGGAAGCGTGCCGGTCGACGGAGCACCGTGGTTCGGAACCGCATGGGGAAAATCCGGACAGAACTTCCGATTTGATCCCGAGCTTCGAAGCATTCAATCTAGAATGAGACGGATCCAGCATAGAACCGCATCCCGACCTGGAGAAAGACCCGTGACCACCCCCCGCCCCATCGCCCAGTTCACTGCGCTGCTCATCGCGACCGGCACCGCTTCCGGAACCGCCGCCGCCCAGTGCGTGGAGGAAGCGTTTGAATTCGTCGATTCCGGACAGTCACTCGCGAATCGCGCCACCAGTGCCATCACGCTCGGAGATGTCGATGGCGACGGCGACCTCGATGCCATGGCCGCGAACGGCGGCTACCCCGGCATCCCGCAGTCGGACGTCCTCTGGATCAACGAGGGTGACGGCAGCTTCACGGAGTCCGGACAGACCATCGGCAACGGCAAGACCACCGCAATCGTGCTCGAGGACCTCGACCAGGACGGGGACCTCGACGCCCTGTTCATGAGAAGCGGCTTCGGGTGGCCACCTCCCCCCCACCGGATCTGGTTCAACGACGGCGAGGGGACCTTCACCGATTCCGGACAGGCGATCCAGACCTACTATTCCGCGGTCGACGTGGGCGACCTCGATCGTGACGGCGACCCCGACCTGATGTTCTCCAACTACGATGCTTCGGCGAGCATCTGGCTGAACGACGGAGCGGGCGTCTTCTCCGAATCCGCACAGGCGGGTCCCTCGCTCAGCAGCAACGGACTGATCCTGGGTGACTTCGACGGCGACGAGGACCTCGATGCGTTCGTCTTTCAGGAACTCACCTTCCCGAACACCATCCTCCTCAACGACGGCACGGGGAACTTCAGTTCATCGGGGCAGTGGCTGGCCAATGGCAATGCCACCGCAGCGGATGCCGGGGATGTCGACGGCGATGGGGACCTGGACCTTCTGGTCTCGCACTGCTGCACGGGAGGGGACCTCGCAATGCCGGAGGCCAGCGTGGTCTGGATCAACGACGGGACCGGCACCTTCACGGAGGCACGAACCCTCGAAAGCAACGTGAGCTCCCGCGCGATGTTCGAGGACCTCGACCGGGACGGTGACCTCGACATCGTGGAGGGACTCTGGAACTTCCCCGATGAGTCCTACTACATCACGTGGATCAACGACGGCTTCGGCAACTTCACCACCTGCGGAAAGCGGTTCGGCGAGGGGCGGGGCGTTCTCTCCCTCGGGGATCTCGACGGTGACGGGGATCCCGACGCGATGTTCGCCGGAGTGGCCGTGAACGACTACGAGGATCCGGCACGGCCGAACTCCGTCGCGATCAACCGACCACCCTGCACCGGCGACCTCGATGGGAATGCGGAGGTCGGTGGCGCCGACCTCACGGTCCTCCTCGGAGCCTGGGGGGCCAACCCCACCATCGCGGACCTCAACGTCGACGGCTTCGTGGACGGAGCCGACCTTGCGATCATCCTCGCGAACTGGGGCGCGAAGTGCGCCGAGTGAACCGGGAGGCCGGGCCCCGGTATGATGTTGAGGTTCCCACTCGCCACGTCGCAGACCGCCACCGGACTCGCCCTCCATGCCTGATGCACTTCGAACCTCGGGACGGATGATGTGGACGATCATCGTCCTGGTCTGCCTGCTCTGCCTGGTCAACTACCTCGACCGGGTCGTGATCTCCTTCGCGATCGAGCCGATTCGTCAGGACTTCGGGGTCGACAACACCGGGTTCGGACTGGCGATGACCCTCTTCGCCGCGGGCGCGATCGCGGTCAACCTGCTCTCCGGACTGCTGCTGGATCGCTTCGGGGTGCGCCGGGTCTGGCTGGTGGGGCTGCTGGTGTGGACGATCGCGATGTTCATGCTCGGAATGGTCGAGTACTGGTGGCTCTTCCTGCTCTTCCGGGTGGTGCTCGGACTCGGAGAGGGCGTGAACTTCCCCGCGATGAACCGTGCGGTTCGCGACTGGGTGCCCCCGCGCCACGCGTCGAAGGTGACCGCCGCCTGCCTGATCGGAGTCCCCGCCGCGTTCCTGATCGGGGGTCCGCTCTTCGGATGGCTGATCGAGGCGATCGGCTGGCGAGGCACGTTCAAGCTCCTCAGCGGTGCGGGGTTCGTCCTGATGGTCGCGATGCTGCTGTTCTACCGGAATCCGGTGCGGGAGGAGACCGACGCCTCGAGTCGACCCGACCGAAGCTGGCTGGCCCTCCTGAAGGATCCGACGTTGCTCGCAACCTCCTGGTCGTTCTTCGGATTCGGGGTGATCCTCTACTTCGGACTCACCTGGATTCCGGGGTACTTCGAACAGACCTTCGGTGAGAAGCTCTCCACCATCGGCTGGTTCAGCACGCTGCCCTGGGGACTCGCGATCATCCTGATGCAGCTGGTCGGCTGGTGGTCGGACGCGCTGCACCGCCGGTCGGGGAACTCCCGCACCTCGCGGGTCTCCCTGATCCTGGGCTTCCAGCTGCTGGCCGCGATGTGCTTCATCCCCCTCGCCTTCGTCACCACCCCGGGATGGGCGGTGGCGTGGCTCACGCTCGGAGTGGGGTGTTCGATGGCACCCAACGCACCGTACTACTCGATCATCTCCGATCTCTACCGCGAACGAACCGGTGCCGCGACCGGGATCATGATCACGTTCTTCTCCGCGTCGGGCCTGCTGATGCCGGTGATCGTCGGCCTGCTCACCGACCTCAACGGCAGCTTCGCCGCGGCGTTCATCCTGATGGCCTCGATCGTCGCCAGCGGCGCGCTGGGCATGTTCCTCTTCGCCCGACCGCAGACGATCACGTCCCCGTGATCGCGAAGTGAACTCGAACCCAGCCCGCGAACCCCACTGCAGGCGAGGGGGGGATCAGACCACGTAGACGACCTTGCGTGCCATGCCG
Source organism: Planctomycetota bacterium (assembly GCA_036336805.1). GTDB lineage: Bacteria > Planctomycetota > Phycisphaerae > Phycisphaerales > SM1A02 > UBA8087. The sequence continues at coordinate 6,231 of JAYZFJ010000007.1, forward strand.
CTGGCGAGGTGGTAGAGGTTGTGGCAGTGGAAGAACCAGTGCCCGGGGTTGTCGGCGGTGAACTCGATGTCGACCTGCTGGCCGGGACCGACCGCCACCGTGTCCTTGAGCGGTGCGTCGGGTTCCGACCACGCACCGGGCTTCGAGAGCACGCGGTAGAAGTGCCCGTGCAGGTGCATCGGGTGGTACATCATCGTCGAGTTGGTGAATCGTACGCGAACTCGTTCGCCGGAACGGATCTCGAGCGGCCCCGCATCGGGGTTCGGGACGAACGGCTCGGGGTAGTACTCCCCCGCCATCGACCAGAGGTACTTGTTCATCACGCCACCGAGGTCGATCTCGAAGGTGCGCACCGGTCCCTCCGGCAGGGTGGTCGGGTAGGGCGATTTCAGCGAAGCGTAGTCCGCACTGCCGCCCGCGGGACCGCGAAAGAGGAAGGCCTCCCGCTTCGGCGCAGCGGCGGCACCGGTGGTATGCAGCACCCCGCGGACTCCGCGCGTGGTGCCGAGCGCCACCGCGCGCAGATCGAACGAACCGGTCTTCTTGATCGTGACCAGGACGTCGTAGCGTTCGGCGACCGCGATCACCACGTTGCCCGCGGTGACCGGGACCACCGGCTGACCGTCGGCGGCGATGATCTCGAGATCATGATCCTCGAGTCCCACGCGGAAGAACGTCGAGGTCGAGCCGTTGATCAGTCGGAGACGAAGTCGATCCCCCTTGCGCACCTGCATCGTCCAGGGGTCGTCCTCGGTCCGACCGTTCAACAGGTACCCCGGGTAGTCGAGGTCGATGTTGAACGGCGTCTTCCCGGGGAACGGTGCCCCACCCGGAACCGGGGTCTTCACCGCCGGGGTCTCCGGCTGTTCCCCCCGGATCTGCGGAATGATCCCGTACGGCGACTGCTGCAGCCAGTCCTGGAGGAAGACCGTGACGTCGTGGTCGTAGTCGAACCGGGGACGACGCTCCTCGATGATGTAGGGACCACTGAGGCCCTGCTGTTCCTGGAGTCCGTAGTGGGAGTGGTACCAGTAGGTGCCGGACTGGCGGATCGGGTACTCCATGAGGACCGACTGCCGGGCACCGATCGGGTACTGGGTGATCTCCGGGACCCCGTCCATGAAGTTGGGCACGATCAGGCCGTGCCAGTGCAGACTGCAGGGATCCTGCAGGTGGTTGTTGATCAGCACCCGGAAGAGGTCGCCTTCGGTGTACCGGATCTCGGTTCCGGGGATCGAATCGTTGACCAGCAACGCCGGAGTCGGGGTCCCGAAGAGGTCCAGCTCCCGGGTATCGACGTCGAGAACGTAGTCCGGCGGCAGCTGGGCGGGCGGAGCACCACGGCCCGACGAAGGGTTCGATGCACCCGACTCCCGGGCCGGTTCCAGCCCCCGAGCGAGGGCCGAGGGTGATCCGAGGGAGAGCGGTGCCAGCGCGGAGGCGAGCAGCATCGAGCGACGGGTGGAATCGTGGTTCATGGGGCAAGGGTACCCGACTCGATCGGTCGGTTTGCAGCCGCGCCGACTTATCCACCTCCGTCGCTTGCTCCATGGTCCCGGATGCCGATAGAGTGCGCCCGCACGGGTGAACGAGCAGGCAGGTGCCCGCCCCCGACCATGTGGACCATCTGAAAGCGAGCAACGAGATGAGCGGAGCAGACGACCTGGTGATGGATGCGGTGGCGATGGGCGCCCAGATGCTGTACTTCAAGATGAAGAACAACCACCGTGCGAAGGCACTCAAGGCGGTCAGTGCGGAGCACGGGCTGAGCTTCTGCCAGAAGGCCGCCGAGTACCACGGGGAGATCGATCGCCTCGATCTTTCCGAACACCTCACCGACGAGCAGCAGACCAACCGGTCCCTGAGCACCAAGGCCAAGCTGGCCCACCGGTTCTTCGGCGAATCCCAGCTGCAGACGAAGCTCTGGTCGTTCAACACCAACCGCTGGCGAGGCGACTGGCAGACCAACTGCAACATCATGGAGGGGACCTGGAAGAACCACCTCATGACCAGCTTCGACACGCTGTTCTTCAACACCGACGGAGAAGGCGAGTACACCTCGGTCTTCGCCCACTGCACGGCGGGTGTTCCGCGGATGATCATGAGTCCCGCCGGCCTCCTTTCCGGCATGAAGCGGGTCGACGAGAACCAGATCCTCAATCGCGGGTACCACAAGGTCTCCTTCGAGAGCGGTGACTTCAACAAGCGCTACCGCGTGGTCGCCGCCGACGAGAAGCTCGCCTACGCCTTCATCTCCCAGGCGATGATCGAGTTCCTGATGGACCACACGAAGGAGAAGTGGCACATCGAACTCGCCCCGGGCGGCATCCTGATCTCGACGATCTGCACGCTCGCACCCAGACACATCATGGAGGCGATGGACTTCCTCGCCGGATTCCTCGACCACGTCGACCAGGACCTCCTGGAGGCGTGAGCGATGACCGGCGACGAGCCCCACCCCGGCGGTCGGGGGAGCTCGTCGCCCGAACGAGCATGAGCGTGTGATCGCACTCGGCGCCGCGGCTCACTCCCCCTCGAAGCACTGCGGGAAGCACTGACGCATGCGCTGAAGCCACCGCCATTCACGGAGGGTGAGACCGTCCTCCCGCTCGCACGGCATGAAGTCCGATTCGTCATCCCCGAAGACGAAGTCGGGAGGCTGGTCGATCCAGAGCCCCTCCGCCAGCCTCGCCGCGAACGCGGGATCGACCGGAAAGACCTCCCGAGCCGAAACGAAGGTTCCCGCGCCCAGCGAACCACCCCGTCCACGGAGTCGGATCGGAAGCTCCATCCACACGGTGCGTGCATGGTCGGCAAGGTCCGGCAGGCCGGTGTCACCGGCCGCGAGTTCGATGCGCACGGAGGCGCCAAGCATGCCTTCACCTCGGGTGCTGCAGCGGGCGAACCCCGGCGCCGGATGTCCGTTGAACGCCACCTCCCCCACTCGATGCCCGGTGTCGTCGACCAGCTGCAGGGCAAGGTCCAGAACCTGATGCCTCAGACCACCGGATCGTTCACGGACCGCCGGAGCAAGCAACAGCTGACCCTGGACGCGAAAGCGCCCCGATCCCCACCACGCATCGAGCTCCACCGAGGAATCCTCCGAAAAACGATACCGCTTCGCACCGGGCCATACGCGCCCTACCCCGTCCGAACCGACCGATGGACGCACGAACTCCGAGCGCCCGATCGCGACCCCCGAGTCCAGTCGAAGCCCGAGGTCGGCGGCGATGCGGTCGGTGGCGACAAAGGGCGTGGAACTGTTGACGTAGGGATGACAGGCCGCTTGCATCCAGTCCCCGAGGTCGACGTCCGCCTCGCAGAACGCGATGAGGAAGACCCGGGAGAGGGACCGGATGATGAGTTCCAGGAGGTCCCGAAGTCGATCGAGGTTGCCGTCGAGGCAGGCTTCATACGCCGCGTGCAGACCCGCGACGAACTGCTCGAACCGCTCATCGATCCGGTCGCATTCGGGGGCGTCGGGCGCGTCGCAGCAGGCACTTGCCGAGGCCATCATGCTCGCGGTCACCACCCGGACTCCGGTGCAGAAACGCTCCTCGCAGCGCTCGCAGCCGACCGACCAGATCCCCCCGGCCAGCAGCAGCAGGCACACGAGGAGTCCGCCGGTCCGCGACACGCCCCGCCGCCCGCGCGCGGGCCCCGGTGACCACGAGGGGGGGCGATCCCGGGGATCCCGGTTCAGGATCGAGTGGGTTCTCGGGAGTTGACGGTTCGAGGGTGCGTTTCCATGCATGGGTGATCGGCTCCTTTCCAGGCCACGAGCGCGGCGCCCACGGAGGCGTGCGGTGCGGGCTCTTTCCTTTTTCACAGAACTACCCGTGAAAACAGGCATTGCAGGACACGACTGCACAAAGGCGGCGGTCTCTCCGTCAGGGATCGACGATCCTTCCGTCCGCCCAACTGGCGTCCACCGGCGAATGCCCTACGATGCAGGCGAACGATCAACCGCAGCGAAGCCTCGCTTGCGGATCGAACCGTCGATCGCACCGTGCTCGCAGAGTGCTCGCGAAACGACCCGGCACGAAGCACCAGAAACGAGGTGAGTGCATCATGAGGTTCTGGATATCACGACAACCCGGCGAAGTCGAAGGCCCGTTCGACATCGACACCATCAAGCGCATGCAGGAGACCGGCGACCTGCCGGATTCGACGCAGCTCTGCCCGGAGGGAACCGAACTCTGGCACCCGCTCTCCCAGCTGGAGACGCTGGCCGCCGAGGCACCTCCCACCACGGTGGGGGCCGCCGATGCCGTGGTCGCGGAGCAGGGCGGGAGCGCCCTGCACGAAAAGCACTACACGGTCGAGAACGCCTTCGCCATCGGGTGGTCGACGCTCCAGAAGCACTACACGTTGCTGCTGGCAATGGCCGCGACGGTGTTCTGCATGCAGCTGATCATCAGCGGCTTCGGGGTGGTCTCAGAAATCCTGTTCGGACCGACGAATCTCTTCGCCCCGCCCGGCGGCGGCGGCGGTGGCGATGGTGGCGGCGGAGTGGTGAACTTCTACGTCCGTTTCGCCTCTCCCAGCAACCTCATCGACACGTTGCTCGGGTTCTTCGTCGTGACGCCCTACGCACTGGGCGCGATTATCACCGTGGTGCGGGTGCTGCGGGGCGAGGCAGTCAGCTGGAGTGATTCCTGGTGTGGGTTCCGCCGGGGGAACTACGGCCGGCTGCTCCTGATCCAGCTCTGCTGGTACGGGCTGTTTCTGTTGCTCATGGTCGCCATGGGCGTGCTGTTCGGCCTGCCGGCACTCCTGACCAGCCAAATGGGCGGAGCGACGTCAGCCACCCCGGTGCTGCTGGCCATCGGAGCAGTGTGCACCGCGCTGATCTGGTTCTCGTTCTACGTGCGCCTCGGGTATTCGACGACCCTGGTGATCGATCCGAAGGCGGGGCGCCCATCGATGCGGGAGGCGTTCAGGGGCAGCTGGCGCATGACCCGTGGACTGGCCACCTTCGGTTCGCTGGTCGCGCTGGGCTTTCTGGTGTCGATGATCATCCTGTTCTCGGTGCTGATGTGCGTGCTTCCGGCCCTCTTCCTCGGCATCCCCTACGCCACCGCGGTGGTGAGCAGCGCCTACGCGCTGCTCTTCCAGGACGACCGGGGACACGCCACCTGACGTCCCCGGGCATGTCCCGTACCACCGGATGAACATCGACCACGGATCGGGCACGCCCCGGTTCAGGCGACGTCCTCGCTGTAGCGAAGCGCCTCCTGGAGCTGGGCCTCCTCGATCGCACGCTCATCGAGACCGGGCAGCGCGTAGTGGACGTCGAGCTGTTCGGCGAGGAACTCCGAATCGGTCAGAAGGAACGTGCAGGGTCGGTCGAGGACCCGGGTGGCGAAGCGGACCGCGCGGGAGAGGTGCTCCCGAGTGGTGGCGGCCACCAACGTGCCTGATTCGTCGATCGACAGCGGCAGGAAGCGGAACTGCCACGCCTGGCGACGGGTGATCAGCTCCAGAACCCCGGGATCGAGGTCACTGGTGTCCGGGCGAACGACCTCGGAGATCCGGATCATCGTCTGGGTCCAGATCGTCTCGATCGTGGAGGGGTCGATCCCATAGAGCCGCTGGGCCAGCAGGCCGAACGGTTCGGGGTGACTCTGCTGCTTTCGAAGAATCGCCTCGACCTGATCACCGTTGAGCAGGCCGGCGGAAACGAGCATCTGTCCGATACGCATGATTGACTTCCTTCCCTGAATCCCCCCGAAGCGGCAGACACCTGCTGCCGCACCGAGGGTTCCATCGGACAACCGACGCGGCCGATGGAGCGAGGAAGCCCGGCTCGAGGGCAATCCGGAGGGAAACTCGGCGATCCCCCGCCTGGCACGCGCCCACCGCGGTTCTTTCGGGACGTTGGTTCCTCGCGGAAAGCGTCCGAGAAGGCAGAATCAGGTTGGATGCGGTCGATCCGATGCGATACTGTTCAGGAGACGACCCGTTCGGGTCGGCAAGGAGACCCGCTGAGCGAGCGCGAAGGACAACCCGCCGAAGGACGACTCGACGAACACGTTCGAGCCGAACTCGCCGCGTGGCGATCACTCCCCGGAGGAGGTGGTCGTGCCGGACATTCGGTGCGCCAGCGTCTGGAGCGCACCGCCCACGCGGCCAAGCCGCTCAACGGTCCGCTGGCGGAGGCTCGCGTCGCCCGGCGACTGCTCAAGACGGGGTGCGACATCGCCCATGAACTGCCCACCCCGAACGGGCGGACCTGCGACTTCGGCGTGCAGATGGGCGACCAGCGATTCTTCCTGCACGTCAAGTGCCCGCAGATCCTGCAGGTCCCCCACCCTCCGCTCCCGTCGTTTCTCCGAGTGATCGAACAGGTTCCTCGTCCCTACCTCGTCGAGGTCGGGTGGCGCGAGGATCTGAACGCACAGCAACTGACCGACCTGGCGATGGCGATTCGAACCTTCATCTCGGTGGCGACGATCGGCGAGGAATACCTCCACCGGGACCGGGGCGGACGCGTCGCGGGAACCGCCCGGATGGTCGCCACCGTCGAGGGGGAGAAGGCGGTGGTGAGCGTTCTGAGCTACCGCACCAAGGCGATCGAACGCGTGGGCCGCGTCCTGGAACGGGCGTACGATCAGTTCATGCCGGGGGGCGAGAACGTGATCCTGGTGCTCACCGAGGATTCGATGCACGATCGACTGGTGGACCTTGCACTCCTGGGCACCCACGTCGAACGCTGGGACAGGATTCCGCGCGGCAATCGCACCGTCGCGCACGGTCGGGCGGAGGACGGCTTCTGGAGCGGGCAACGCTACGACCGAAGTCGAGTGGTCTCATGGATGCAGCTCGAGACCGAGGCCCCCGCCACCCGACTCTGGTATCGGTCGACGGACGCACCGGCCCCCGAGGTCCGTTCGGTGATCGAATGCGCGCTGGGCGTCGAACCGTCCTGAAACGCCGACGACGAACGTCCACTCACTCGACGTGTTCCTCCGGCCAGTCCCGACGATGCGGGGGCACGGAGGGGGTGGCGGCCTCGGTCGGCTCCGGCCAGAGCCGCCGCAGCGCGTCCGCGGCGGGCAGTTCGTCGATCGTGAACCGGCTGCCTCGGGCCAGCAGCTGCTCGACCTGGCGCTGTCCGATCGAGATGCGGTAGATGCAGGTGCTCTGGGTCCACTCGCGATCCAGGACCTCGGTCCGCTTCTCGAGGTAGTCGGTGAGCCGGGAATCGGCCATCGGAACCTCCACCCGAACCTCGCGCACCGGACCTCGCTGGAGCGAGCGCACGCGTTCACACAGCTCCTCGACCCCTTCGCCGGTGCGGGCACTGAGGGCGACCGCGTGGGGTTCGCGTTCCAGCCACGCGGGCACCGGGGATTCCGCCAGCAGGCCGCGTTGACGACGCTCGACGATGGTGTCGATCTTGTTGAGGACCACCACTCGCGGCTGGTCGCGGGCACCGATGTCGGACAGGACGTCGATGACCGTCTGGTACTGCATGGCGGCGTGGGGATCACCGATGTCGAGCACGATCACCAGCACGTGCGCGCGCACCGTCTCCTCCAGCGTGGAGCGGAACGACGCCACCAGATGGTGCGGGAGGTTGCTGATGAATCCGACGGTGTCGGAGAGCAGCGCCTGCGCTCCCCCGCCCAGGGGCCACGCCTCGACCCGGGTGTTGAGGGTCGCGAAGAGCTGATCCGCTTCCAGGGCACCGCCGGTGGTCAGGGTGTTGAAGAGCGTCGACTTTCCCGCGTTCGTGTAGCCGACCAGCCCGACGGTGAAGTGTTCGAGGGTGCGCGCCTCGACCTCGCGGCGCTTGCGCGACTGGACTTCCGCGAGTCGTTCACGCAGGAGGGAGATCCGCTTGTGGACCAGACGGCGGTCGATCTCGAGCTGCTGCTCGCCGGGGCCGCGGGTGCCGACGCCCATCGGCGCCCCCCCGGTCACCTGCCCGAGGTGGGTCCACATCGCCCGCAGTCGCGGGGCGGTGTACTGCAGCTGGGCGATCTCGACCTGAAGGCGGGCTTCCCGGGTCTGGGCGCGCGAGGCGAAGATGTCGAGGATGAGCTCGCTGCGGTCGAGGACCTTGCAGGAGACCGCTTCCTCGATCGTGCGGATCTGCATCGGCGAGAGTTCATTGTCGAAGATGACCACGGTGGCCTCGAGCATCTTCACCATCCGGACCAGCTCCTCGAGCTTGCCCTTGCCGAGGTAGGTCGCCCCCCGCGGCTTCGCCCGGCGCTGGAGCAGTTCCCCCACCACGGAGGCGCCCGCCGTGGAGCTGAGGGCCCTCAGTTCATCCAGCGGATCGGGGCCCCCGTCAGCTTCGCCCGCCAGCAGCACGCTCACCAGGATCGCCCGTTCCTCGGCGACTTCCAGAGATTGACGCAGGCCTTCTTCCAATGGGTTCCTTTCGATGAATCCGACGGGTGAGCACCAAGTCTAGCGACTGGCGGGCGGGTACCCTGTAGGAAGGAGACGCATGGACCTCGAACCCCACGAACGCCGCATCCTCGCGATCGAATCATCCTGCGACGAGACCGCCGCCGCGGTGGTGATCGGCGGTCGGCACGTGGCCTCGAACGTGATCGCCTCCCAGCACGAGCTGCACGAACCCTACGGGGGCGTGGTTCCGGAGATCGCGTCCCGGGCACACCTCGAACGCATCGACGCGATCGTCGAGGCGGCCCTCGGGGAGGCCTCCACCCCCCTCGACCAGCTGGATGCGGTCGCGGCCGGCGTGCATCCGGGGTTGATCGGTTCCCTGCTGGTCGGGGTGAGCTACGCAAAGAGCCTGGCCTGGGCCCGGGGGATCCCGTTCCTCGGAGTCGACCACGTCGAATCGCACCTGCTGGCCGGACTCCTCGGGCAACCGGAGGTGCAGTGGCCGGCGGTCGGTCTGGTGGTCAGTGGTGGGCACACCAGCCTCTACTCGATGCACGGCCCGCTCGAACTCACCCGACTGGGCGCAACGATCGACGACGCAGCCGGAGAGGCGTTCGACAAGGCCGCGGCGATGCTCGAACTGCCCTACCCCGGCGGTCCGCGTCTGGATCAGCTGGCCGAGGAGTCCGGGGCGGAACCTTCGATCGAGTTCCCCGTCTCCCTGATGAAACGGGACTCCCTGGACTTCTCCTTCAGCGGCGTCAAGACCGCGATGCTCTACGCGATCCGAGGAACGCCCCGACGCGAGGGCGACCGGACGGTGTTCGATCGGAGCGTGCAGGACCTGGATCCCGAGCAGATCGCGGTGCTCGCCAGCAGCTTCCGCGAGGCGGTGGTCCGCGCACTGATCAGGAAGACCCGATACGCCCTGGAGCAGACCGGGGCGAGGACCCTGCTCACCGGTGGCGGCGTCATCGCCAACCGCCTGCTGCGACGCGAGCTCACGCAGCTGGCGGAGGAACTCGGGGTGGACCTGCGACTGCCCGCGATGGAGTACTGCATGGACAACGCCGCGATGCTCGGAGTGACCGCCCACGAACGACTGCTGCGGGGCGAGGCGGATCCTCTGGACACCACCGCTCTGCCCACCTCGAGGAGGACTCGCTGACCGATGGCCTACCGACCCCCCTACCGCGATGCGGACTCGATCTACGTGGAGGGCCAGCACCCGGCCACCCTCGAGGAAGGTGCGTTCATGGCCCAGTGCGAACTCAGCGCGGGGCGGGGGTCCGGGCCCGGGGGGCAGCACCGCAACAAGGTTCAGACCGGCATCCGCATCGTGCACCTTCCCACCGGGATCGAGGCCCGGGGGACCGAACGACGAGAGGCCCAGGTCAACAAGTCGCGCGCGATCTTCCGGCTGCGATTGAAGCTGGCGCGCACCGTACGCACCCAGGTCGGACGCACCAACCACGAACCAAGCGACCTCTGGGAATCCCGCCGACAGGGCCGAAAGCTCCCGGTGAACCCCAAGCATCACGACTACCCGGCGCTGCTCTCGGAGGCGCTGGACGTGGTCTACGCCCGCAAGTTCGACGTGGCCGGAGCCGCGGGGGTGCTCGGCATCACCATGAGCCAGCTCACCCGGCTCATCCGGCAGGAACCTCCGGCGATCGCCCAGGTCAATCGAGGCCGGGAACTGGTCGGTTTGCCACGTCTTCGTTCCTAACGCCCGGCGAAGCGGCTACGCTTTGGGCATGAGCGAACAGACCACACAGATCAATCGAATCCGGGAACTCATCGCCGAGGAACTCACCGACCTCGTGGAACTTCGGCACGACCTACACCGCCACCCCGAACTCGGCTACGAGGAGTTCAGGACCAGCGGCATCGTGCGCGACCGCCTCGACGCCTCGGGGATCGGAGTCGTCGATTCCCTGGCCGGCGGAACCGGCGTGCTGGGGCACCTGCCCGGTGCCGGCCCCGACTCGATCGCCCTGCGAGCGGACATGGACGCCCTGCCGATCGCCGAGGAGACCGGCCTGGGGTACGCCTCCGAGAACGAGGGACGAATGCACGCCTGCGGGCACGACGGCCACACCACCATCCTGCTCGGGACCGCACGCGTGCTCGCCCGCTACGCGCAGGAAGCCACCCTCCCGCGAGGAGTGACGTTCGTCTTCCAGCCCGCGGAGGAGGGCGGCGCGGGTGGGCGACGCATGTGCGAGGACGGTGCGCTCGACGGCTCGAGGATCGGAACCCCGGTCCGGTCGATCTACGGACTCCACGGCCACGTGGAAAGCACGGTCGGCACCGTGTGCTCACGCGTCGGACCGATGCTCGCCGCCGCGGACGAGATCGAGATCTCGATCAGCGGGCGGGGCGGCCATGCGGCGATGCCCCACACCTGCACCGACCCCGTGGTCTGCGCGGCGGCGATGATCCAGGCGCTGCAGTCACTGGTCTCCCGGGACACGGATCCACTGGATTCATCGGTGGTGAGCATCACCCAGATGGAAGCGGGCGATGCATTCAACGTGATCCCCGACCAGGTTCATCTGGGCGGAACGGTACGGACGCTGCGGGCCGAGACGCGGGACCGCATCGAGCAACGGATCAAGACCGTCGCAACGGGCATCGCCAGTGCACACGGGTGCCAGGCCTCGGTCAACTTCATCCGCGGCTATCCGGTGACCCGCAATGAGGCCGGTGCGGTGGATCGATTCCGGGAACGCGCGGCGGAATGCCTGGGAACCGATCGAGTCGCGACCCTCGAACACCCCGTGATGGGCGGCGAGGACTTCTCCTTCTACGGCGAGGTGGTCCCGGCCTGCTTCTTCTTCCTGGGCCTGCTTCCCGAAGGCGGTCAGTCGATGCCGAGCCTGCACAATGCTCGCTTCGACTTCAACGACGAGGCGATCGGGACCGGGATCGAGGTCTTCTGCCGACTGGCCCTGGGTGACTGACCGACGCAGACCCCCGAACGACCCCCCAACAACAGCGTTGAACGGCCTGCAAGCAGGTTCTCGGTCAAAGTTCCGAGAAGATACTTGAATGGGGGCGATCCCCGTGTAGAGTGAACTCAACGATCGTTGATGTTTCCGGTGGCAGTTACCGGGTCAACGGTCAGGAACCGGTCGATGGCCGGTTCATGACGATGTTCGGTGGTACCTCGCATGCCAGTATTTCTCCTCCCTCTTCTGATTCAAAGACTCCGCCCGTTCGGGCAGGGCTCCCTCACTCTTGGATCACACCTCTGCTGGCAGGCCGGTGTTGGTTGCTCCCGCTGGAGCTCATGGTTCAC
>JAYZFJ010000008.1:0-20602 GCA_036336805.1 Planctomycetota bacterium
TCCCCGCTCCCAAGGCGGCAAGCCTTTAATGCCGAAGCACCACATCAGGTATTACCCCGGGTTTCCCCGAGCTATCCCCGACCTTGGGGTACGTAGAAACGTATTCCTCGCCCTTTCGCCACTCTACTTGCACCCGAAGGTGCTTTCGCGTTCGACTTGCATGTTTTAGCCATGCCGCCAGCGTTCAATCTGAGCCAGGATCAAACTCTTCAATTTGGTTCGTCACAGAGCCCACCGAAGCGGACCCTGATAGATTCGAAGAATTTGCCTGACAGTCGATTTCTCGACCGGTCTCACCAACCACAGACGGTTGGTGTCGGCAGGTGGCAAACCTGCCGAAGTTTCTGGACACCCCACCAATTGATGCAAGCATCAAGAGGTGAAGTCTTGTCTGAATTGACTTCTATTGGCGTCACAAGGATGTCCAAGGAACGTCCGTGCTGTAACGGCGTCCCCGGGATTCATGCTTACATCGCGTCTTGTGAAACACGATGCAGCAAGCACATCCTCGCGGCGATCTCGTCTACTCACTTGTCAAAGAAAGCAGCGCCTCTGTGGGATGGAATCCCGTCGAGGGCTGAGCCGCGTACTGTACCCAAACCAGTCGTCCTGTCAACCCAGGGAGCGGCCATGAGGAAAGGGGATTCCGAAGTCGATGGGGTCAGACGTCCGGAGCAACGGGTGGATCAAGGATACGACACCACTGCGTGCGAAGTTTCGTGGGAATCTCCGGACCGCCCCGTGGGAGGCCAAAAGAGCCGATCGGCACCGCAAAAACTGGCCTGATGACTCAGAACAGCAAGTTTTACCGGTCATCGACCACCGCGAGGACTGCAAGTGAGATCTCCCGGGCCCCCAGGGAACGAAGAACTCGGCAGACATCACGAGCGGTCGAACCGCTCGTAAGCACGTCATCGACGAGCAAAATATTTTTCCCTTTCGCCCGTTTTCCCCAGGCGGCGGGCCGGAACGGATTCGGCCGACGGCGTCGGCGGCCGCTGGGGCCACTGACCTGGGTCGGGCCGTGTTTCTGGCGAACACAACGCCGAAGCGGCAGCCCGGTCTGTCTGGCCACTTCTCTGGCCAGCAACTGAGCATGATCGATGCCCCGCAGGTGCTTTCGCAGGGATGGCATTGGAACCGGAACCACGCACCGTGGTGACTGGTCCCCCCGTTCGATCGACTGTCGACATGCGCGCCCGAGCAGACGACCGAGTTGCTGGGCCATGCACCCCCAGCGCGCAAACTTGATTTCGCGGATCCATGCGGAAAGGGGTTCCTGATAGGAACCCAGTCGCGTCACGTGTGAAAACGGCACCGTCCGTGCGTCGGCTGCAGCGCAATCCGCGCCGTGGTTCAGGGCATCGCGTCCACAGACGGCACAGTAGTCACGGATCCGGTCGGGGGACCACTTCGTCCGGCTCAGAAGAAGCTTCGGGGGCATGCGTTCATAACCGAGCAGGGTTTCCTCACACTCCTGGAGAAGCGCACGCAACACCTGCATTGGCGGATGACCGTGACGGGGCATGAATACCTCGTACCAGACTGCATCCGCAGGGTCACCGAGTGGTGCAAAAGAGCAGGATTTGCGAACCCCCTGGTGATCACCGAAGTAGCAGGAAGTGGAATCAATGGAGTGATTCCGCTCCGAGCGAGGAGCAGCCTGGACTCGCGCGGTGAGATTCGGAGAATGTCACCGCGCTCATCCATTCAGGGAGGCAGCCATGCGGCTCGACACGAACCACCACCCGAATCCGCACCACCCATGGGGGTTGTGTGTGCGTGCACTCTCGGAAGAGGAGATCATCGAACGGATTCTCGAGCGCAGAGGCCCCGGATCACTGATGAGTGATCTGGAGGACTGTGCACTGGAACCGGAGCCACCGGCCAGAATCAGACTTCGCTGAACCTGAAGACATCAACGACCGAACGAGCTCACCCGGGATCGGAAGATCGGGGGGGATGCTCCGCGCCGCTGAGGGATCACGTGGAGGCCATCTTTCTGAGCACCGTGTGAAGGATGCCGCCATTACGGTAGTACTCGACCTCGACGGGGGTGTCGATGCGAGCTCTGGCCTGGAAGGTCTTGGCGGAACCATCCTCGGCGACGGCACGGACCGTCACCTCCTGAAGCGGTTCGAGCTGCTCGGGAAGGTCGATGTCGAATGTCTCATGCCCGGTCAGTCCCAGGGAATCAGCATCCTGCCCCTCGGGGAATTCCAGGGGGAGGACCCCCATGAAGACCAGGTTGGATCGGTGGATACGTTCGAAACTGCGCGCAATGACCGCCTTCACCCCGAGCAGGTTGGTTCCCTTGGCAGCCCAGTCGCGGCTGGAGCCCATCCCGTAGTCGATTCCGGCGAGGACCACGAGAGGGATCTTCTGTTCCAGGTAGTTCATCGCGGCGTCGTAGATGAACTTCACCTTGCCGTCGGTGAAGTCAGTGGTGTATCCACCTTCGGTGCCGGGAGCAAGCCGGTTGCGTATGCGGATGTTGGCGAAGGTGCCACGGGTCATCACCCGGTCGTTTCCACGTCGTGAACCGAAGCGGTTGAACCTGGACACCGGAACGTCGTTCCCGGTGAGGTACTCGCCGGCGGGCGAATCAGGCACGATCGCTCCCGCAGGGGAGATGTGGTCGGTGGTCACGGAATCGCCCAGAAGTGCGAGGCAGCGAGCTCCCGTGATGGGGGCGATGTCGTTGACTTCGAGGGTCATCCCGGAGAAGAAGGGTGGATCCTGGACGTAGGTGCTCCCGGAATCCCACTGGTACATCTCCCCGGTGGACGTGCTGATCCCCTGCCACTCGTCACTTCCGGTGAACACATCGGCGTACTGCTTCTGGAACTGCTCCCGAGTGAGGCATCCCGCCACGGTCTCCGCCACCTCCTTGTCGGAAGGCCAGATGTCACGCAGGAACACGTCGTTTCCATCATGATCCTGACCGATCGGATCGACCAGCAGATCGATGTCGACCGTACCGGCCAGCGCGTAGGCGACGACCAACGGCGGGGATGCCAGGAAGTTCGCCTTGATGTCGGCATGAATTCGACCTTCGAAATTCCGGTTGCCGCTGAGCACGCTGGTCGCCACCAGATCATGCTCCTGGATCGAGCTCGAGATCGGGTCCGGAAGCGGTCCTGAGTTCCCGATGCAGGTGGTGCATCCGTATCCAACCAGGTGAAAACCGCAGGATTCAAGCGCCGACATCAGGCCGGCTTTCTCGAGGTAGTCGGTGACGACCGTGGAACCCGGAGCCAGAGAGGTCTTCACCCAGGGCTTGCGAGTCAGGCCGAGCTTCTGGGCCTTGCGCGCGAGCAGGCCTGCACCCACCATGACACTGGGGTTGCTGGTGTTGGTGCACGAGGTGATCGCAGCGACCACCACATCGCCGTCGCGCATCTCGAAGGAACTGCCGTCGTACTCGACGGCCGTCCGGGGCGGATCCGCGACTGCGGTCACTCCGCCATCGTCCCGGCCTCCGCCACCGTCACCCATCCAGCGATCGATCCGCTCGATACCGTCCGCACCGGGGCGATTGAAGTCATCGGCCAGCATGCGATGCCACGCACCCTGCATGGAGGAAAGCACCACTCGGTCCTGGGGTCGCTTCGGACCGGCCATTGCCGGCTCGATCGAACCCATGTCCAGCTCGACGACCGCCGAATAGGTCGGCTGGAGGTCGTCGGAGCGCCAGAGCCCCTGGGCCTTGCAGTACCGTTCGACCGTCGTGATCAGATCCTCGCTGCGACCACTCAGGCGCATGTACTCGAGCGTTCGATCATCGACGGGGAAGAAACCGCAGGTCGCGCCGTACTCGGGTGCCATGTTCGCGATCGTGGCCCGGGTCGCGAGCGGCATCTCGTCCAGACCGGAGCCGAAGAACTCGACGACCTTTCCGACCACGCCGTGTTCTCGCAGTACCTGCGTGATGCGCAGGACGAGGTCGGTCGCGGTGGTGCCCTCGGGCGCGGTGCCGGTGAGCTTCATCCCGACGACCTCGGGAATCAACATGTAGATGGGCTGGCCGAGCATCACCGCCTCGGCCTCGATGCCACCGACCCCCCAGCCCAGGACGCCGAGGCCGTTGATCATGGTGGTGTGGCTGTCGGTACCGACCAGGGAGTCGGGGAACAGCACGCCATCACGCTCCCAGACGGTCTTGGCCAGGTACTCCAGATTGACCTGGTGAACGATGCCGGTGGCAGGCGGAACCACGCGGAAGTTGTCGAAGGCCTGCTGTCCCCACTTCAGGAACTCGTATCGCTCTCGATTGCGATCGAATTCCTTCTCGGCATTGATGGTCAGGGCGACCCCGGAGTTGTACTCGTCGACCTGGACGGAGTGGTCGATGACCAGGTCGCAGGGCACCAGCGGATTGACCTTGTTGGGATCACCACCCAGTTGCGTCCTCGCATCCCGCATGGCGGCCAGATCCACCACACACGGAACTCCGGTGAAGTCCTGGAGCACCACCCGACCGGGTGTGAAGGCGATTTCGGTGCCGGCACTGGAGTCGACACTCGCGACGAGCGAGCGGACATGATCCTCGGTGACCACCAGCCCGTCGCAGTTGCGAAGGCAGCTTTCAAGGAGAACCTTGATGGTGAGGGGAAGGCGATCGATGTCGCCGAGGCTTCGCAGCGCGTCGAGGCGGTAGATGACCTTCTCCCCATCCGGGGTCTCCAGAGTGGATCGTGCACCAAAGGGATCGTGAGCGTTCGGCATCGTACCTCCGAGTCAACCGTGGCCAGCTGTCAGTGAACCTTCCATTGTAGCGAAGGCACCTGACGACAAGGAAGCGGTATTCGGGAACTACTGGCCTCGGCTGATAACCCGGGTCTTGGTCTTCGGGGCGGCCACGAAGTGATCGGGGGGAACGCTCGAGGTGACGAACACCCCGCCGGCCACCTCGGTTCGTGCGCCGATGATCGTGTCCCCCCCGAGAATCGTCGCCCCGGCGTAGACCACGACATCGTCCTCGAGGGTCGGATGACGGTGCAGCCCCTTGGTGAGGCGACCCTGTTCATCCTTGGGGAAGCTCCGCGCCCCGAGGGTGACGCCCTGATAGACCTTGCAGCGGTCGCCGATGCGAACCGTCTCGCCGATGACCACTCCGGTACCGTGGTCGATGAAGAACGAGGTCCCGATCGTCGCGCCGGGGTGGATGTCTATTCCGGTTTCACGATGCACGGCCTCACAGAGCATTCTGGGAAGTACGGGAACATCCAGCAGGTGAAGTTCATGGGCGAGGCGGAAAACCGTGAGGGCGCGAATTGATGGATAGCACAGAATGATCTCGTCGTAGTGCCGGGCGGCGGGATCGCCGTCGTAGGCGGCCTCCACGTCGAGCGCGAGCTTGGCACGGATTTCGGGGATCCGCTTGAGGAAGGTGTTCGTGGCCTGCTCGGCCTTGGCCATGCACAGCGATTCCTCGTCCGCATCCAGGTCATGGGGATCGCCGGCCTCACCGGTCGAACGCCAGTACCGAAAGGCCGCTTCACACTCGGAGATGAGTAACCGCCCCACCTCACCGACGAGCTGGCTCACCTGGAGCTCGACCTGCTCGTCGGTCGCGAGGACGGGTCCGATGAATCCGGGAAAGACCAGCTGGCGCAGGTACTCGATGAGCTTGGAGATCTGTTCGTCACTGGGTGGCACGACCTTGCCGGATCGGCTGATCCGCGGCTGGGAACGGATGGATTCGACGAGGTTGGTGACGACTTGATCGTAGATGGACACGTGGTGGTTCCTCGAACCGGAAAGAATGCGTGTGCGTTCCGCTCTGGCATCTCGTCGGTTCAATCAGCCAGATATCGAGAAAATAACGGGCAACAGCGGTTGCTGCTGCCCGTCGAGGAGATTCATGTTTGAGTGAGGACTCGATCGGAGGGGTCGATCAGACCGGGCCGCCCCCACCGCCGCCACGGCCACCCCGGCCGCCTCGGCCGCCTCGGCCGCCTTCTCCGGGGCCACCGCCGCGGCGACCTTCGCCTCCGGGGCCGTCACCACCACGGCGACGCCTTCCGGGCAACTCCTCGACCTGCTCGGGAGTGAGCAGGGCGCTGAGGCGATCGAAGTAGTCCTCGTCGAGATCACGTCGCTTCTCGAAGCTCTCCCGTACGGGATCCTCGTCGTTGCGCCAGCGATTCATCATCCCGCCCATGAAGTTGCCGTTGATGAAGTTGCTGATGCGCTCGACATCGGCCAGTTGCTGCTTTGGCTCCTCCTTGCGAACCAGGAGGCTGATGCGCTGGTTCTGAGCAGACAGCTCAGTGATGTAGGCGGTCTGAAGATCGGTCATCGCGGAACGGACGTCATCGTCGACCTCCATGTCCATCGCCTGGTCGAATGCACGCTGGGTGCGGGTCGGCTCGTAGATGCCTTCGTAGGCCTCCTCGAGCATCGCCTGACGCAACTGCGCACCGGCCAGCGAGTCGCTCTTCGAGACCTCGGCCACGAAGAGTTCGATGTAGCGTTCATTGACGTCACGGACCGCCTTGCGATAGGAGACCTGGCGGTCGACGATCTGCTTGGCCTTGTCGAGCTCCCGACCCTCCAGCGCACGGTAGAGCTTGGGGGCGGACGTCTCGAGGTAGCCATCACGGGCGACCAGCGCCTCGTGCAGTGCGAGTTCGTATTCATCGAACATGGGCTCGATCGTGGCGAACACCTCGGAATCCATTCCCTGCTGGTCGATCACCAGGAACAGATTCGCGTTCTCACCGGAGAGACGGGAACGCGGCAGGCTCTTCTCGCGGACGAGGAACCGGTCGAAGGCGGGCCACATCGCGAGCTGGTCCTCGGACAGCTGTGCCTTCAGGCTGTCGATGAATCGGGTACGCATCTCGGCCTTCTCGATCATCCACTCCTCGAAGAGCGTGAACATCGCCGTGATGGCCGGGTTGGTCTGCTGAACCATGCCCTGCTCTTCACGTTCGGATTGGAGTTCCTGCTGGAACTGGGTCATCCGCTCACGAATGAAAGCCCTGCGCTCCTCCTCGCTGATCTCCTCGACCCCCTGCTCCTCGGCGCGACGGTTGAGTTCCTCGCGAATGCCACGCCAGGTCTCACCCATGCGCTCCTGCATGTTCTGAGGCATCATCTGGGAGAACATCTCCCGGGCCAGGGTGCGCATCGTGTCCTGGACCTCGTCGGAACGGCCGTCGAAATCCACTTCGTAATCCTCGAAGATGGTCTCGAGAATGATCTCCTGGGTGTCGTCGAGTTCAAGCTGGGTGACGAAGATCGGGATGTCGCGACGCATGAAATCCGGCTCAAGCTGCTCGCGTATCTGCTGCATGCCGGAACCACCGCCACCCCAGCCACCGCGTCCACCGCGACCACCGCGACCACCACGGTCGCCACGCCCGCCTCGCTCACCGCGCTCACCGCGCTCACCTCGTTCACCGCGCTCGCCGCGCTCACCTCGTTCACCGCGCTCGCCTCGACCCTGGCCACCATCGCGTCCTCCACCGGGAGGTCCCGCCTGAGCCGATGCTTCCTGGGTCAGCTGAACCGCTTCAATGAGCGCACCCTCGGTGAGGAACAAGCCGCCCAGCGCAGCGAAGAGGGCAAGACCGGCGTTTCGACCGGGCTTGAGCATGGTGCTGATTTGATCGATGAACACAATCGTCTCCTTTGCAGGTTTGGCGACGGAGTCGCCAGGGCGGATGGGTGATGCATGCCAGACGAGGATCGTGAGCGCTCGCCTTGGATTCATTCAGAAAGGGTAGTCGATGGAACATCCCACCTGAACACAGGAACCATGAGAGAGCGTGTGAAGTGGGATTTTATTGCCGTTTATTGGCTATTTTGTGGGAATTCGCCGCTGTAGGGCCCCGGAACTCCACTCCACGACCCCCCATGGCGTGGACAGCATCATCCATGAGGGCCAGTCCGATTCCTCGAAGAGAAGTAGATGGTTGGAGGATGCGGTGGACGACTGGGTTTCGATCTCGACTGCAGGAACGGATGAGCTGAGCAATCGACCCCCGTGTACTCCAGTCAGGGCACGAATCTGTTCCGGCTCGAGCAGGCGCGTGCCCGTCGTTTCGGAAACCGGGGCCAGCGATCTCCGATCGGTCCGTTCCAATCGGACCGGGGCACCCATGACATCCGCCTCCACCAGACCACGAGTCGCCCCGTCGGAGGGATCCGCACGAGCGTCGAAGGCGATGAGCATCGAGTGCGGGAGAAAGCGGTCACCCGGAGCGAGGGTGAAGGGATTCCCTCGGATCGGGGTCTCGTTCAAGGTGATCTCAAGCGTCTGACCGGCCGAACCCGCTGCGGGTCCGGCGTTCATCGTGAACGAGCGGGACTGCACCCGCCAGGTGCAGGAGACCTCGCCCGAGGGCCAGGAGACCGTGGCGTCGAAGGACTCCGTGAGGGGCGCGGCCACGCGGTCGGATACGCGCACCACGATCGAACCATCTGGTTGGTCCCACCGAGCGACGCGTACGTAGCCACGGGGAAGGCCCCGGACGATCAGGGTGTAGAGGCGATGAGACGTTGGTCCGTCTGGCCAGCCCAGGGTCTTGGGCGTTGGAACCTCCAGAGCATGAAATGCCGCAAATTCATCGAGCAAGACCAGGCGTTCGGACTTGAGAATGAGGTCGTTTCCCTGGATCACGGCGAAGGGATCGGAAAGACTCGAGGGATCTTCGCGGGGATCCGACTCGAGCACCAGGAATCGAGCGGGAGCCCCGGGAAGATAAGGGTCGGAGGATCCTCGATCGAGGGCACGCAGCAGGCGCTCGACCGTTGCCGGATCCGAAGGCAGTCGAACTTCCGAGAGAACCGATGGGTCGAGTTCGAACCCGGAGAACGTCGAGGCACCCTCGGAACATCCCACGACCATCGGGAATCCGATCTCATCCAGGCGGGCCCGCTCGATAAGGTGGTGGTGGAGGTCGTCAGCTGCTTCAACACATACGGTTCCAGCGCCGAGCAGCCCGGCGACGACCAGATCCGAGGACACCACCGGGTGTTCCGAGAGACGCAGCCCGGGCGCGGGGATCATCCAGAGTTCACGACCACGCAAGGCGATCTGGCCGGGTTCGAGTTGATCAATAAGGTCCTGCCCGACCCGAGCGACTCGGCCGTCTTCAATGAGCAGATCCACCGGTTGTGAAGCGCGCAGCCCGGTTCCGGACGGCTTCAGCAGACGGACCGAGCAAACCAGGGCACGATCGACGGCAGCGGGATCCGCGGGCCAGGATGCTGCAAGTGGTTGCACCACCAGCACCAGGAGCAGGGAGCACCGGCGTGTGAACTGGAATCGCATGATTGAAAGCCTAGTCAACCGGCGGGCGATCCTCGACGTCCTGCCTTCGGCCTCAAGGTCGAGCCGGAGGTGATGCGAAGCGGGATCGAGTGAGGGCAAAAATAAAGCTCGCTCGCAGGTAGACGTCTCCTCCGTCATCAACCAACGAGCGAACTGCACCCACCATAGCAATGATGCCGAGGAGTTCAAATCCCGCGGTGACAATGGGTTGAAGATGTTGATAAACGTCTGATAACTTTTTATCCGATCAAGTCCAAAATCAAAGCTCAGAGTGAATGAATGGCGATTTTGCCGGCTTGTTCTTCAAACCCACCCCGGAGTGGACCGGATAGACTTTTTTACAGCGGGACTCGGAAACACCGCCAGGATCGAATGCACATGACCATCGCACGGATTGCGAGCAACTTGATCGATCGGTTCCGGAAAACGCGATGGAAGCCGACCCCCCCCGCCGCTTCGCGTCCTGCAGACTGGATCGACTTCGACAGCCTCCTGGGCCGATCCCCGATGCCTCTCTGCGCAACGATCGTCGAACGCGCGGTTCGCGGGCGGTCGATCATGATCACCGGTGCCGGTGGATCGATCGGCACCGGATTGTGCAGGACCGTCGCACGACACCGCCCAAGGCGAATCGTATTGGTGGAGCGTTCAGAGTTCGCGCTGTATGAGATCACCCGGATGCTGGATGAACTCCGCCGTACCGATCCCGATGTCCGCCAGATCGAGATCATCCCCTGCCTAGCGGACTGTGGGGATCGACCAAGGATGACTTCGATCATGCGCGAGCGACAGGTCGACTGCGTGTACCACGCGGCAGCGTTCAAGCACGTTCCGATCGTGGAGCACAACGAGATCGAGGGAATCCGCAACAACAGCTTCGCGACGTGGCGGACCGCACTGGCCGCGATCGATGCGGATGTCTCATCATTCGTGCTGATCTCGACCGACAAGGCGGTTCAGCCCGTGGGGGTGATGGGCGCGACCAAGCGACTTGCCGAGCTGGTCATTCAGTCACTGGCACTCGAATCGGGATCACGCACCCAGGCGCCCAGATTCTCGATAGTCCGTTTCGGCAACGTCCTTGACTCATCGGGGAGCGTGGTCCCGTTGTTTCGGGAACAGATTGCCCGGGGGGGTCCGC
This sequence comes from Planctomycetota bacterium, assembly GCA_036336805.1. Lineage (GTDB taxonomy): Bacteria > Planctomycetota > Phycisphaerae > Phycisphaerales > SM1A02 > UBA8087. Next base: position 10,428 of record JAYZFJ010000008.1, read on the forward strand.
TCACGATCACGCATGAGGAGGTAAGCCGCTTCTTCATGACCATTCCGGAGGCCACGGGCCTGGTCGTGCAGGCCGGAGCATTGTCGCAGGAAGAGTCCGATCGATCGAGATCGAGCGGCATCTACGTGCTGGACATGGGTGATCGGGTTTCGATCATGGCCCTCGCCCGGCACATGGTGGAGCAGGCCGGCTACCGGGTGGACACTGGTCGGGGCCACTCCGGACACATCGAGATACGGATCACCGGCCTCCGCCCCGGAGAGAAGCTCCATGAGGAACTGACCCTGGGGGAGGACCTGCAACCAACCACGCATCCCCGGATACTCCGCTGCGCCAGCGAAGAGATTCCATGGTCGACCATGGAAGCGAATCTCCATCGCCTCGAAGCCGCCACCGATCGCCACGACGTACGCGAGGCGAGGCGACAACTTGAGGAGATCATCTCTGACTACGACCCGGCGAGCGAGCTCAGGCATCGTCGCCCGACTTCGGAACCGACCAGCCGACTCTGACTCCGAAAAGACATCATCGCACTCGACGGGCGGGCACCCCGGCGTAGGTGCCGGAAGACTCCAGCGACTCCAGAACCACTGCACCCGCGCCCACGATCACATCGGAGCCGATCGATACGCCGTGAATGATGCTGGCTCCGATCCCGATCCAGCTCAATGCACCGATCGATGACTCACCGCCGATCGAGGCTCCGGGAGCCATGTGGACGCCATCCGCCAGAGTCACTCCATGTTCGACGATGCAGCCGCTGTTCAGTATGCAGCCCTCACCGACGACCGCACCTGTCTGGACGATCGCACCGGGCATCACCACGGTACCGATCCCGATCGTGCAGGACGGTGAGAGCATTGCCTGGGGAGAGATGATCGTCGCCGGCTCGGCGATGCGACGAAAGGACCGCAGCAGTTCGATCCGCCGAGCGTTGTCACCGAGTCCGATGAGGAATGAATCACCGTCTCGGTGAAGGCCGGCCAGATCGGCACTGGATCCGACGATCGGGAGATCCGGAACGGAACGGTCCTGATGGTCTCGGTCATCGAGCATCAGAACCGATTCCCAACGACCACTCAGACCCGCCAGCTCGGCAAGAACCTGCCCGTGACCACCAGCACCAACGATGAACAAGCGTCCCATGGAGTCTCCTTCCGGTTCCCGACGGAACCATGATATGGACTCCCTGAGAATCCAACGCAGAGTGGACCCGCTCATGCCGGAAGTGCAATTGACTAGAATGCCGTGGTGAGCACTCGAACCCTGACCCCAGTCAGAGTCCCCGCGGAACGACGGGGGACGAACCTGTCAAACCAGCTCTGGATCTGGCTGGGGCTTCTGGTGTGCCTGGGGATTCCGTTCGGCCTCCTGGTCGTGGCCAGCGGAGATCGGCTCGGGACCATCCTGGAGAACGGCTGGTTCATGCTTGCAGGATCGGTGATCTGCTACGCCGTGACGTCGGTTCTGCTGGATCGAACGCTTCGATATCCCGGACGCGGTTCCAGCCTCGTCTCAATCCCCCTGACGCTGATTCCGATCCTGGTGCTGATCGCGGTCATCGCCCTCGGCCGCATCTACTACTCCCGACCGTACCTCATCTGCTTCGGGAGCGTGATGCTGGCCTGGATGCTCCTGCGCTACCAGATGCAGCGGCGTCCATCGGTCCGGGCCCTGGCAACCCTTCCGTTCGGACAGATGGAACTGCTCGAATCGATCAAGGGAATCCGGTTCGTGCAGTTGCGCAAACCGGTCCTGCCGAACGCCCCGCTGGACGGCATCGTGCTGGACATGCACGCCCAGATCCCTCAGGAATGGATCAGCTTCATCGCCGATCAGGTGATGCGACAGAAGAGGATCTACCACGTGGCATCACTGGTCGAAAGCATGGCGGGCCTGGTCTCTCTGGAGCACGTGGCCGCGCTGCATCTTGACAACCTGCAACCACCGCCCTGGTTCAACCCGATCAAGCGGGCAACGGATTTTTCGATCGCCCTGGTCGGTGGACTGCTGCTGCTGCCGGTCGGATTGATCATCGCTCTGCTGATCCGCCTTGAATCCAAGGGTCCGGCACTCTACCGACAGGAGCGGGTCGGCTACCGTGGAAACCACTTCGTGTTGCTCAAGTTCCGGTCCATGAGGGTCGACGCCGAGGCAGCAGGCGCGCAATTCACCGTGGAGAACGACCCTCGAATCACCCGACTGGGTCGCTTCATCAGAAAGACGAGGCTCGACGAGCTGCCCCAGCTGTGGAACATCCTGGTCGGGGAGATGAGCCTGGTGGGGCCGCGGCCGGAACGACCGAAGTTCGTCGAGGAATACGACAAGGCCATCGACCACTACAAGCTGAGGCACACCGTACGACCCGGACTCACCGGGTGGGCGCAGATCGAGACCGGATACTCGAGCGATCTGGCGGGAACGATTCGCAAGGTCGAACGGGACTTCTACTACATCAAGTACCGATCCACGGCGCTGGACGCATTCATCATCTACAGAACCCTGCGCACCGTGGTCTTCGGGAGTGGGGCCCGATGAACGGCTCATCATGAACGTCTGGGTCATCACACCATTCGAGCCGATCCCAACCGAAGAAGACGTTCGCCTGATGCGAGCGGGGATGCTCTGCGACCGGCTCCATCGACGTGGCCACCAGGTGACCTGGTGGACGCCGGACTTCGAACACTACACCAAGGTCCACCGAACGGGCTTGGACACCGCCATCGAAGTGCGAAACGGGTATCAGGTGCAGCTGCTGAAATCATTCGGCTACCGGTCGCACGTGGGTCCCAGGCGGTTGTTGCACAACCACCTGCTCGGGAAGCGGTTCGCCCGACTCGCCCGGACCCGTGAAACGACTCCGGATGTGATCGTCTGCGCCTGGCCCGCACCGGATCTCTGTCAGGCCGCCTCTCGCTACGGACGCGAACACGGAATCCCGGTGATCATCGACATTCGAGATCTCTGGCCGGACCTGTGGCTGGGTGCGTTTCCGAAATCGGCCAGAGCACTGGTCGGCCTTGCGATCACCCCGTACCTCGGGATGGCGCGTTCCAGTTTCAACTCGTCCGCGGCCTTGATCGGACTCACCGAGGAGTACCTTGACTGGGGTTTGCAGAAGGCCTCCCTCGAAAGACGTGCGAAGGACACCGTCCTGGGACTGGGCTACGAGGTTCCGGAAGAGCTTTCCGCAGAAGAGACGAATCGAGCCCTCGCGAGTCTGCAGCAGAAGGGCTTCACCCCCGATACCCGTTCGACCGCGGTCTTCGCCGGGAACTTCGGCCGGACATCGGACCTCGAGACCCTGGTGGAAGCCGGACGCATCCTGGATCGAATGGATGAATGCCCGGTGCGAATCGTGCTGTGTGGCAGCGGGGACACCTGGCATTCGATCAGGGATGCGGCCCGGGGACTCCGCAGCACGACCGTCCTCGAACGACTGGCACGATTGGAACTGGTCACCCTGCTCCAGCAGGCGGACATGGGAATCGCACCGTTCCGAGACATCGAGAACTACCAGAAGAACGTTCCGAACAAGATCTATGAATACCTCGCCATGAAGCTCGCACTCGTCTCTCCCGTGAGCGGATGCATCAGGCGACTGATCGATGAACAGTCGCTTGGTACCACGTATGAACCGGAAGACGCCCATGGACTCGCGAAGGCTCTGATCGACCTTGCTACCGATCGAGACCGGCTCCAGGCATGCAGCGAGAATGCCTGGTCGTGTTTCACGGGAGAGATGGATGCCGATCGGATCTACGAGACGTACTGCGATCTCATCGAGGGGGTCCGCTGATCGCGTCGAGCACCTGCCGTGTGCATTCACGCGAGAGTTCCGACCAGTCAAAGGACTTTGCCCGGGCGAGAGCGCCCTGACGCAGCCGGTCCCGCAACTCGGGATCGGAATCGATTTTACGGATCGATTCGACGATGCCGTCGACATCCCGCGGCTCGACCAGGAACGAACATTCCGCATCAACGACTTCCGGAATCGCCCGATGGCGAGTGGTCACGATCGGCAGCCCGGCGGCCATCGCCTCGATCAGCACTCCGGGATGACCTTCGGTGCTGTAGTAGCTGGGAAAGAGCATTCCGTCGTAGTCCGCAAGGAGAGCGGGAATCAGATCGGGATCGCGTGCACCAAGCCACCGCACGTTTGGGGGAGGATCCAACCCGGCAAGATCAACCCCCTGATCCTCCCCGGATTGCCCGGGATCCACGGGGCCGACCAGGTCCAGGGACAGTTCCGGCATCCGCCGAAACGCCTCGACCGCCTCGGCCACTCCCTTCGTGGGCACCAGGCGTCCCAGAAGTACCCAGCGTCCGACGTACGGATGATCGGCGGGAATCGCCGACCGCAGATCACGTCCGTTGGGAATTGCGACCGCGCGAGAGATCCCGACCGAATGGGCGTCCTCACAGAGCATCCGGGTCTGGACCACGTAGAGAACGGCCCGTTTCAGCGCGATCCTGACCAGCAGACGCCGGAGGGAGCCCCCATGGGTATGGGCGGTTCCCCCACCACACCGCACGATCAGGGCGGTACGGGTCAGGACACTGATGCACCAGATCGGTATCAGGGTCCATGGCAGTCCACTTCCGATCGTGAACAGGAACAGGGCATCCGCGCGAAGCGCCGACTTGAACAGGCTCGCCAGCAAGCTCGCATAGCGGAACACCCCGGTGATCCCCGTACCACGGATGCCCGCGAGGTCGAAGACCCCGAGCTCGACGGATTCATCCTGCTGGAGGACACGCTCGAGTTCACGCATGGTCATGCATGACCCCGATATCGCCGGAGATCGGGCACCCGCGAGGAGGATTCGGTACGTACGCTTCTTGGCGGTCATGTCCATGACTTCGATCCGATCCGGGCAAAGACCTCTTCGTACCGGTCGACGATCCGATCGATGGAGACGAGTTCCTCCATACGCCGGCGACCGGCCAGGGCCATTTCCCGAAGGCGCTCGACCGGCGTGGAAGTCAGAGCGACCAGGGCGTCCGCAAGCGCCTGGGGATCGGACGGCGGGACGATCCAACCGGTCACGCCGTGTTCGACCAGTCGCGCGGAATCACCGACGTCGGTCGCGATCACCACCCGGCCCGACGCCATCGCCTCGAGAACCACGTTCGGCGTGGCTTCCGACAGCGAGGGCAGGAGCACGGCATCGTACCGGTGCATCAGATCGGGAACATCCAAGACCGGTGGGAAGAAACCGATCGTGCGATCGGAGCCCCCTTCGGACCGCACCAGCGCCTCACCTTGATGGTGGTGCTGGCCGTACCAATGGACCTGGATACCATTCGGGGGATTCACTCCATCCCGAAGCAGCTGAAGTGCCCGTGTCAGCAGACAGACCCCCTTCATCTCCGACACCCGTCCGACGACGAGCACTTCGGACGGAACCGTGGAACGAGGCTCGGCAAACGCAAAACGCTCGAGATCCACGGCATTCCCGATGCATTGGATTCGTTCGGCGAGTGCGGGCTGGTTTCGAAGGAACCACTCGCTCTGCTCGACCGAGTTGCACACGATCGCAGCCGAACCACGGTAGAGCGCGAGGCTTACTCTGCGCTTCAGACCGACCGTTGATCCGTGATCGAGGCTTCGCTCGCAAACGACAATCGGACATGGCCAGGGGCGGATGCGGTTGGAGATCAGGGCCAGGGATGCTGGTCCCTTCAGAAAGACGCAGGCAACCGAGGGCCGGACTCGTCGAACCAATCGCCCGATCGCGCGCAGCCACCCGATACGACCTGATCCCTCGAGCCGGACGACCTCCGCCCCGGAATCCCGGATCTCGGGTTCGAGGAAATCACGATCGGCATATCGAGCAACGACGACATGTCGACCTCGGTCGACGAATTCCCGGGCGATCATCGCGAGCTGTCGCTGCGCACCTCCCTGACCAAAGTCATCGATGAGAAAGAGGACCGGACCATCGGCACCCGACGAAATCCCATCCTGCATCATGAGGTACCCCACCGGTCGTACCAGGTCCGCAACATGAGTACGGTCCAGATCTTGCGGCTGAGCATGCGATCCGATCGAAGGAAGCGATCCCAGGTCGCACGGACCAGGTCCGCATCGAGTCCCATCGATTCCAGGTCCGCCGGTTGCAGCAGAGCGTCCGCCCAGTCCCGGAGTTCACTTCGAAGCCAGTCCGCGATCGGCACCCCGAATCCCATCTTCGGACGCTCATACAGGTCCCGGGGCATTCTTCGCGCCAGCAGCCGTCGCAGTGCGACCTTGCCCTGACCGCCGTCAAGCCTCAACGACATGGGGAGCCTCCATGCCATCTCGTACACGCGATGGTCGAGCAACGGCACCCGGGCCTCGAGCGAGACCCCCATGCTCGTGCGATCGACCTTGACGAGGATGTCGTCGACGAGGTAGCCACGCGTATCGGCGAGGAACATCTGTTCGGAGAAGGCCAGGTCGTCGGCGAAGGCATCGGAATCGAGCCAGGAGGTGGAAGGCACCCGGGGATAGACCACGGAGGCATCCGGCCAGAGTGCGACCGTCGTCTGGTAGTACTCAAGTGGCCCCTCGGCCCGGATGACCTGACCCAGCTTGTGCATGCTGGCCCCGAACGGACGCTTCTTGAGTCGCCCGAAGGAGGCGGGGCGCATCACGCCGAACAGCCGGTCCCAGGCCTCGACGGGAACCCCGAGAATGCCGGCGGAGAGGAGATTGAGCCCGGGCTGGGGGAGGTGCCTGATTCGATTGAAGATCTGAACGCCCGCCAGGTACCGGTTGTATCCACCGAAGAGTTCATCCCCGCCATCCCCGGTGAGGGAAACCGTCACTTGCGAGCGAGCCAGTTTCGAGACCAGGAAGGTCGGTATCTGGGACGAGTCGGCGAACGGCTCGTCGAAGAGATCGGGGATCATCGGCACCACTGAAAGCAGGTCATCCGGGGTGACGATCAGCTCGGTGTGATCGGTCCCCAGATGCCGGGCAATCGCACGGGCCGCGTCGGACTCGTCGTAGTGATCCTCATTGAAGCCGATGGTGAAGGTCTTGACCGGGACCGCACTTCGTTCCTGCATCATCGAGACCACGAGAGTGGAATCGATTCCCCCGGAGAGGAACGCACCGAGGGGCACATCCGCGATCATCCGATCGCTGACCGCGGTTCCGATCACGTCGTCGAGCTGGTCGAGCATCGAATCCTCGGAGCCCTCCAGCGGATCGGACTTCGCCGCACGGGCGACCTGCGAGGAGCACCAGTAGCTGGTGCGTTCGATCTCCAACGATCGATCTGTCATCCTCGCGACGAGGATCTGACCGGGCACGACCTTCTGTACATCCTTGAAGATCGAACGGGGGGCCGGCACGTAGCCCAGGGTCAGGAAGGCCGAGACCGCCTGGTCGTCGAGGTCCCGGCTGATGAGTTCCGATGTGACCAGCGCCTTGAGTTCCGAACCGAAGGCCAACCGGCCGCCGGACTGCGACCAGTAGAGGGGCTTGATTCCGATCCGATCACGGACCAGGCTGAGAGTTCGCTCATGGTGGTCCCAGACCGCGAAGGCGAACATGCCGACACATCGGTCCACCATCCCCGCGAGTCCGTGGCATTCGATTCCCTCCAGCAGCACCTCGGTGTCGGAATGCCCCCGGAAGCTGGACCCGCGCGTCTCGAGTTCTGCACGCAGAGCGGGGAAGTTGTAGATCTCGCCGTTGAAGCAGATGGAGTATCGGCCGGATGCGGAGTGCATCGGCTGGTGGCCTTCAGGGGAAAGATCGATGACCGAAAGCCTCGCATGCGCGAGGCCCACGCCCGCGGATCCATCGAACCAGACACCATGGTCGTCCGGACCACGATGGCCGAGGACGCCAGCCATGCGAAGGAGTCGTTCCCGACCATCCGTGATGGATGATTCAGGTACGAGAAAGCCTGCTATCCCGCACATCGATTGCCCGCCAGTGAGTGTTCCATGGAGGCTTCATGATAACTCGTGGAACTGCAGGGCGAGTCAGATGCGAGTCGATCGACTCCAATGAATGGGGGTAGGATGTGCGCGTGGGCGACAACAGCGAACAAACCGAGTCCTCCCGGTCGACAGACATTCGATGCGACGTACTCTTCATCATTTCATCGATTCAGGGAGGTGGGGCCGAAAGGAAGACGACCCTGCTCGCGGGCGGCCTCGCCAAACGTGGAATTTCGGTAGCGATACTTACGACGAGCCCGAAGACCGATCAGGATTTTGAACTCCACCCGGATGTGCGGCGAATTCAGATGCCCGGAGCCCTGACCAACAGGCGCGGACCGCTGGCCAGGATCAGGGCGTTGCTGGGCAGAATCCGATTCACTCGCCGCGAAGTCCGAAAGCTCCGGCCAAGACACATCATTTCACTGGGGGACTCCGAAGGTCTCCTGGCCCTGTTCTGCAGGACTCCCGAGAGCAGGCAGTGCATCTGGACCATGTCGTCAAGGTCCCTGACCGCGGCAGGCAATCCCAGGAACCGACTGCTCTTGTGGCTCGCAAGATCCAGAGACGTCCTGATCATCACCCAGACGAAGGCCATCGAGCATGAGTATCGCATTGACGGATTCACCCGTCTGGCGATGATTCCCAATCCGATTTCCATCCCGGAGCTCCGGGAACGTCCCCCCCGTACCGAAGGCCCCCTGAAGATCGTCAGCGTGGGTCGACTGATTCCGGAGAAATCGTTTGAGACGCTCATCGATTCACTTGCGGAGCTCGAGAAGAGCGAGTCCGGTTGGCGCTGTGCGATCATCGGGGAAGGTCCGGAAGACAAGACGCTCCGGGATCGATGCGAAGCCGTCGGCCTCACTGAGAAGATCGAGTTCATGGGCTGGAGAGAAGACGTCAGGGAGTTGATGAGGACGTCGGATCTCTTCGTCATCACTTCGTTCGTGGAGGGCCAGCCCAATGCCCTGCTGGAGGCCATGAGCGAGTCGCTTCCCAGTGTAAGCACACATTTCACGGGCGGCGCGGCGCGCGATCTCCTCGGTTCAACCGGGGCGGGAATACTGGCGCCAGTGGGTGATGCACAAGCGGTTTCGGATGCAATTCGCCTTCTGATGCTTGAACCCGAGAAGCGTTTGAAGCTGGGTGCACTGGGAAGAGAAGCCGTGAGTCGATTCAGCGTGGATGAAGTCACCGATCAGTGGATGGATCACCTGGGACTTGGCCGGCCGGCCCACGGCGGGAACAGCCGGCATGCATGAACGCACTATCACCTAGTGACGAGTTCGCCTGACGAAGGCCAAAGCCGAACGTCGCTCGGCAGGGGTGAAGAAAAGCAGTAATCCCACAAGTGGGCAAACGACTAGGACCGCTCCCGCATGCAGCATCGCGTACACGATGTGAGACGGACCGAACGTGATGTTAAGTGCAAAACCACCAGCCAAGAACACCCCGCTGAAGGCGAGAACTGGCTTTATGTTCCAGGAGATTCCAGAAATCATCTTCGCGAACAAGTAGAGCGATGTTGCAAGAACGAGTTGCCCAATGAGGGTACCGTAGGCGACACCTTGAAGTCCAAAGAGGTTGCCGAGGATGATGATCGCCACAAAACCCGCGACCAAAAAGAAGATGAAGGCATAGAGCCTGAAGATCATACGCTTGCGGATCGCAAGACCAACACTGCTGACCGAACCGAGAAATCCGATTGCGATCCCACATGCAAGGGGAAAAACCACCACGCTACCAGCCGTGTAGCCGGAACCTGCAAGCAAGTTGAGGATCTGGCTTCCCATGATGTCGAGTACGAGAACCAGTGGCACAACCATCACGACCAGCAACCTGAAGATTGCCTGATAAGTCTGTTCTGCGTCAGGCTCCTTCGCGATCGCGAGGGAGAAGGGACCCCAGGCGGTATTGAATGCAGCGATCGGAATAGAGATGAGCATCGCGACCTTGGCGCCTGCGGCATAGTACCCGAGCGCATCAGGACCGATCGTATCCTCCACGAACAGGCGCTCGACGACAGGGAGCACGGCAGTGACCAACATGATGACCCCGAGCGGAAGGGCATACGGCAGCAGTGGCTTAAGAACCTTGAAGTCGGAGGGAACGACCAGCCAGTCGCGGATGTACCAGAGACCGACCAAACAACCAAAGATCGACATCCCAAAGTTGATCCAGAAGACACCAGTAACTCCGATGTCCAGAACATAGATGGCGGCGATGAGGAC
>JAYZFJ010000009.1:0-16197 GCA_036336805.1 Planctomycetota bacterium
TGCGGGGTGCTGCTTGATCTCTACGGCAATCGGGGCATGCCCACCAGCGGGGGGGATGCCTTCGCCGCGATCAACCCGATGATGGAGAATCGTTCGCTGGGACTCACTCGCCTGCAGGCCGCGGTCGACCAGCTGCGTACCCAGGGGATGAAACGCATCGTCGCGATCGGGTATTCCTGTGGCGGCACGATCGTCTTCGACGCCGCGCGTACCGGAATGGCGATCGAGGGGGCGGTCGGCTTCTTCGGACTCGCGGATCCCCTCGACAACCGACCGCTGGTCATGCGCCAGCCGCCCGAACACCGGATGCCGGTCCTCGCGATGGTGGGCGGCCGCGACGACCTGGTCACCCATGACACCTGGGTGTCCTTCGCCGAGGAACTCGAGGCGTTCGGACTCGACTGGCAGCTCTGCGTGCTCGGGCGAGCGAAGCACGCGTTTACCCTCCGGCAGGAAGACAACCTCGAGGTGCAGTCCGGTGAACAGCCGGCGCTGCAGCTCTATGACGAACCCGCGGACCGGCGAAGCTGGGCGTTGCTGGAAGGGTTCCTCGGCGAGTGCTTCGCCTGAGCTTCGGGCTTTTTCCGCATCGACCGCTTCACGCTGGCTTCAACCACATGCCGGGCGGTACCATGCGCACCATGAGCACCATGACCGGCCCTGATTTCGGCGCCCGCACCACGGCGATCCTCGACCACCTCGACCAGACCCGACAGCTCAAGCAGCTGCAGATGATCGAAGGCCCGATGGGCCCGAGCATCACCCTGCGGGAGTCCGGGGAGGTCGCCTGCTTTTGTTCCAACAACTACCTCGGGCTCGCCAACGATCCCCAGGTCGTCGAAGCGGGGATCGAAGGCCTGCGCCGCTACGGAGCGGGGACCGCGAGCGTGCGGTTCATCTGCGGGACGTTCGCCTGCCACGAGACCCTCGAGGCCCGGATCGCCGCGCTGCACGAGCACGAGGCGTCCTACACCTTCACCAGCTGCTGGAACGCCAACGAGGCGATCTTCCCCACGCTCTGCGAGCCCGGGGACCTGCTGCTCTCCGATGAACTCAACCACGCCTCGATCATCGACGGGGTCCGCCTCGCGGCGGTGATCAAGAAGGGGCTCCACAAGGGGGTCTACCCGCACAACGACCTGGTCGCCCTGCGGGCGAAACTTGAAGCGGCCCGCGCCAACCCCGAGGTCACCGGCCAGATCTGGGTGGTCACCGACGGGGTCTTCTCGATGGAAGGCGACATCGCCGATCTGCCCGGGCTGCGTGCGGTCTGCAACGACTTCGACGCGAAGCTGGTGGTCGATGATTCCCACGGGACCGGGGTGATGGGGCCGACCGGTCGCGGGACCCACGAGCACTGGGGGATGTCCGGCAGCGAGATCGACCTCTTCACCAGCACCCTGGGCAAGGCCCTGGGGGGGGGCGCGGGAGGCTACATGGCCGGTTCCCAGGAGATGATCGATCTCATGATCCAGCGCGGACGGCCCACGCTGTTCTCCAACGCCCTTCCCGCGACCGTCGCCTGCAGCGCCGACACCGCGATCCGGCTTCTGATGGAGGAGCCCGAGCGGGTCCAGCGGCTTCGCGACAACGTGGAGGCGGCGCGAGCCGGCATTCGCAGTGTCGGTTTCGAGGTCCTCGAGAGTCCCACGGCGATCTGTCCGATCATCGTTCACGATACCGCCCGGGCGATCGCGATGAGCAAGCGGTTGCTCGAACTGGGGGTGTTCGTGATCGGATTCGGCTTCCCGGTGGTTCCGGAGGGGGAGGCACGCCTGCGCGTCCAGATATCGGCCGCGCACACCGCCGAGCATCTGGAGGCCTTGATCAGTGGACTCAGGACCCTGAAACAGGAGTTTTCCTGACCGATGGCCTCGGTCATCGCTGACCGCCCAATCCCCCAAGCTCGGTTTTTTTTAAGTTCCTTCGATCAGTTTCTCGAAGGGGTGCGTATCTTTGAAGGAGTGGGGATTCCATCACCCCGGTACCGACGAGATCGATGCGTTCCGCACCCGACTCGGAGGGCTGGCTCGATGCAGCGCCGGATCAGTCACGGGTGGGTGGATCATTTGCTCCGAATACCCTTTTAGGATAACTTTAGAGGGTCTTTTATTCTCGCTGGGGGGTCCTAGCAGACGTCCGTCTGTACTTAACCATTGACCGGGAAAGCGCTCTCGATGCCAACCATGAATACACGATGTTTCACCGCCCGTATCGGCAGGGTCTCGCTCACTATGCTCGCCGGGGTCGGACTGGCCGCCAGTACGCTTGCGCTCACGCAGCAAGACTCCGGACGGCTGTCCAAGGATTCAGGCGCCACCAAGGAGCAACGCGGTACCGATGATCGCCCCGAGATGACCCGCGGTCCACAGGCCGCTTCCGATGCAGCAGCCCCGGGGCCGGTCGGCGTGGTCGAGGAGCGTCGCCCCTCCCGTCGTTCGGACGGTGGCGCCACGGCGAAGCCGAAGCCCGAGCGCATTCGCATGACTCCTTCGGTCGATGCGGAACAATCCCCCAAGCCCTTCCCCCACATCGGTGCGGGCGTGCCCGGTCTCAAGCCGCAGAAGCGGGTCGAGATTCCCCGCGAGCTCGCCCTCGAATTCGATCCCGTCTCCGGGGTCGGGTACATGATGGACCACTCGATGACCCCGCGACTGTTCTCCGCCACCCCGGCCAAGGCCTCCAGTGGCTGGACCGGAAGCCTGGTGGAGGATCCGTATTCGTCGGTCTTCTTCCTGGAGACCGCCTACGGCCTGTGTGGCTGGGTCTCCTCCTCGAAGTTCGGAAGCTTTCGCATGCTTCCCGGAGAGAACCGCACGAAAGTGGTCATCAACTCGCAGAACTTCGGTGAAGTCGCGCGTTGCGGTGGACTGATCAAGGATTTCAACGGCAACGCCACGGTCCAGCTGCGGCAGATGATGGGTTCGGCGCTCGCCAAGGCCGACCCCGGCGAACTGGCCACCGCCGCCCTCGGTGGAGCACCACCGCAGTGCTGGGCCCCGGGCTCCTTCGCCAACAGTCCCGACTCCAGCTCCTACTTCGTCCGCTACCGCAACCGAAGCTGCAACTCCGGCCCGGTCGTGGTCGACGAGGCGGGCACCCCCGACCTTCCCGATGAATCGATTCGCCGCCTGGGCTTTCCCTGCAACGGGGAATCCACCGTGGTGAAGCCCTGGTTCGATTTCGTGGTCGACATCCTCTACGGCTACTCGATCGACGTGCTGCTTCCCGAGTTCGCGGGCAGCGTCAACACCGTGCGCGCCCGTGCGGCCTTTGAAGTGGCGCAGATGAACGAGATCCTCTTCAACTCCCGCATGCGCGTGAAGGTGCGCCTGGTGGGGGTCAAGCTCGGAACCACCCTCAACGGTGACGGTGAGCTCGTCGGCTACGAAGGAAGCGGCAACCCCTCCCTGGACCTCGAGATTCTCGGCGCGATCGGCGGCACCTTCACCCAGGGCCTGGACAATCTGGTCCTGGAGGAGCGTGACAGTTCGGGTGCGGACCTGATCGCCTGCATGGTGGGGTACAACTTCAACCCCAACATCGGCGGCATCGCCGGTGGGGGGGTCTGCATCCTGACCTGGGGCAACGGGACCACCACCTTCGCCCACGAGGTCGGTCACCTCTTCGGCGCCCAGCATGCCTCCGAGACCTCGAATCCCGAGGGTGATCTCGACAGCGGCTGCGGCGAGTACGCCCTCTGTGATCCGACCGCGATGGACTACCCCAACGGTCGACTCCCCGCCTCCAACGCGGACGACGAGGAGGCCGACTGCACCTGGGAGGACTACGAGGAGTACACCGACTGCTACGTCGAGGAGATCTGCGATCCCAACATCATCGTCAACGACACCGAGTTCTTCAACAACGGATCGCCCTCGGTGATCGTCTACCCCGAAGAGTACGGGTTCGGGTGGCGTGGTCAGGTCGACGGACCCGACGGAATCACCAACATCACCACCACCATGGCCTACACGGTCGAGGGTTCCTACGAGATTCTCAACTACTCGAATCCCGAAGTCACGTTCCCGTCCTCTCCGTTCGCACCGTTCGACGGGGTGACCGGCAACGTGTCCTGTCGATTCTGCTCCGCCGACGGCAATACCGCCGCCAACGCCTGGATCATGCACGAACAGCTGCTCAATCTTTCCGCCAACGCGGCGTGGAGCGCCAACGGCAACGTCCCGATCTACCTCGACGAGGAGGGGTTCAACCACTTCCCCTCCGCGTCCAGCCCGACGGATCCCGGTCAGTCGACCGATGGCCTGCTCAGTGGTGCCGGCTACCCTCCGAACTACGGCATTCTCCTGGGGATCGGCGAGCTCGAACTCCTTGAAGCCGAAACCTGCCTTCCCTGGGAGCGCAATGGAACGTTCTTCGGTCGTGAGGAGATCCTTCCCACCCCCGAGAACGGATTCCAGGAATCACCTCTGATCCGACCCTGGGTCCAGGTCTTCCAGTCGGGCCCCGGCATCGCTCAGCTTCGCTGCCGGACGATTCCCTACGACTGCAACCAGAACGGCCTCATCGACACCGAGGAGCTCGACGGTACCGCGATCGGCGGAAACCCCGCGCTGCTCACCGACCTCAACCGGGACCGCGTGCCCGATGGGTGCTGGCCTCGCGAGTGCTTCGATTCGCCCTCGGTCTTCGACGAGAACGCCACCGCGGTGGTCACCTTCAACCCGACCGTGCAGCAGGATCCCAACGATCCCGCACTCATGCGTGGTTCCGGTGGTGTGATCACCGACTTCACCCTGACGGAATCGGTCCTCACCGGACCGCCCGTCCCCGGGGACGCCGACGACCTCTACTGGTTCTTCCAGCCCTCGGAGATCCGCATCGACAACCTGGTCCACCCCCGACTCAGTGATCTCACCATCGAGCTGGTGCGACGTCAGATCGGTACCGACGACCTGGCCCCCGAAGACAACCCGACTGAGACGGTCTGGGAGGTCTTCGACTGCAACGTGGACAGTGGAACCCAGGCACTGAGCGGAACCTATGTCTTCCAGGTCTCCGGTGGTGAGGCGGTCGATCCGAATCCCGCGTCCACCGCGCTGCGCTACCGTTCCGCCTGCGCCGTGGTGCAGTCCAACGAGTACGGATACGTCCTTCCGAGCGGCCGCTTCAACTTCGGCAACTTCGAGGCCGGGGCGACCGGCATCCCCTTCAGCGGGGAATGGCTCCTTCGCATCACCGACGAGGCCGCCGGTTCGACCGGATTCTTCAGTGGGTGGTCGATGAAGTGCAAGGTGCTTCCCTACGACGAGGACTGCAACGCCGACGGTATCCCCGATACCTGCGGCGAGGCGTTCACCTTCGACAGCGACTGCAACCTCGACAACGTCGCCGACTCCTGCCAGATCGCCTCGGATCCCCTGCTCGACTGCGATCTCAACGGGGTCATCGATTCCTGCGAGGACAACACCTTCCTGGTCGACCTGGGCGGTGGCCTCTGGGACGCCGACGGCAACGGTGTGGTCGACGCGATCACCGACACGTTCTTCATCCAGACGGTCCTCAATGCACCGTTCTTCGATCCCAACCTGCCGTGTGATCAGGCCAATCCCAACGGTCGATCCGACCTCTGCGACATCATCGACAGCGAGCTCGATGCAGACACCGCCAACGACCTCGACAAGAACAACAACCTGTTCCTCGACTGCTTCGAGTCGGACGAGGTGTTCTGTGCGACGCGCATCTTCAACACCCAGGACGCGGGACGTACCTCGGGTGCGGGGGTGACCATCGCGGACTTCGCCCTCACCACGAGCACCATCGTGGTCAATGGGGAGGCCGAGGGATGCCTCGGTGGCACCGAGGATCCATGCGTCACGCCGGGTTCGCAGGTGCTTGCCGGCATCGAGGTCACGCTCAACGACTTCCAGCATGATGCGCTGGAGTCACTCGACCTGCGACTGGTCCACATCGAACCAGACGGTACGACGCTCTCCGTCGCCCTGCTCCCCTTCGGTTGCCCGGTGTCCGGTTTCCTCAGGCCGGGAACCAACAGCTACGTGTTCTCCGACCTCGGGCAGCAGACGATCTGTGAGGCACTCCAGCAGAGCGTCCAGCTGGAGGACGGACCCGACAATCCCTACCTGACCGTGGGCGGCGATCTTGGTTCGACCTTCATCAACCGTCCGGTCGAAGGCATCTGGAAGCTCGAGTTCCTCGATCCCCTGATCGGAGATGCCGGAAGCCTGGGTTCGTGGGACCTGAAGATGACCTTCCGGCCCCCGGACAACGACGGCAACGGTACGCCGGACGTCTGCGAGGAGTAAGGCTCTTCGACCCCCGATGGGTTCACCACAGGGCGCCGACCACGGTCGGCGCCCTGTTTCATTCAGGGGATCTCGCCGGACCGCATCGAACGTACTCCGCGCCCGGCGGTTCACCGGCACGGCCGGTGTCTTCGGTACACGAACTGCGCCCTCGCGTCAGCTGATGTTCAGGGTGGGTTGGTTGCCGCCACGGGCGTGTTCGAGCAGAGCGACCCTCGACGCCAGTCCGCTCGCCAGTCCGTCCAGGGACCGGGTGAGTGAGTCGTCGGTCTCGAAGCAGCGATTCGGGGTGCCGGCGTCGAGGTTGATGCGAATCGACGGGTGGATCGGGAGTCGCCCGAGGAACGGGAGGCCCATCGTCTGCGCCATGATTTCCGCGCCGCCCTCCCCGAAGAGGTCGTGGACCGTGCCATCTTCGGCCGTGAAGCTGCTCATGTTCTCGATCACCCCGAGGATCTCCACCTCGAGTTGCTGGAACATGCGGGCCGCGCGTCGGGCGTCGTCCTGGGCGACGCGCTGGGGCGTGCACACCATGACCGCCCCGGTGAGGGGGAGCAGCTGGGCCAGCGTCAGCGGGACGTCACCGGTTCCCGGTGGGAGGTCGACCAGCAGGTAGTCGAGCGGCCCCCATTCGGTCTGAAGGGCGAGCTGCTTGAACGCACCGTGGGCCATCGGCCCTCGCCAGATCAGCGCCTTGTCCGGATCGACCAGCTTGCCGATCGAGACCGAGCGGATGCCATGGGTCTCGAAGGGAATCATCGTGGAGCCGTGCACCTTCACGACCTCCTCGTCGAGTCCGAGCATCGTGGGAATCGAGGGGCCGTAGATGTCTCCGTCGAGAAGCCCGACCCGGGCGCCGGTGCGCGCGAGTCCCAGGGCCAGCATGACTGCGGAGGTGGACTTGCCGACGCCTCCCTTGCCCGCACCCACCGCGATCACGTGGCGAACGTTCGAGAGGGGGTTCTCCTGTTCGGTCGAGGATTGTTCGGCGAGGCGGACCTTGCGCGCGAAGGTGATCGCGAGTTCGGGCAGGGGGCTGCCTTCGAGCTCGGCCATCGTGCGCATCGCCTCACGGATCGCCGCTTCCAGGGGCTGGTTCGCCTCGGGGTCGGCGTGTTCGGTACTGATCGTGAGTTCGATTCGCTCGGGCGTCACCGCGATCCCCTCGACCAGACCGAGGGTCACCAGCCCCTTTCCGAGCTGGGGGTCGATGATGGTCTCCAGGGTGCGCCGGATTCCGGATTCGTCGATGGCCATGTGCGTTGGGTGCCTGTCTGCGGTGCCTGGGTGGGGGGGGTGCTCGAAGACGGACCGTCCGGAGGAATCAGCTTCCGCCGAAGACGATCACGTCATCGTACTCCTCGGTGACCTTGGGATTGAAGTTTTCCGACACGAAGAGGTTCTCGACGGTATCGCCGGCACTGCCGGGACCGTCGACCTTCGAGAGGAAGATGTTGTCCTCACCGGCACTCCAGACCAGGATCGATCCACGCGGAACCCCGCCCAGCGCGGCGTTCTCGCTCGGGTTGTTGGAGTCCCAGGGGCCGAGGGTCGGGGATCGGATGAACTGGGCGATGTGCGCGGAGTAGGTGGTGGCGTTGTTGTTGCCGGCCGCGTCGGGGTGGATGATGCTCAGGGCTTCCTGGCGACCGCCGCGGTTGCCGAGCGTATTGAACCCGGTCACGGTGGAGAAGACCTCCTCGGCGAACTGCGGTCGATAGTTCGAGTTGGAACCGGCGGGGCAGACCAGTGGGCCGCTGCCTCGGATCTGCCGCGCGTAGATGACCGGGGCGTCCCAGGCATCGTGGAGCGTCGGCAGCGCCTGGTTGAGCGGCAGGCCGGCGGAGCCGATGCTGCCGGTACTGACCAGATAGGGGTTGCCGGAACTGTCGAGGTCGAGCTTCAGCTCGTCCTCCTTGGGGTTGTAGAAGGGCGGGTACTGCTTGCCGCGCAGGAACGGTCCACGGCCGATCAGGTCCGGCCGGAACGCGACGTCACCGGAGTCGAAGCTCACCACCACGGCATTGCCGCTGCCATCGGCGGTCGTCTGGAAGTCGTTCCAGACCGAGTCGGTGACGTCGTTGCGCCGGATCGCCCCCCCCATGAGGTGGAGCAGCGCGTTCTGGGTGCCGCTCATCACCGGATTTTCGGCCAGTTCCTCGTCGGAGACCACCCCCGGGTAGAAGCCGAATTCCTGGTAGAACGCCTCGCAGGACTTGGTGAATTCGTTGAGCGTGGTCTGGGTCTGGGTCCGACGGGCCTTCGAGCTGGCCCGTCCGAGCGCCGGCAGCAGCAGGCCGATCAGGATCACGATGATCCCGATCACCACCAGCAGTTCGGTCAGGGTGAATCCTCGACGGGGTCGCCGAAGCGCCGGGTGGGGGCCGGGGGTGCCGGTCCGGAAACGCAGGTCTGATGTGGTGTTCATGGTGTCGTTCTCAGGGGCCTGACCGACGGCTTCAGCCGGTTCGTGGAGTGACTCAGCAACGTGCAGTGGTCCGGAGGGTTCACCAGATGACTGCGACGGAAGGGGGGGTGCGTGCTCGCCGAGGCCGGCGCGTCACGTCCATTCCGATTGATACAGGATACGAGGAAACCAGCTGGGTTTGTTCCATTTTTCTGATCCCATGGCATCCTGCAGGCTCAGAAACCACCCTCGACGGTACGCAGGGCTTCGTAGGCGGCGATCGCCACCGAGGTCGCCAGATTGAGGCTTCGTGCCTCGGGGCGATCGGCCATCGGAATGCACAACCTCGCCTGCTCGCCCTCGCGTCGGGACACCGCGTCGTGCACGGTGGGAGGAAGTCCGCGATCCTCCGGACCGAAGAGCAGGTGGTCGCCCCGCTCGAAGCTCGGTTCCCGGAACGAGCGCCCTCCCTTGGTCGAGAACAGCCAGATCCGACGGGGTTCGGCATCACGCAGGTAGGACGACCAGTCCGCGTGCTCGACGACGTCCAGGTGCTCCCAGTAGTCCAGCCCCGCGCGGCGACAGGCCTTGTCCGAGAGCGAGAACCCCAGGGGGTGGATCAGGTGCAGCCGCGCGTTGGTCGCCAGCGCGGTTCGCCCTATGTTTCCGGTGTTGTTGGGGATCTGGGGCGTGTAGAGCACCAGGTGGAGCAGTGGCGTGTTCATTCCGGAGGCATCCTAGGGGGAACTTCTGCCTCGAGTATCGCCTCTCCACGGCGATCCTCCAAGTCTTCGGGGGTAGACTGAGGCAGCTCTGGGTCCCTCGCCAGCCCAAGCATGGAGCCACCGCATGACGAAGTTCCCCCTCGCAGCGTCCCGCCGGAAGTGGTCGTGGTCCTGCGGTCCCGCGACGCGACCGCGCGGCCCCAGACGAACCCGCTGGGTGAACCTCCTGGCGGCGTGCCTGCTGCCGTTCGGGGCCTCGGCGTTCGCGGGGCAGCTCGAGCACCGATGGGTCGAGCCGGATCCGCACGACGATTCGGTGCTCATCGTCTCCCGCAACACCGCGTCCCTCGACGGCTGGAAGCAGGTGGTCTCCGCCCTGCGCACGTTCCATCGCGATCGAGGGGTGCGGACCCTGGTCTTCGAGGGGTCGCCCCGGGAACTCCGCGACGAGATCGCCCGGGTGCATCCCCGCTACCTCACGCTGATCGCGACGTCCGATGAATGCACGCGCCAGCTGATACTCGAGGTCAATCGACTCGCGCGCGAACTCGACGACGACCCCTGGCCCGATGTCGAGTGGGGGGTCCTCACCGGGCGGGACTGGTCGGACGCGATGCGTCGGGTCGTCACTCGGGACCCCCTCGAGATCCGGCGAGCCGCCGGGGTGGCGAGCATGCCGATCGATGCCTTCGAGGAGGTCTGGTGCTGGGACGAGGCGGTGGCCGGCCGATCGGTTCGCACTTCGCCGGAGGGCGGGCGCGAGGAGACGGTCACCGACGCCTCGGACATGATGCCCGGCATCGTCGCCTCGCTGAACGACTACCAGCCGGACCTCTTCTTCTCCAGCGGGCGAGCCACCCAGGGCGACTGGCGGATCGGCTACGCGTTCCAGGCCGGTGCGTTCACGGTCCGCGACGGACGGTTGATCGGGGTCGGGCTCGACCACCGGGACCACCCCGTCGATTCACCGAACCCCAAGGTCTGGCTGGCCGCGGGGAACTGCCTGGTCGGTGACGTCAGTGATCGCGACTCGATGGCGCTTGCGATCACCAGTTCCGCCGGCGCGACGCAGTTCCTCGGCTACACCGGACGAACCTGGCACGGTCGCGCGGGGTGGGGGACCAGTGCCTGGTTCCTCGGTGAACCCGCGCGACACACCCTGCCGGAGGCGGTGTTCTTCAACCAGGTCCAGCTGCTTGATGAACTCGATCGGCACGGCGCGGACCTGCCCGCCCTGGAACTGGGGTACTTCGGACCGCGGGAGGATCCCCGATTCCACGACGAGCTCCAGGCCCACCTCGGTGATCGCTACGACGACGCGACGTTCGAGGAGGTGGTCGGACACCTCTGGGACCGGGACGCCCTGGTCCTGCACGGGGACCCCACCTGGGAGGCGAGGCTCGCCGGGGCCTCTCAACCCTGGTCGATCACCCTCGAAGCGCTCGGCGAGGATCGCTGGCGTGCGACCCTCGAGAGCACCGAGGCGGTCTCGTTCCCGGTCCCGCCCGCGTGGCGATTCCCCTGGCGGATGCGGATCGACTCGATCGAGCAATCGGAGCCGATGGAGCGGGTCCTGCTTGCCGATGACTTCGTCTGCTTCAGCGACGTCACGGAACTCGATGCGGGTGAACGCCGCTCGGTGTCCTTCACCGGCGCGCCGGTCCGCCTGCGCCAGCGCATGCAGGCCACCACCGATCCCGAGCACGCCGAACGGCAGCTTGACCGGCTGCCCCGACGGTACCGCGCGGCGGTGCGCGAACAACTCCTGCGTGCCGGGGATCGCGCGGGCGAACTGGTCTGCGCGATCGAGCGCCTGGAGACGCCGCTGGAACTGACCTCGATCGCGCACCTCCTTGCGTGGATGCCCGAGCGGGACCTCGCTCACCTCGACTGCGGATTCCTCTCCGAGGACGTGCGCGCCGCGGTGCGGATCCACGAGACCTCCCGCTTCGGACGGGCGCTCCCGCAGGAGGTGTTTCTCAACCAGGTGCTGCCCTACGCATTCGTGGGTGAGCACCGGGAGTCCTGGCGGGTGCCCCTCAACCGGCGATTCGCGCCGCTGGTGGAGGATGCGGCCACCCAGGCCGAGGCGGTGCGCCGGCTGAACCAGGAACTCTGGCGCAGCTACGGGATCGTCTACCACCCCGACAAGCGACCGAAGACCGATCAGAGTCCGTCGGAAACGATCGACTGCGGAGTCGCCAGCTGCACGGGACTTTCGATCATCCTCGCCAGCAGCCTGCGTTCGGTCGGAATCCCCGCGCGACTGGCCGGAGTGCCCATGTGGTACGACGACAGCGGAAACCACACCTGGGTGGAGGTCTGGGACGACGGACGCTGGCACTACGTCGAGGCGTTCGGGGGGCCCGGATACGGCGAAGCGTGGTGGATCGATCGAGTCGCTCGCGCGGATGGCAGCGACCCGCAGTACGCGGTCTGGGCGACCAGCTGGATGCCCACCGGCTCGAACTTCCCTCTGGAATGGGACCCCGACGACCACACCATCCCCGCGGTCAACGTCACCGAACGATACCTCGCCCCCTGAGCCGGCCGGGGGCTCAGCCGCCGTCCCCGCCGTCGGCTTCCGCCGAACCGCGGGTCTCGGTGGATCGGTTCCGGACCGATTCGGCCTCTTCCCCCTGCTCGTCGAGGTGCAGGGACTCCTCCGCGGACTGGTAGTGGTAGGGAATCGGGCGATGATCCCGCCAGCTGGCGGTCTCGATGATGCGGCGAGCCGCTTCCCGGCCCTGGGCCTCGTTGGCACCCTGGTGCTGCCCCGGCTCCAGCTGCGAGGGCTGCTTGGGCAGCTCCGACGCCCGTGCGAGGTAGACGGTCTGGGTGGGGTAGGCGAACTCCACGCCGAGTTCCGCGGCCAGACGCATGAGGTCCAGCATGAATCGGTGTCGTTCACGAAGTTCGGTCGCCCAGTCGGGGGTGTTCCAGAACACGTAGACCAGCACGTTGATCCCGGAGTCCCCGAACTCGTTGAGGAAGATCTGGTAGGAGTCCCGCCGCATGTAGGGGTGGTTGCGCACCAGTTCGCGGGCGCCTTCGCAGAACGCCTCCACCTGCTCGGGAGTCGTCTGGTAGAGCAGCGAGAGGGTGGTCTTCCAGCGTCGGAACTGACGTCGCCCGTAGTTGTCCACGGTGGTCTTGATCAGGATCGAGTTGGGGATCGTCATCTGGGAGTTGTAGAACGTCCGCACCCGGGTGGAACGCAGACCCACCTGTTCGACGTTGCCCTCCACGTTGTCGATCACCACCCAGTCCCCGACCTGGAACGGCCGGTCCAGCACCACGGTGATCGATCCGAAGAAGTTCTCGATCGAGTTCTGTGCGGCGAAGGCGAACCCCAGGCCGCCGATGCCGAGACCGGCGATCAGGGGGGTGATCTCGTAGTTCACCGCCCCCGCCAGGTAGAAGAGCCCCAGCGAGAGGATCACGAACTTGATCGTCTTGCGGATGAGCGGCACCACGATGTCGTCGAGCTTGTTGTGGGTGCTCGCCGCGCGCATCGCCATCACCTCGCCGAGCAGGTCGGTCAGCTTGAATCCCGCGTTGATCATGCTCAGGACGAGCAGGACGTCGAGGGAGATCGCGATCATGTTGTAGGCGGTGAGCGGAAGGAAGAGCAGGCCCGCCAGCCATTTCCAGAGCATGATCGAGGCGACGAGTCCCAGGGCCCGGGCGGAGCGGCGAATGTCGAGTTGGCCCTCCGCCTCGCGTCGAGCCACGTGCAGCAGCCCCCGTTCGATCCAGCGCTTCAAGAGCACCCCGAAGGTGAACCGGACCGTCAGGTTCAGGCAGAGGCCCAGCACCAGGAAGATGCCGATCCCGATCCACTGGATGTACGAGATGAAGAAGAACTGCTCCCAGACCCAGGGGGGTGCCATCTTCAGCAGCCAGTTGCGGAGGGTCATCTCGGTGCGCGGGTCATCGAGCAGTTCGGGGTACTTCTGCATGAGCTGGAGATCGGCCATCCGCAGCAGCTCGTCGTTCCCGTCGCTGATCGTCTCCGAACTGAACTCCCATCGGCCCTCGAGGTTGCGGTTGAGTGCGAGCACCGCCGCCCCCTTGGTGAACTCCGCGAGTTCCCGCGAACGCTGGATGACCGTCGGGTTGGAGCCTTCCGGTGGGGGCAGCAGCGAGAAGACATCGATGTCGTTCGTGGTTTCGAACGGGATGCCCGGATTCTCATCGAGCTCGTAGCCGAGGTGCAGCAGGATCTCCTGCAGGTTGAGCGCACGTTGCTCGGTGACTTCCTTGCTGTAGGTTCCCGTCGGAAGCTCAAGGCACATGATCGCGGTGTTGAAGTCGGTGGGGCGTCCCGCCATCGCGTTGAGGAACGTGGAGATCGTCCGCCCCGGGCTCGAGAACGCGAGCGGGGTTCCGGAGGGACCGGCCTCGCCGGCGTCCTCGGTGGCGGGGGCCTCGGGGGTCTTCTGGGCGCCCTTGATCACCTGGCTGGCGGCCCGGTCCGCCGCTCCCAGCGGGCTGGTGGCCAGGCCTCCGGCCAGCAGGAGGTGGACGAGCAGGACGAGTATCGGGGTGCGCTTCACGTGGAATCCAATCGGGTCATGGCCGGAGGGGCCTGGGTTCTTCCCCGGATCGGGGATTGGTGGTCTCCTGACTGATAGAATACCGATACACTGGGAAGTCGGCCCGAGGAGCTGCTCCCGGAGCCCTGCCGACCTTCCCGATCCTTCAGGAGCGATCCATGCTCGAGAACCTCTTCAATGCGCCGTTCGTCCCCGTCATGATCACCATGGCCCTCTGGCTCGGGGTGATGATCATGTGGTGCATCACCTGCTTCTGGCAGTCCAAGAGGGATCGGTCCCGGGGGGTCCAGTACCCCGACCATTCCAACCAGTGAGCCCGTCGGGGCGAACGCTCAGGACGCATCGACCTCGGAGCAGTCGGTGGGTCGTCGTCGTGCCCGCATCCAGCGCACCGCGAAGCAGTCGATCAGCCCCGGAAGCGCCCGGTTCCAGATTCCGTACTTGGCCTCGCCGGCGACGCGCGGTCGATGACGGACCGGAGTCTCGATGACGGTGTAACCGAGCTGGCGGGCGGTGACCGGGATGAACCGGTGCATGCCCTTGAACTCGAGGGGGAGCCGCTCGGCGATCTCTCGTTTCATCACCCGCAGGGAACAACCGGTGTCCCGGATGGTGTCGGCGAGGATCAGCCTTCGGAAGAAGCGTCCCACCCAGGAGGAGGCGCGACGAACGATCGTGTCCCGACGGTTGGCACTGCGGTCGCCCTGCACGAAGTCGGCCCCCCGCTCATCGAGCAGGCGTACCATCTCCGGCAGGTCCGCGGGGTCGTTCTGAAGGTCGGCGTCCAGCAGCGCGATCAGCTCCCCCCGGGCACGGGCGATGCCGGCCTGGAACGCCGCGGACTGTCCGTTTCCCCGACCCGGTGGCGTGTCGCTCATCGCCAGAATCCGCAGCCACGATCGGGTCGTGGCGGCGTCGACCAGTCGCTCCCGGGTGGCGTCGTTGGAGCCGTCGTCGACGATGATCGCCTCGAATCCGCCCGGCAGTTCGTGGAGGGCGTCCTCGAGCTGTTCCACCAGGGGCGTGATGTTCGCCTCCTCGTCATGCGCGGGTGCGATCACGGTCAGTCGTACGCTCGGGGGGGTGGCTGGGTGCTGGGTCACGGTCGCATCCTACCGGAGTTGACGGGGCATCGTCTCAGGATGAGGGATCCCCGGTCGCGGGCGGGGACGCTGGTGCGTCCTTTCCGGTGGTCTCCGACGCCGGAGCCGGTGCGGTACTGCCTTTGGAGGATTCGGCAGCCTGCCTGGCCTCCTCCTTCTTCCGCCTGCGCTCCGCACGCTGGGCATCTCGATCCGCCTTGGCTTCGGCCATCGGATCCCCGGTGAACAGCCCGAACGGTCGAATGTGCACGGAGGGGGACTGCGTGGTCCCGGTGACGTGGTAGCGGACCAGTCGATCGGTCAGCTGTCCGAACGCACGACCCAGCTGTCCCAGTGATTCCTGCAGGCGTTCGAGGGGCCCCCCGTTGAGGATGAGGTTGAGTGAATCATCGAAGCCGACCACCCCACCCCCACGCACCGCCATCATCGAGGTGACCAGGTTGAAGCGGGTGATCTCGAGCCCGGTCGGGGTGAGGTCGAACATCATGTTCATGCGGTCGTTGTTCCGAGGCTGCCGCGTCACGACCCGCATCGCGCTGCTGAGCCCGTTGACGAGCGCGACACTGGTCAGTCGGCCCTTCCTGATCTGAAGCTGCCCGTCGCCCCGGAGCGACTGCGGAAGACGGGTGAGCACGCCGAGGCTTTCCACGTCCAGATCGAGAAGTCCGATCAACTGTCGGCCGGACGGCCGCTTGCTGGTCATCGCCTGCAGGCTGACGTTCTGCAGCTGGAGTCCGGCCACGTACGACAGCGAACGCCGTCCGAGCACCGGAACCGGGGTCGACGGTCCCGCCTGGCCGGAGGCCGCGGGTTTCGGGGAGGTGTCCTCGGGCGTCTCCTCCTCGGTGGTCCGTGGTCGGCGGGTTCCCTGGGGGACCGGCTGGTCGGCGAGGCGGAGCTCGAAGTCCGCATTGACGTGCCCGTCCAGCACGCTTCCATTGATCTCATCGAAGAGCAGCAGGTCGCTGCGCAGCGATCCGCGCCCCCCGAGCGCCTTGACTTCCAGCTGGTTGTCCTCGTTTCCGATGGTCGCCTGGTTGAGGTTGATGTCCAGCAGCAGCGGGCCTTCGAGGGGATCGTCGATGTCGAGGTAGCCGCTGGCGTGGGCCGCCAGGT
>JAYZFJ010000010.1:0-54107 GCA_036336805.1 Planctomycetota bacterium
GTCGTTGTAGAGGATGATCACCATGCAGAAGCCCATCATCCCGATCGCGCCCAGTGCAGCCAGGAGCTCGTCCAATGCACCGACTCCCCCCGAGAAGAGCGTTCCGAAGAGGATGAATGAAGCCGCTCCAGCCACCGCGAAGGCGAGCAGCCAGAAGGCGGCGGAGATCTTCATCGTCTTGAGTCGCTTCTCCGGCAGATTCGAGATGATGTACGGCAGCTTCTGGGGATCGCGCTCCACCCGCAGCGAGTCTCCGGTCTTCGGATCGATCTCCCCCGAACCGAGTACGTACAGCGGGTCACCCTCCCGCAACGAATGTTCGGTGTAGACCCGTTTCCCGCGAGAGCGCTTCGGGGCGCGACCGGTGATGATCTCGGCGTCCTTCACCATCAACGGGATCGCTCCCGTGTCATCCTCACACACCATCGATCGGAACCGGGTGGTGTCCTCGATCGTCACCAAGCGGCGGTTCTTTCCCGATCCCCGCCATTCCTGCACGTGGTAGCGAAACCAGAGGCACGGTTCCTCGGTGAGCGGGCCGAGGAGGGGTTCCGCTTCCTCATCCGAGCCTGCCTTCAGGTGTCCGATGATCTCGGTGACGCCGATCTCGACCTCCGCGCACGGGGTCGTGGGGATGTTCTCGATGAGTCGTTTGACCTTGACCCGGCTCAGGCCCATCACTCCGCACACCAGGCCGGTCAGCAGGGAGCCGCTCATGCCGATCGTCGGCCAGATCCAGCTGATGGCGGCGGCCTCGATCCGGCCGGTGGCGGCCACCGCCGTTGAATCAATGCCGGGGATCCGAACAGGGGGTGGCACGTCGATCGCCCGGGCCACCAGCCACTGGGGAAACCGATCCTGCAGCTGGATCGTTCGGGAAGTTCGGGCAGCCAGTGCGGATCGAATCGCGTTGATCGAGTCGTGTGTCGCCTTCGGCCCGGTCTCTCGATCGAAGACCGTTTCATCAGACCAGTCTCCCGACCACACCACACCCTGCGCGGCCAGCTTCGATTCCACCATCGTCCGGGCCGCCTCGGTCGAGTAGGCCAGCGCCCGATCGGCTCCCTTGAGATCCGATGCGATCATCAGCGTCCCCCCGACCAGCAGCAGACAGGCCTGGAGGAGTCCGCTGATGGTGATGAATGCGAGGGTGTTGTGAATTCTCAGCGCGAGCATCAGGCAGACGCAGCTGGCGGCCACGCAGAACACGCTGCCGACGATCATCAGCACCGCATGAAGTCCCATGTTGCCTCGAAGGTTCTTGATCGGACGGTCGGTGATGATGGGAAGGTATTCACCGCCACCGGCCAGGATGATCTGCGGTGAACCGGCCTCCAGCCGCACCGTTCCAACCACGATGATTCGATCACCCGGATCGATCCTCCATTCCCGATACCGGAGCGATCCGTCGGTTCGCGCCCATTTCCGCTCCAGGGAGACGTCCACCTGATCGAGGTCGGGGTGGACCATGATCCGATCCGAATCATCCGCGAGCAGATAGGGAGTACCGTCCTGCTCCTCAGAGACCGTCTCCCAGGATGTTCGCCCGTCGGAGTCGGTCGTCTTTCGCTGTTTCACGGCCCGGTACCAGAGGCAGGGAGTTTCGGTCCACGTCGCCTTCAGCAGGGACTGGCCTGCGACCCGGGTCGCTTCGCCCGTGGTCTTGATCACTCCAGGAATCGCCGCCTTGATCGGGCTCATCGGAAGTCGTTCGAGTTTGTGTATGTTCCGAACCGTGGTCAGGGATCCCTCCTGCAGGAGGAGGCCGCCCCCCAGGAGCAGGGGAAACACCAACGCCAGCAGCAGTCGGCGGTAGGCGGGGGTGGTGGTTCCTCGAATCGTCTGGTCCATAAAGGCCAGCATACCGATCGATGCACGAGATCACGGATGCCCCGATGCGTGCAGCCCGCACCAATTTTCGAGATCTGCGAACGGCGTACCTCCGCCACCGTAGTCACGGTAGATGAAAGGAGGTGCGTGATGAGCATCGATGACCGAGATTACATGCGTACAGCCCCGTCCGGTGCCTCGAACAAGCAGCCGAACGCCTCCGGATCACCGTCCTCCCAAGGTGGCGGGAGGATCAGGAATGGAAACGTCTTCTCTCGATCCGAGCAATTCGGAGTCCTCTTGGCAGGGGCCGTCGTGGTGGCCTTGTTGCTCGCCGCGATTCTCTGATCCTGCCAGCGTGCACCCAGGGCGGTGGCTTCTTCCGGGAAGCCACCGCCTTTTCATCGGAGTCCCGCTCGAAGCCGACGAGACTTCGAGCCGGTCTCACTCCTTGCTTTCGGACTGGAGGATGACCATCTTCCTGTAGGGCCCGCTGCGCTCCATCAACTCGTCATGGTGCCCGGTCTCGATCACCCGGCCGTTTTCCAGGACCACGATCAGGTCGGCATGCATGATCGTGCTCAGGCGATGTGCGATCACGAACGAGGTTCTTCCCTTCATCAGTTCGGCCAGTCCCTGCTGGATGAACTTCTCGTTCTCGGTATCGAGGTTGCTCGTCGCCTCGTCGAGGATCAGGATCTTGGGATCCGCGAGGATCGCCCGGGCGATCGCCAGTCGCTGGCGTTGTCCACCGGAGAGCTTGAATCCCCGTTCGCCGATCACGGTGTCCCAGCCCTCGGGGAGGGAGTCGATGAATTCGACCGCGGCGGCGAGGCGGGCGGCCTCGCGAACCTCTTCATCCCTGGCACCACGTTTTCCGTAGGCGATGTTCGAGCGGATCGTTCCGTCGAAGAGAAAGACGTCCTGTTCCACGATGCCCAGCAGTCGACGGTAGCTCTCCAGGGTGATCGTTCGGATGTCGCGCCCGTCCAGGAGGATCCGCCCCCGCTCGGGGTCATAGAAGCGGGCGACCAGATTGCAGCAGGTCGTCTTTCCCGCGCCCGATCGACCGACCAGGGCGACCACCGAGCCCGGTGGGACCTCGAATCCGACGTCTTCGAGCGCGCCCTCCTCCGAGCCCGGATAGCTGAAGCTCACGTCCTCCATCGTGATGTGCCCCCGGACCTCTGCCGGTCCTATCTCGCGGGCATCGGGCGGATCGGGAAACTCCCTTTCCTCGTCAATGATGTCCAGGACCCGATCCAGCCCGGCGAGGTTCGTCTGGAACATCGTGGCGCTGTTGGCCAGCACCTCGATCGGTCCGAAGAGCATCGCCAGGTAGGCGAGGAACATCACCAGGTCACCGGTGGTGATCGAACCATCGAGCACCTGGACCCCGCCGAACCACAGCAGCGCCGCGGAGGCCAGAGGAATCAACAGGCTCCAGGCGAGCTCCACTCCGCGTGCCCACCACCACACGTAGAGCTCCTTGCGGATCATGAGGTGGTTGCCGGTGGTGAACCGGGTCGACTCCGAACGGGTCCGGGCGAACCCGCGCACCACTCGCATGCCTCCGAACGATTCCGTCGCATGCGAGTCGATCTCCTGGCGTTGCAGGCGGATGTCCCGATACATCGGCCGAATGCGTCCGATCCACGTACGGTGCGTGTACCAGATCATCGGAAAGAGGGCGATCGCACCGACCAGGAGCCTCCAGTCCACCCAGGCCAGGATGAGCAGGGAACCCAGCAGCTGGATGATCGCCCGCCACGGGTTGTAGATCATCGCGAAGACGAGGTCGGCCACCCCACCTGCATCCTCTCGAATGAGGCTGGTCGCTCCTCCCGAGGTCAGTTCCTGGACACGGTGCAGTGGAAGGCGTGAGGCATGATCGAACACGTCCTTGCGAAGACTCGACTGCAGTCGCTTGACCGTCTTGGTCGCCCTCCAGCGTCCCACGATGCCGAGCATCGTCGATGCGAAGGCGACGACCACGACGATCCCGACCAGGATCAGGAGCTGGTCGCGGGGGGTCTGGGGTACCGAGTCGGCACCGGGGATCAGGTCGATCAGGGATTGCGGAAGCGGAAGCCCCTGGAACACCTGGTCGACCGCGAACTTGGTGACCGCGGGCGGGACCAGCGCGAGCATCGTGGCGATGGTCAGGCAGCCCAGGGCCACGAACATCGATTTCCGATAGGGACGGAGCATCCCAATGAAGACGCCGAAGAGGGCCTTGAACGATCGTGTGCGATGCGCACTGCGCTCCTGGGAATGCCAGGTGACGACCTTGCGTTCCTTGTGTTCGCGCTTCTTGGTGCGCAGCCCCCCCCGGTACTCTCCGAAGCGGATCCTGGATGACCGGTTGCTCGACATCAGCGTTCAGGCGCTCCCTCGGGTGCGGCGGGCATTCCGACGGATCTCGGGGTTGCCGAGCTGGCCGCAGGCCGCCATCACATCCCGGCCCTTGGTGCCTCGTCGCTTCACGAACTGGCCGTTGGCGATCGCTCGCTCGATGAATCGCTCGATCGTTCGCTCATCGGGTGCTTCCCACGGCGAATCCCGCCGGGGGTTGTACGGAATGACGTTCAGTGAGCAGCGCATCGGTTTGAGCCATTCGCAGAGCCGATCGCACTGGGCATCCGAATCGTTCACCCCGGGAATGAGGACGTACTCCATCAGGAGTGCGGCTCCTCCGTGCAGCGGAAAGTCGAGGAGTGCGCTGCGCAGAGCCTCCATGTTCATCCCCCGGTTGATCGGCATCAGGCTGCTTCGCACCTCGTCATCCGAACCGTTGACCGAAACAGCGAGATTGAGCCGGTGAAAGCCGTCCGAGCGCACGAATTCCGCGAGTCTCCGTATTCCATCGATCCGGCCGACGGTGGAGATGGTGATGTTGCCGCTGGGTATGGAGGGACCGTTGTGATCGACCAGCACGCGAATGGCCTTGAGCACCTCGTCGAGATTGTCCATCGGTTCCCCCATGCCCATGAACACGATGTTCTTCACCTCGTGTTCGAGTGCATGTCGGGCGGCGAACCACTGTCCGACGATCTGTGCCGCGCCGAGGTTCCGGATCAATCCCATCTGTGCGGTTTCGCAGAAACCACAACCCATCGCACAACCGATCTGACTCGAAACACAGAGGGTCCGGCTGTGTCCACCGCTCCGCTTGCGCATGGGAATCAGGACGGATTCCGTCTCCTCCCCTTCATGGAGACGGAGCGTGAACTTGATCGTCGCCCCCTCCTCCTGGGTCCGGGTCAGCGGCATGTGTTCGACCCGGATGTCGGGATGGTCGATGCGTCCCTCCCGGAAGCACGCCCGATAGAGCTCCAATGCCTGTGGGCGAGCGGTTCCCTGCGAGGCCATCCGCTCCACGAACTCTGAACTGGTCAGTTCGAGGATCGGGATCTGCCCCTCATCCTGCTTCGGCCGGCGTGGTCTGACGGAACTCATCCGGCTCCCTCTTCCAGCGCAGGTTCGGGATCGACGTCTTCTCCGGCCCCGGGAGAATCGCTCCTGCCTCCGTAGATCAGCGCGAGGTTGCGGATGTAGATCACCCAGCCCAGCCCCTGGCCGAGGATGCCCACGATGTCCTTCCTCCAGATGAAGTAGGCCAGCAGCATCGATGCTCCCAGCAGCGACATCCACCAGAACATCACGGGGATCGTCGAGCGTCGTCTGCGCTCGCTGGCCACCCATTGAACCAGCATGCGGCCGGTGAACAGCGCCTGCCCCAGCAGGCCGACCGACACCCACAGAATGCCGATCGGACTCGTGATGTTGAAGAGCCGATTGATCAGGCTGCGGCTCTGCTCGCGCTGAAAATGGCGCTTCGCGAACTGGAGTGGGCTCAGGACCTCGATCCGTCCGTCAGGACTCGTGAGCCGGTAGACCAGTGTGCCCTCCGCGGTCTCGACCAGTTCCACTCGCTCCTGCCACCCCTCGATGGTCACGGGGGCGGTGGGAGGAGTCGATGCTTGCAGGCCTGCCAGTACGGGGATCAGTGCCAGCAGCAGGTATCTGAGATGTCCGATGAACCGGTGGGGCATATCGAGCTTTCTTGGAGGTCCCACAGGGTATCACGCTCCCCGTTCTCGCTCCTTGGCTAGAATGGGGTTGTTCGATATTCCCTCCCGCTTCCCCGCAGGTCCGAATCACCGTATCTGATCAGGAATTCCCGCCAATGCACATGCGCAACCCGGCCCGTGACATTGAATCAGCCTCGATTCCCGTCGAACTCATCGTGGAGGACCCGGAAGGTCTCACGGGATCCTCGCAGCGGGAATGGCACCTCACCGGCATCGAAGGTGAATCGATTCTCGAACTCGCCCTGCGCAACGGAATCCAGATCGAACACTCCTGTGGCGGGGTCTGTGCCTGTTCGACCTGCCACATCTACCTTGAAGAGGGGGCGAGTTCGGTCTCCGAGGCGGACGAGGATGAAGAGGACCGAGTTGAAGAGGCGCCCGGACTTCAGGTGAATTCCCGACTGTCCTGCCAGTGCATCTTCGAGGGCAAGGGGCCGATCAAGGCGACGGTACCGGCGTGGAACCGCAACGCCGTCAAGGAAGTTCCGCACTGATTGGATCCCGGCATGATGTCGCACGGAGGCGAATACCACTGGCTTGACGTGGAGCGGATCTCCGAGGAGCTCCTCGATCGGCATCCCGACCTCGATCCGGTCACGGTGG
The DNA here is from genome assembly GCA_036336805.1 of Planctomycetota bacterium. GTDB lineage: Bacteria > Planctomycetota > Phycisphaerae > Phycisphaerales > SM1A02 > UBA8087. The sequence continues at coordinate 6,528 of JAYZFJ010000010.1, forward strand.
CCTTCCCTCAGCTCAGGACACTCGTGGCCGAGCTGCCGGGATTTGTCGAACGGGACGGTCACCCCTGCAACGAGCGGATTCTGGAGGCGATCCAACAGGCGTGGATCGATGAGCGAGAGGAATGACGGTCTACGCAGCCTGTTGCCAGACGGCGTTCCATTGCCCGAAGCATCGTGACGAGATTCCCTCTCGAGTCGATCGGATGCTCGAGATGGCGGCGAGTGCTATCGACGGCTACGCCCCGTTCCACGACGTGCGCCTGATCGTCTTCCCCGAATTCGCGCACGCCGCCCCGATCCATCCCGACCTCGAATCCCTGGATCGCGATCTCGCCCTCACCATGCCCAACGAGCACCTCGATCGATACGGCCGCTTCTGCCGGGAACGGGGCGTCTGGATCCAGACCGGGAGCTTCATCGAGCGTGACCCGGCGCACCCCGGCCGCCTCTTCAATTCCACCGCGCTGGTCGGACCGGAAGGGGTGCTGTCCGTCTACCGCAAGGTCAATCCATGGCTTCCGTTCGAACTTCACTCGAGTCCCCATGACGTTCCGGAGTACGACCGGGATCCGTTTCCGGTGGTGGAGACGGACATCGGTCGCATCGGATGTGCGATCTGCTACGACTGGCTGTTTCCCGAAAGCATCCGTCAGCTTGCCTTCAATGGAGCGGAGATCCTCGTCCGGATCAGTGCCTACATGGACCCCTGGGGTGCGACGGAACCGATGGACTGGTGGACGGTCATCAACCGTGCTCGGGCGATCGAGAACACGGGGATCGTGGTCGCCTGCAATCAGGGGGCGACCCTCGAACAGTACGGTCCGTTCTCATGGCCCGGGTCAAGCATGATCGTCGACTGGGACGGACGCGTGCTCAATCAGACCTCTCCCGGACCGGGTGAACGAATCGTGGTGGGTCCGATCGACGTGCAGACCCTGCGTGCGGAGCGTGATCGACGACGAGGGCACGACATGCGTTCCCACCTTCGGAGCGAGGTCCACACCTACCTTCATGAACCGGGCCTGGCACCGGCTGCTCCCGACGGACCGACTCCCGGGGAGATCGAGGGCCGCATCGAGTCCGCGAAGCGAGGGCTTCGGGGGTCCGGACGATGAGAGCCGTTTCTGCGTCGCTCCTTCTCCTCGTCTTCCTGTGGGCAGCCGGCTGTGGATCACAGGGTGAGGGCGAGGGCGTCGACGGACGATACCGCGCCCTCATGAACGAGGGCGTCGGCAAGATGGGGCGTTTCGAGTTCGAAGCGGCGGGAAGCGCCTTCGAAGCCGCACTCGCCTTGCGGCCTGAATCGCGGTTTGCCGCACTGGATCGGGCGATCTCCGTACTCAACCGCACCGCGACCGGGAGTCAGTCCCGTGCACTCGAGCTGTTCAGCGAGATACTGAAGACCGATCCCCGCGCGCTCCGGGCCAACTACTGTTCGGCCATCGCACTGCTCTATCTCGGGCGTCCGCAGGAGGCGGTGCCGCACCTCCAGGTGGTTCAGGAACAGGCCCCGGACGACGCCTACGGCAACTACTTCCTGGCCCAGGCCCTGGAGCAGTCCGGCCTGCTGGAACAGGCGCGTCTGCACTACCGCACCGTGACCGAACTCGATCCCTTCCTCCGCAGTGCCTGGCTCGGGTTGCAGCGTACGGAAGCCCGACTCGGGGACCAGGCCGCTTCGCAGAAGGCCCTGGATACCTTCGAGGAACTGGGCCGGAATCCCCGGTCACGTCTTGCCGAGTTCCGCTACAGCCGGATGGGACCACTGGCGATGGCGATGCTGGAATCGACTCCGGCGGTCTCGACCTCCGCACGCACCGTCTCTGAAGCCTTCCTGTCCGGAGCGACCATTCACGAAGGACTGGTCGGCCGTGAAGGCAGTCTCCAGGTGGTTGATCTTCTGGGAGACGGCACTCCAGAGATCATCGTGGCCGGGGGAGCCGCCGATGGGCGCTCGGTCCTGCTGCAGCTCGAGGATTCGTCAGATCAGAAGTGGGGGGTCGTCGCCGATCACCCACTGGGCGAGTTCGATCGAGTGAATTCGATGCTTTTCGGTGACGTCGACGCCAACGGGACCGTCGATGCGTTTCTCTGTCGTACCGGTGAGAATCTCCTGCTTCTCCAGTCACCCGAGGGCCGCTGGTCGCTGATGCCCGGTCTTCCCGACTCGGGAGCGGACACCGGTTCGGGCGTCATCGCCGACCTCGATCATGATGGTGATCTGGATGTCTTCTGCACCAATCGGGATGGTGCGAATGCTCTGCTGAACAACAATGGTGACGGGACCTTCCGTGACATCGCCGGCATGGCGGGGGTCGCGGGTCCCGATACGGGATCGGTGGGCGTGCTCGTCGCCGACCTCGACCTCGACCGTGATGCGGATCTGGTGGTGCTCGCAACCAGGCCACCGCATGCCGTCTATCTCAACGACCGGCTCTGGAACTACTCGCGCTCGGAAGCGTTCTCCCGATTCGAGTCGGCGGACCTGGTCGCCGTCGCCGCCTGCTACGGGACCGAATCCGGCATGGCTCATCTGCGAAGCCTGGATCGGGAGGGCATGGTCCACTCGTGGATCCCGCCCGATCGCGACTCCCGATTCTGGGTGCCCATCGACGGCCGCCGTCTCGAATCCGGACCGATGACGTCCCCTCGCGCCCTCAGCCTCCTCGACGTCACCGGCAACGGAGTTCAGGAGCTGCTCGTGCAGGATGGATCCCGGATCGAGGTACTGGACCCCGCGAACCAGGTGATCGACTCCGTTGACCTCGGGTCTTCCCTGGTGTCGATGGATCGAATTCTGCTCGATGCCGTCCGGGGATGTGGCCTGGCCGGGCTCACCGCCTCCGGCGACGTGCGTCTGTTGCAGGCAAGTGCGCAGCGGGACTCGTTCGCCTCGGTGCGCTTCTCCGGCCGGGAGGATCCTGCTCAGCAGATGCGTTCGAACACCAGTGGAATCGGGGTCCGTTGGGCGGCTCGTCTGGGCAGCCGCTGGCAGGCGGGGGCCACCTGGAGTGCGAGCACCTCGCCGGGGCAGGGGCTGCAGCCATGGGCGATCGGACTGGGCAGTGAATCCATGATCGAGTTTCTCGAGATCATCTGGCCCGACGGTGTCTTTCAGACCGAACTGGGTCTCGGCTCCGGATCCCACCCCATCACCGAGATTCAACGCCAGATATCCTCCTGTCCACTGGTGTTCATGCGTTCGAAGGACGCGCGTTCCTTCGACTTTCTCACCGATGTGCTCGGAGTGGGGGGCATGGGGTACCTGCTCGCACCGGGAGTGACCGCGCCGCCCCGGCCCCACGAGACCCTGCTGCTGCCCGGCGCCCCGGCGGAACTGCGACTGGCCGAACCGATGGAGGAGGCCTGTTACCTCGATCAGCTGTCCGTCCTCTCGATCGATGTGCCCGACGGCCTCGAGCTGGTGCTTGATGAACGATTGGCCACCTCCGCGCCCGAAGCGACCTCCCGTCCTCTTCTGGTGGAGGGGGTCGTCGAGGTCGACCAAGCGCTCAACCACCGGGGAGAGGACATGACCGACGCCGTGCGATCGTGGGATCTCATGGCCGCGGATCCCGGCGCGATCGACGCTCGCTACATCGGGCTGCTGGAAGACGAACACCTTCTCGAGCTTCGATTCGAACAACCGATCGATCAGGCGGACCTCCTCCTCGTCGAGGGGTGGGTCGAGTACCCGTACTCGCAGACTTCATTCGCCGCCTGGCAGGCCGGGCGCACCTATCATCCCACCAGCCTGGAAGCCCTCGAGCCCACCTCTGGAACCTGGATCATGATGGCCCCGGAATTCGGGTATCCCGCAGGAATGCCCCGTTCGATGGCACTGCCCCTGCCACCCCTGCCCGAGGGATGTCGCGCACTGCGACTGCGTACCAATCAGGAGGTCTACTGGGACCGCATTCGTCTGGCCACGCAGGTCGAGCGCCCCCTCGTCGCCACTCCGTTGCCGATCACGTCCGCGGAAGTCGCCTGGTGCGGCTTTCCCCGGCGCACGACCGGTCCTCAGCGTCAGCCGCACTACGACTACCAGCAGCGGGACCAGTTCGGAGACATGCGCCACCAGGCGGGTTTCTACACGGAGTTCGGGCCCTGTCTCCCGTTGATCGATTCCACCGACGATGCGTGTGCGATCATCGGTCCGGGTGAGGAACTTCGCGTCCGATTCGCGGACCCCGAGACCCCTCCGGCCGCGGGCACCCGGCGCTACTGGATTCTGGATCTCGACGGATGGTGCAAGGACATGGATCTCTTCACCGTCGAGGGCGAACAGCTTGAGCCCCTGCCGGCCCGCTCCGGAAACGGACCTTCGGAAGAGGCACGTCGGCTCATGAGGCGCTACAACAGCCGTTTCGCCTCAGGTAGATGAGCTTCCAGCGCCTGTTCCCTCCTAGAATGCAGGCATCATGATCGAGGTCCCCAGAACATCGAGCCCCCGGGCCGTGACCCCGCGCCTCAGACGGATTCTCCGCTGGGTGCTGCTGGGATTCGGCCTCATGGTGATCGATTCCCTGTACCTCCTCGGAGTTCGTTTCCTGGACTGGCTTGAATCAGGTGGATCCGACACCCTGCTGTCGATCTGGGCGTTTCTGCTTCACGTCATCCTGGGGCTGATTCTGGTCATCCCGGTGATCGTCTACGGGATCGGGCACATGCGACGAGCCCGACGCTCCCCCAATCGCAATGCCCGTCGAGTCGGCTACGTGCTGTTCCTGGCTGCACTGGTCCTGCTGGTGAGCGGGGTGCTCCTGCTGCGGATCGACGGCCTGCCGGCGCTCTTCGCATCCGCCGAGCAGCACGACATCGTCTGGTGGATCCACGTGCTCGTGCCCCTCGTCGTGATCTGGTTGTTCATCGCGCATCGGATGGTCGGTCCCAGGCTCGACTGGGCTCGCGGTGCACGCTGGGCCGGGGGAACGATCGTCTCTCTGGTCGCTCTCTTCGTCATCCATGAATCGGCCCAGATCCGTGGCTCCGGCACCGTCATCCCCTTCGATGGTCCCCTCACCAATGCCGCGTTGCTCGGGCATGACTCGATCCCCGTCAGTGCCCTGACCTCGATCGAGGGTTGCGTCGAGTGCCACCCCGATGCTCATTCATCATGGAGCTCGAGCGCGCATCGCTTCTCATCGTTCGACAATCCCGTCTACGCCGCGACGGTGCGGGAGACGCGGAAGGTCGACCCGCAGCTTTCGACCTTCTGCGCAAGTTGCCATGACCCGGTCCTGCTGGCCTCCGGATCCCTCGATGACGTCCGACTCGACGATCCCTCGGTCGATCCGCATTCCATTCCCGGGGCGACCGCCGGAGTCAACTGCCTGGTGTGTCACTCGATCACTCAGGCGGGACCTGCGGGCAATGGATCATGGGTGATGCAGGAACCGGTTCGCTACCCCTTTCATGATTCCTCCTGGTCGCCCCTGCAATGGCTCAACCGTCAGTTGATTCGTTCGCGCCCCGCACTGCACCGAACGGCGATGACGCACGAGGGCGTGACCGATTCCGCCGTGATGTGTGGAAGCTGCCACAAGGCATGGATCCCGGAATCACTCAACCAGTATCGGTGGCTCGCGGGGCAGAATCACTACGATTCATGGCGTTCCAGCGGGGTGTCCGGTCACGGGCTCGATTCCTGGCGATGGCCTGAATCACCGGAGACCGATTGCAATGGCTGCCACATGCCGCTGCGGCCCTCGACCGGGGTGGCAGCTCGAGATCGTGATGGTTCGGGGGTGCCCACCGTGCATGACCACCTCTTCGCGGCAGGCAACACCGGACTGATGCATCTCCTGGACCTGCCCGACTGCTCCAGCCTGCTCGCGGAGTACGAGCAGGTACTGCAGAGTTCGATGAGGGTGGACATCGTGGGCCTTCGGGAGGGAGGGGTGATCGATGGGGCGTTCATCGGACCGATCAGGCCCGACCTTCCCCGACTTTCCCCGGGATCTCCCTACCTGCTCGAGGTCGTGAGCCGCAACACCGGCACCGGACATGCGTTCACCCAGGGCACTTCCGACAGCAACGAGATCTGGCTGGAGATCGAGGTCTTCGACGGAGAGCGCCTGATCGCAGCGAGCGGGCTGATCGACGCGAGCGGGGTCGTCGACCCCTGGGCCTACCGCCTGAACTCCTTCACGATCGACTCCGAAGGCTACCGGGTCGAGAACCGGATGCCGGAGACGATCTTCACCAAGGTCTACGATCATCAGGTCGCTCCCGGAAGCGCCCGAACCACCCATTACCTTCTCGAGGTTCCCGATGGCATCGAAGGACCCCTCCGGGTCGATGCCAGGCTTCGGTATCGGAAGTTCGATCACGCACTCATGGAGTTCGTCTACGGACCCTCCGAGGCGTCGGCCAGGGTCAACTCCCTTCCCGCGGTGGTGGTGGCATCCGATTCGGTGGCACTGCCGATCCAGGGTGGTGCGACCTCCCTCGACCGCCAGACCAGCGAGTTCCCGACCTGGGAGCGGCTCTACGACTACGGCATCGGCCTGGCCGCCGAAGGGAAGAAGGGACCGCTTCGGCAGTCCGCCGAAGCCTTCGAGATGGTGGAAGCACTCGGCCGCCTGGAAGGTGCATTCGGACTCGCCAAGGTCAATCGCATGCAGGGTCGGCTCGATCAGGCGGTGGAGGCGCTGGATCGGGCGGCCGGCAGCGGATCGACCGTGGCACCATGGGGTGTGACCTACCTGTCCGGACTCCTCGATCTCGATCGAGGTCTGCTCGATGAATCCCGTGAGCGATTCGCCTCTCTCGCCTTCTCCCAGGCGGAATCGTTCCCCTCCGCCACCGAACGAGGATTCGATTTCCACGGAAGTGACGCGTTGCTTCTGCATCTGGCCAGTGTTGAACTGCGGTCGAGTGGATCCGAAGACACCCAATCCGCCCAGCGGGTCCTGGAGCTGGTCGATGCCGTTCTGAAGCGAGATCCCCAATCCGCCAGAGCGTTCTGGCTTCGAGCCCAGGCGCTTGATTCCCTGGGCCGGACCGAGGAAGCGGCACAGGCCCGGCGGGCGCACGAGCGCTATCGTGGCGACGAACAGGCTGCGGAGGAAGCGGTACGCAAGGCTCGTACGCGCTACCCTTGGGCCGATCATGCGGCGGAACCGATCGCCATCTATCGCCTCGAACCACAGGACCGTGCCGCACCAGGCTCATGAGGACTGAATGACCGATCAACCTGTGAACCCCGATGATCGAAGGGTCATGTACGTGGTCGGGGCCGGCCTGGTGCTGGCATGCCTGGTCTTCGGAATTCTGTTCCTTCTGGGTGTGGACGAAGGCACGGCTCCACCCGCGCCGCGTGGTGCAGCACGTGGTCCCACCCCGGATCGCGGCGAGGTTCCGGCGGTTCCCTACGCCGCTCGTTTCACGGATGTCGCCAGCGACTCCGGGGTCCAGCGTATTCAGAAGAGTGGTGCCGCAGGGGAGTACCTTCTGCCGGAGACGATGGGCAGCGGAGTCGCCCTCGGAGATCTGGATGGAGATGGAGACCCCGATCTCCTCCTGCTGTCCGTCGGGGGAAGGCCCGGGCTCTACCGCAACGACACCCGTCCCGGCGAAGGGATCCGTTTCGCCGAGGTGACTGCCGGCACGCCACTGGCCGCGATCGAGGGTTCCACCACCTCCGCGTTCGCGGATGTGAACGGTGACGGGCTGCTCGACGTGGTGGTGGGAACGGTCGGTTCCGACCGTCTGTTTCTCAACCGTGGCGATCTCGAGTTCGAGGAGACGGCCCGGCTGGGTGATTCGTGGACCTCCGCGATGGGGTTCCTTGATGTCGATGGGGATGACGACCAGGATCTGGTCGTCGCCTCCTATGTGAAATGGAGTCCGCGAATCGATCTCGAGGTCGATTTCACGCTCGATGGCATCGGTCGCGCTTACGGGCCACCGACCGGATTCCCCGCAACCGACCTGGAGCTCTACATCAATGACGGAGCAGGAGGATTCGCCGCGGAGGGCGCGAGTCGTGGGTTGTCGATCCGTCGCGCGGATCGAGCGGTCCCGGTGATGAAGGCGCTGGGCCTCGCCTTCGAGGATGTCGATCTCGACGGCGCCCCCGACATCCTGGTGGCCAACGACACGACCCCGAACCGACTTCTGATCAACGACGGCAACGGGTCGTTTCATGAAGCCGCCGCCGAGTATGGCTTCGCCTACGACATCGACGGAAACTCGACCGGAGCGATGGGCATCGATGTCCTGCGGGATCCCGGGAGCGGTAGGCTGATCTGCGCCATCGGCAACTTCGCCAACGAGCCATCGTCCCTGTTCGTGCAGGGTTCGACCGGAGGATTTCTTGATCAGTCATCGCTGAGTGGCGTGGGTGCCCCCACGCGGAACGCACTGACCTTCGGGACGCTGTTGATCGATTTCGACCTCGATGGCCGGATCGATCTGCTCCAGATCAACGGCCACATCGAGCCTCGAATCGAACTGGTCCAGTCCGGACAGCGATACGAGCAGACCGCTCAGCTCTTCCGGGGAACTTCGGAACTCGGTCGGTTCAACCTGGTCGACGGTCCGCTCCTGGGTGATCTGGACATTCCGATCGCGGGTCGTGCCGCGGCCAGCGCGGATCTCGACGGAGACGGTGATCACGATCTGGTGGTGTCCGCGATCGATCGGATCCCCCTGGTGCTTCGCAACGACCTCGATCCCGATCCCGAATCCGTCATCCGGGTGATGGTCCGCGGCACGGCTGGATCACCGCAGGGGGCTGGTGCGGTGATCGAGGTCCTCTCCGAGGCAGGACGCGTGCTGCACCGAACCCGACTGGATCGTACCCGCTCCTACCTCGCCCAGTCTGAACTCCTCGGCCTCTTTCCCCGATCACTCCCCGAACCCGCGAAGCGTGTCCGTGTGCGCTTCCCCGATGGCATCATCCGGACGGTCGAGGTCCCCGAGGATGGTCACGTGGAGGTGCGACATGATGGCCCGGGTGTCTCGAGTTCGCCGGAGCGCTCCATGTGAAACAGGGCCCCCGAAACGTCGGAGGCCCTGTGTGAAGAACTGCATGAGCGGCGTGGGTGCGCGGCGATTACGGGCAGAGGCCCCAGGTCGCCAGGAGTGAAGCGAGATCCACACCATTGGTGGTGCCATCCTTGTTGATGTCACTGTCGGGACTGTCGGTTCCCCAGTTGGCGAGCACGATTGCCAGATCGCTCCCGTTGACCAGTCCGTTGCCGTCACGGTCCCCGGGGCAACCGGGGCCATCCTCGCAGAGAACCACTTCCACGGAGAATTCATCCACTCCGGCTTCGGTCACCGAGTTGTTGGGATCGTCACTGACCACGAATCGCACCTGGACCGATGCCGTCGGTTCGACATGGTCGGACACCAGGAACTGACGCTCGAACCAGTCACCGTCGGCGGTATCGATGCTGCCGTCCTCATTGGTGTCGGCGGTCACTTCGAAGACCTGAGTCCAGCTGGTCCCGTTGTTGGACACCTCGATGAACATCGAGTCGGCATCCCCCGGACTTCCGATCGCATCGTCGCAGGCCATCCAGACCATTGCGGAGATGACCGCATCGGAATTCTCCAGATCGATCACGCCCGAGGTCAGGGTGACGGTTCCGGCATCGAGGTCGTTGGTCCCGGCGCTGGCGCCGGGCAGGCCGTTCTCGGTGACCCAGCAGAGGGTCCCCGGTCCCGAAGCCGCATCATCAGGGGCGCTGAGCAGGCCCGAGATGAAGGACCCGTTGGGATCGGCTCGTTCCCAGAAGCCCGCGGTGGTTCCCGCACTTGCGGTGGTGGTGAACCCTCCGTCGTCGGTCTCGAAGCTGATGGTGGTCAGCTCGGCACCGGTGGAGGGGACCAGGCTGAAGGTCGAAGCCGGCGCAGCCGGGGGATCGGTGAAGTCGATGCCACCGATGCTGGCGGTGAAGTAGTAGTCGAGGTTCTCGCCGCACTCGAGCGCCGGGAGGGTCGCCGACCAGGATGAGCCCCCGTTCTGGGTCAGCTGCTGGGTCGCGAATGCCCCGCCGTCGATCGAGTACATCAGCATCGGGCTTCCCGGATCGATGGCGCCTCCGATCTGGCTGAGTCGGATCGAGACATCGGTGGTTTCGCCGGGCTCGACGCTGTCCGGGAGTCCCCCGGGGTAGAGGAAGTCCACTCGGATGGGGGGGACGTTGATCCACACCGTGAATCCCTCGCACGTCGCCTGAAGCATGTCCAGGTAGCCGTCACCGTTGATGTCGATCGGTGCCACGTCGAAGGTGGCATCGAGCATGTCGGTCGGGATCGGGGTGTGGTCCTCGACGAACAGGTTGCTCGGCACTCCGGTGTTCTCGTAGAAGTGGGCACGACGACCGGTGGCCGGGCAGAAGGAGGGAAGGTCCGCATCCACGTCGGGGACGAAAAGGTCGAGGTCGCCGTCGTTGTCGATGTCGAAGGTGGAGGGGGTGTTCCCGAACTCCGCAAGGGAGTCCCCGATCACGTAGGAGCTGAACTCCGCTCGGCCATCACTGCCGTTGCCGTTGTTGATGAGGTAGCGATCCTGGGAGTCGTCGATCACGACCATGTCGAGGTCGGCGTCACCATCGAGGTCGTCGACCTTGAGGTGGTACGGAGCGCCGCTGTAGACGATCTCTACCCCGAAGTCGGTTCCGGGCTGGTCTCCCTCGTTGTAGTAGATCTCGATGATGTTCGCGCCGAGGGTGTTGCAGTGCGCGATGTCCAGCTTGCCGTCGTCGTTGAAGTCACCGACTTCCGCGGCATTGCCGAAGTCGGTCTGCAGCTCGGAAGCGGTCATCACGGAGAATCGGGTGTCGTAGAAGTAGCCGGGACCGGGCCCGTCGACGCTGTCTCCCCAGTTGTAGAGAAGCTTCGCGTTGAAGTCGTCCGCGCTGTTTTCCGCAGGACTGTCCTGACACTCGCCGGGGTCGTTCGTGTCCCCGTCCCCGGTGATGTCCAGGCAGTACTGGCCCTGGGTCTCCGGAGTGTCGTAGTCCGAATAGAAGATGTCGACGAAGCCGTCACCGTTGAAGTCGCCCCAGGCGATGTCGCAGAACCGGGGGTTCGCGACCTGACCGGAGTTGGAGTACATCTCGGGAATTCTGAGGTGTTCGTGTCTGAATCCCAGCCAGTTGCCCGCCCCGTCGCTGCCGAGGTTCATGTAGACCCGGGGCTGTCCGATCGTCCAGTCCAGACCGTCACTCATGGTGGTGGCCGTGACCATGTCCATCCACCCGTCGTTGTTCACGTCCATCGCCTCGACGTTGCGATCGTTGGTGGGCGCGAGGAATCCATTGTCACCGATGAGGTCGGAGGCGCTCCCGTACTCGACGGTGCGGTCGACCATGACTCCGCCCTCGTTCATGAGCAGCAGGTTGGGGAAGCCGCCTTCGATCGAGCCGACGAACTTGATCCCGATCGCGACGTCCATGTCCCCGTCGTTGTCGAAGTCGGCCCAGGTGATGTCCTTCTCGAGGTTGAGGTAGAGGAGGTCCGCCCTGAGCTCGAGCCGGGAATCGGTCTCGTTCGCCAGTTCCAGCGAGCTGAACTGCCCGTGGGCGATCACTCCGGGCGCGAGGATCGAGGAGAGGGTGAGGATGGTCAGTGGGGTTTTCATCGGGATACGCTCCGTGGGAGGTTTCGATCTGCTTGGTGGATCTGGTCTCTGTCTGCGGTTCAGTCTACAGGATCGATCGATTCGATTGAGAGTCAATTGGCCGGCCGGGGATCATTCGCAGGCTCCCCAGTAGGCGAGGACGAACGCCAGGTCGGGGCCTCCGACCGTGCCGTTTCCGTCCAGGTCGCCGGCAGGGTCTTCAGTCCCCCACAGAGCGAGGACGAACGCCAGGTCGGGCCCTCCGACGATTCCATCGCCGTTGATGTCGCCCACGCATCCGCACTCGTCCGGGATTCCGTCTCCCTCGATGTCCTCGGAAACGCCGTCGAGTATGTCGAGGAGATCGGGGTTGCCGTTGTTGTTGCAGTCCTCCACGACACCGTCGAAGGCCTGCATGAAGTACTGGGCGTCCACATTGTCGACATCGCCGTCCTGATCGATGTCCCCGATCGCGCAGGTGTCCTCGGGCGTGACCACCACGTCTTGATTGAAGCACTGCTTGAAGGTGTTGAAGTCCGTGATGTCGACATCCTCGTCACCGTCGTAGTCGAACTCGACCCGACCGAGCGAGTCGAGGAACCGGATCAGTGCGGCCTTGTCCTGCGGAGAGAGTGCGTCGAATGCCTGCATCGACGCGGTCGCCTCGCCGAACAGTCCATGCTCGAGAATCGCGGTGGTCACCTTTTCCGCGAACGTTCCGTTCGCGGCACGGCCATCGTGGAGCATGACGCTGCGCCATCGAAGCCCCCAGAGCGGGGGGGTCTTCATCTCGCACTCGAAGGCGTTGCCCATTCGGACGCCATCTCCCAGGGTCCCCATGCAGTGGAGCAGGAAGTCACCGTAGGGCTTGAACTCGCGATTCCTGAGGAAGCTCTCGAGATTCGGATCGTCTGCGGTGGTCAGGGTGGACGTGTGGCACTTGTTGCATCCGATGTTGTTGAATATCTGTTCGCCGATCATCCCGGAGCGTGGGGTCTGGGGAGGCGGAGCGAGGTACCGCTGAAAGTCGGTGACCCGATCGATGAAGTGCTTTCCATTCTCGTCCGCGAAATCCTCCGGGTCCGCCACGGTGTCGCATTCCGCGAGCAGGACCTCGTCACCGTTGGGCGCGATCTCATCGGGGAGAAGGCGATTGGTCAGTCCCATCTCACCCAGGCTTGCATCGGCGCTGAAGCTCAGCACGGTGGGGATCTGGGCCTTCCAGCCGAATCGCCCTGCGCGTTCCCGGGGGACATCATCCTCCAGCGCCTCGGTCACATGAACGCGGCCGCTGATGCCGTCCCCGTCGGAGTCGAACGGATCCTCCAGTGCGAAGAGCGTCTCGTCCGCGATCGCCTCGACCAGTCCGTAGGCCAGTGCTCCGTTGGTCACGTGCGTGACCACCACCGATGCCTCCGGGATGTCAATGGGGTTGGTCTCGTGGCATTCGCTGTTGATCGAGTTCAACTGGAAGACCGGGCCGCCGAGGTGGCTGAGATCGACGAATGATCCCTTGTCGTCACCACCGAAGAAGGTCACCCCGATCGTTCCGGTGCCACCGATGATGTTGCCCGTGCCATGACACGAGGTGCAGTTGGTCTTGTTGAAGATCGGTCCGAGTCCGCCCGCGATCGTGATCGGCGTTCCGTAGCTGATCTGTCCGATCGTGAACGCCTCCAGCTGGAGTTCGCTCAGCTCGCGAAACGGTTCGCCACTGCGTTCCTGGAGGAAGAGGGTGGCCTCGTTCTCGTCGGGTGCTGCGCCGGACCAACCCGCCACGACCAGGGCTCCTATCACAGCGCAAGGCAGGTGGCTAAGGCCTCTTCTCTGCATGAGATTGGCTCCGTGTATTCTCGTGTCGTGGTGAAGTGGGGAAAGCAGGATTTTCGTCAGCATTCAGGGTACGCTGAACGGCATGAAGGTCAAGATCAAAGACGCCTGCTTTGAGCAAGCAAACCGGGTAATTTCCCGGCTGTGGAGTCCAAAAGGTGCGTTTTCACGGGTTTGCGGGGTATGGGTTCACCACCCGGGCGTGCGATTCGTTTTCGGTCCCCTTCACCCATCGGGCGATGTCTTCCTGCGCCGGCATTGTCTAATCGCCTGTTTGATCTTCCTCGTGCCGTTCGGCGTCCTCCTGACCGGTTGCACGGACGCACCACCGCCCACGTCCGATCCCCAGACCGACTCCGCCGGTACCCGCTCCGAGCCGCTGGTCGAGGTGGTTGATGATGAACGCATCGAGGTGGGGCGAAAGCTTCTCCGCGCCGGTCGTGTTCAGGAGGCCGACGTCCTCTTCGAGACGGTCGTTCGGCAGCGTCCCGAGCTCGCCCGAGCGAACTTCTACCGGGGACTGGTCCTTCAGAAGCGCAAGTTCCATGCAGGCGCACTCGATCGGTACCAGGCGGCAGCCGATTCCAACCAGGCGTTTCCCGAGCGTGCGACCCTCCCGTACTTCATGGCATGGTCGGCCTACCATGCGGGTGAGCCTGATCGTGCGCGAATCGAGATCGATCGATTTCTGGCCGATCCGGACGTCGTTCCCCGAGCCGATGCCTCCTTCCTCTCCGGTCTGATTCACTTCGATGCGGATCGACTCTCCGAAGCGGAAGCGGACTTTCGTCGTGCGATCGAGCGATCTCAGGCATCGGGGGACTCCGCGGAGATGCGTGACATGACCAGGGCCTGGGTTCGGCACGCGGACGTTCTCAGTCGACTGGATCGAGACCGGGAAGCACTGGTTTCGATTGACCGCGCACTCGAACTCGATCCGGATCTGACGGAATCCTGGTTCCGCAAGTACACGATTCTCACTCGGATCGGGGACGAGCAGGAAGCTGCCAGCGCCCGCACCCGCTGGGAGGAACTTCGGGATCAAGGCGTTCCCTCGGGCTCGACCGGTGATCTGCCTTGACTCGTCCAGGCCTCACGTTCATCGGGTTCCTGCTCGCTCCCACCCTGAGTCTGATCATCGGATGTGAACGGGGATCCTCCTCGTCGGAGCAACTCGCGAATTCGCCGGTTTCCATGACATTTCGAGATGCCACGAGTGCCAGCGGACTCGAAATGACAACCCGTTCCGGGGCACTTCCCTCCTCGCAGATTCTCGAGGTCAAGGGCGGGGGGCTGGCCCTGATCGATTATGACGGTGACGGCGATCGGGATCTCCTGGTGCCGAACGGGGCGACGCTCGAGGACCCGGAGGCGGGGCCCGGGGCCAGACTGTTCAGAAACGACGGTGGACTCAGATTCGTCGATGTCACCAGCGATTCCGGACTGTCGCATCGCCGTTGGTCGTTCGGGGTGGCGGTCGGGGATGTGGATGGTGACGGCCACGAGGACGTCTTCATCGCCTGCTTCGGTCCTGATGTCCTGCTGCGCAACCGCGGTGACGGCACCTTCGAGGACATCTCCGGATCCAGCGGGGTCGATGGAGGTGGCTGGTCCACCAGCGCGGCCTTCGCCGACGTCGATGCCGATGGAGATCTCGATCTCTTCGTGACCCGCTACCTGGACTTCGATCCCGAGTCCCCGCCGCCTCCCGCCCAGTTCAAGGGCATGGCGGTCCTCAACGGCCCTCGAGGTCTGGAACCGCTCTCCGATGTCTTCTACGAGAACAGAGGTGGCGGGGTGTTCCACCGCCATGAGCAGGGCGAACCGCTCGGCGGACTCGAGCCCAGCTACGGACTCAACGTCGCGATCCTGGACTTCACCGGTGATGGCAAGCCCGACATCCTGGTGGGCAACGACTCCATGGCGAATCATCTCTATCGAAACGAGACCGAGGGTGGGGTTCTCGCCTTCGACGAGATCGGCCTCGCTTCCGGGTTGGCGCATGATCTCAATGGGTACACCCAGGCGACGATGGGAATCGCCATCGGCGATGTCAATGCCGATGGTCGACCCGACGTGTTCACCTCGAACTTCTCGAGTGACTCGAACACCATGCATGTCTCGGCCGGCGACGGCATCTACGACGATCGTACGCGGCAGTATGGCCTGTCTCTGGTCAGTCGGCCGTACCTCGGGTGGGCCAGCGCGTTCTACGACTTCGATCACGACGGTGACGAGGATCTCCTGGTGCTGAACGGTCACGTCTACCCGCAAGCCACCCGCGCAAGCATGGATTCCGAGTACGAACAGCCCGCCCTCCTCTTCCGGAACGACGATGGACGATTCACTCGGGATCGTTCGGTGGGGGTCTTCGAGGCGGCTCACCGTGATCGCAGTGCGGTGTTCGACGATTTGGATGGTGACGGCGACATCGATGTGGTGGTGAGCGAACTCAACGGGCCCCTTCGTCTGCTTGAAAATCTCTCCCCACGATCCGGTCGGAACTGGGTGACGATCGAACTGGTCGATGAAGACGGTGCCACCGCGAATCGCAGTGCGGTCGGCGCTCTCCTGCACCTCCGGAGTGGGGGCTGGCGGGCTTCCCGCTGGGTCGCCGGGGGTGGACCGTTCCAATCGAACTGGTCGCCACTGGTGCACGCGGGGCTTCCCGTCGGAACCGATCAGGTCGAGGTCGAGGTGGTCTGGCCGGACGGACGACGGAGCGAACACCGTTTGGATCGTGGCCTGCGTGCGACGATTCGGCGGACTTCCGAGGGTGTCCGGGTGGAGTCTAGAGAAGCGGACTGAGAAAGCCCGCGATCGTGTCGCCGATCTGGCTCCAGATTCCCCGCTGCTTCCTCCACTGCACCGGATCCACGGGTTCCGATCGGGAGATGTAGGACCGCTGAAGCAACCTGAGCTCGCTGGCGAAATCGCTGTCGTAGACGATCGCTCCACATTCGAAGTTCAGCTCGAAACTTCGGCGGTCCAGATTCGCACTCATGACCACGGCGATCTCCCGATCGATCGTGATCGTCTTCGCATGGAGCAGTCCCTTGGTGAACTCGTAGATCTCCACTCCGGCCTCGAGGAGCGGTGCGTAGTTCGATCGGCTTGCCGCACCCACCAGTCTGGAGTCGTTGTTCCTGGGTACGACCAGCGTGGTCTGGATGCCCCGCCTCGCCGCCACGCAGAGGTTCCGGATCGTGGTCTCGTCGGGAACGAAGTACGGAGTGGTCAGGATGAGTTCATGCTGCACCACCTGCATGCAGGCCTGGACGATCTGGGTGGTGGCTTCGGTGTAGAAGTTGGGTCCGGTCGCGATGATCTGCACCGGCAGACCGTCGTCGTGCAGAGCGGGTTGCTCGTTGAGCTCATCCTCGGCGAGTTCTCCCGTCTCGAAGTGCCAGTCCTCCAGGAAGAGGACCTGGAGCTCCTTGGTTGCCGGGCCGTCGATTCGCACGGTGCAGTCCACCCAGGGTGCGAACCTGGCCTTGACCGCGAATGCCGCCTCCGCGAGGTTGTTCGAGCCGGTGTAGCCGATCTGACCGTCGATGACCGCGATCTTCCGGTGGTTCCGCAGATCGAGTCTGGAGAAGAGCATCCGGACCGCGTTCACCGGCAGGCAGCCTTTGAGCACCACCCCTGATTCCCGGATCGATCGGGCAAGCCGCGATCGAAGAAAGGACTTGGACCCGACATCATCCACCATGAGTCGGCAGGAGACGCCCCGCTCGGCCGCACGCATCAGGGCCTCACCAACCTTCTGTCCGGCGGCGTCGTCGAGGTAGATGTAGAAGAGCATGTGCACGCTCTTCGTCGCTGCATCGATGTCCGCCGTCAGCTTGTCGACGAACTCGGCAGAGTCACCGAAGAGCTGCAGTCGGTTGCCGGTGACCGGTGCGGAACCCGAGACACGCTCCGCCAGAGCCGCCACCTGCGTCTCCCGCTGGGGCATCTGGACTCTGGCCAGGGGGTTGGAGTTGGCTCGGACGCCCGGTCTGTCGACCTTCTTGATCGCGGTCGCATGCCGCTTTCGTCGGAAGTGTCCGAATCTCGATTCCCCGAACAGCAGGTACAGGATCAATCCGATGAACGGAAGACCGACCAGCAGGATCACCCAGGTGAGCGCCGCCTGGGGGTTCCTCGATTTCCTGATCAGGACCATGACCACCAGACTGAACCGGAACAGCAGGTCGACGACCAGCAGGTGCACGAGCGAATAGGAATCACCCGGATCCTTCGGTGCCGCTTCATTCAGTGCCAGTAGCAGGGTCTGCACGGATTGCATCTCTCAATGCGCGTGGTCGAGGTCCCGATCAGCTCATGGACATGATCTCGTAGCGTCGGGCCCCACGAGGCAGGTCCACCCGGATCGTCTCCCCGATTCGAGCCTTCATGAGCGCGACGCCCATCGGAGAGGTCGGGGTCACCTCGATGTAGTCCAGAGTGAAGTCGCCGGTGGGGTTTCCTACCAGGCGGTACTGCTCCTCCTCGCCGGATTCGAGGTCCTTGAGCAGCACCGTCGCTCCCAGGAAGACCATGTCGGACGGAATGGCGTCGGTATCCGCCACCTGTGCGTTCTGAAGTCGCTCCTCGAGCTCGCGAATCTTCGCTTCGTTGAGTCCCTGGTCCTCGCGGGCCGCGTGGTACTCCGCATTCTCCTTCAGATCACCGAGCTCGCGTGCGGTGGCGATCCGCTCGGTGAGCTCCTTTCGCGCACCGATCAGCGTACGCAGTTGTTCTTCAAGTTCCTTCTTTTCCTCGTTGGTGATGAAATCCATCGTGTGGTCAACCTTTGCTGGTTTCCGGGACGCACGACGCCTCGCCCGGAGGGGCAAGGCGTTCGAGTCAATCTGAAGACTGGTCTGATCCTACCCTCTGGGGAACCGATCTGCCAGAGCCCGCACGCTCGATTCCCCGTCCGATGGCCAGCATCCAGATTCCAGCCGCTGCGATCAGGGTCTGCGCGAGGACTCGGATCGCTTCCTCGGGATGCATTCCGAGCATCTGGGTGTTTTCCGGAAGAGTGATCACGAGCATCACGTCGATCGGCCGCCACCACTGCATGCCCTCCGTCGGCGGCAGCATCGCGCCGACACCGATCAGGCAGAAGAGTCCGAGGATGATCGCGCCACGGATGCCCGGACGATCCGGTGCGGTACCGAGGCAGATCACCCCTCCGACCAGGCACGTCCAGCTCACCAGCACTCCTGTGATGAGGGTGGTCTGTTCGATCGACCAGCTGCTGAGCAGGCGCAGTGGCCAGATCGTCACGAGGATGCCCGCCGTCACCACGGTCATGTCGAGGACCGTCTGTCGGATCGGCTTCACGAATCGGCACCCGACCAGTCGGGTCAGCGGCCAGCCAAGGGTCACGCCGATGAGCAGTGAACTGCACAGCATCTTCAGACCATATGAATAATCCTCGGCGATGGGACTGATCGGAGTGTCGAGTCCGATGTTGGCGAGCCATGAACCTGCGATCCAGAAGCACGCCAGGATGATCAGCCCCCTTGGAAGAGGCGTTCGGTGCGGCTTGGTGGTGGGGGAGGTGGTCATCTCAAGGAGATGATACGGAGGATCCGTCGGCCAGTGCCCGCATGGTGGCGACATCGTGTCGGACGTCGATCTCCGGTACGGTGATTTGGTCCAGGGGGCCGTAGAGTCCGTGAATCGAGTCGATCAGACGCAGCTTTTCGGCAGGCGTGATCTCCGCCGCGCTGCGAACGCTGGGGGAGAGCCCCCAGCAGATCCGGGGGCCGCGTTCGCACTGGATCCAGAGGCAGCGCTGGTCGGCGTATCGACTGATGTCGATCAGTTGGATCTCCGACATCCAGGGACGATCCTGAAGGGTCCTGGCGAGTTCGAGTCCGGCGGCGACGTCCTCGGCATGGCTCCAGGGAGCTCCGTACTCGGGTCGGCCGTCCTGATGGGTGGGGGGGGCGGTCCTGGTTCCGACCAGCAACGGAAGCTGGGACCCCGCACTCCCCCGGGGAAACGCCCAGTCGAGAAGACACCCTGCATGGTCGACGAGATGATCCTGGTCGTCCCATCGAACCACGGCGAAGGGGGTGGTCATCGTGGCATGGACTCGAATCGAGCCATCCGGCAGACGCTCGAGCCGGTCCACCCGTTCGAACCATCCACTCTCCTCCGCGACGGCATGTGCTTCCCGCAGTCCACCGATGTCATCGGCCCGCCCCCCTGCACTCTCGGCAATCATCGTCTGGATCTGATCAAGGAGTTCCGGGGTCATCACCAACCACTTGGGAGCGTCGACGATCCGGACCTGCGGCACGGAATCTCGAGTGCGTTCGCCTCGTTGCCGTTCGAGGCTGGGAACCATCAAGGTCATGAACACCACGATGAGTGCCCCTCCGGAGATCCAGCTCAGCCAGCTCACCGTCGTTCGAACTCGTCCGGTGCCAAGCAGTCGGTCGCAGAGCAGGTCCACTCGGTCTGCATTGGAATCGTCGTCGTGTCGTGCTCTCAGTGCCATCGTCCTTGAGGCTCCAGATGCGGTCAGGGTTTCGCGTGTACCAGACCCTCCGGCTGGTCTGCATTCAGACGTTGCCTGGCCATCTCGACCAGGGAGCCGCAAAGGGTCATCATGTCCATACCGTCGTGGCGTGCCGCCATGGGGACCAGTGAATGATCCGTGAAACCGGGCATCGTGTTGATCTCGAGCAACCAGGCGGTCTCTCCGTCGAAGAGAAAGTCGATCCGCCCGACATCGCGTGCTCCGATCTCATGCCAAAGTTTCAGTGCCTGGCGGCGGCAGTCCTCCTGTACACCCTGTGGCAGGCGGGGAGGGAGCAGGTATTCGGTGTCGTTTCGCACGTACTTGGCGTCGTAGTCGTAGAAGCCCGATGCGGTACGGATTTCGATCATCGGCAGTACCCGATCCCCGACGATCCCGATGGTCAGCTCGCGACCCTCGATCAGTCGTTCGGCCATGAGGTTCGAGTGGGTCGCCGAGAGTTCGATGCGTGCTGCGGTGAGTTCCGATTGATCCCGGCAGAGGCGGACCCCCACGCTGGATCCCTCCGCAACCGGCTTGACCACGCACGGTGGCTGGAGATCGCACGCGACCCCCGCTTCGAGTACCTCCCACTCCGGAGTTGGAATACGAGCATTTCGGCAGATACGCTTGGTCTCGTCCTTGTTCATTCCCGCTTCCGCGGCGGTCGAGCCGCATCCCACGAACGGGATTCCGGTGGCTTCAAGCCGTTTCTGCAGCGGTCCGCCCTCGCCCCACGGTCCGTGCAGGACGGGGAAGATGACGTCTGCCTCCAGATCCAGGAGGTCCTGGGTGGTCGGGCGGTCGACCAGGCATTCCACGACCTCATAGCCCCGATGGCCGCGAAGGGACTCGGCGACCTGCGCTCCTGAGGCCAGACTGACCTCGTGCTCGGGATCTGGCCCGCCCTTGAGCACGGCGACTCGGATGGGAGCTTTCGGGGAATTCATCGGTCGAGTGGTACCTGTGCTGGGCGTGTTCGGGGAACTCCTTCACCGAGCACTTCTATCGGCATCCCTGCCGATTCAGGGCCAGATTACACCACCCGGGCTCCGTTGCGAGGATCCCTTCAGGATCTTGACCAGATCACGACCTCGTTTTCCAGCTCGATCCCATGGGTGCGTTCCACTCCCCCACGTACCACCTCCATCAGGCGGATGAGATCGGAGGCGGATCCTCCCTGGTCGACGACCAGGAAGTTCCCGTGCAACTCGCTCACCTGCGCGGCACCGAGTCGGTGTCCCTTCAGTCCGGCCAGGTCGATGAGCTTCCCCGCGCTGGTACGTTCGCCGGTAGCGGGGTCGACCGGATTCTTGAACGCGCATCCCGCACTGGATTCAGCCATCGAAGGCTGAGTTGACTTCTTGTATTGAAAGATCTCGAGCATCTGTTCCTTGAGTGCATGCGGATCCGTCTCCTGAAGGTTGAAGGTCGCCCAGAGAACGACCCCTTCCGGGAGGTTGGTCTCTCGGTATCCCATCTTCAGTTCCCCGGCCGGGTAGATCACGAGGTCTCCTCGGGTCGTCAGGCAGGCCACGGAGTGCACGGAATCCCCGATCGAACCGAACGCCCCTCCCGCGTTCATCCGAATCGCCCCTCCGATCGAGGCGGGAATCCCCGCCATCTGCTGCAGCCCGCTGAGACCTCTGCGGACGGCTTCGCTCATCGTACGTCCCATGTCTGCGCCCGCCATCGCCTTCATCACCTCGACCGCACCGTCGAGGTTGTAGCGGACGGTCGTGAAGGCTTCATGGTCCAGTCGCAGGACGATGCCGTCCACTCCTTCGTCTGCGACCAGAAGGTTGGCACCATTCCCAAGCACTCTCAGGGGGATCTCGTGTTCATGGCACCGACGGACAAGTTCCGAGAGTGCGGCTTCAGATCGGGGTCTGACCAGCATGTCTGCCTGCCCACCGACCCCGAACCAGGTGTCCTTGCCGATGGGATGGTCGGGGTGGACCTCCACATCGAGGTCGGCGAAGAGGTTGGTGGGGGAGTGACCGACGCGAGTCATTCGTCACCCGCCTCGAGAAACGCATGAGATATCTCCCAGACCGGGCCGGCACCCATCGATACCACCAGGTCGCCATCACGGCAGATGACCTCCAACTGCTCGACGATCGCCTCGAACGGGTGGAGGTGAAGAGCCCGGGTGCCCCGATCCCGGAGTCGCTCCACGAGATCTCCGGCGCTCACCTTCTGGCGTTCGGCCTCACTGTCGCGAACGAAGTAGATTTCCGGGACGATCACGAGATCGGCCCGTTCGAAACTGGTTGCGAACTGTTCGAGCAGAAAGCGTGTCCTGCTGTGTTGGTGGGGTTGGAAGATGCAGATGATCCGCTTCGGTTCGTAGTGCGTCTGCAGAGCCTTCAGCGTCAGTTCGACCTCGCTGGGGTGGTGGCCGTAGTCATCGACCACCTCGACCGTTCCTCCGGCGTTCAACCGTCGAGCACCGAGGCGCTGTGTCCTTCGATCGAGCCCGCCGAATCCCCCGATCGCCTGTTCGATCACACCCCACCCGACGCCCACGCGATTGGCGAGTACCGCGGCGGCAACCGAGTTTGCGGCGTTGTGGGAGCCAGGCATCGGCATGCGCCACTGTGCGACCGCCTCGTGATTCCGGTCATGGAGGCGTATGGTGCCCGCCTCCATCACGAACTGCCAGTCGGCTTCCGGACTGAAGCCGAATGTCTCGACCGCACATTCGAGCCCGGCGGCAACCTGTATTCGATGTGCGCCCTCGTGTCCGATCAGAAGGTAGCCTCCGTCTTCCGCCCGAGGGATTCTTCGGGCGAACACCCGAAACGCCTCGATGATCTCCTCGATCCCCGCATAGATGTCGAGATGGTCTTCCTCGATGTTGTTGATCAGGGCCAGCAGCGGGTGGTGGTGGTGGAAGGATCGGTTGAATTCACAGGCTTCGCAGATCATCAGACCCGGTCGTCCGGCCATCGGACCCGACCCGGGAATCCGCGAAGCTCCCAGATGCCAGCCACCGCCGATCTGTCTGCAGTGCGCACCCACGATCACGTTGGGGTCGAGCCCCGCTTGAAGCAGGATGTGGGCGAGCAGGGCGCTGGTGGTGCTCTTCCCGTGGGTACCGGCGATCGAGATGCCGCTTCGCATTGCCTGGAGGAGGCCCAGTGCTTCCGCGTAGCTGAGAATCGGCAGGGCCCGTTTCCGTGCCTCGCTCAGTTCCGGATGTCCGGGGCTGATCGCCGCCGAATGGATCAGCAGCTCGCAGTCACTCGGCAGTGGGAATGCGGATTCGCCACTGGCCAGGCTGATTCCCGCCGCCCGGAGCGGAGCCAGTTCCGGTCCGTTCTGGGAGTCAGAGCCGCTCACCTCGAAGCCGTGGCCGTGGAGCATCATCGCCAGTCCGCTCATTCCCGAACCGCCCGCTCCAACCAGGTGGATCCGCTGGCCTGTGAAACCCGGCAGGGTGGGGGTGTCTGGTGAGCTGGTGAGGGGTTCGGATGTCATCGGAATCGATTCTATCGGCCGCTCGGGGGCTGGTACGGCAAGAATCCAGTGGCCCTACAATGATGACTCCTCGAATACCCCAGGAGCTGGCCACCCGTGGCAGACGCACCAAAGCATCCGGACCCTCCAGGCACCCCCAGCGCGCAGGTTCTCATCGTGGAGGACGAGGTGGATCACGCGGAGGTGATGGCGGATGCACTGCGGAAGCCCGGCCATGTCTGCACGATCGTGAACGGGCTGGAAGAGGCGAGGGATGAACTGCTCCACGGAAATTTCGACGTGATCGTCACCGATCTGGTCATGGAGAGTGAGACTTCCGGCCTCGAGGTACTCAAACTCGCCTCCGAACACCAGCCGGGTGCGGAGACGATCATGGTCACCGCGCACGGGGATGTCCCGACGGCCAAGGCGGCTCTGCAAGGAGGAGCCTACGACTTCATCGAGAAGCCCCTCGATCTACCGGTGTTCAGGAATCTGGTCGCGCGTGCCGCCGAGACGGTCTTGCTTCGCACCCAGAACAGCCAGCTGCGAGACGAGGTGGGAGCGGCCTATGGATTCGAGGGCATCATCGGAGAGAGTTCTGGCATCCGGAAGGTGATCGATCAGATCAGGAAGGTCGCGCCCAGCACGATTCCGGTTCTGGTGACCGGCGAATCGGGAACCGGCAAGGAACTCATTGCCGCGGCCATCCACCAGACCTCGAAGCGTGCAGCCAAGCGATACGTCACCTTCAACGCCGCGGGGCAGAGCGAGAGCCTGCTCGAGGACCAGCTCTTCGGACACGTCCGGGGGGCATTCACTGGGGCTGACAAGGATCGGGAAGGGGTGTTCGAGTATGCGGACGGAGGGACCGTCTTCCTGGATGAGATCGGCGACATGCCTCTGGGCATGCAGCCCAAGCTGCTGAGGGTGCTCGAGAACGGGGACGTCGTTCGACTCGGGAGCAATGATTCCCGGAAGACGGACGTCCGTTTCGTGAGCGCGACGAACCGCAATCTCAAGAAGATGGTCGAGAGCGGGGAGTTTCGCGACGATCTCTTCTTCAGGGTCCGCGGAGCGGAGATCCATGTTCCGCCTCTTCGTGAACGCCGCGAGGACATTCCCCTGCTGGTCAATCACGCGATCGGTCGTCTGTCCGCGGACATGGACATTCCGCGCCCCGCGATCACCCAGCCGGCCATGATGCGACTGGTGTCCTACTCCTGGCCCGGCAACGTGCGTGAACTCTTCAACGTGGTCCATTCGATGATCGTCAATGCCGACGAGGAGATCGGCGTCCGTGACGTTCCGGACGACATCCGTGAATCGGATCAGGACGAGGAGCATGCCTCGATGCGCGGATTGGCTGGAGTCGGCCTCGATCGCCTTGAAAAGGAGGCGATTCGCCAGACCCTGGCGATGACCGGCGGAAATCGCGAGCAGACCGCTCGTTTGCTGGGTATTGGAGAGCGGACGCTCTATCGAAAGCTCAAGGAGTACGGACTTCGGTGAATGAACAACCTCCTGCAGACCATCGGGTCCGCAGGAGGTTGTTCATTTCCCTGTCGCCTTGATCAGGCTGCCTGGTCCCCGGAACCTCAGGCTGCCGGAGAATAGGCGTCGCAGCTCGAGATGGAGGACACCTTCAGATGCAGTGACGCGTGTTCAGGGAGATTGCAGGTGGAGGTTCGGGATCCCTCGGAGCCGGGATTGACACGAATCTGCACCAGCTGTTCCGCTGGAATGTCGCTTCCGAAATGGGAGCAGGTTCCGCACAGTGAGGAGTTGTTGGGCATGTCGAGGAGTTCCTTCCTGGAACAGTGAGTTCCGCATATCTCATACTCCCTTCAATTCGGTCGAGTTCAACTTCGGGATGTGGGTATCTGCGAATTTTCAGCAAGTGAGAATGAGACTCGTTCTCACCTGGAATGTTGAACGGGTTTCTCGGGCCTTGATGCTTCGCTCGAAGCATCGTTCGTTCGGTTTCATCTCACCTGGTCTCGCATCGATCTGGGTTCACCACCCCTGTTTCCCGGCGGACTTCATCGGAGTGAAGGACTCGATGAGTCGAGTCTTCCTCGAGGATCAGCGCGCTGAAGATTCGATTTCAAACGGACTCGGCGTGTTCCCGGACCGGATTGGGCCCGGCCACCGACCGCATCCTGCCTAAGTGCCACGGTCCGCTGGTTTGGTCTGCATTTCAAGGCTACCCTGACATTCACAAGATGCTCGAAGACCACCTGTCCATCCTCTCACCCATCGTGGCGGCGCTCTCCCTTGCCGGCCTCTGGATTCTGGAACTGGTGCTCACTCCCATCATCGAGCATCGGCGCGTCCTGGGCTCCGCTCGGTTGCGGAACCTCGCGCTTGCGGGCTTGAACGTGCTGGTTGCGGTTTCCATCGCCGGGCTCGTCCTGCTGGTTACGGAAGCCTCGTCGCGGAGCGGCATCGGTCTGCTCCACCAGGCTCGGCAGCTCCTGCCGGATTCCATGCTGCTGGGAGTCTTCCTGCTGTTCACCTCGTTCCTGCTTCTGGACTTCTGGGGATACGTTTTTCACGTCCTGGCCCACCGGATGCCCCTGCTCTGGCGATTTCATGCTCTGCATCACAACGCTGACCGCTTTGAAGTCACTCTTGCAGTCCGATTTCACGCGGTCGAGATCGCCGTCCAGGCGTTGGCTTCCCTGCCGATCTACTACATCATGGGGATCAGTATCCAGGAAATCCTCATCTATCAGCTGTTCCTGGTACCGCTGGCGTTCTTCCATCATTGGAATGTACGGCTCCCCGCCTTGCTCGAACGCACGCTCTGCCTGGTCCTGGTGACTCCTGGCATGCACGTCATCCACCATTCCCGATGGGACCGTGAAACCGACTCGAATTACGCACCCATTTTTTCGTTCTGGGACAGGCTCTTCGGCTCCTATCGCTGGCGCGACCGCCCGGAGACCGTCTCCGTCGGGCTGGACGGATTCGACTCCAGGCAAATCAACACACTGCGAGGGATGCTTTCCACCGGTATTCGATCCTCTCCCTCGGAACCCGGAACCCGCCCACCGGACGAGCTGATCCCCGAGAAGCTGATCAAGCGCGAACGCAACTGATGCACGTGAGGCCGTTTGGTCGATGCAGCGGCCTCGCCACGCTGCCGATTAGTCCCCCTGGAGGTCCTGAACCAGGATCATGCCTACCCTGAAGCGTTTCTTGGTTCCGGTCCGATCGGATCGTTTGCGACTCAGCATCGTCTTGATTTCCTGAAACTTCCTCTCCACGCCGAGTGCTTCGCGTTCGGTCAGAAATCCATACTCGATCGAGCAGAGGTCCGTCAGCCGAGCCTGATTCTGCCTTGCCCGGCTCTGATTCTCGGTGAAGGCTTTCTTGAGACGCCGATTGAGCATGCGAAGGGCCGCTTCATTGCTGGCGGGGTACCGGGTGCCGGACTTCTTGGTCAGCTTGGGGAGCGCTCGTCCCGCTTCGGGATTGAGCTGAAAAATCTGGGAAGGGCGTCCTCTCCCCGGTTTATCCAGAGGCTGTGGTTTCTTGAGCACGACTCGCTCATCGCAGAGTCGCCTCAGAGGGGAATGCAGTGCACCTGGAGTGCGCCCGGTCATGTGCGAGAGTTCCTTGGCGGTGCGCCATGTTCCATCCTCGAGCGCCTGAAGCAGGTCCCTGCACGGCATGCTCGAGACAAGTCGCGTCCTTCTTGCATTCCAGAAGGCCTTGCCTGACTTCTCGGTGTTTCTCGTACTCAATGAAAGTGTTCCTAGCTTGGGTGAGTGGTTGCACTCCACGAGTCTTGGCGGCCGTGTGCAACCGAGGGATTGAAGGGCTGATGCTAGGTCTCGAGTATGAGCCGTTTGGTGAATTTGTTTGTGTTCATGGTAAATGCATGAAATGGCAGACTTCACCGGATCTTCAGTTCCGGCAGGGGTAGTATTTCTTGTTTCGTCAAAAACGAACCGACCCGTCGCATCGCATCGGGTCGGTCCGGAAAAATCATTGGGTGATGTGGTTCAACGCTGGCGCAGTTCACTCGGCTGGGTTGACCACACTTTCATTGATGGTCATGTTGCTCGGCTGGGCCGGGCTGCCGTTGGCCAGGAAACCGATGCTGCCCGTTTTTCCCGAACAGATTCGAGTGTTCCAGCTTTCGTTCACCAGCCGTATCCGCCCGTCGATCTGGCTGACCAACACCGCATCCCAGACTTCCTGGATCTGGAATTCCGCATCGAACTGAAGATCCCAGCCGTTTATGCACTGGCCGGAATCGTTGATGAGGTTGATGCTCCCCACGAAGCCACTGCCCCAGTCACTGCTCACCTCGAAACTGTAGGTGACACCGGTCACCTGGCAGTCGTCGAGCACGCCGTCGCCATCCACATCGTTGTTCTGCGCATCCGCGAGTTCGCAGCCGTCCGGGACCAGGTTGTTGTTGCAGTCCGCCACGGATCCCTCGAGGATCTGGCAGATAACGGCTTGTCCGTCCCCGTCACAGTCATCGGTGCCCTGGCAGGCATCGAGCACTCCATCGGCGTCGCAATCGCTTGCACCATCGGCGATCTCCTGGGCATCAGCCACTCCGTTGAAGTTGCAGTCCGCCCCACACACGCCCCAGTTGCCCAGAAGGATGGTGATGTCCGGACCGCTCACGACTCCGTCCTGGTTGAGGTCGATCTCGGAATCATCACTGCCCCAGGCGCCAAGCAGGCGGGTCAGGTCGGGACCGTCGATCTGCTGGTTGCCGTCGAAGTCGCCGGCGCAGGCCACATCCTGTTTGCCTTCTCCGAAATCAACGTCGGCGATCATGTAGAACCCTTCGCCGACCGGGTCCAGTCTCTGCCATATGACGTAGATGGCCTGCTTGCCGCTGCGCTCGGGGAGGATGGTGTTGAAGCGGTACTCCTGATCGACCAGGGTGATCGGTCCGATCTGAAGCTCCTCCATCTGGCCCCAGTTGAGTGGTTGGGTTGGGTCCCAGTCCTGAGTCGTTATGTAGGCCCTCATGACCTTCGGGTCGTGGGGGGTCGAGGCATAGAGGACGAACTCGAACGGTCCGGACTCGATGGCGGTTGAGGGCCAGTCCTCGCGAACCTGATCGAAACCTGCGTACTTCGGGTTCCCGGCACTCGCCAGCTGGCCGTCGGGGATCGTCAGTGAATAGTCGATCGTGCGCTGGTAGTCGGCGTCACCTGGGTGAAACGCGACCAATTCGTTCCAGTCGTAGAGTGGCTGGGTCCCGCCGATCGCGATCGCCTCGGCAACTGCGTCCGAAGTGGGGGATTCCGGTCCCTCCTGCCAGGCCAGGTAGATCCGGCTTGGTGGACTTGTGAGCGAGCCATGCCCGATGACGGCCGTGGTGGTTGCGAACATAGACAATGCCGCGGCCCCGGTGATTCCTATTGGTAAGCGCAAGGGTGTCCCTTCCACAGATGCCCCAGATGGTCCGGCGTGGACTGCCGGCAAGAGTGCGCATGCGATCAACCGAAGATGCTCGACAGCATTCTGCCGGTTTGCATGCGCTCGGATCGTACCCTCCGTCCCGCCCGGAGGTTCTCTCAAGGTTGCCATTCATCGGCAGAGGCTGGTCTCAAGCAGTTTAAAGGCGGTTTTTTTCTCGTCTGAGACGATCCGCGTGCTTGCTAATCATCGGCAATCGCGATGGAAACCCGACCTGTCGCGGTGGACAGGGTGATATACGCCCGTTGTCCGGTCCGGATCCCCTCGATCGTGAATTGGATCGGTGAATCGCCCATGAGTGGCGCGCCCTGGTCATCGAAACGCAGCCCGTCGTCCGGGAGGTTCGGGCCGGACATCCTCAGGGTGGCCGCCGTCGAGAGGGCCCCGGACCCGAAACGCCGCTGGTGTGGTGCTCCCGATGCCGAGGTGATCGGTTGTTCTGGATGTTCGGACAGCGCGAGGTGCCATCCATCGTGGTTCTTGCTGGGAACCAGACAGGTCGGCGCATCCGGGGTGGCGAGGTTCCTGGCCTGGGTGTCCTCGATGTCCGAGGCCAGAAGTTCGGCTGCAGCCCTGACATCCGTCAGTTCATCGGTTCCCGCCAGGGGTATGACCGCCATCACGCTGATCGAGAGCACCATGAGCACGATCAGCAGTTCTGCCAGCGTGAATCCACGAGATCTCATCGGCCATGCTCCTTGAACTGGTGCGCGTTCATTCCGATTCCACGGATCTGCATGCGGCTCGATCTTCTCACATCGAGGAACTCCCGCCCGGGACCTGGACGCTTGATTCGATCCCGGAATCGCCTGGCACGTTCACCACCGCGCCGTTTCGTAGGCTCCGCGACGAGCTCCGCTCGAGTCGGATGAACCATCTCGGTCCCGGCGGAGATCGGAATCCCCATCTCGGTACTGGCCTGTTGAAGCTGTTCAGTGGCCAGACTCTCCATCCTCGCGATCGGTTCCAGCACCCTGCCATTCGTTTCGAAGAGGCGGCGGTCAGGTGCGGTGTATCCGTTCCGACGGTCGATCGTCGGGTCATAGAGCAGGCAGGCACTCCCTGACATGCGGATGCTTTGAGCGGCGATCCTTCCGATGATCACCGTACGCTGTTCGATCGAGACCTGAGCGGAGGGTGCGTACAACTGCCCCTTGAGGAGAGTGGCTCCCCGGATCCGCCAGCTTGGAATCGACGCCCGGCTGGCGGTGGTCACGAAACTGACGCGATCGATGTCCGGTACCCAGGTTCGTTCGGTCCCATTGGGTTCGACCACTCGCGCATCCGTGAGGTCGAGGTCGCCACCCACGTGCACCGTGAATCGTGCGCTTTCGGCGACCTCTATCGAACCTCCCCGAATCGTGAGGTCACCCTTCACCACCACCGTGCTCGTACCTTCCACCTCGAGGACCGATCCCCTGCCCATCACCAGATCACCTTCCACCATCAGATTGGCACCCGGGTTGAGGAGGATACGATCTCCACCGCTCATCCTCAGTTCCTCCACCCGCTGGTCACCATCGACCTGCCGGTCCAGGCCGGACTGCAACGGTGTGGACTCGTCATCCAGGGGTGGGGCCGGCTGGTGGATGATGATCCGATCGGGAAGCTCGTCGACCGGCAAGCTTCCCCCATGGTGTGCGGTTCTGGTCGGACGATATTCGATGCCACCCACGATCATCGAGGAATCATGCAATCGTATTCCTCGGGATTCCCCGGTGCTGGTGGCGACCCTCAGAGGCTCGCCTCGCCCCGCTCCGGGTGAGCATTCCCAGGTGCGTACCAGGGCTTCGCTCCCGAGTTCGATCGAGTCCCCTGCGAACAGTGCGAATTCACCCAGATCGACATCGACTGCCTGCGCGTCCGATTCCAGGGGGACGAAGAAGTCCGCCTGGGCGAAGCGCTCTATCCCATCCCGACGGGACGTGATGTTCGCTCGAACATCCACCGTACCCGCATCGGGGGGTTGATTGGTCGCCAGGTCGAGCAAGTCCACCCTGACCAGGGTTTCGGGGGTCTCCTGCAGGAGGTACAGACCTGCAGCATGATCGGTGCGCCAGTCGCCGGATCCGGTCAGTGCTGCCCCGGTGATCGCCAGGGCGGACTCGGTCTGGATTCGCGCGATGCTCGATGCACTCAGGTTTCCACCCACCAGGGCCCCGTTCGCACGGGAGGCGAGGTATGCTCCGCTCAGAATCACTGCGGCACCCATCGCGGTGGTCACCAGAAGCAGGCTGCTGCCCCTTCGGGCGGGTGTTCGGACGAGTCGGTCGTTCATCGAGAGTCCTCCGGAATCCTGGGGGCGTGGATGGCGGTCGTGATGAGTACCTCCGAATTCGGGGCTCCGTCTTCCGACCAGAGCAAGCGCCACGAGATCCGGTTCTGTTCAATTGGCTGAGTGATCGACTGGGGAGTCATCGCCAGTTCGACGCCGGCGAGACCGTCCAGAAGCAATCTCGAGTCCAACAGCCCCTCAGCGAGTAGCTGGCGTCGAAAGCGTGCGAAGTCCTCATCGTACGCCAGCGTGCGATTCGACAGCTCCATGTCCCGGGGCCCGAACCCCTCGGGAAATGACAGTTGGTCGAGGTGAAGGGTTCCGGTCTCCCCATCGAATCGGATCCAGCGCAGTTCACTGGCCTGAATCCGACCATCTCGATGGGTATCGGATCCCCAGCAGGCCACCAGGGATGGGGTCAGCAACAGCGGACAGTTGCTGGGGGCGACGATCATGGCCAGTCTCGAGGAAGCGGTGGCCGAGGCGGTCGTGTTTTCCTTTTGAATCCGTCCGTCCACCATCACGCGTGCCACGGATTCGGTCATCGCAACCACTCCGGATCCGACCAGGCAGGCGATCGCGAGGGCCATGATGAGCTCGACCAGGGTCATCCCTCGTCGTCGGAGGGACCGGACCGTTTCTCGTGATGGTCTCGGGGTCATTGAATCACCGCATTCGGTTCCGGAATGAACCGCTCCACCGACATCAATACTCGTCCAGCCTGGGACCGGGTGGTGATGCGGACCATGCGTCCCTCCAGTTCCCGGCCGGCCGGCTCCAGTTGCAGCGTGTGGTCGATCACGGAGGCCGATCGCCAGATTCGTGCCCGCGAGGGGGTCGGACTGCCATCCGGTGCACGACTCTCCCCGGGATCCTCGGCAAACCCATCCCACGATGGAAGTTCATCCCAGTGCGCGCCGAGAATCACTGCAAGGAGTTCCTCGGTGGCGAGAGTGGCGGTCACCTGGTCCCGCTGTTCCAGCGCGGATGAGGTACCGGCCCCGATCGCGGAGGCGATCGCGGTGAACGTGATCGCGAGAATCGCGAGGGCGAGGACCGATTCGATCAACGAGAACCCTCTGGCGGCATTCACCCTGCGGGAACCCCCGAGACTCCGATTGTGCATCCTGGCGCGTTTCAGCATGTCCGTTCCTCCCTGACGACCTCGTCCGACCGGGCGACACCCGCTGGTTCTGCATCGGAACATTCCTCGGTCGCTTCCGTGAGGTCCTGATCTTCGGTCCCCACCGGGCCCGATCCAATCCGCACAGACCGACCAGGCGGAATTGCCCGATCAACGCTCCGGGTTTTCGGACCTTCGGTTGCAGATCTCACCCAACGCGGAGAACATACATTCATGCCCTGGCTGCTCTGGCGCTATACCTGCGTCGAACTTCTGAAGGTGATGCTTCTGACCACAAGCGTGATCGTGGTGGTCATCGCGTTCGGCGCGACCATCAAGCCCCTGGTGCAGAATCAGATCGACCCACTGGATGTCGGAAAGTACGCCTTTCTCGCCAGTGTGCCGATGCTTCAGTTCGCATTGCCGTTCTCCGCCGGCTTCGCGGCCACCATCGTGATGCACCGGATGACCTCCGACAACGAAATCCTGGTGATGAGTGTCTCGGGGGTTCCCTACCGCAGGATCTTCGCGCCGGCGATGATTCTGGGCCTCGTCCTTACGGTGGTCATGTTCTTGCTGGTCAACTTCGTGATTCCACGTTTCTGGGGGATGCTGCAGGAGATGGTCGCACGAGATGTCACCAGGATCTTCACCTCGACCATCGAGAAGGGTGAGGCGATCTCGATCGACCGGACCCAGCTCTTCGCCGACGAGGTCATCGTCCCCGACACGCCTCCGAAGACCGGCGCCGACCAGAGGCTCGTTCTTCTGGGAGTGGCCGCACTGGAGCAGGATGACGCAGGCGCGCCCCGATCGGAGTTCACCGCCCGCTACGCCACAGTCGACATCTACCATCAGGATCAGGATGCCCTGCTCAAGCTGGCCTTGGTCGATGCCACGATCTATCGCCCCGATGACGGTTCCCTGATCTTCGTGCCTCGCGCGATTCCCCAGGCGGTCCGACTGGGAAAGGATGTCACCAGTGGCCCCAAGACCCGAAGTCTTTTCGAATTACTTGAGTTGCGGGCCGACTGCACAGAGTTCCCGTACATCGCGCGGGAGCGTGAAGCCCTCCAGCGGGAACTGGTGGTCAGCGATCTATGGAACTGCCTGGGCGGACAGTTCGATGCGACGAGTCGGCTCGATTTCATCTCCAATCGCGGAATCGAGCGGATCAGCATCTCCGACGTCGCATTCGACGGGGACCAGCTGACGGGCCGTCCTCTGCTCGAACTCACTCAGTACGAGGATGACGAGCCGATCCGGCGAGCCACCGCGACCTCCGCCCGTCTCGGTGTTTCCCCGGGCACCGGTCTCAACGTTCCGAACTTCCAGCTTGCGGTGCCGCAGAGTGAAGCCTTCGACATCAGGGGGCGACGAGAACTCCGAGCCCGCTGGCCGGAGCGGCTTCGCGGGCTCTCCATTCCCGGATGCAATCCCGTCGATCGTTCCGAGTTCTCCAACGAGCAGCTCATCGAGACCGCACGTGCACCACTTCCCGCCGGTGCTCCCGGCCCGGTGGCCGGCATGGAGAAGGCCCTCCAGCGTCTTGCCGACCGACTGACCACCGAGGTCAGCAACCTCAACTTCGAGATCACCGCTCGCATTCTGCACCGCATCGCCCAGTCATTCACCGCCCTTCTTCTCCTGCTGATGGGGGCGGTCCTTGCGGTGCTCCTGCGAAATGCGCTGCCTCTCACGATCTACGGGCTGGCTTTCATTCCCGCCGTCATCGACATCCTCCTGATCAGTGGTGGGGAGCAGATGATCAAGTACGGAGACCTCTTCAGCGGTACGGCGCTCATGTTCTCCGGGAATCTCATGATGCTGTTCATCATCATGATCGCCTGGTTCCGATTGGGAAGGAATTGATGTCGTCATGACGCTTCTCGATCGGTTCATCGCATTCAGGTTTCTCGGGAACTTTCTGACGCTGTTCTGCCTCATCTTCCTCTTCTACGTCTCCGTCGACGTCGTGCTTCAGTTCGACCAGTTCGTGGAAGCAGCTCAGGAAGCGGTGGCCGGGGAGCGCTTCAGTTCGGTCTGGGGAGCCACGATCCTCGCGATCCTCGACTTTCACGGTCCTCGGGTCTTCCAGTTCTTCGGATTCATGATCGGACTGGCGTCCGTCGCCGCCGCCGGATTCACGCTCAGCCAGATGCAGCGATCACGTGAGCTCGTGGCGATGCTCGCCTCGGGAATTCCGCTCCACCGGATCGCCCTGGTCATCTTCGTCACGGCCGGCTTTCTCAATCTGCTCCAGGTTCTCAACCAGGAGTTCGTGATTCCTCGTCTGGCTCCGGTCCTCCTCCGCGAACACGGCCAGATCCTTTCCACCACTCAGACCGTCTTCTCCGTCCCCCTCACCCGGGATGGCGGTGACAACCTGTTCTCCGGAAGAAATCTCGACGTCAATCAGGGAACGATCAACGATCTGCTGGTCATGGTTCGAGACGAGGACGGAACCGCGGATCGCAGGATCTACGCCAAGACCGCGTCCTGGGATGATGACTCCGACGCCTGGCTTCTCGAGTCGGGGGTCTCCACCAGTCGCTCCGGACCGGAACAGGAGGTCCTCGAGCGGAGGGAGCTGGTTGAATCGTATCCCACGGACCTCTCGCCGCACGCTCTCTCGGTTCGTCGGGATCGTGATCGTGCCCAGATGCTCTCGACCCTGGAGATCCGCGATCTTCGCATGCAGAGCGGAGAGTCATCAAGCTCGCTGGCCAGGCTGATGTGGTCGAGGATCGGAAGCATCGGGGTCAACCTGCTGGTGCTGCTGCTGGTTCTGCCAAGTTTCCTCCGCCGACTTCCCGCGCCGATGCTGGTTCAGAGCGTCCACTGCGCGATCATCGGTGTTCCCGCACTGCTGATCTCGGTGCTGATCATGATGCTTCCGGTGCCGGGGGTCTCCCCCGCAGTGATGGGCATCCTTCCGACCGCGCTGCTCATTCCCATCTCCTTCTGGCGGATGGCGACCCTAGAGACCTGATCCGGGCAGCTCCTGCCTCCAGGCCCGCCCGAGTTCGGTGTCGATCACCTCGACCTCGATCAGGTCCAGCATTCGACGAGCCTCCGCGTCCATGAGGATCCGTTCCTGTCCGCGTCGAAGAACCTCGATTGCCTCGGTTCTTCCATCCTCGAAGGCCAGCCCGTCCGCCGGGACGTCATCGACGTACATCACCAGCAGGTAGTCGCCATCCACCAGGACCGGTTCCGACACCGCACCGCGTTCCAGGGCCCAGAGGGTCTCGCGAAAGCCGGTGGGCCAGCTCGGATCGAGTCGGGAGATCGGCTGGAGCAGACCTCCAGCCCGGGAGCTCGGATCCGTCGAGCTGCGGGCTGCGACCTCCGTGAACTCGAGCCCCTCACGAACGAGCGTCATCGCCTCGCGGGCCTGCTCGAGAGTCGGGGTCACGATCACTCGCGCGACGCGACGTGGACCATGCAACGTGTCCCAGGCCGCGAATATCGCCTCTTCACGCAGTTCCACCCGATCCTCGACCAGTCGCCGCAGTGCCGCATTTCGAGCCAGGAGAGCGCTGAAACGCACCGGTCCCAGTCCCTCCCGGAGTCGGATCTCATCGAGCAGTCGATACCCCTCGGTTTCGTCTTCGGAAAGCACGTCCATCAACAGGTTGTGTTCGCGGGTGATGTCATCCGCAGTCACCAGGATGCCGCGCTCCTGGAGGTATTCGGCCAGCACCGCGTCGAGGATCGCCTCCTGAAGCGCCACCCTTCCGGCGAGTTCGGTCATGTACGAGTCGACCCTGGAACGGGTGATGGCTCGCCTCGACTCGCGCTCGCCGTCCCGGCCCCAGTAGGCGGCCGGGTGTCGGACGGTGGTCATCGCCTCCGACCGAGGGAGCTCTTCACCAGCCTGCGTTCGGATTCCCCGGCTCTGGGGCGGACTCGTGCACCCTGCAGCCAGCATCGCGATGACGAGCAGCAGTGAGCCTGACGCTCCTGCCACCGTCCGGTGTCGTTGGTCCCTGTCGGATGCGACTGCCATGTCTGCCTGACCTCCGTTGCTTCCCAGGTACCGTGTGTGGTGTGGTGGTGCCGGTATTTCGGCCCTTCAGGTCGTTTCGTCCTGTTTCCATGGCTTGGGAGGTACCGGAGCTTCATCGAGTACGCGTCATTTGACACGGGGCGCCCCGATGGGCAGGATCGCGAAGGTCATCGTGACGCACCGGGCCCCCGATCCACTCCTGATCTCCACTTCATGACTCAAGTCCCCTCCCAGATCTGTCCGTACTGCGGTGCATCCGATGTGACCGGGCGATCGTGTGGAGTCTGCGGCGGCCTCCAGGATCCGGAGAGTCGCCAGGCGACCGCTTCCGAAATCGGTCCCTGGTACAAGCGAGACCCTCAGCGCCCGTTCTTCATGGGCTGTTCCTTCGCGCGCATGGCATGGATGATCCGCACCGGTCACGTGGACCGTCGTTCGATCATTCGAGGACCGACGACCGACGGCTTCTGGATGCAGGCGGATCGGGTCCCCGGGATCGCTCACCTCTTCGGGGTGTGTCATTCCTGTGGAGAGCGCGTTCACCCGAAGCAGAAGATCTGTGCTGCCTGCCAGTCCCCGCTGTTCGTCCCCGCGAAAGTGGGGGGCGATCCCCCGATCATCCCGGTCACCGATCAGCCTGCACCCGCTGATTCCGACTCCGCGACCGATTCAATCAACCTCGTGAGCCGTGCGCAGTCTCGCCGGATCGAGCGGTTGCAGAACACGGTACGTCTCCAGATCATTCTGCTCGCTCTTGCGATCAGTCTGCTGGCAGCATGCCTCTTCATCATCCTCTTCTTCAGGACCGGGCAGACGTTCCAGCCCTCCCCGACCACTGACCGTGCCTCGGTTTCCACCGAACGCCCTGACTCCGATCGAACGTTCTCGGATGCGAGCGACCTTTCCGTTCCGCTGCCGGCGGATCGGGAGGCGGGTTACGGCATCGATCCTCCATCGCAGCAGGTACCCGTTGCGGCATTTCCCGACCCGAGTCCCGGACCGGGCCCGGGCAGCAAACCGGCATTCGAGTACGGCGATCAGACTCTGGAAGAGATCCTGCAGGTCATGCGGGACGTCACGCCGGTGCAGGCGGTGCTCCTGCGGAAGCTTCGGGTTCAGTTGGATCGCGCGGAGGATCCTGATTCATCGGTCCGAAGACGGCGCCTGGCGGTCGAACGAGCCCGGGAGCTGATCGAGGAGGCGCTGCAGACCGAGCAGGACGAGTTCTTCCAAGCGAGGCTCGTGGTGCTCAAGGGAGAGTTCGAGAAGGTGGGGGATGCGCTTCCGCCCGAGCCCGTCGATCCGTCATGAATCTCCGGTGGGGGCTGAGACCGGCGGGAGTCCGGAAGCCTCTCCGACCGATTCCGGAGCAACGCGGTCGCCTGGAGCGGGGATCCGAAAGAGCGCTTCCCCCGTCATCCACTGGAACTGGGGCTGGAGACGATCGAGAACCGGCTGCACCCGATCCCGTTCCAGTCGAGGATCGAGCCATCCGCTCGCTGCCCATCGTTCGAGCATCGGGTAGTTCACGAGCAGAAGGGTCGTTCCGCGACGGCGGAGTGCATCGACCACCGCATCCGGATCATCCGGATGCTCGTCGACCAACTCTGCCAGCGGATGCGTGTCCCAGACCGTCGTGTACTCGTATCGTCGGGGCGACAGAAAGGGAGTGGCGTTGCCGAGTGCGAGGATCCGCTCCCGCGAATCAAACAGAGGTGCGAGCGCCTTGAAGCCACCGGCAGCCATCAGCCGCTGCCTCGTCTCAGGGTCGGTGGCCTGCCTGATCTGTTCACTGAACAGGAGGCCGGTGGCCAGGTCCATCCGGCCGACCATCATCGAGGCGGCCGGCACGCCCGGATCCTCTGCGGAGTCCTTCAAAAGACGTTCGGATCGGAAAAGCCAGACCGGAAGCAGGCACCAGAAGAGCAGTGCCACTGCAAGCAGTGGCCTGCCGGCGTTCATCGCAGGCAGTTGCCGCGGCAGCAGCAGGGTGGAGGCGGCCACCATCAAGGGAATCGAAGGCACCATGAATCGACTCTTGAGATGCGTTGCCAGCAACCAGAACAGCCCGGCGACTCCCAGCATGATCGCGAGATCCAGGCCCAGTCTTCGTTGGTGGTCCCTGCCCAATCCGACCACGATCCCCGCAACCGCCATGACCGGAAGCAGTGACCACTGGGGTCTCCACGGTTCGCCCGCGTAGGGATTCGCTCCGAATCCGTACGCGAAGATCTGATTCCAGAGTTCGCCGAGTCGACCGCCGAGCCCGAGGTTCGAACCGTGTGCGGCCTGGAAGCGAATCATCTGTTCGGTCGAATAGTGGCCACCACCGAAGAGGCCCGAGGCGAAGGGAAAGACGGGGTTGCCCGTCGCGATGGCGTTGCGAACCAGCCAGGGAGCGAGCACCACGATTCCCGCCAGGATTCCCCATGGCACCGCGGTCCGCCAGGCACCCGATCCGATTCGTCGAAGCATCAGGTAGCCGATCGGAAGCGCCACGAATCCCAGAGCGGTGAGTTTGGCACCGCAGGCAATGGCGGCCAGAAGTCCCGCGACGACGCCCACGCTCATGCGTGCACTGATGGATCGAACCGGCGGTTCGCTGGGCCGCGGAACCAGCAGAAGCATGCCGGTCGCGAGCATCAGGCCTGCCGCCATCTCGTTGTACGCGAGCGAGCCCACGACGAGAAGCCAGGGCACGCCCATGCAGAGTGCGAAGCCAAAGCCCATGTAGGACCGATCGAACCAACGGCCGATCGCAGCCGCGGTGGTCGCCGCGGTGATGACCGCCAGCGCGGCGTGCAGCAGCTGAGCGGTGATCGCGGTGGCCAGCGGCCCGCCGTCGATCACCATCAGGTGCAGGAATGCGGATTCCATCAGGTTGGGAAGAGCGCTGTAGACGTTCCAGGGTGAGGGGGTGATCCGGCC
Source organism: Planctomycetota bacterium (assembly GCA_036336805.1). Taxonomy (GTDB): domain Bacteria; phylum Planctomycetota; class Phycisphaerae; order Phycisphaerales; family SM1A02; genus UBA8087. The sequence goes on from JAYZFJ010000010.1 coordinate 45,715, forward strand.
CTGGACGTACCATTCCTTCGGGAGTTGGAGGTGGTAGGAGAGGGCGTCGTACCCTCCGAACTCCGTCTGCCAGAGCCATCCAGGAGCCGAGCAGGCCGCGACCAGCAGGACGGCCAGGGCCGGAGCGGCCGCCCAGGAAAGCGGTGACAGCCACCCTTCTCCGGGCCCGATCGCCATTCGACTCGTCGAGGTGCGAATCGCGATCCCCAGCAGCAGCATGCCCGCTCCCAGGATTCCCCAGGCCACGATCGGGCTGCCGAGCAGTCCGAGGGATCCCAGCACCGAATCGATCCAGAGCAGGACCGCAACCCCCAGCCCCATCGATGCCAGCAGACGCGAACCGCGCCCCACCCCAACCGAAAGTTCCTCGGGAAGCCATCGCAGCACCCAGACCCCGAACCCGGTCGCGCCCATCAGCCAGCAGGCGGCGGTGAGACCGGAACGGGAGAACGTGGACAGCAGTCGAGTGAGGACCTGGGTGTCCTCGGGACTGCTGAACCGGCTCACCACCAGAACCGTCCCCGCGAGGAATGCCAGCAGAAGCACGGTCGCACCGTCCGCGAAGCGGCTGGATCCCGAGGGTTCGCTGGAGTTGGTGCTCGAAGTGGTCACGAAAGGAATTCTACCGATCTTCGGTCCGATCGCCTCCTTCTTCGGAACTGGCCCACGGCTTGCATGGATCTTCTCCAGCACCCTTGCCAGGACAGGAGGTCCGACGTGTTTCGGCATTTATTGCTCTATTCAGCCCTGATCTTTCCCCTTGCCACCTCGGCGACGACGCCCGCATGCGCACAATCTGCGCCGATGGGCACCTCGATCGGCTCACTGACCGAAGTGGTCGGCCGTGATGGAATTGGTGATCGACTCGTCGGTTACGGCGTCGTGACCGGCCTTAATGGCACGGGCGATGACTTCTCGAAGTCCCCGACCCTCGCAGAATCCTACATGTCTCTGCTCCAGAACCTGCAGTTGCCGGGGCTTGATGAACGTTCTCTGGCCCGTCAGCGAAGCTGCGCCGTCGTGATCGTCACCGCAAACGTCCCATACACCGCGGGAAAAGGCGATGAGATCGACGTCTCGTTGACCAGTGCCTTTGATGCGGAGAGCCTGGCCGGAGGGCGGCTTGATTTCGCGACTCTGGTCCCCCCGGGTTTCACGATCGAGGAATCACCCATCATCGCCACCGTGGTCGGTGCCCCGATCCCACTCGGTCTGAGCAATCCGGTTCGAACCACCCTGATGAACGCCGGCAGGATCGAATGGGATCAGGTGCCCTTCAGTCAGTACGACTTCATCCAGCGGACGTCCAACGCCCCTGATGCGCCCCTCTGCTTTCAGCTGCGGCTGAACGAGCCCTGGAACGAGTCGACGATCGCGGCTCGCGAGATCGCCGCCGGCATCAATGAGGACTGGCTGGAGGAGGGGCAGCCGCCCCTGGCCACGCTCAGGGAGGATGGCCGGGTCATCGTGCGATTCCCCCTCTGGGCGGACAGTGTCGATGAGCGGATGTCCTTCATCAGTGAAGTCGAACAGCTCTCGCTGGATCCTCGCCTCATCACTTCCAATGCACGGATCCTGCTGGATCGGACCCGCGGGCTGATCATCGTCGGGGCCGGGGTCCGATTCGAGCCCACTGCGGTCTCGGTCGAAGGGCTCGAACACGTCACGATCGAGCCGGTGCCGGTGCCCACGCAGTTCGAACCGGTCATCACCACCGACAGCACCGTCGGGGTGGGGACCTCCACCACGCCGGAAAGTGGTGCGCGTCTGCAGGAGCTGGTCTCCCAGATGAGGAAGCTCCAGATTCCCGTGTCCAAGCAGATCGACGTGATCATCGGTCTTCGCCTCGATGGCGCACTGCTCAATGTCGAGTCATGGCAGGTGATCCAATGAATGGTGTGATCGGACAGCTGGGTTCCATGATGCCACCCGCGGCCCTGCCCTCCGTGATGGCCGGGGCTCCCGGAGGAAGGGAGGCCGATTCCTTCACCCGCCGCATGGAGGCCCTCCTCGCCCAGGATGGTGGGACGCAGAAGCTCGAAACCGTACGGGAGCAGGCCCAGAAGCTCGTCGCGGAAGCGTTCATCGCTCCGGTGCTGGCCAAGGTCCGCGACACCAACCAGGCCGCCGCTCCCTTCGGCACCACCGACGTGGAGAAACGATTCGGCCCGATTCTCGACCGCGCCGTGGCGGATGCGATGGTTCGACCGGATCGATTCCCCCTCGTGAAATCTGTTGAACGTTCGATGCTGCAAAAAATGCTTCCGCATGAAGGGATCTCCGCATGAGTGACTCCCCGATATCAGACGTGCTGGTCGAAGGATTCCGGCGACTTGAGGAACTGCTCGACACCCAGTGCGGGCATTACCGAAAGGTCGAGGAACTGGTCGATTCCCAGCGCGAAGCGCTGCGGGTGGCGGACGTCGCTGCACTTGCGAGTGCCAGCAACGCCGAACGTGAACTCCTGGAGGCGATCGGACGCCTGGACAGTCGCCGGGTCGAGCTGGTGGATGCGATCGCCGGCGAGCTCGGACTGGGCCCGACCGTCAAGCCGACGCTTTCCGATCTTCTGGAGCATTCGGGCCCCAGCCGGAGTCGCCTGGTCCGGATCGCCGACGAGCTTCGGCGCCTGATCGCCAAGACCCGTTCCGCCAGTGGGGTGGTCCGTACCGCAGCGGAGGCCCTGGCCCGGCACATGCAGGGCATCGTCCAGTCGGTCGAGGTGAGCATCGGTCGAACGGGTATCTACGAGCGTTCGGGCCGTCTTGCCAGCGCCCTTCCCCGACACACCTCCATCAACATCAGGAGCTGATCACCAATGAGTCTCAACGGTGCACTGCAAGTCGGTCAATCGGCGATCCTCGCAAGTCAGGCCGCGATCTCGATCGCAGGTAACAACATGGCCAATGCCGCGACTCCCGGTTACCACCGGCAGCGGATCGGGATCATGCCCGGCCGACCCGAGGCGATCGGGCGGGGCCAGTTCGTGGGTACCGGGGTGCAGATCGGCTCGATCACCCGGCAGATCGACGTGGCCCTTCAGGCTCGCATGCGAACCGCCATCGGTGACCAGGCGGGGGCGATGATCGATCAGAGATTCCTCTCATCGGTCGAGCTTCTCCAGAACGAGCTTTCGGGTTCGGACATGTCCTCGCAGCTTTCCGCCTTCTTCAACAGCTGGTCCGAGCTCGGGAACAACCCCACCGACAGCGGGATGCGTTCACTGGTGCTCCAGCAGGGAGAGAGTCTGGCCGGTGGCATTCGCCAGCTTCGGGGTGAATACACCAACCTCCGGGAAGAGGTGGATCGTGGGCTCAGTGTCGCGGTGGAGCGAGCCGACGGCATCCTCGACGAGATCGCGGAACTGAACATCAAGATCGCCGAGACCGAACAGGGAGTGGGTGAAGCCAACACCCTGCGGGATCAGCGCGACGGGCTGGTCGACGAGTTGTCCGAGTTGATCGACATCACCACCATCGATCAGGCGAACGGGGCGGTGGACGTGCTCGTAGGCTCCATTCCGGTGGTCATTTCCGGGGAATCCCGGGGCATCGAACTCCGTACCGAGACCAAGTCCGGACAACAGGAGGTCTCGATCCGAGTGGAAGCCGACGGAAGCGACCTCATGGTCACCAGCGGAACCATCGGAGGGCTCCTCCGCCAGCGAGAGCAGACGATCGATCCCGTCATCGAGCAGCTGGACACCTTTGCACGGGAACTGATCTACGAGGTCAATCGGGTGCACAGTCAGGGGCAGGGCACCCGCGGATGGACCAGTGTGACCAGCACCAATGCCGTCGCGGACACCACGGTACCCCTCAATGCGCTCGGATCGGGCGTCCCTTTCCCGGTCGAGAACGGCAGCTTCCTGATCAGCGTGGCCGAACCGGGTACCGGATCCAGTCAGTCCTACCTGGTCGAAGTCGATCCCATCAACGATTCGCTGGACGTGATCAACGGGAAGATCAACGCTGCGATCTTCTCGTCCGGTGCCACCTCGACCCTGAATCCCGATGGGACGATCACCATGACCGCACCCGCGGGTCAGGAGCTCTCCTTCGCCGAGGATTCAAGCGGTTTCCTCGCGGCGCTCGGGATCAACACCTTCTTCACCGGGACCGATGGTGTGGACATCGAAGTCAACAAGGCGATCCTCTCGGAATCGTCACTGCTGGCAGCTGGTTCGGACTTCACGGTCGGATCCAACGGCAATGCGCTCCAGATGGCGGAATTGCGCGACAAGTCGATCGGCAATCTCTCCGGCCGCAGTCTGCGTGAGTTCTGGGAGGCAGGGGTGAACGACCTCGCGGTCCGGACCAGCGCGGCCAACACCCGGCTCGAGGGCGCAGCGGTGGTCACCGAGAGCCTCTTCGCACAGAACCAGGCGGTCAGCGGAGTCTCGCTCGATGAGGAGGCAATCGATCTGCTGAGCTACCAGCGTCAGTTCCAGGCTGCTGCCCGTTACATCAGCGTCATCGACGAGACGCTGCAGTCCCTGCTCTCGATCGCGTGATTCGACCCCAGGAGTCCACCATGGCAACCATTCCCAGTTCATTCGCGCGAGTTCCCAACCTCCTCTCCAGCAGGATGATGATGGGGAACCTCACCCGGACCAACTCAAGCCTGATGGGTCTGCAGTCACAGCTGGCGAGCGGAATCCGCGTCCTGCGTCCATCCCTGGATCCGGTGGCGGCATCCTCGATCAGTTCGCTCGATGCAATCATCGAGCGACGCGAGCAACAGCTTCGCAACCTCGGCCAGGCGGATTCGCTGCTTTCCACCATCGACCAGTCGCTCGGAGACATCAGTGACCTGATCCTCGAGGCGAAGGGCATCGGACTCTCCCAGATCGGGGTCGGATCCGACGCCGAGACGAGAGCGAACCAGGCTCAGGTCGTCGATTCGATCCTGCGTTCGCTGGCCGACATCGTCAACCGGGATCAGGGCGGCATCCATTACTTCGGCGGGTCCGCGACCGCTGCGCAACCAATGATCGAAATGAACGGCTTCTACCGGTACGCCGGTGTCGGAGGAGCGATGCAGACGGATCTCGGACTCGCGGCCGGGGTGGGGGTCACGATCGCGGCGGAGGATGCACTGGGTGCGATGAGTGCCCGCGTCCGTGGGATGGTCGACCTGGATCCGGATCTCAATCCCTCGACCAGGCTTTCCGACATCCGGGGTGCACGGGGACTGGGAATCGAGCCGGGGTCGGTCCGGGTCGATGTCAACGGTACCGAGCTGATCGTCGATCTCTCTCAGGCCGACACGATCGGGGACGTCGTCTCGACCCTGCAGTCGGCGATCAAGACCGTCGACGTCTTCGCATCGATCTCGATCTCCGGAGATGCGCTGGCGGTCACTCCATTCGCAGGGCCGATCACCATAACCGACCTCGACGGAGAGACCACTGCCGCCGACATCGGGCTGCTCGGTCAGTTCATTCCCGGCACCACTTCGGTCGGTACGGGGCTCGATCCGAAGATCACGGAACTGACCGAGATCGCTGATCTCGCTGGAGTCACCCTCCCGATGGGCTCGATCCGGCTGGAGAACGGGGGGCAGGTTCGCGAGGTCGATCTTTCCGGAGTGGAGACGGTTGGGGAGCTCATGGACGTGATGGCCGATCTCGAAATCGGTGTCCGGGTGGAGATCGACGAGGATGCTCGCCGAATCAACTTCCGTAACGAGCTGTCCGGTGCGCACCTCTCCATCTCCGAAGTGTCAGGGGGCAGCACCGCCACCGAGCTCGGGGTCCGTACCCTTGGCGGTGCCACGCTGCTTTCGGACTTCAACGACGGGCGTGGCGTCGGATCCGTCTCGGGTGGCTTCGACCCCGTCACCGGACTTCCGGACCCCTCGCTGGACATGGACTTCAGCGTGAGCCTGACCGACGGGACCACCTTCGAGGTCGACATCAGCGACGCCCAGACCGTCGATGACGTCCTCGCGCTCATCAACGATGCGGCCACGGCCGCAGGACTTTCGGTCCCCACTGACTTCTCCGCGGGACTGGTCGCCGATGGGAACGGTATCCAGCTTCAGGACGGCTTGGGTGGCGGGAATCCGCTCACCGTCACTCGTCTCAACAACAGCACCGCCGCCGAGGACCTCGGGATTCTCGGGGAGGGGACTGGCGCCGTTCTTGCCGGTGGTGATCAGGCACAAGTTGCCGCTGACGGGCTGTTCACCCACCTGGTGGCGCTCAGAGACGCCCTTTTGGCCAATGACGAGTCAGGCATCGCGTTTGCAACGGAACAACTGGATGCCGACACCCTCCTGGCCGCCGAGGCCAGGGCGGAGGTCGGGGTCCGAAGCCGGCGGGTCACCGACTCGCTGGCCCGCGAAGAGGACCGCTCGGTCCAGGATCAGTCCCTCAGGTCGACGTTGCGTGACCTGGATTTCACGGAGGCGGCGACGAGGTTCGCCCTGCTCCAGCAGCAGTTGCAGGCAAGCATGACCACGATCGGTCGCACGCAACAGCTGAGTCTTCTCGACTTCCTTCGGTAGGAAGTCACCCCCTCCGCTCGTTGCGGAACACCGTGCGAGGTCCCCGGCCGGCCGCGCCACGGATGACAGGAGGTCACTGCCTCGTCTCGAATTCGAGCGGGCAAGACCAAGGATTGGTTGGCCGGATCCGCTTACGGAGTTTCCAGTGCATATTGAAACCACTCGATTCGGAACCGTGGAAGTCGATGATTCACGAATCATCTCCTTTCCCTCGGGCCTGCTCGGCTTCTCGAGCTACCGCCGGTTCGTCCTGCTTCAGCCGGATGACGACGGCGTCTTCTACTGGCTTCAGTCGGTGGAGGCCCCGGATCTGGCCTTCGTGGTCAGCGACCCGTCTCTCTGGGTTCCGGAATACAAGGCGAACATCCGCCGTGAACAGATGGACGAACTCAATCTGAACGAGGTCGACGATGCGCAGGTGCTCGCGATCGTGAACAAGCGTGCAGAGACCCTCACCCTGAATCTCCAGGGTCCGGTGGTGATCAACATCAGCGATTGCGTGGCGATGCAGCTCGTGCTGGCCGACAAGCGCTGGAGCACCCGCCAGGAGATCGTGCGTCTCGAGGAACCGGCAACCCGGGCGGTTTCGGCCTGATCCGGTGATGCGTCATCACGCGGCCCCGCCTCGATGCGGGCCGGTTTCAGACCCCGAAGGGGTCGCAAGAGTTCCGCGGATGGAGCCGCGGAGACGAAGTTCCAAGGAAGGAGCTGCCCGATGCTGGTGCTTTCACGACAGCGTGACGAAACAATCATGATCGGCGACGAGATCGAACTCACGATCGTCGACATCCGGGGTGACAAGGTGCGAATCGGCATCAATGCCCCCACCACGGTCGCCGTACACCGCAAGGAGGTGTACGAGGCCATCAAGCGTGAAAACGAGCAGGCCGCCAGCTACCGCGGCGGGCTCGAGGATCTGAAGCGTGGACTCGGAGTCCACGCGACCACGAATACCAAAGCGGGTGGGACGGTCCTGCCCAAGGCTGCGAAGATCGCAGCTCGAACCGATCAGGCACGGGAGAGTGCCTGAGACCACTCGCAAGTTGGTGGCCCGATGACCTCCCTTCGGACCACCAGGGACTCCAGCCATCAATCAAGGAGGATTCCCAATGGCACGGATCAATACCAACGTTTCCTCGATGATCGCGCAGAGCAACCTGCGCCAAACCAACAGTGACCTAGCGGTCCGCCTGCAACGGCTCTCGACCGGGCTGCGAATCAACCGTGGTTCCGACGATCCGGCCGGCCTGATCGTCTCCGAACGACTCCGTTCTGAAATGAAGGGCCTCACCCAGGCGGTGGACAACTCCGAGCGAGCGAGTTCGGTGATCGCGACCTCCGAGGGATACCTCGCGGAGGTGGCGGACCTGCTGAACTCGGTCAAGAACCTCGTGGTGGAAGCGGCGAACACCGGTGGTGTGAGCAAGGACGAGGTCGAGGCCAACCAGCTTCAGATCGACAGTGCGATCGACTCGATCACCCGCATCTCCAATGTCGCGAGCTTCGCAGGCCTCAGCCTGCTCAACGGTTCCCTCGAGTACACCACCGAGGGCATCCAGAGCAACGACATCGCATTCGCACGAATCGACAGCGCACGCTTCGGCACCGCCAGCTCGATCGATGTCAACGTGGAGGTCTCGACCCCCGCGGAGCAGGCCGTTCTCGCGCTCTCGAGCAACGGCGGTAGCTTCAACGGATTCGCCCTGAGCGGGAACCTGACCCTCGAGATCGCCGGCGCCAACGGGGCCCAGACCCTGACCTTCGCCTCCGGGACCCAGCAGTCCGCGATGGTCGATGCGTTCAACCTCATCTCGGATTCCACCGGAGTCGAGGCGGTCTTCGTCAACTCGGCAGGTGGAAGCGGGATCCGCTTCAACTCCACC
>JAYZFJ010000011.1:0-18485 GCA_036336805.1 Planctomycetota bacterium
CCCAGCACCACAACGTGAATCCCGCCTCCGGCGCGGATCTCTACGACGTCGTCCTGACCCCCGGGACCGCCATGACCCTCCCCGGTCTGCGGATCGAGCCGATCAGACTGCTTCACGGGAGGCTGCCGATCCTGGGATTCCGGATCGAGCTCGCGCGGGAAGACGGGCGCCCCGCTCCGAATCAACCCGCGCCCCTGCCTCTGGCCTGGTGCACCGACGTCTCCGGGATCCCACCGGAGAGCTGGCCCGCCCTGGAGGGGCTTTCGACTCTGGTTCTCGACCTTCTGCGCGATCGGTCACACCCGACGCACCTGACCGTCGACGAGGCGGCGGGGATCGCGGGTCGGATCGGGGCCGCTCGGACCTTCTTCATCCACATGAGCCACGAGCTGAAGCACTCGGAGCTGGAGCGCAGGCTTCCCCCGGGCATGGCCCCCGCCTGGGATGGGCTGATTCTGGGAGAGGATTTCTCCCTGGAATCCGACCCGGCGGCCGCCGAATAGGTACACTTTCTTCCTATGGCACAGATTCGCGAAATCAAGAAGCGCATGGTCGCCGTGGCCACGATCGAACGCATCACGAAGACGATGCAGATGATCGCCACCGCCAAGTTCACCTCGTCCCTCCAGCGAGCTCGGGCGACCCGGCCCTACACCGATTCGATCCGTGAACTCGTCTCCCGTCTCTCCGCGGCCTGTGGTGATGATCTGGAGAACGTGCTCATCAACGGTGCTCCCGGTGCACAGGATCGTGAACTGATTCTGGTGGTCTCTTCCGACCGCGGACTCTGTGGTGCCTACAACAGCCATCTGCTTCGAACCGCTTCGAAGCATCTCCAGAGCCTCGATGCCTCGGAAACCGGATTCGAGTTGCAGATCTCCGGCAAGAAGGCCGCGGCCTACTTCAACTTCGCGGGCGTCGAGGTGAGCGCCCGCCACCAGTTCGGCGACAAGCCCTCCTACGAACAGGTGGCGGAAGTCGCGGATGAGATGATCAAGCGCTTCTGCGCGGGTGAATTCTCCGCAGTACGCGTGGTCTACATGAGATTCGAATCGAATTCCCGCCAGATCCCCGAGGTCATGCAGCTGCTTCCCATGACCTTCGACGAGTCGGGCGCCGAGGCCGATCAGGACGACGCTGCCGGCTCCTCGGACATCGTCTACGACTTCAGTCCGTCGGTGGAGGCGATCCTGTCGGAACTCCTCCCTCGTGCGGTCAAGACGTCTCTTTTCCAGGCCGTGAACGATGCCGTCGTCAGCGAGCAGGTCATGCGAATGATCGCCATGAAGGCAGCCTCCGACAACGCCAAGGGGCTGGGGCGAACGCTCAAGCGCGACTTCAACCGTGCCCGCCAGAGCAAGATCACCACCGAACTCACCGAGATCGTCTCGGGTGCCGCCGCACTCGAGTAGATCGCGAGCCCTCGCCTTTTCACCGGATCCCGGGCCCGGTCGAAGCTAGCGTCTTCCGGCCTGTGATTCGGTCGCTTCACTGGGAGGTCCGGAAGCGGTCGGCTGCCCGTCCGCAACCCATGCCTCGAGGCCGCCTTTCAGGGTGTAGACCTCCGAGTGCCCCAGCTCCATCAGGCGCTTGCTCGCGCTCACTCCGATCACATCATTCCAGTCGGTGTCGTACACGATGATCGCTCCCGCGTTGAGCAGCCTGCTCTGGTAGTCCAGTTCTATCTCGGGAAACGGCATACTGATGGCGTTGGGGATGTGAGCCTTCGCGTATTCATCCTCGGTCCTGGGGTCCAGCCAGACGTTCACGCGGTTTCCCTCGGATCCAAAGGCACCCGTCGGGCGGGCGAGGAGTTCGATCGCGGCACTGCTGCTCACGAATTTCAGGTCCCGGTCGCTGGTGTTGTTCGAGCAGCCTCCGAGCAGCGAGCATGCAACGGTCAAGAGGGCGATCTGGGCAGGCCATCTCGGGGAATGTTCGGATTGAAGTGCGGTCATGTCGTCTCCCGGGGGGTGAGGGGTCATTTGTGCAGGATACACGCAAGAACCCCTCCCACCGGGCGTTGACTGGATATCGTGATCCAGCAAACCGAGGCGACATCGATGCCCCCAGATCCCTTCCGTCAATTCCGAAGCGTTCCACCATGGCTGCTCAGAATGCTCTGCGGCTGGGCCGTCGCGGTGGGGATGCTCGCGTCCTCCGCCCCTGCGGACGATCCGCCCGGCTCGGGAAACGACCTGGTGACGGTCCGGGTGGTGTCGGACGTACAGGCGCTGACGCCAGGAGGTCGTTTCACGCTGGGCGTCCAGTACACGATCAAGCCCGGCTGGCACCTCTACTGGCGTAACGCCGGTGCCAGTGGAATGCCTCCCACCGTGGACGTACTGGCCCCGGATGGTTTCGAGGTCGGAAAGCCGGTCTTTCCGCGCCCGATGATCTTCGGTTCCGGTGCCGATACCACCTACGGCTATGAAGACACCCTCCTGCTCATGATTCCGATGACCTGTCCCGCGCAGCTCTCAAGCAGCGAGATTCGATTCGAGCTGACCCTCGACTGGGTCGTCTGCAAGGTCGCGTGCCTTATCGGTGAGGCAACGAAAACGCTGCATCTACCCGTCGCGCCGGCCGGGCGAGAGGGCGTGATCGATCCCCGCGGAGCTCGACTCATCGAGCAATGGGAGAAGCGAGTCCCCCGGTCGATCCCCGCCGGAGATCGTCCGGGCGGATTCTCGGCCAGACTGACTGATCGGAACCACCTGGTGCTCAAGGGGGTTGCCGGTGCCGCCACCTCCGCGCTCTACATTCCCGGTGGTACACCCGGCGTATCCCCGACGGTTCCCGGTCCGATCAGTGGGGTACTCGCCAACGGGACATTCATCTTCGACATTCCGATGTCCATCGTGCCCGAAGATGCGCTTGGAGAACCGCTTCGAGTCAACGGTCTGGTCCTGCTGGGCACCTACGAGCGTCCCCGAGCGATTGAGCTCAATCTGCCGATCAACGATGCCAAACCAGTTATCGAGGAGTCCGGGGGTTGAACAACCCCTTGAATCCTGCCATCCTGCGATCCCAACCCATTCACCGATATGGAGACCACCTCATGCGTTTCAATACCTTCCTTTCCGTAGCCACGGTCATGACCGCTCTGTGCTGGGCGGGCACCACCGCGATCGCCGGGGTGCCTGCGACCCAGAAGGCGACCGCCCCGACCACCGCGGAGATCGGCAAGCCCGCTCCCGCCTTCACCCTGATGGACCTCGAGGGCAAGCCCGTCAGTCTTTCCGATTTCAAGGGGAAGACAGTGGTCATCGAGTGGTTCTGCCCCACCTGTCCCTTCAGCGGCAGCTCGAGTGCACGATCCATCCACTCCACGGGACGAGTGAAGACCCTGCTCAAGAACATGAAGGAAGTGGATCCGGATGCGGTCTACCTCCTCATCGACTCCTCCACCAAGAAGCTGCGTATCTCCCCTGAGGAACTCACGAAGCGGGATGCAAAGGCCGCCGAGAAGCTTGGCATCACCGCACCCATCCTGATCGATGCCGATACCTCGGTCGCCAAGGCCTACGGTGCCCGCACGACTCCGCACGTCTTCGTGATCGATGGTGAGGGCGTCCTTCGGTACCAGGGAGCCTTCGACGACCGGACCGCCGAAGGCACCAACTACCCGCTGAACGCGGTCAAGGCGATCAAGGCCGGAACCAAGGTCGAGCCCACCTACGTTCGGCAGTGGGGATGCGGCGTCAAGACCGGCTGAACCCAGCGGGCGGTCGACCGCCGATCGTCCAACCCCGAAATGCACCCGGCCCGAAGCCGACCGGCTTCGGGCCGGTTGCGTGTTCGCAGGTTCCGCGGGCGAGTTCAGGAGAGGTTGACCGGCATCACCACGTAGGTGAATTCGTTCCCGACCTTCATGACCCCTGGCTTGTTCGGGGCCTTGAGCTCAATCACGATCTCCTTCTCGTCGATCACTCGCAGTGCCTCGGTGAGGTATGCGGGATTGAATCCGATCTCGATCGGATCGCCCTCGTAGCTCTTGAGTTCAACCTGGATCTCGGCCTCACCCATTTCGGGCGCACGACTGGAAAGCATCAATCCACTTGCGGAGAAGTCCATCCGCACACCCTTGCTCTCCTCGTTCGTGAGCAGGGCCGCTCGGCGGACCGCACTTCCGAGTTCCGTCGATTCGAATCGAACCCGCTTGTCCTGGTCCTTGGGGATGACGTCCTCGAACGGAGGGAACTGGCCTTCCACCAGGTTCGTCGAGAGCACCGCCGCATCCGCACCCTCGCCCACCTTGAAGATCGCGTATGAATCCTCCTGGGCGATCTGCACCGTCGCATCCGGGTCGTCGGCAAGCTTGTTGAGAATCTGCATCGGCTTCGAGGGAAGAATGAAGGTCTGCTCGTCCCGACCACCCTTCACTTCGCCCTGAGCCACCGCAAGGCGGCGCCCATCGGTGGCGACGAAGCGCATCTGCTTGCCCCGCTTCTCCACGAGGACCCCGCTGATGGCGAAGCGGCTGTTCTCGACCGCGGTCGCGAACAGCGTCCGTCCGATCAGTCTGCGGAGGATCCCGGCATTGCAGCTGAAGAATTCTCCATCCTCGGGAAACGGACGGACCCCCGGGAACTCCTCGGGATCGAATCCGAAGATCTTGAAGTGGGCATCTTCGCTGCGGACGTGGAGCACCGACTTCTCCCGTTCCAGCGCGATCGTCGAATCCTCGCAGGCACGAGAGATCTGATTGAGCTTGTCCGCGGGGATCAGGGCCTTTCCGGCCTCCTTGACCTCCACTTGAGGCACCCCGATCGAGATCCCGACTTCCGCATTCGTCGATGCGACGGTCAGGATGCCATCCTCGGCGGTCAGGGCCAGACACCCCAGTACGGGGGCGGTCGTTCTACTGGGGACAACGCTTCCCGCCAGGGAAAGGGCCTCGACAAGGGCTGCTCGGTCACAAACGACATTCATTGAATGCACCTCCAACGTGATTTCTCTAGTCTATCGAATCGACGACCAGTGCTGCTGTTTTCCACGGCTAGGATATGGCAGATGATCTACAGATTGATTTCCAAGTTCAACGACGATTTCGGCCTTCTGGTCTTCCTGATCTACCTCTGCCTCTTCGTTCTGGCCTTCCTGGCGGTCTTCCTGTTCCCCCCCCTGGCCCTGATCCTGGTGGTGCTGGGGCTGGTGGGCTTCGTCGGGGTATGGCTTCTGGTCACCATCATGCGTTCAATCGAGTACTCCTTGGCCCGCAAGGCGTTGGCGGGGGGGAATTGCCCCTGCTGTGGGGGGGTCGTCTCGGACACCGGCATTCCAGACCCGGTCGGGGGGAGATATCTGATCTGTCGGGAGTGCAGTCAGGTCTTCGAGCACCACGGTCGTCGGGCCCAGGAAGAAGATCTCCTCGAGGAAGACGAAGCATCGGCTTCGACGCTATAGTTCCGCCATCATGACAGACGACTCACCTCTTGCCGTACTTGCCACCTTCCCCGATGAAGCCCTCGCCGAGATGCTCGCCGAGGCCCTGGAGTCCGAAGGTATCGAAGCGATGGTCGAAGGAGGCGCCACCGGCAGCTTCCGTGCCGAAGCCCCCGGAATGGTCAAGGTGCTGATTCACAGCAGGGACGCGGACAATGCTCGTGCCGTGTTCGAGGACTGGGAGCATCAGGGCGAGGCGATCGACTGGGATCAGGTCGATCTGGGCGAGTTCGAGGATGGCGACGACGCTGACGACGACGAATAGATCGCGAGTCGCTCGCCGAGCCTGACCTCGAACCCGAAGTTCCTGATGTTACTCGGATGCGCTGGTGAATGGACGCAGCAGCTCATTCACCTCCGCGGCGAGCGGCTGCCCCATCACCTCGATCCGCAGTTGTCCCGGAGGTTCGGCCACGATCAGGATCGGTTTTCCCAGGGCTGCGATCGTGACACCCTGTCTCGCTGATTCTCCGCTCTTGAGCACCGATGAGATGACATCGTGGACGGTGTGCAGGTCTGCCGGGCCGCACATCAGCGGGTCATGCGTGTTCAGTTCAATCGTTGCGGTCGACTCGATTTCCTGCCAGTCATCGTGTTCCACGAGGTCGAAGGTGATCGCGTCGAAGACGTTACGCCAGGTCCCGATGGGGAAGAGAAAGACTGGAGCAAGATGGAGTTTGTGGAGCACTGCCTCGAGCGCATCCGCTGCTCGTTCGGGTTGCAATCCCACATCGACTGAATCCGCATCCGGTGTCTTCCCGATGAGATCCATGAGTACCAGTTGCTCCGAATCATCGAAGCCGGGTCTCAGCTCCTCTTCGGTCGAGTGTTCCAACTTCACGATGTTGAGAGGCGTGAGGTTGCGCCATGCCTCTTCAAATGCAACAAAGTCCACGCCAGCGCTCCAATCCGCATTGCGCCATGAATGTAGGGCGGAATGCTTCTCTAATGTACCAGTCTCCACGGAATTCTGAGGTCCTAAAACAGGCCTCTGGAAGCCGAATTCTCATGGTAGGATACGACCTGGAACGAGGTCCCGATGCGAACGATCCTGTTTGTCTGCACTGGAAACACCTGCCGGAGTCCCATGGCAGAGGGGATCGCACGCAGTCTGCTCGCATCAGGAACCATCGAGGGACTTGATCGCGAAGAACTGCTGATCGCCTCGGCGGGAGTTGCCGCTGCGGAGGGAATGCCTCCCAGTCCGGAGACCATGGACATCCTTCGTGCCAGGGGGATCGAGGAGTTCTCCAGGAGCATCCAGCTCACACCGGAAATGGTCAGTCAGGCCGATCTGGTGCTCACCATGACCCAATCCCATCTTCAGGCGATCAAGGCTCAGTTCCGCCTCTCCGAGGAGGATGCCGAGTGCCTGCACCTGCTCGACCCCGATCGGGACGTCATCGATCCGATCGGTCAGGGGCCGGCAGCCTACGAGCAGGCCGCCGAGATCTTCGACAAGGTCATTCCCGTTCGGCTGAAGGAGTTGCTTGCATGAGATTGTCGATTGCAAGTGATCATCGTGGTTTCGAACTGCTCGAAGTCGTCAAGAACCAGCTTGAGGATCTCGGTCACGAGGTGGACATCCAGGGTCCCGCTCAGGGGCAGCCGTGTGACTACCCAGATCAGGCGACTCTGGTCTGTTCCCATCTTCAGGCCGGATCGGCGGAGCGGGGTGTGCTCATCTGCGGAACCGGGATCGGAATGTGCATCACCGCCAACAAGTTCCAGGGCATCCGCGCGGCGCTGGCTCTCGATGAACTGAGTGCCCAGCTGAGCCGTTCCCACAACGATGCGAACGTCCTCTGTCTGTCGGGAGATCTGGTGGGACATGCGCTGGGACGCCGAATCGTGGACACCTGGATGCGGACCGAGTTCGAGGGGGGGCGGCATGCTCGCAGAGTCGAGAAGATCAGCCAGCTTGATTCGAACACCGAGGTCACCAAGGCCTGAACCGCCGATTCTGAATCAGTCGAGGTAGCCTTCCGCGAGGTCGAACAGGGTGCGTACTCCCCAGCCGGTGGGTCCGGGCTGGAAGAGGTCGCTGCCGGCATCCTGGACCGAGGTACCGGCAATGTCGAGGTGTGCCCACGGAACGTCCTCATCGACGAAATGGGACAGGAAGGCCGCCCCCTGGATCGGATGAGCGGCTCGCTTGGGGTTGCTGTTCAAGAGGTCCGCATGCTGGGACCGCATGAATTCCCGGTGTTCCGGCCAGAGCGGAAGGCGCCAGATCTTCTCGCCGGATTTGTTGGAGGCGTTCTCCAACCGATTCCGGAGTCGAGGGTTCTCGCACCAGTAGCCCGCACAGAAGGGGCCCAGGGCAACCACCACTCCGCCGGTCAGGGTCGCCACATCGACGATGGCCGATGGCTTGAGCTTCCGACAGGCGTAAGCGAGGGCGTCGGCCAGGACCAGACGGCCCTCGGCGTCGGTGTTGGTCACCTCGACGGTTATTCCGTTGTACATCTCGATGATGTCGTCGGGGCGGTAGGAGGATGAGGACACCATGTTTTCCGCCGCCGGAAGGACCGCGGTGACGCGAAGCGGGATCCGGGCGTCCGAGATCGCCTTCATCGCCCCGAGCACCGCCATGCCACCGTTCTTGTCGTACTTCATGCCTTTCATTCCCGCCGGAGACTTCATCGAGTATCCGCCGGTGTCGTAGGTGATGGTCTTTCCGACCAGTACAAGTCGCTCCTTCGATCGCGGACGAGTCGGCTTCCAGTCCAGGATGATCATGCAGGGTTTGCTGGCTGATCCCTTCCCCACGTTCTCCAGTCCTCCCATGCCGAGTCGTCGTGCCTGTTGGTAGGTGATCACCGAACAGGTGAGGTCATCTCTGCCGCGAGCAAGACTCCGTGCCGCGGTCGCGACGTAGGAAGGTGTGCAGATGTTCGGAGGGGTCGCCGACATCCTTCGGGAGAGGTTCATCGCCTCCGCGAGGAGCAGGCCGCGCTTCAGCCCATCACTGAATCCGGCGGAGTCCGCGGCAAGACTCAATCGGCCTGCAACCGGAGGTTTCTTGCTCGCACTGCCGTCGAAGAGGTCCATCCGCCAGTTCGCGATTCCCATTCCCTCGCCGATCGACCGACCGATCGTCTCCGGATCCGGTGCCCCCTTGGGCAGGGCCGCAAGCTCGAACGAAGCCTTCCTGACACCCATCCGGTCCAGTTGGCTGACCAATCTGGCTCCGGTCAATCGCAGGCTCTCGGGGCTCACGTCCTTCGGAGCACCCACCCCGACGAGCACTACCCGGTCGCTGCTGGCGAGCGTCTCACCTGCTTCGGCCTTGAAGCCCGGTGTGCTCAGCAGGGCGGTCAGCTCCTTGTGCCCGGTAATCGACTCCGGCAGGCGCTTCTTCCCGGCGGGTACGAGGATCAGTCGCTCCCCCGAGGTAGGGCGTGCACTGGCGGTCAGGGTCTTGAACATGCTTCGCTCCATGATTGGCAGCTGGTGATGGTTGAAAGGGATTTATCGTCGATCGCCTGCCTTCCGCTTGATTGCTACCCTGAAGGGAGCAATGAACACTCGATTCGATGTCATCGTGATTGGTGGCGGCCATGCCGGCACCGAGGCGGCCTGGGCGGCCGCGGGTGCGCTGGGTGGTTCCGGCAGGGTGGCTCTGATCACCATGGATCCCTCGACCATCGGGACCATGTCCTGTAATCCTGCAATAGGAGGTCTTGGCAAGGGGCAGATCGTCAGGGAAATCGATGCACTGGGAGGCCTGATGGGTCTGGCAGCCGATGCCTCCGGGATTCTCTTCAAGGTCCTCAATGCATCTCGTGGCGCCGCGGTGCGTGGTCCTCGATGTCAGAATGACAAGTACGCATATCGTGCTCAGGTTCAGAAGCTGCTCAGTACGCGGACGAACATCACGGTCATCTCAAGTCGCGTTGATCGCCTGCTGCATGAAGATGGTCGGCGCATCACCGGTGTGCTGATTGCCGAGGGTGGCGGTCCGGTCCAGCCCGACGAACAGGCCCTCGAAGCCAATCAGGCAATGGATGCCATGGCGGTTCCCGTCTTTCCCAGTGGGCCCGCTCCGGAAGATCGCCTGGCCGCGCCGGTGGAGCTCCACGCGCCGGCCGTCGTTCTGACCACCGGTACCTTCATGCGTGCCCTGATGCATACCGGTGAGCAGCAGGTGGAAGGCGGACGTGCCGGTGAAGGGACCGCGGTCGGAATCTCCGCGATGCTCTCTGAGCTTGGCTTCGAACTGGGTCGTCTCAAGACCGGAACCCCTCCTCGCCTGCTGCGGAGTTCGATCGACTGGGACGGATTGGAGCCGCAATATGGTGACGATGTTCCGACTCCGTTCAGCGATCTCACCTCCCGGCAGCGATTTCCCATCATGCCGCAGGTTGATTGCCGGGTCACCCGTACCGCGGCCGAGACTCATGAACTGATCAGGGCCAATCTTCACCAGGCTCCGATGTACTCCGGCGCGATCGATGCGGAGAGCGGCCCGCGTTACTGCCCCTCGATCGAGGACAAGGTGGTGCGGTTCGCGGATCGAGAGTCCCATCATGTCTTTCTCGAGCCGGAATCGCTCTTCACGGAGGAGATCTACTGCAATGGGATATCGACGTCCCTCTCCGCGGAGATCCAGGAGCGTCTCGTGCACACGATGCCCGGTTGCGAGCAGGCCGAGATTCTCAAATGGGGTTACGCCGTCGAATACGACATGGTTCGGCCCCACCAGCTTGACTCAACTGGCATGACTCGTCTGGTGAAGGGACTCTTTCTGGCCGGACAGATCAATGGCACCAGTGGGTATGAGGAAGCCGGCGGGCAGGGGTTGCTGGCGGGACTGAACGCATCCCGGTACAGCCAAGGTCGATCCCTCGAGACACTGGGCCGTGATCAGGCGTACATCGGGGTGATGATGGATGACCTGGTCACTCGCACGCCACGCGAACCGTATCGCATGTTCACCTCACGTGCGGAGCATCGACTGCTTCTGCGCTCCGACAACGCGGACGAGCGATTGACTCGTTGGGGGCGTCAGCTCGGGCTCGTCGATGACGAGCGATGGGACGCCTGGACCGTGCGCTCGACTGAGCTGGATCGGTTGCGAGCGCTCTGTGAGATCCGTACCACGGGCAACGTCACCCTCGGCGAGTTGTTCAAGCGCCAGGACTCATCGCTGGAGGAACTTGTCCACCACGCCAGGGAACACGGAGGGTCTGATCCTGACGTTCATTTGCTGCAACGGGTCGCCACCGAATACCAATATGCCGGCTACATTCATCGCCAGGCGGCCGAGATCAAGCGCCAGCAGAGAAGTGAATCCACTCGCATCCCTCCAGACCTTGATCCTCAATCGATTTCCGGGCTTCGCAACGAAGCTCGGGAGGCCCTGGCTCGTTACCGGCCGGCCACGCTCGGTCAGGCAGCACGAGTGGAGGGCATCACGCCGGCGGACCTCACCCTGATCAGCCTCGAGGTCCGAAGAACCCACGCATCGGGGTGATCTGTCGTGGCACTCCTGCTACCCTGACCTCTGGATGCCGCCGTAGCTCAATTGGCAGAGCGCGTGATTTGTAATCTCGAGGTTACCGGTTCGATTCCGGTCGGCGGCTTTTGGCCTTCAGGGGCCGTCCCAGCCCACGAACTGGTGAAATCCCCTTGTCGTGTTGCTCGACCCTGCCAGCCGATGTAGACTCCCGGATCGTCTACGACGACCTCGGCGGGTTACCCAAGTGGCCAAAGGGGGCAGACTGTAAATCTGCTGGCGTTCGCCTTCGAAGGTTCGAATCCTTCACCCGCCATTTTCCACGGATTTCAACACTCTCCGGGGTGTAGCTCAGCTTGGTAGAGCGCGTCGTTCGGGACGACGAGGTCGCACGTTCGAATCGTGTCACCCCGATTGCATGCCTTGACCTCAGGGTCAGGGCTTTTTTTTGTCCATTCCTCGAGAGCCCTGATGGCATAAGTCCTTGATGTACAGGAAGCTCCAATACCTATTAAATGGGGGTAGGACCGTTAATTATCCAATTTGGAGGCGATCGGTTGACACTCCTCAGATATCAACGTATGTTGACATTAACTGCCTGAGGTTCGAGTCATCCCCCCACCTGACTCCTGCCCCGAACCTTCTCGCATACCCAGGACCCGCTGACACTTCACCACCCCGGCATAGGTGAATCGAGTCAGCGGAATCGATTCTGGGCTGCTGAAAAGCGTGGACACTGCGGTGTCCACGCTTTTTTTAACCGTCATTCGTCGGGGAATCCCTGCTTCAGGCCTGCTTGCCGCCAGGAATTCCGAGCTCCTGGTGGATCTGCTCCCGTACCTGCGCGGTGGTCTCGATTTCCGCCAGAAGGCCCTCGATCGAGGCTTTCAGCAGTTCCGGATTCGTTGCACTGCATGCTCCCTGGGAGGCAGTGAGCCTCTTTCGCGCCACACGTACAACGTCCTCGGCATTCAGATTGGGGTGTTTCGCAGGGGTGTGAATCATGTCCGAGCCTCTGGTCAGGCTCATCGGTCAGATCTTCACGTGCACTGGAGCGAAAGAATCAAGGTCCTTGTCAGGCCATGGCTTCTAGAATCGGATCAGCACACCGCCGCTGATTGCATTCTGGTCACCATCGCCGTAGGCACCGTCGTAGCTGATGGACAGAGACGTGTTCCATGACGGTGCCCAAAGAAGCTGAGCCCCGGTATAGATCTGATTGATCTGCCCACTGCCGAAATCGAGATCGGCAGTTCCCAGTCCGGCTGGCAGGCTGAACTGCGCGGTACCGAAATCGATGGCCTGCCCCTGGTAGCCGAGACTTCCGCTCACCCGCAACGTGGGGGATATCAGCCATTCCATGGCGGCGCCTACCCGCCCGTTGATGAAGGACGTGTCGCCACCCGAGTAGTCGGTGCTTGCCTGGCCGTTCGGCGTGATCGTGCCGGAATAGTTCAGCAGTGAATATCGCAGGGATGCTTCCGGTTGGACCGCAACGGTCTCCGACAGGGGGATGCGCGCACCGACCGCGCCTTCGACATCGAACTCCCAGCCATCGATGTTGAACGATTCCTGCTTCGTGATGCCGGCGAGGGTGAGTCCTGACTTCTGAACGCCGTCGGCGGTGTTGTATCCACCACCGATTGCCAGCATTGCATACTGCTCCGCCTTGCCGCTGATTCCGCTCCAGGAGATGAACGGCGTGCCTCGGAAGCTGTTGACCTTGGTGTTACCGAGGTTTTCGACAAGATCCGCGCTGACGTTCTCCCAGCCCGCGGTCAGACCGATCGTGATGCCATCGGAGAGACCGATCCCCCAGCCGGTGGCAACACCGGTCGTGGTGGCGTTGTAGCCGACGACGCTGCCTTCCTGGTCCATGCGATCCCAGCGTCCGTAGCCTTCGACGAACAGTGCCTGGAACACGTCGGAAGTCGGTTTCGTTGGGCTGGGAGTTCCCTGGATGATCACAGGTGGCGCCGACGCATTCGAGTTGGCGGACACTGCACTGGCTTCCTCCTGGCTGGCCATGAGCGTTGATGCTTGAATGCTGCCTGACTTGAGCATTCCCGGGCCTCGAGTGCCGATGGCGACCTCCCGGAGATTCCTTCGGCTCACGTCGAAGTACATGTTGTTCGCGGTGACGCGATCGGAGACCAGAGCGGACTGGGGCGTCAGGTTCTGCTGCAGCGCCTTGAAGTATGCGCTGTTCGTCCCGCCGGTGAGGTAGGTTTCTCGGTCGAGGAAGGTGAGAAGTCTGGCATCATCTCCGAAAGGGTCCAGCCTTGCCGCGGGGAGCAGGTCATTGAGCAGATCCCCGAGCACCTGGAATTCACCCGCGTTCGCCGAGTAGTCCGCGGTGATCTGGCCATAGAGCTCGGTGAAATCGGGATTGTCGCTGTTCGTGAACACGGTCAGCACGCGAGTGGCCAGGTTGGTACTGCCATCCCAGTCTCCACCGGTCAAATCAATCAGGCTTCCATTGAAGGGAGTGCTGAGCAGCAGCAGTTCGCCCTCGAGACTCTGCCAGCCGTTCGCGAACCATTGCTCCGCCGATGCATTGCGGTCGAAGTAGTCCGGCTGGCCGATCAGTTCCACGTGGATGTTGGCCCCCGCCGAGAAGAGCACGCCCGCAGTCACGTCGGCGAACTCGATGTACGGAGTCCGATCTCCCTGGGCATCGACGTTCGGATTGGTCGGATCGAAGTACACCCAGAGTCCGGCATCATCGTCGAAGTTGATCGGCGACGTTCCTCCGAAGGCGATCCCCTGGAAGGTGAGGGTTCCGGTCCCCTGGTCGTTGCCACCCTGGATCCACCCCGAGATCATCTCGAAGTTCGGATCGGGTGCGTTGAAATCGAGCTCCACGATGCCTTCACCACCGAAAGTCCCGCCATCGATGAAGAGAGTGGTGTTCAGGGTCGCGATGTTGTCGAAGGTCGTGCCGCCGAATCTCATCGGAGTGATCAGGACCTTGCCACCATCGGTCACTCTGGTCTGACCGATGGCATTCGTCGTCAGTGTGGTCCCAGCGGTGCTTCCAGCTCCCAGGATGAGCGTTGATCCGTTGGTGACGGTGAGTGAACTGTCGTTGTTGTCGAGCAGGAGGGTTCCGGTGAATTCGGACTGTGTTCCGCCGTTGATGATCAGATCGACTTCACTCAGCCCGTCGGTCTCCTGGATCGTTCCCGACCCCTGCAGCGAGTTCAGTGTGAGGGTGTTGGTGTCCACGATGACTCGGGCCAGCTGGCTCACCGAAAGGTCGATCGCACCATTGAATGACGTGCCTTCATTGAGGACCAGTCGTGCGCCGTCCGATGCATCGGCTCCGACCAACAGAGTTCCCACGAGGTCGAGCGATGATCCCGTCTCGAAGGTCACCGCACCGGCTCCGGTGATGGTCACGGTCGCATCTTGCTGAGTGAGTACCAGTGATCGGTTGAAGCTCACGCCCTGGGTTGCCGGATTGGCGAGGTTGGTGGTGTCGATCACGAGGTCGCAGTCCACCTGGATGTCGATTGCGAGAATGAGGTCCACCGTCGGGGTGATGTCCACCACGTTGCTGAGGGTGTTGTTCATCACGAATCCGCCCGAACCCTGCAGGGTAAGGATTGAATTCGCGGTTCCCTCGGAAGTGAGCAGGCTGGTGATGCCCGTGTAGGTGCTGTTGATGTTGTCGACGGTGACGTCGCTTCCCTGGCCTGTGACCGGCGCCATTCGAAAGAGAATGCTGCCATCCACCTCCGTCTGGTTGGGCCAGGTCGTCGGTCCACCCTGGTCCCACTGTCCCCCCGCGGTGAAGTTCAGGGTCACGGGGGTGGTCGAACTGGCATCGAATTCGTTGGTTTGTCCAAAGGTCTCCACCGTGGCCAGAGGGGCCGCCAGGAAACCTGCCATCAGCATGGGCCAGCTGTTCACTCTCTTCAATCGCATCCTGCGGGCTCCAGTGGGCCGTGACCGCTCAGAGGCGGGTCGTCCAGACAACGGTACCCTAGCAAACGTACGCTCGCCTGCCAGATTGCCCCCCACACTCGACTTCGCGGAAAGTTTTCGAGTCAGAACTCGAAGCTGACTCCACCCCCGAAGTACTGATCATTGGTGCCGTCAAGACTGCGCCCTTCATATCGGAAGGACAGAGCCACATCCCAGGTCGGCATCCAGGTGACCTGGGCTCCGTAATAGACGTTGTTTCGGTCCACCTGATCGGGGGTCCCCGGAAGGGGGGCTCCGCCACCCAGAACGCCGGTTTCGAGATCTCCGCCGAAGCTGTAGTTGCCCTGCCAACCAAGGCGTCCCTCCAGGATCAGTCCGGCGATCGAAAGGACCTCGACGCTGGCACCGACCCGGCCGATGATCGCGTTGAGATCGTTCGTGTCCACGCTCAGCGTGCCCGCCTGGGTGCCTTCCTCGGTGTAGCTGTCGGTCTGGATGAAGCTGTAGACGAAGGAGCCTTCAGGAACCAGGTTCACCCCACCGCCCAGCGGGATCCGGTAGCCGACCCCCGAGGAGAAGTCGATCTGCCAGCCACCGGTGCTCCAGTTGTACGACGGAGCTCCGGGGAGGCCGTTGTTCCTTCGCGTGCCATTCCAGTCGTTGTAGCCGCCGGTCAGTGCCAGGTCGACGTTCCAACGCTCGTTGGCCCATCCGAAGAAGGGTCCGGCTCGCACGGTGCCGACATCCACGCTTCCGTAGTTGTCATTGAGGTCGCCATTGAAATCGTCGTATCCGACGAGAAGACCGATCACCGAGTTTCGTGAGAGCTGTCCACCGACTCCCGCGAGCACTCCCCACTGGTTGCCGTCGACTCCGATGACGTTGCTCATGTTGTCGAGATTGATGGTTCGGCCGTACCCCTGGACGAAGGCCACCATGTTGTCGTTCTCGCTCCGCCGCTGGCCTGATTCCGGTCCCGCACCGTAGCCGTACTGGGAGCGGATCGTGTCGGCTTCATCCTGCGAAGCGAGCAGTGACTGCGAACTCCGGCTGAACGGTCGGCGAGCCGGTCCGGGGCGTCCGAGTTCGTTTCCGGTACGCATGTCGCTGAGAGCTTCGTGGTAGGCGTTGAATGCGTTGGTGTCGGCGACGACCTGCAGACCGCTGGCGACGCTCTCGGGGCCGAGCCTGGCCAGCGCATTCTGGTACTGACTGACACTGGTGATCTGGTCCAGCTCGTGAAGCAGGTTGATGGCGCCCCCGTTCTCGGATTCGTTGTCGAGCCAGGCACCTCGCTGCTGCACCACCGTGCTCGCGCCAGTGGTGGGGGTTTCGTAGTTCGCACCCACCGTGACCACGCCCTCGATCAGTGCCCCGGAGCCGTCGTATGCAAGCTCGAAGGATCGGGTCACGGAACCCCCTTCGAAGCCATCGAAATTGACGTTCTCCCATGAATCGCCCTCGATGTCGTCTTCGTTGAAGAGAATCCACTGGGTGTCGGTCGCGATGTACTGATCTCCGCCGATCGCGACATCGATGTTGCTGTTGCTGCCGAACACGGCGTTGGAGTTGCTGATGATGTCGATGTAGGCCTGACTGTTCCCGCTTGAATTCTCCGAAGCGATCCAGAAGGTCATGTCGGTTTCCGTCAGATCCAGATTGACTCCGTCATTCAGGGCGATGTCGAGCGTCCCGTAATTCGCTCCGAAGGCGCCCTCGTCGGAGTTGTACACGCCACTGACCAGTGAACCCACCGCGAGGCTGCCTCCGGCCGGGTCCTCGAAGAGGCTGAAGTCGAGGATCGAATTGATTCCAGCATAGTTCTCGGAAGATCCGCCACCCAGCGTGGCGCCATTGAGATCGAGCTCACCACCGCTGGCCGGCGCCGCGAGGGGGTCGACCTGGAGGCTTCCACCGTCACTGACCGCCAGCGTGCCGAGGACGCTGAGGTCCCCCACGACGTTGAACGCCGATCCGAAACCGTCAACCGAGATCGTGGAGGTGGCGCCGATGTTGGTCACGTCGTCGACGGTGGAACCCGACTGGAGGATCCCCACGTTCTGGAGGCTGATCAGTCGGGCATCCAGGGTGTTCAGTGCTCCCTTGAGGTCCAGGGTGCCGTTTCGCACGAGCACGCTTCCCTGCGATCCGAAATCGGCGTCGCCTTCGATGCTGGTCACTCCACCAAGCACTTCGAAGGTGCTGGCACCGGTGGTGAGGCCCGCGCTGAAGGCGGTGGTTCCGTAGGACTGGAACAGGCCCCCGCTGAATTCCGCAGCGTCGGCGCCATCAGTGAAGTTGAGCTGGCCTCCAGCCTGATTGATGATCGTGCCGCCGGTCATGTCGAAGAGACCGAGATTGGCAGTACCACCACTCTGGACCACCAGGTTGGTGGAGTCCCCCATGTTCGTGGTGGTTGCGGTCAGCGAGGCAGCGTTGCCGACCACCACTGCGGCGTTGTCTTCAAGGGTCAGACCGGCCGTGGTGAAGGAGGCACCATCGACTCCAGGTTCTCCCGCGGAGACGTGTGCGTCGAATCCCAGGTCGTCGTCCAGCGCATCCACGTCTATTCCGCCCACCAGCAGCGCCCCGTATCCGCTGATCGCGGTGTCGGAGGTTCCGGTGTTGACCGCTGCCTCGTCGATGATCTGCATGATTCCACGTCCCTCTTCCCGACCAGACTGATTGCCCGAGTAGGCGATCGTCACCCCGTTCAGGAAGTCGTAGGTCGTTAAGGCATCACCCGCCAGCATGAGGCTGGCGTTGTTCAAGGCAAGGGCGAACTCCGTGTCCGGATCCTGAATGTTCGTGCCTCCCGTGAGCAGTGCCCATCCTCCGCCTCGAAAGGTGAGCGTGCTGTTGATCGTGGTGTTGCCATCACCGATCGATCCGTTGATGATCAGGTTGAAATCCATGCCACTGGCGCCGGAACCAATCGGGGTGTAGTTGATCAGCAGCGCATCCTCGTCGCCGCCGTTGCCGTAGTCGAAGTCGAGGTCCGTACCGGCGTTGAACGTGTAGTACTGGTCGAACCACATGGCTCCCGAGCCGGTATCGATGCGTGCGCCATCGGCGAACCCGATGGTCACCTCGTTGGTGGTGGGTGAGGTGAAGAGGATCTGGGAATTCGAATCGAGCAAGAAGTTGCTGATCTCGCTCCAGTCGTTGCCATCGAACTGGATTTCGAACCAGCTCAGCGAAGCGTCCTCGTCATCAAGGTCGAACCGGAATGCTCCATCGACATCTCCGTTGGCCGGCACCGATCCTTCCCAGTTGGCGCCCTCGTGGCCATTGAGCACCGTCGGGGGGGTGGGCGGAATGCTGGGGTTGTCGGGGTCCTGAGCAGCGCCGATCGCCCCGTCCCCGTTGAAGACATCCTGGCCCACGGCAGGTCTTCCATCGATGGAGGACCCGAGGACTGCGAACAGAACCGTGTAACCAAGCCAGTGTCGTGTGAAAAGCATCCCTGATCTTCTCCAAATGTGGTGGTTGGCCGGTATGGCCAACTGCTCTGTTCCTGTTATCGGCTTCACAGGTGGTCTCTGCCTAGTCATTGCCCGTGTTGAAACGCATCACGGACGTTTTTATGACACTTTTCAAGAGGCTTTCGAGATCGCCTGGGTCTGGAACGCTTCCCCTTCTCGGT
>JAYZFJ010000012.1:0-25327 GCA_036336805.1 Planctomycetota bacterium
ATATGGTCTCCGACGTGCTCACCGCCTACGGGCAGCGAAGTCAAGGTGTCCACGAGACGCGTCTGAACGCTGCCCTCGTTGGAAAGGTAGCCGACCGCCAACCGATTGGCCGTCGGACTCCAGGCCACATCCTGGGTGGAGACCGCAGGGACCGAAACCAGAGTGGTGTTCTCGAGGAGCTCACCGCTCGCGACGTCATGAACCGAAGCAACCACCAGTCCCGGGCCTGCACTCCAACAAACCGCGAACGACAATCCTTCGGAGGCCGCGGCGATCCGGGTCGGCTCGCCGAAGAGCGATGTCGACCATTTGGGCTCGGGGTCGTGAAACGACTCGACTTGCGCAAAGCACACGGGGGCCAGGATGAGGGAACAACCCAGGACTGCGGCTTGGAACGTGAGGCTCATCGTGCACCTCTTTCTTGAGACCTCGCGGAGACGCGAGAAATCTGCATTGGCCATGCACTACCGGAAGGTTCGCCAGCGAGATACCGAAAGGCGATGCAGTCAGAATCATGGCTACTCAGACTGCTGGTCATAGAGTATCCTGTAAGTCGCTTATGGGGAATACTCAAAGTTCGAATCCGTCACGCA
Organism: Planctomycetota bacterium; assembly: GCA_036336805.1. Lineage (GTDB taxonomy): Bacteria > Planctomycetota > Phycisphaerae > Phycisphaerales > SM1A02 > UBA8087. The sequence continues at coordinate 594 of JAYZFJ010000012.1, forward strand.
GATATACGGTCAGGGGCGTTAAAACCCGTGAGAAGCTGGTTTTGGCCCTGCTTGAGATCGTCTCGACCGAGGGGTTGCAGGCCGCTTCGGTACGAGCTGTGACCCGTAGAGCGGGCTGCAATGAGGCGATTCTCTATCAGCACTTCAAGAACAAGGACGAGATGCTGAGGGAGGTCTTCGCCGAGATCATGACCTCGATGGCGGAGGATAAGGAGGGGCTGGTGGAGGAACACCCTCAGCTCACCGACGCGGTCACCCGTTGGGTGGAGACGACCTACTCCTTCTACGATCAACACCCCGATGCCTTTGCCTACGTACTCCTCGCCTCCCCACCGGTGGTGAAGAGTCCGAGCCCTCTCTTCGGGCGAATGACGAGACTGTTCGAGGAGCTGCTGGACCGGACTGCCCCCCCACCCGGGAAGATCCTGGCTAGGGATCCGGTGGTCCTCAACATGTTCCGGGGACAGTTGCTGGGCATACCCCGAGCGATCCATTTCGGTTCGCTTGAAGGGCCGGCGATCCGGTACAGCGACCAGGTCAGCATGGCGATTCTGGACCTGATCCTCAACGAAGAGCCATCATCCGAATCGTCCCGGGGCTGATCACAATCAACGACGACCCAAGCCATCAGTACGACCTGGTAGTGATCGGAAGCGGCCCGGCCGGGCAGCGCGCCGCGGTGCAGGCCGCCAAGCTCTCGGAACGTGTCGCAATCGTCGAGCGAATGCCCTCTCTGGGTGGCGTCTGCATCCTCACCGGCACCATTCCATCGAAGACGTTCCGGGAAGCGGTGCTGATGAGCACGTCGAGCAACGAATTCAGAGCGCCTGACCGATCGAGCCACTCGCCGGTGATGTCCGAGGTGCTTGAACGGGTCCAGGAAGTGATGATGACCGAAGCCAGGGTCATCAGAAATCAGCTTTCCCGAAATGGAGTCGACCTCATTCGCGGAACCGGTCGGTTCATCTCTCCCACCGAACTCGAGGTGCGGAGTGTGAAAGAGGTCCGGACCATCACCTCGGAGAATTTCCTCATCGCCGTGGGCACCCGGCCCACGGCGCCGGAAGGCGTCCCGGTCGATGGCGAGGTGGTGATGACATCGGACGAGGTGCTCGCTCTTGACCACCTTCCGCGCAGCATGGCGGTCGTGGGTGGCGGGGTCATCGGAACGGAATACGCCACGTTCTTCGCGCGCCTGGGAGTCAAGGTCACGCTGATTGACCGCAATGACCGACCGGTTGGATTCATCGATCATGAAATCGTCGATGAACTGATGAGACAGATGAAGGAGGATGGTGTCACCTTCCATCTTCGGGACGAGGTCCAATCGATTTCGATCTCACTGGAGAATCGGCCGCACGCAGAGCTCATCCTGAACTCGGGAACCAGGATAAAGACGGACACGGTGCTCTACTCGATCGGACGTACCGCGGCCACCGATACGCTGGGTCTCGACAGAATCGGACTAAAAGCCGATGACAGAGGCCGAATACGAGTCAACGACAACTACCAGACGCACGTCCCGAACATCTGGGCCGCCGGCGACGTCATCGGCTTTCCTGCGCTGGCCGCCACCAGCAGCGAACAGGGACGCGTCGCGGCATGCCGAATGTTTGGAGTGAAAAGCACCCACATGGGCCGCAGCTACCCGTTCGGCATCTACTCGATTCCCGAAATATCCATGGTAGGTGCCAGTGAGGATGAACTGGCAGGGGATGGAACCGAGTACGTGGTGGGAATCGCTCGGTACCGCGAAATCGCCAGAGGCCAGATCCTCGGGGACGACACCGGCCTGTTCAAGATGCTCTTCGAAAGACGAAGTCGCAAACTGCTGGGAGTCCACTGCATCGGGACCGGCGCCACCGAACTGGTCCATGTCGGGCAGGCCGTGCTCAAGCTTGGAGGCGGACTCGACTACTTCATGGAGACGGTCTTCAATTACCCGACCCTGGCGGAGTGCTACAAGGTGGCCGCCTACGACGCGGCGAACAAGCTCGGCTACACCCCCGAATGAAGCCAGAATCGATGACCGTTCCGACTACCATTGCACGTTGAAATCATTGCCTACAACCCGGAGAAGACATCAATGCTCCACCTCATCACCGCATTCATGGCATCGGCGATGCTCACATGCACCTCGACCGGCACCTTGCAGGAGGCGGGTGCGCCAGCGGTTCCGGCGGCCTACCAGAAGCTGATCTCCAAGGACACCAGATTCGTCTTCTACATGAAGAATCCATCTCGGGTGCTCCACGAAGCGAAGTCGCTGGACCTCGGCACCGTACCTGAGCCCACGCTCAGCGCCGGCATGAGACTGCCCTTCACCACCGAACAGCCGATCCAGGCCGATCAGTTCTTCATCGCGTGGTCGGATGCGCTTCCGAAGCTGTTCGACATGCCTGAACTGCACGTCGCCACCACCATCCCGGCCGACATGGTGGGCAAGCTCGAGCCCAAGCCTGGATACTCGATCGAATATGAAGGACGGATTGCAATCTTCACCCTCAAAAAGGGTGGAACCTGGAAGATGCCGGAACACGCAGGCTGCTCGCTGATCGACTCCCTGCCGGAAGCGGATGTTGCTGCCGCATTCGAGGGAACGGAAATAGGATCAACATTAAGCGAATACCTGAACGAGTATCTCCAGATGGCCCCGATGATGTTCGGCGCCCGGATGGAGGAATCGATACGAGGTGCCGAGAAGTACGGTGAGAGCGGAATCAGCAAGGCGATCAAGAGCGCCACTCAGGACTTCCAGAATCATGTGGAGCAGGTGCTCTCAACCATTCGATCGACCAGGATCGTTTCCGCTGGCATGGACATCGGCGAGAACGCCGTGACCGTGGATGTCGACATCCGACTCACCGAGGACATGACGACCACCAGCTCGTTCGATGAGCATCTCATCGATCAGCTGCCTCCGGCCCTGCCGCTTTACCTGGCGCTCAGCGGACCTGCGGCCCGCTGGATCACGCAGATCGAATTTGACGTGCTCGAGGGATTCTTGATCAACAAGGAGGAGCAGATCGCGAGGTTCGAAGCACTCAAGACGCAATGGAACACGATGACCGGCCTCATCGATCGCGGAATGACCGTGGGAATGAGCTTGAACACCAAGTACCAGTGGAGCAACGTGCAGACCACCGACGGGGCGGCGTTTCTCTCAGCGTGCAACGAGGTGATGAAGGATCTCGGAAAGCTCGACGTGGGGATCAGCACCAAGCCGAATGGCAGCGACAGCTGGAAGATGGACATCGACGGCATGCGCATCGGAAAGCTCATGGAAACCTCCCCGCAGCAACAACAGGTAATTGCCGACCGATTCGGCGGCACCTACGGCACCAGTGCCGTTCGAAGCGGGAACCTCGTGATGGCGAAGCAGTACCCGTTCGACGCACCGAAGTTCCCCGTATTCGACCAGGACCAGACCCTGTCCAACCGCCTCAAAGGAGCGCAAGTCGAGAACTTAATCGTGGGAGTTGCGGCGGACCTCGGCCTCATGGCGCGGCATGCTGCCGTGAAGAACATGGAGCGGCAGGGGAATACGGACAAAGCCAGGATGATCAAGGCCACGCTACCGCGGGAGCCGATCGCGATGCATGCCGACTTGACCCTAATGAGCCCTCGCGAGGTCGGCCTCAGTATCGATTTCCCGACAAAGCCCTATCTGGAATACTTCAGGCGGCTTGAAGCGATGCAGGCCGACCGAGACGCGGCTCCGCAGACTCCCCCGAACACTCCCGGAGCGACCAGGCCATAGAACGGCGGCAGCCGCATCAGTTGAACCAGTGGTTTCAGAGATCGGACCTGATGGGACACGTCACTTGGTACCTGACGGACCGCCACCCTCCACATACTTGCGGGAGATCGCTTCCTCGAGGTCGACATCGCAGACATTCGCGATGGTGGCCAGCCAGGCAAGTACGTCTGCGAATTCGAGTGCCAGCGCGTTCGGGTCTCCCCTTCCCCGCTCACGATCGGCCAGTTCCGAGGCCAATTCGCCGAGCTCCTCGGTCAGCCAGAGGAAGGTACCAGGCACACCACGTTCGGAATCCGTTTCGAAGTAGCGATCGCGAATGAGTTGCTGGAATTCACGTATCTCCATGCCACAAACCTACCCGCAAGTGCGTGGGAATGCACGTCGCCACGCAGGATCACTCCACCGCGGGTGGCAACGAGGGATCGATCTCATCGATCAGGCGGGACAGGTCGACGCCACTTCGATATGGGAATGCACCATCGCGAGGAGCACAGTCCGCAGCCTGTGAATCCCCCGCGGGGTGATGACGGTCTCGATCGAAAGCCCTCGACGCTGCAAGGTGTTCGAAACAAATCCATCAACGACTTCCCGGTCCGCGGACAGATTCATGCATTCACTCTTCAATCCTTGAGCCAGTGAAAGTCGACTGAACACGAGTGGAGTCAGTACGTACTGAACACGCCTGCAGGGCCCCGGGAAACGCCATGAACGAAGAAGATTCAATCCGGTACACCAACGCCCCCGGGTGGATTCGAACCACCAACCTCTGCCTTCGGAGGGCAGCGCTCTATCCAATTGAGCTACGGGGGCGGGATGCCCGGATCACAAACTGCAGAGCCTAGATGCCTCCATGACGACTGGCAACCGTCGGGCACGAGCAAATCCTCAATTGGCTGATTCGGGTAGAATGAGACCGAATTCGTCGGTGACCGATGCACGACGAACCTACGCCACTCGTTTAGGGAATGCCGATCGATGCACCAACGACAGACCAGTCCCCGTATTCTGAAGACCCTGGTGGCAGCCACGTCTCTGACGATGATCGCCAGTGCACTCTGTGGATGTCGGGCGGCGCAGGCCTATCCCGGCCCCGAACGCCCTGAAAGCGCGACGGCGACACTGGAGATCAATCCCCCGCAAGCGGAGATCGGATTCGAGGTCACCGCCGTCAACGGCCATCCGTTCCGTGCCGAGGAAAATGCGTCGATACTGCCCGGACGAACCACGCTCGATCTCAACGTCTGGCCCACGGCGCAGATCACGATGGAGGAATCCGACCCCGCTTTCGCCACGATGTACTCGATGCAGGACAGTCAGTACTCCAGAACAGTATCGGTGACGTTCAATGCCGTGGCGGGCGAGCGATATGGGCTCAATGGAACCTTCAACATGGGTGCTTCGCCGTCCGACGCGAGCTACTCGGTCGAGGTGTTCAATCTCAAGACGATGTCCGTACTCGCCCGGGGCGGCAGCATGGACACGGCCCAGCGTTCCGATGAAGTCATCCAGGGCGTTCGCGAGAACCGGAGCAATCAGTGGACGGTCGAGGAAGGGCCCGGTTCCTGACTAATTCGCCGCGAGATCACATGAGCCCAGAAGATCAAGCCCCGGGCGACGGATCCCGCAGTCCCGCACCGATGGGTCCGCAACTCATCCTGACGTTTCTCGCCAGTATCGCCACCGCGATCATGTGGAACGGACTCGGCTTCGTCGCGAAGAACGACTACGACTTCCAGGAATGGGAGACGTTCCTGCTCTTTGCCGCCAACGGACTCGTGTACGCCGTCGCTGCGATCCTCTCCGGAAGATTCCTGCGCAGGATTGAGGGACTGGTCAGCCCCAGGACCGTGCTCGCAGTGGTGCTGGTGGCGCAGGGCATGGCGGCACCGGTGGTCGCGCTGGTCGATGGCGAATGGGCATTGTGGGCGACGTCGTTCCTGTTCAGCATCTGTTCCGCCGGGTTGTGGTCGATCGTCGAAAGCTACATGAGTGCAGGTCGACACGGCCATTCAATGCGCTCGACCATCGGCTGGTGGAACGTCACGTGGATGACCGCCAATGCGATCGGCCTCGCGTCGATGGCCGTTTTCATCGGAAACAATGTCGGAAACGAGGGGGGACGATGGTCCATCGGGGCACTGGGGCCCGTCTGCTTCATCGCTGCGGCGATGCTGTTCTGGTATCCCCGGCGCCCCGTGGAACATGTCTCGACGGGCGCTGCAGAGGTCGGAACGAACTACGGGCACATGCTCAACACCTGCCGCGTGATGCTGCCGCTCAGCTATGTGTTCATCGGCGCACTCAGCTCACTGATGCCCTACAAGCTCGACGCCCTTGGAATCGCTGCCACCTGGGAGACTCCGCTGACCGCAACCTGGCTCGTCGTCAGGGTGGTGGTCGTCGCAGCCATGTGGAGACTCCTGTTCTGGCACGGCAGATGGAGTTCACTGGCTCTGGCCTGGTGCCTCATGCTGGTTGGGTTCGGTCTCATCGCGATGGGCCCGAACCTCGGTAGTGTCCTCATCGGACTGGGACTGGTCGGCGCCGGCCAGGGAATGACCTACTACTCGGCGATTTACTACGCACTTTCAGTGGGCAGGGCCGAGGTCGATGCCGCGGGGACTCACGAAAGTCTCATCGGTCTCGGGTATGGAGCCGGTCCGGCCTTCGGTCTCATCGGAATCGCGCTCGGTGGAGGAGCTGCTGTCGGCTGGGTCGTCCTGGGCGCCGCCGGACTCGCCACCATCCCGGCGGCACGGCCCTGGCTGAGGAGCCTACGCGGGACCGGTCAGGAGAACTGACCGAGTTCGAACCCCAATGCGGGAGCCAGCTCCGGGAACATGAAGGGATATCCAACTCCCTCGAGCACTCCAGGATGCGCACGAACCCCCTCGATCAAGGCCTCTTGGGCCATCTCCCCGAAGGCAGCCCGGGCAGCAACCGCGGGCATCGGCAGGATCGCCGGACGGCGCAGGACCGATCCCAGAGAGCGCATGAACTCCCGGTTGGTGACCGGGTTGGGTGCGACGCAGTTGATCGGCCCCTGGTACCGAGTATCAACGATTGCGTGGGCGATGATGCCCACCAGATCATCCAGTGCGATCCAACTCATGCCCTGGCGCCCATCACCGATCGGTCCGCCGAGACCGAGTGAAGTTGGAAGCCGCAGCTTGGCAAGCGCTCCACCGGACCACGAAAGCACGATGCCGATTCGAAGATTCGCGACTCGCGCACCGGATTCCCGCGCAGGCCGACAAGCCGCCTCCCAGGAGACACAGGTCCGAGCGAGGAAACCCTCTCCAGCCGGTTGTGATTCATCACAGAGCCCCTCCGGACGATTGCCGTAGTAGCCGACTGCCGATGCCGAAATCAGGGCCGGCTTGGCGCCCGGGATGGAGGCGATCGTACGAGCAAGCAATCCGGTGGAATCGATGCGACTGCGTTCGATCAACTCCTTGCGAGCCTTGGTCCAGCGAGCGTCAGCAATGCCAGCCCCGGACAGGTTGACCACTGCGTCCACGCCTTCGAAGGCGGCGGGATCGATGGTACCGGCCTCCGGATCCCACCTGTACTCTCCCTGCTCGAGATTGGCATCGCGTCTGACCAGCCTGCGGACGGTGCATCCGGATACTGAAAGCAATTCACGAAGTGACGTACCGACGAGCCCGGAGCCACCACTGATCAGAACGGTCCTGGGAACCCAGTCGGTCGCACGCAACAGACTGACGTCGTTGCGGGTCCGCCGGTGCCGCCAGAGGAACATCTTCACCAGCTGAGCGTCGACGAGCTTGCTGGCGAAATGCGCTATCGGACCGGGCTCCTTCATCTCATAGGTGAGGGAATCCTGGATGCGAGAGGTCCCCTCGTCATCACCGGCCAGGAAGCTGTGCTCGTGTTCCCACGACCGGAACGGACCGGAGACCTGAACGTCCGTGAAGCATCGCTCAGGATCGACCTTCTCGATCCTGGAGACCCACTCCTTTCTGCGCAGAGGAGGGACCGGAACGTCCAGACGAACAATCGCCCCATCAGCGAGTGCCGGAGGGATTTCAAGCACCCGTGCCCCTGACCAGGGTGGCAGGAGTCGCAGCAAGGCCTTGGATTGAAAATGCCACTTCCTCAGGTCGTGCAAGGGAGCGGGGACTAGACTTGATTTTGCGAATGCAGGCATCTCCCTAGGCTACCAAGTGGAGCCGCGCCCAGTCTGGGGCGCTACACTTACACCCATGAGTGACCACCATCCCACCCGCACGGTGGATCAGTTCCAGAAGACCGTTCAGGCTCGCCTGGATGCCGCGGCAGCCACCATCATCGCGACCCGGGACCAGGCGGGTGCCATAGCCAGCATCGCTGAAGTCGTTTCAAACACCTTTCGAGACGGTGGAATGCTTCTCACCTGTGGCAATGGCGGATCGGCAGCCGAAGCACTCCATTTCGCAGAAGAGCTGATCGGTCGATTCAACCGGGACCGACCTCCGCTGAGAGCAACCTGCCTGAACGCCGATACCACCGCACTGACCTGCATCGGCAACGACTACGGGTTCGAGGAGATCTATTCACGGCAGTGCCTCGGCCTCGGAAGACCGGGAGATGCCCTGGCGGTGTTCTCCACTTCGGGTAACAGTGAAAACATCGTTCGCGCACTGAAAACTGCAGTGGAGAACGGGATCAGCACGATTGGCTTTCTCGGGAGGGATGGAGGTGCGGCAGCGGAGTTCTGCTCGACCGTCTTCCTGGCTCCTGGAGAAGATTCAGCATCGATCCAGGAATCGCACCAGGTTGCGCTGCACGCGATTTGCAACTGCTTCGAGCCTGTTCAGTAGGAAACGCAATGGCAGATACCATGAATATCGGATCCCCCACGCCCTCCTCGAACGATTCAAGATCCACCGGAGCGATCATCGGCCTGATCGCCTGCCGCGTGGTGGTTCCACTGTGGGTGCTCACGGGAGCCCTCTTCAAACTCAATGAACTCGACTGGAAGCTGCTGCCTCCGCCGGTCCGGAGCACCTGTGAATGGGTCGGCTCGCTGATCGGCCAGGATCCCGACCTGTGGCTCGGCCTGAGCATGCGTTTCCTGATCGGAACCGAGCTCATGCTGGTCGGCCTGATGTTCGCCAGCACTCGCCTTGCCAGGCCCATCGCCGCCGCGACCCTCGCCCTGTTCATTGTCATCCTGACCATCGTCCTGGCTCAGGGCTACGACAGCGAGAAGGGACTGGCGAGCCTGATTGGCGGCGACTGCGGTTGCTTCGGAAGCGCTGGCCCACCGGCCAGCGTGATGCTCCTCATCGACGCGCTGCTTCTCGGATGCGTGCTTTTCTTCAAGCCCGGAAGCGCAGGCCGGCAGAGCCCCGCCTACCTCATCGGAGCATTGGCCGTCTCGGCGGTGATCGGCTACACGCTGGCATTCCTCGCTCCGGAGCGGACGATCGCGAACACTTCACAGGCAGGAAACACCACACAGTCAGGGCCGCAAGTGGACGAGCGCGGATGGATCCTGCCGCCGGCGACGCTCAAGCCGAACTACTACCCGCGCTTCGAGGAATGGGTCGGAAAGCGACTTCAGGACCAGGAACTCGCCCAATTGATGCCACGTCCCATCCCGCTCGATCTCAACACGGGCGAAAATCTGATCATCTTCTATCGAGGCGACTGCGACCACTGCCAGGAAATGTTCCTCGCCTACTTCTCGGATCCCCAGCTTCCTACGCCGACCCTCGCGGTTGACGTCATGGACTACGCACCGGAGGGGCTGCTGGAATTCTATTGCGATGCCTGTGAGCGTACGGAACTGCCGAGCGGACCGAGCTACCTGATTCAAACCCCGGTCGTCGTGCGAGTCAGGGATGGTGTTGTCACCTGCATCGCTGACGGCGCCAACACCGATGAAGAGCTCGAAGACTGCATCTACGGGTTGAACCCCAACTGACCAGGAGCCTTCACGAATGTCTGCCCGAGTCATCGCGAGTCGAATTCTCTGCCCCCTTTTACTGCTCGTACTGGCTGCCTCACAGCTTGCGATCGGCGGCAACGCACTACCCACCTGGCTGGCCGTCCTCCTGCAGAAGTCGGATCTCGATCCACTGACCTGGCTCCGGGTGCTGATCATGCTGGAGGTATCCTTCGCCCTGTTCATCCTATTCCTTGGACGTGGGCCCGGAATCCTCCTCAGCCATCTCGCCCTGATCTGCATCGCATTCGTCTCGCTCGCCGAATGTGCCGCCGCGGTACGCAGCCAGAATCTCGCCTCAGTCGTCATCTCCGCATCATTCTTCACACTCGCCGCGGCCCTTGAACTCGTGCTTCTCAGGGGACACCCGAAAACGACCCGCGAGGATGGACCGACGAGACGGGCCTCGCCAGTTGCGAAGATCATTGCATCGACCCTGGTGGTGGTCTCGGTCGCCATCGCCGCCAACGCCCAGCTAGCCCCACGAACGCTCACCGACGGAGCGGTCGCCAATCGGGAGGCGCCCACCGAGACCAACTCGCGGATCATCGAGATGACCCCGACGGGATGGGTGGGCAGGTCACTGCGCGAGACACCGATCGGACAGTTCGTTCCCGACGTCATCGACCTGATGGAGGATGACGGCATCCTGGTCCTCTACAACCCCCGCTGCGGCACCTGCCACGACCTGTTCGATGTCTACTTCAGCGGAGATGACATGGAACTCCCAATCGTCGCCCTGGAGGTGCCGCCTACGGACACTGCCGTACTGGTGGAGAGTGAATATTCGGAGGACGTCGACTGTCCGACCTGTGAATTCACCAGCCTCCCCAACGGTCCCATGTGGCTGGTCGGTGTTCCGTATGTGATCCGCGTGGTCGACGAAGTGGTGACGTGCGTCGGCAAGGACGCTCCAGAGGGATGCCTCGACGACTGACTAGTCCGTCACGATATCCAGCGCGACGTCACGTGCAGTCACGATCAATCGAAGGCGCCCAGCAGCGAACTCGAAGGTGCGAGGCTCCACACCGCTCGACTGCGCATACCAGGCGGCCTCACACAGTCGATTCGCAAAGGAATTCTGTTCCAGGGGGAGATTCGCGCGAGACGCGAAATCAAGCAGGGACCGACGGATAGCCGCCGCAGACAGCTCGGGATCGACCTCCCGGAAGAGTTCACGCGGCCAGACACGTCGACTGGCGGGTCCGAAGCAGTCCGCCAGGCGGCCTTCCAGCGCAATCCCCGCTGCCGTTATCCGATCTGCGGCCGCGGATGCTCGCTGAGCGGCGCCGGGCCAGCGGGATTCAAGGATGGGAATCACCTCCTGCCTGAGAAAACCTCGAGCGGTGCCGGGGTCCCCATTCGTAGGATCCTCCACGAACGGCAGCTCCGCGCGCAGACACAGGGAACGCAGATCGGTTCGAGCAGTTCCGAGCAGCGGACGGACGAGATGCATCGAGCCGAGCGGACGAGACCAGCGCGGCTGGGAGACTCCCAACGCCCCACCTCCCCTGCAGAGATGTTGCAGCATCGTCTCGAACCGATCTTCCGCATGGTGTGCTGTGCACACGTAGTCGCAGCCGGCTTCTGAAGCAGCCTTCTCGAATGCCTCGTAGCGCAGTTCCCGCGCACGTTGAGACAGGTTGCCCGCATCTCGGTCGACCACGAGACGGGATACGTACATATCGACTCCGAGCATCGAAGAGACCTTCACGGCGTGGCGGGCCTCCTCGTCGGATTCGGCTCGAAGGCCATGATTGACGTGGCAGGCGCAGACCTCGCGGACCGGTGATCCCGCTCGCCCTGCGAGCGACTTCATCAGCAGCATCAATGCCGTCGAATCCGCCCCCCCACTGAACCCGACCAGGATTCGCGAGGGGCGGTCGATCCCGCACCGGGCGACGAGCCCATGGTGAAGTACTGCAGCCAGTGGGTCCCGGCCAGACATGAGCAGCAATCGATCACGGTTGGTTGAGGAATCGACGGATACGGTCACGACCCCGGGACCTCACGAGGGTGGATAAGAACGTTCGCACGTACCGTCCGGTGGTCGGGAATGTCGACGATCCATTCGACCTCACTTGAGCGCCAGAGGAAGTCGAACAGCAACGCAAGCCCCACACGCAGGGCGCCGACCCGGTCCTCACTTGCGAATTCACCGGCCAGTGGAATGAGCGATCGCACCATCGTGGCCGCACCCACCGAATTGAGACGGCCGGCGTGGGCGGCCTTGACGCATTTCAGTGATTGCGCCGGTTCGGCGAGAGCACCGTGGATCGATGCGGACAGTTGCGGACAGGTTGCGTAAAGCTGCCAGTTGGAATCCCCCCTGGCCTGGCACCAATTGATGCTGATCTCCCTCGAAAGAGAGTTCCCCCCCAGCACCGGCTCCATCAATGCCCGGGCATAGACCGTGCGCTGCCCACCCTCCGGAAGATCAGACAGCCTCGGAAGATGCTGCAGCCCGGCCTTGACCCCCAGTCGATTGCGCAGGGAATTGAGCGAGGCGAGAACGGAGACATCCTGCCGGAGGGCTGTCGCACCCGGTCCATCGGTCTCAATCGCCACCGCAACCGCAGGCACTGCGCCTTCCAAACCTCCACCCGAATGACCCAGCACCACGACTCTCCGGGTCCAGCGTTCATCGGATCGTTCCGGCTCGACCATGTTTGGGAGCAACCGACCGATGAGATCGCTGCCGGGGAGCACTCTGGCATCCGCGTGTTCGACCACCACTCCGACCACATCGTCGGGAAGGCGCTCCATGATCTCGACGTCGAGCTTGCGATTGCAGCAGGGTGGCTCGAAGGTGTGAGGCTCGAACCAGCCCTCGTAGTTGAGGTCGACCACACCATCCTGACCGCGGACTCTGACCCGGGACACCCCGGTCTCCCCGCTGTTCACGCCGAGCCCGTCACCATGACGGAAGGAAATGACCAGCGGATCGGTAGCACCATCGACCTTCGGCAGTGACTCGCCCGGCTGCTTCGGAGGGCGAATCGACTCCAGCGCCCGTTGACGAAGCCTGCCCGGAGGTTCAGAGGCCAGCAGAAGCCCCCCGTTGCATTCGGAAACGGACACCCCCGCGGTCACCAGCAGGCGATTCACCTCGAGAATCGGGCGGAGAGCCGCGATCATGCCGCGTGAATCCTGCTCGCTGGCGGAGATCCAAGCGACCCATTCGGAGCCGTTTGGTTCATCATCGACCGCCCGAATACCGAAGACCCCGCGACGAAGAAGCTTCTGGACGACGACCGTTTGCTTGAGCTGGCCATTGAGGGCGGGAATGGCACTCTGGTCGAGACCAAGGGTGATGGCGAGGGCAAAGCCCAGCGCCTGTTCGTCTCCGAAGAAATCAAGAAGCTTGGATGCCTCTCGATAGGAGATCACGCAGTCGCATTCCTCGACCGGAAATGACACCTCGAGGGCAAGATCCTTCGGATGCGAAGGGGAGATCAGTGTGCAGATGAGAAGGTTGAGGATGCAGAAGGGAGTGAACAAGGCAGAATTCCGACAGCAGGCCGTTCAGATCCACGGTGAGGCAGAAGAACGCCGTTCACGAACTGGGAAACGGCGCGGACGCCTCAAGTGTACGCACCTCCGCCGGCTCACAGGGCTGACCGGTGGAAAAGTCCACGGTGTCGGGGCCTGCATCGCCCAAACCCTCGATGAGGGTCAGCGAATCGGCTTCTCGACCCACCTCATCGATGGCTCGATCAACCTTGTCGAACGGGGCCAAGAATCCCATGAGAAGCTGGGCACGGTGCGCACGCCCCTCCTGGATCGTCTGGGGGAACTGCTCTACGAGGTCGACCGAGTCCTCGGATGGGGCGAGGCTTCTCCAAATGACACTCAGCATGACGATTCCGCCGAGTACGACCACGAATCGAAACCGGTAGAGCTGACCGATGGCATCCCGACCGGACGAGTGCCTGGCGGCCTGATCGCCGCACACTCCAAGCTGGTCGAGCACGCCGCGCGTGACATCCGGACCGTTTTCCGGTGCCTGCTCGGTGACGTGATCCGGTCCGGTGGGAAACTTCACGCAACCGCCCCCATGAATTCGTCGATTCGCTTCAGGAACTGTTCGTTCGAGGAGATCCAGTCACGCATGCGACGACGGGCTCGATGCAGGTGACTCTTCACCGTCCCCGGAGGAATACCGATCAGGGAGGAGATCTCGTGTACCGAGTGGTCCTTGTGGTGGTAGAGAACCACGACTTCACGCTGTTGAGGGGTCAGGACATCCAGGGCATCATCGAGGATCTCGGCGGTTGCCAGTCGCTCTTCCCGACTGCTGCCGTCGACCACGCCCTCGAACGAATCGGACTCGCTGGATTCGATCCAATCCGATTCGCTTCGGGGCCGGTTCTTCTGCAGACTGTTGATCAGAAGTCTGCGCCCGATCGTGAAGAGCCAGGTGCTGAACCGATAGCGCTCATCAAATCGGTCGATATTTCGGAGAACGCGCACGAAGGCGTCTTGGACGATGTCCTCAGCGAGTTCAGGGCGACCACAGATTCTGAGCAAGAACCGGTACAGGCGCTGCTGATGGGCCTCGATAAGGTCTGTAAACGCAGAGACATCACCAGACTTCGCGCGTCGGATGGTGGCAAGCTCAAGTTGGTGGTCCATGGGTCGTGTCCCCGGCCTACGTGTATTGGGTACAGGTAGTCAATCCCCGAGGTACCCCTCAAGTATAGACGAAATCGGGGATGTGGCTGCACAAATCATCCGTAATCAAACGAGCCAGGGCGACCGGTATTGCCGGCCGCCCTGGAAAATACGCACTCAGAATGGGGTTTTCGGGCCCTCAGGCCGCCACGCGGCCGTCTCGACGAGATCGCCCGACGGTTCGCTGGTCCTCGGGAGCCCGACGCTCGGGCTCTGACTCCAGTCGGGAGAGCAGCTCGGCAGGCGTGGTTGCCCACAAATCCGCACCGATTTCCTCGGCCAGGCCCGGGGCTCGGTTGAACACCCCGCCACCAACAACGAACTGGGTCTGCCCGCAGGCGCCGATTTCCTTGATGGTGTCGATCAGCTCACGGATCTGGGGACAGTCGCTCGGAGCGGCCGCGAACATCAGGAGCACGTCCGGATTCTGCTGGCCTACCTCAGCGAGAATCTCGTCATTCGCAACCCCACCACCCGCAAAGAACACTTCGTAACCGTCGGCTTCGGCGAGGTCCGCAACGATCTGTGCAGAAAGCTCATCACCCTCGGTGGGACCGCAGAACATGCAGATCTTACGGTTTCGACGGGACTTCTGGGTGTAGTTGGCCTGGGCCTGATCCACGAAAGAGCGGAGCAGGCGGGTGGCGTATCGATGTGCGATGGTCGTGATCTGATCGTTTCGGAAGAGCGTCTCGACCATCTCCATGAGGGGCCAGAAGATTTCAGTGGTCATCTCCTCGTGGCTCGGGCCGAGGTCCATGACCTCGTCGACCATCTTGCGTGCGGAGTCACGCTCGCCGGTGATGAGAAGCTGATAGAGACGTTCGATGATGAGTTCCTTGTTCATTTGCAGTGTGTTCCAGTTGGGTCGTGCCTGCAGGTGCGCTCCTCTGACCTGCAACGCGAATCGTGGTTGCTGAGTGCGAGACGGATCCTCCGCCACAATTCGATGAAGCCCAGCGGTCGAGCTTCACCGAGAGACAATCAATCGGCTGAAGATCACATTCATTTTCAACTGGTGCAAAATCACGAATATGCGATTTTATCGGGCGCGCTTCCTGTTTATCGGCACCCCAGTCCCGCCCAGAACGCCGTACAGCCACGAACACCTGTGGAAACGATCAGGGGGCGGTGGCAAGGTACGCCACGCAGACTCCAAATGTCATCGGCATCAATCTGGGCGGGCTGAAACCGGCGGCCTGGATTGCAGCCGCCAGTTCCCCGCGCCCCATGAAGGAGGTGATGGACTTAGGCAGGTAGCGATAGGCACCGGATCGATCCCGTGCGAGGAAGGCTGCAGTCCGAGGCATCAACTGATTCTGATACAAGCGGTTGCACCACCTGATCAGGGGATTGGTCGGTTCGCTGAATTCCAGAATCACCAGCCGTCCCCCGGGCCGGAGGATGCGCTTGAACTCCATAAGTGCCAGTTCCGGTTTCGCCACATTGCGGATTCCGAAGGCGATGGAGACCACGTCCGCACAGGCATCATCCAGTTGGAGTCTCATTGCATCCCCTTCTCGATACTCGATACGCTCGAGTCGAGACCGGCGTGCGCGGGCACGGGCGATGTCCAGCATTTCCGGAGTGAAATCGACTCCGAGGACCGAGCCGGCTCCAGCGCGGTCGAATGCCTCCGCCAGATCGCCCGTACCACATGCGACATCAACCACATCCAGGCCCTGGATGGGCGAGAGCGCCCTGACCACCCGATGGCGCCACCACCGATCGAGACCGAAGGAATGAACGCGATTGTTCATGTCGTAGCTGGCTGCGATCGACGCGAACATCTCCTGGACCTTGCCGGCCTTGTCCGAGCGGGCGTGCAGATCGTCCCGCAGCTCATCATCGGACCAGGCAGGCCGGTTTGGAGTGGGGGATTCGGTCGGGTGGGGATCCATGCCGGAAGTATAGATGGGTGCCGTACGGCCCGTAGGGCCTGATTCCCCACTTATAGCTCAGCAGATCGGGTCATTCGGACCGATAAGACGCTATCGGTTGGGCCCATCGCCACTTTGGGGTTCAGTGAGGTAGTATGCAGAAGTACAATGGCCGCCGGATCGTACCCCCCACACGAGTCCACGGAAAACGGATCCCATCCCAATGATCGTTGATACCAATATGCGTTGCTGGTCCTCCGCGAATCAACTCGGCCCCCAGGCCGCGGCAGTCATGCGCAGATCCAACGGGGAACACTGGCTTCGCGGTGACCACGGCCCCGATGCGCTCCTCGATCAGATCGACTGTCTCGACATCGCCATGGTTCACGGATTTCGCAGCCAGATGCTCGATGCCAACATCCCCAACGAGTTCATCGCACAACTGGTGGAACGACTCCCCGACCGCCTCATCGGAGTCGCGGGGATCGACCCGCTGACACCCGATTCCCTTCACGAACTCGAAAGTGCCCTGGAACTCGGGCTGTGTGGGATCTCCATCGCACCTTCGATGCAGGGCCTCCACCCCACGCATTCCTCTGCCATGAGGATCTACGAGGCGTGCGAGGCGAAGTCCATGCCGGTGATGGTCTCCCGCCCGGAAATAGGGATCCCGCAGAGCGTGCTTGAATTCGACCGCCCCCTCGCCTGGGATGAGATCGCTCGCAGCTTTCCGAAGCTCAAGATCGTGCTGAGCGGAATTGGATTCCCCTGGGTCGACGAAACGCTCCTGCTTCTGCAGAAGCACGAGAACGTATTCGCCGACCTCTCTTTCCTGACCCGAAATCCCTGGGCGACCTGGAACGCACTGCTCAACGCCCAGGCCCTGGGGGAGAGCACCACGAACATCATGGACCGCCTCCTGTTTGCATCGGGATGGCCGGCTCAGAGCCCCGCCGAAGCGATCGAACGGCTCTATTCGCTGAACGTGTTCAGCCAGGGAAGCAATCTTCCGAGCATTCCCCGATCCACCATCCACTCGATCATCGACCGAGACACTCTGAAGGCACTGGGCATTGAACGCCCCCACGCGGCTGGAAAGCCGGTCGTGCCCACCGACCCGACGCTCCGGAACTCCCTCAAGGCTTCCGGTTCACAGCAGAGCCTCAACAACTGAACTCCAGGACGGCTGAACCACGGATTCGGATGATCGCAGAGCCCTCGCATTTCAGACTTCCGTTCCTCCGAATCCTCGGATTGCTCTTCCTGATGACCCCACTGCTGCTGTCAACCGGTGGCTGCTCGGTCAGCTCGATCCCTGGAGCCAATCTCACCGCCACGTCTCTTGCCGAGGACCCGACCTCCCTGCGACTCCGACTTGATCACGGGTGCTACGCCGAGCAGTCCGCGGAGACCTCTTTCTTCCTCTCGGACACCCCCCTCTCGGACCTCACCCGGGGCAACCTGCGAGACGCGGTCATCCTGCACGCGCAACTGCTCTGGAACCCCAAACCGGGATCGACACCCGTGGACCCGACAGCGACGAATGTGGTCCTTCGCCTGGTCCTGCTCACCGACGGCGAGCTTGGCATCTACGGCGGGGCAGGATTCGGCTGGCCCCGTGGTGAACCGGGGAAGACCGCGATGAGCCTGGAGCTGGTGGGCTCGACTCTGACCCTCCTGCACTCGACCGAAGGCTTTCGAGACCTGCTGAGCCCGTTCGTGATGCTGGGCTACGCCAGGGCTCCGTTCAAGCCGGTCGAAACCCTGCGGTTCCGACAGTCCGCAAGCCAGCTGGTCACCGATCTGCTCGGCGAGACCCAGTGGGTGCGAGATGCCTCCCCCGTCCCTGTCCCCCAATGGACTCGAGCAAGCACCTTGATCCAGACCGAATCCCGCGGCCCTGCCAGCGGTAATCAGCATTCGTTCCGCTGAAGAAGCGGTGCACGAGGAACCCCGTCACTCGTGAGACGTTCTCGAAGGCGGAGCAAGCTGTGATTCAAGTTCGTCCAGGAACGAGACCAGCTCGTCATCGGTCTCGATGGCGGCATCCGCGACCTCGGTCCGCAGGAGGTGCCAGCTGCCGTCCGGGAGCGGAAGCCGCATCATGACGTGGGTGAGCAGCGGCTGGATGCCCTCGACACCTCCGTAGGTCAGGTCTCCCACCAAGGGCGCCTTCATCGAGGCCAGTCCGGCGCGGATCTGATGGTACCGCCCGGTCCCGAGGTCAATCACCACATCGATCTGCTCGTGGGAGCCGGGAACGTCCGCAAGCGCGAGGATCTCCATTCGGGCGACCTTCCCGCCGGACTTGACCACGTGCGCCTTGCGCCCTTTCCTTCGCATGTAAAGCCGCTTCTTTCCAAGCAACTTGTGGCAGTACAGCGGCCGGGTCACGCGAGCCACGTAGATCTTGGTCCAGAGCCCGTCCCGGATCGATTCGTTGTGAAAGCGGAGGGCGTCGAGGTCCGTCGCCACCACCAGGACGCCGCCGGTCATCCGGTCGAGCCGATGCGGCAGTTCCGCTCGTGGGAATCCGTTGCGTCGAACTCGCTCGATGATGGAGACCCCCTCGGTGTCGACCCGCATCTGGGAGGAGACGCCCGCGGGTTTGTCGATCACCAGGGTCCCCGCCCGGTCGAGGAGCACCTCCGGCATCGGCTGGGTCGGCCGGTCAGGGGAATCGGTTGATTCAAGCTCGCTCATGCGTGACTCCATCTCGAATACGCATCATCTGCTTTGCCACCGCGGAGAGTGGCGCGGGCTCTCGTCCCGCAGGAATCGATTCGATGCTGGCATACTCCCAGGCCTCGCTGGGGGGCACCGTGCCCGGCTGAACGTCCATGAGGTAGACGATCTCCCAGCTGAATGCCGAGGGATCATAGAGGACCGCGACCGCTCGTGGGCTGCCCACCGCGACCCAGCCGCTTTCCTCGGACAATTCACCCAGGATCGAGTCGGCGGGCGTTCGACCGGCATCGACCGAGCCACCGGGAACGAACTCCCATTGATCAGGGTAGAAGGCGACCTCCGAACTTCGCTTGCCCATCAGCCACCCTCCCTCCGACGTCCGGCAGAGCCCCTTCACCCCGAGGGCTCGAGTACCGGTGTCGATTCCGGTGCGCTGCACCGCGTACTGTCGATAGCTGGTCGGCGCCACGTGGATGGTGACCCCCCCATGCCCGTTGCGCACCACGCCCAGCACCTGAAGGGTGTCACCATCGAAGTAGCGTGGGTTGTCCCGACAGAGCGCTTCCCAGCGCTCCTCCACGAGACCGAGCGGCACCCGATCGGTGACCCACGGATCCTCCTGCACGGCCAGGACCGGAGGCCGTCGCAGTGGGATGAGCCGCGCCTGGTTGTCACCGAGGAACTCAGATATTGCTGATGCCCTCGTCGACCGCCTCCATGTGCACGACCTCTTCCTGGAGGTACTGGCGGGGTACGTAGAAGATCGCCACGGGAATGAAGCAGATGGCGGTCCCCAGCATCAACCAGGAGAAGAACCAGAAGAGGGGTGCCCCTTCCAGAGTCTGCCCCCCACCGATCGCGAACTTGGTGGTGAAGGAGGGTCCAGCACCCGCGTCGTCATCCGCGTCGGGTGAAGGCAAACCAAACTCCTCGCTCATCTCCAGCTTGCGCTGATACAGCCAGCTTTCCTTGTCGAGAGCGGACGGCGGCGGCTTGATCGTGATCAAGGCATTGATGTCGTCGGGGGTCAGCAAGTCACCATCGGGGCCCGCGCTGCTCACGCGCGCCTCCACGGAACTCACGAGCTTGTAATGAAGAGGGTGCCCCCAGGGGTCGGTGATGGCGGAAACGAGCTTGGCACCCTCCGCATCCGAAGGCAGGCCGGTCTTTTCGACGTCTGATGTCTCGTGGGAGGCCCAGTACTGCTGAACCCGTCCAACACCCTCGCGTACGTCACCGAGCCCGTTGACGTCGATCGACTGCTGAACTCCCTCGGCGTTGTAGCGCACCTGAACACTTTCGCCACCCATGAATCCGATCCAGGGCATGGTGAGGATGTAGCTTCCATCCGGATTCGAGGTCTTCTGAGACTGTGCGATCAACGAATCGGAGTTGGGATCGAACTGATCGATCGAGATCGTCCCCATGACCTGCGCGGTGAAGATGTTGCCGAGGGTCACCGAGGCGAGGAACGTCGCCATGACGAAGGACTTGATCTTTCGAGGAGCCTGGGTGTAGCTGAATTCAAGGCAGGTGATCGAGACCATGACCTCGGAGGTGGTGAGAATCGCATAGGCGAGCACCTGCCATCCGATCGAGGGACTTTCTCCGGCATCGATCCACTGCTGAGCGATCGACACGATCGCGAAGCCGGGGAACATGATGAACAGTCCGATGCAGATCTTGCGCAGCGGCGTCAGCGTGAACACCTTGTTGATCGCTGGATAGATCACGAACCCGGTGAGTGGAACCAGGATGAGGATCATCACCGGATTGATGAACTGCAACTGGGGAGCAAGCCAGTGAATGCCGAGCCAGTGACGATCCATGTTCTCCGCCTGGAGCACCCATGAGGACCCGGTCTGATCGAAGAGCGCCCAGAACACGGCGACAAAGATGTAGATGATGCAAAGCTTGAGCAGGGCGGAGATACCCTCCCAGCTGAACAGCTCACGTACGAAGTCCATGCCTCCGGGAGGCACGTGAATGAAGCGATGGCGCCCCATCCAGAAGACCACCGTGGCAATGGCCATCAGGACCCCCGGGACTCCGAACGCCCAGTGAGGGCCGTACCAGAACAGCAGCCACGGGGTGAGCAGACTCGCGACCGCAGCACCGAGGTTGATCGAGAGATAGAACCATTGGAAGACCTTTTCCAGCCAGTGCGCATTGGACGCGCCGAACTGGTCTCCCACGTGAGCGGACACGCACGGCTTGATTCCACCCGATCCAAACGCGATCACCACCAGACCGATCACCATGAAGGTGTAGGGATCGAGCGCCTTGTCCATTCCCCAGAATTGCGCGCCCATGAGAGCCAGGATCCCGTGGCCGACGCAGTAGACCACCGACAACAGCATGATCGTGAGGTACTTTCCGAGAAAGATGTCGGCGATGATCGCCCCGATGAAGGGGGTGATGTAGACCGCACTGGTGAAGTAGTGGTAGTCCTCCATGGCCTTCGAATCGGCGATGGGAACCCCGTTCGGATCATTGGCGAGGTAGAAAATGTACCCCGTCAGGAACATCACCAGAATGCCCTTCATCCCGTAGAAGCTGAACCGTTCGGCGGCTTCGTTTCCGATGATGTAGGGAATGCCTCCCGGCAAGGACTTGGTCGGCTGGGGTGCGGTCAGGTACTTGCTGGACATGGGGCTCCTCGTGTCTTGCGGGATGTGGCGCGATCCGGTGCAGGAAAGTGTACTGGAGGCAGGGTCAGTCGGCACTGGCCTCGGAAAGGGTGAAGGTGCTTCGAGCGGAATCCTTGGAGACCCCGGGAAAACGGAGCACCTTCGAGTGCAGGACGCAGTAGACGCCCGATTCGAGCAGCTGCACCGCGAGAATCGCCTCGGTCATGTTCTGAAGGGCATCGCTCGCCCGCAGCTCGTAGGGACGCATCGCCCCGGTCAGGACCACGGGTACCGGCCACCCGCCCTCCTTCTCCAGCTGTGCCTGCAGCAGCTCGCCGGTCACCGCCAGACGATCGGTTCCATGCACCACGAGCACCCCGTCCGATGAGTCAAGCATCGCCCGCACCGCCTGCACGATCGACTGGTGGTCGGTGGTGGTCATCTCGAGTGAATCCATGTTGCAGACGGAGCTGCGAGTGATCTGAACATCCGGCAGCTCGAGATCCGCGAGCAGCATGTCAAGAACCGAGGCCTCGTTGATCAGCGACCCATTGCGGGGACAGTAGGTCTTCTCGATCGTTCCTCCGGTGGTGACGATCGCAAGGCGGAATGGCCTACGGTGGGAACGAGTCACTGGACGCCTCCATCGATGCTCAGGGGCAGTGCGACCGTGACGGGGGGGAGGCAGCGCTCATCGGTACACGCCTGCCAGCGAACGGCGACGGAATACCCTCCTGCCAGCGGGCCGGTCTTCCGGAGAGAAATGGGGACCATGACCGATCGGGCATGGACCCGGATCGACTCGCGGTAGAGCTCGCCGGGCGGGTAGTCGACCTCGGCGGACACCCCTCCACCGCCACGCAGCTGTACCAGCAGACCGAGCAACTCGTCCTGCCCCGGCTGGTGGGCGTTGATGTGGTACCCCGCATCGATCGCAAGACGCAGCAGCAGTTCCGCTCGACCCTCGTCGTCGAACTGGATGTCATCGGAGCCCAGCGAGGCGCTGACGTGCACCGCCTCATCGCCCGTGGTTCCGGCCGGCAGACGGTCGGGAAAGGCCTCGAGTCCCCGGTCCACGACGATCGTCGCGTAGGCGGATCCCACCGGGTTCGCCGCGAAGGAACCACTCAGGCGCCCGAGTGCGGACGCGAGGTCATCGAGGTACCAGGCTTCCTGCGTGCGTTCATGCAAGCTGGCCAGGACCAGCAGCATCGACCCGATCCCGCTGGGTACCGCGCCATCCGAGAGGTTTCGCGAGCGAACCAGGAGGTCCTCCTGGTCGGCCATGGTGTCGTACCACGCACCATCCGCACCCCAGAACCGCTCTCGAGCCGCCTCGACCAGCTCCACCGCCACTCCGAGCCACTCCGCGTCGTCGGTGGCATCGTGGAGTGCGAGCGCCCCCCGGGCGAGGAACGCATAGTCCTCGAGGAACGCAGGGATCGATGCTTCGCCGAGGCGGGACGTCCGCATCAGCCCTCCGTCCGAGGTACGCATCGAGTCGAGGATCGATCGTGCCGCACGTTCGGCGGCCGTGACGTAGTCGGGACGACCCAGCACCCTGCCTCCATCCGCCATGCCCCGGATCATCAGCCCGTTCCAGGCCACGATCGTCTTGTCGTCGAGCCCCGGCTGGTCCCTGGTCATCCGACGCTGGTAAAGCACGCGTCGAACCCGCTCGAGAAACGCGTTGAACTCCGCGAGGTCCATGTCGTTGGCGACCGCCAGTTCATCGGGACGCCCTGAGAGGAAGAGCACGTTGGAAGGTGGTGACTCCGGGTGATGGGGGTCCTGGAAATTCGTGCCCTCCGAGAGACCGAAGACCGACAGGGCGAGGGGGAGATCCGACTCGAGCCCCCCCGCTCGCAGCGCCTCCGAGAAAGAGTCCTCGCTCCACAGGTAGTTCTCCCCCTCGTGGGTGTTCACTTCGGCATCCTGGGCGCTGAAGAAGACTCCGGTTGCGGGATCGGTCATCTCCCGCAGGACGTAGTCGAGGGTCTCCTCGACGATCCGAGCGTGGTACGGGTCTCCGGTGCGCTCATGGGAACGGGCGTAGACCGAGGCCAGTTGCCCGTTGTCGTAGAGCATCTTCTCGAAGTGGGGAACCAACCACTTCTCATCGACCGAGTATCGATGGAATCCGCCACCGACCTGATCGTAGATCCCACCCTTCGCCATCGAATCCAGGGTCTCCCGGATCACTCCATCGATCGCAGGCTGACCGGCACCCGCCTGCATCAGCAGCTCGAGAAACACCGGCTGCGGAAACTTCGGTTCGGTCCCGAATCCGCCGTGGGTGCGGTCGTGCATGGACATCAACTGATCGACCGCTTCATCCACCAACGAGCGATTCAGGGCGCGAACGGACTGGCCCGCCTGCAGGGATTGTCGCACGAGACGTGCCACCGTGGCCGCCTGCTCCTCGACCGCGGCCCGCTGTTCGGACCAGGCATCGGACAACCCTTCGAGGATCTGAGGAAAGCTGGGGCGACCATAACTGGGCTTCGGCGGAAAGTAGGTTCCCACGTAGAACGGCTCGAGTGTGAACGGATCCAGAAACACCGAGAGCGGCCAGCCGCCACTGGACTGTCCGGTGGTCATGCGCGTGAAGACCTGGCAGGCGGTCATGTAGATCTCGTCGACATCCGGCCTCTGCTCCCGATCCAGCTTGATGTTGATGAACCGAGCGTTCATGAGTTCGCCGATCGACGGGTCCTCGAAGCACTCGCGCTCCATGACGTGGCACCAGTAGCAGGTCGAGTAGCCGATGGACAGGAAGATCGGGCGGTCCGAAGTACGGGCCAGACCGATCGCCTCCGCCCCCCAGGGATGCCAGTCGACGGGGTTGTGGGCATGCTGGAGCAGATAGGGACTGGTCTCCTGAGCGAGCCGGTTCGTGAATCGATGGGTAGGAATGGCCTTCACATCCTTGTCCTGAACGGAGCTGTTTCCCGGTTCTGGCCCTCCAGGGGCCGAACACCATGTGGGCGAGGCCATGAGGACCGAGAAAATCACGGCTGGAGAAATACATGACATCTCGGGCAGTCTACAGTTCAGGGTCCCCCAGGGCCCGGACCAGGCGTGTTGCAGGCCAAAATCAGAGAAGACCATTGATTCGCACCCTTCCAGAGGGTACGAACTAATCAGTT
>JAYZFJ010000013.1:0-113556 GCA_036336805.1 Planctomycetota bacterium
GATTGGAGGCTGCAATTCGCCTCCATGAAGTTGGAATCGCTAGTAATCGCGGATCAGCTACGCCGCGGTGAATACGTTCCTGAGCCTTGTACACACCGCCCGTCAAGTCATGGAAGCTGGCAGCGCCCGAAGTCGCCCTGAATCAGGGGTGCCCACGGTGAGGCTGGTGACTGGGACTAAGTCGTAACAAGGTAGCCGTAGGGGAACCTGCGGCTGGATCACCTCCTTTCTAAGGGATTACTTAGACGGGAATTCAGAGCAATCTGATTCCTGAAAACGTCAACACGGCCTCGGATGGTGAGGATCCTCGGATCCGATCCATGGCATCAGTCAGCGATGACTGGTGCAGGTCGATCTCGTCAACTCATTCTCAGCGGCCGCCCTTTTGGGCGGCCGCTGTTCTTTTTGTGGCCCATTCCGCCCCGATTCACGAGACCGATCCACCCTGCCTCGGGACCTGGGAATCCCCCTCTGGCGTTCTCGAAGGGGGTTTGGAGTCTGGGGTGGGGTTCGAGTTAGAATTTCCTCAGATCCGGCAAACCTCATCGGCTGCTGGAGCGAACAGTCTGCTGGCCTGCGCTGCGGGCTTTTTTCGGGGTCTTCTGAAAGGACACAACGTGAACATGCACCTGAAGCCGCGAACGGCCCTGGGTCGTCGGTCGGCTGCACTCCTTGCTGGCGCCACTGGTCTTGGTTTCATCCCACTGTGTGCAGCGGATGTCACCGTGCGATTCGTCGTCGATTCAGCCTGGTCCGACGGATACAACGCGCACATCGAGATCGAGAACACCGGGGCTTCGGCCATTGATGGGTGGGAATTGTCGTATGCCGACGGCCCGGAGATCAGTTCACTCTGGAATGCTGACTGGCAGGTCGAGAATGGGCGTACGGTACTGAGCAACCTCGATTGGAACGGCACGATCCTCCCGGGTGCGATCGCTCAGATCGGATTCGGTGGCGTGGGAACCTTCGTCGAGAACGTGAACGACACGCTCTTCAATGGAGTGCCGATCTCCGTCCAGTACGGTTCGGATGAGGACCCGGGAGGAGATGCGGGTGGTGAATCCGGCGAGGATGCGTCGCCTCAGCCCGACCTGTCCGGCGATGGTGCGGTCGATGGCGCGGACCTGGCGATGCTTCTTGCCGCCTGGGGGTCCGGTGATCCGGCATTCGATCTCGACGGTGATGGATCCGTCGCTGGCGGGGACCTGACGATCCTGCTGGCGGCCTGGAGTCCCGGCGGCAATGATTCCGATGGCGGTGGCACCGGCCCCAGCAGTGACAAGAAGGTGGTCGGCTACTACATCGAGTGGGGGATCTACGGACGTGACTACCAGCCGGCGGACATGCCGCTCGACAAGCTGACGCACGTCAATTACGCCTTCGCCAACATCAGTGCGGATGGCCGCATCGCGATCGGTGATCCCTATGCCGCGATCGAAAAGCTCTACCCCGGCGATGCCTGGGATCAGCCCTATGCCGGAACCTACAACCAGTTGAACAACGTGCTCAGGGAGCAGTACCCGCACATCAAGACCCTGATCTCGGTCGGGGGTTGGACCTGGAGTGGTCGCTTTTCCGATGTCGCGCTCACCGAGGAGTCCCGAGCTCGCTTCGCACAGAGCTGTGTCGAGTTCATCCGGCAGTACAACTTCGACGGGGTCGACCTCGACTGGGAGTACCCGGTCGAGGGTGGCCTCTCGAGCAACACCCGACGCCCCGAGGACGGGGTGAACTACACGCTGCTCCTGCAGGAACTGCGAAGTCAGCTGGACCAGGCGGGACTCGAGGACGATCGGACGTATCTGCTGACCATCGCCTCCCCGGCAGGCTGGGACAAGGTCCGTCATCTCGACATCGAGGCCCTTTCCGACGTCCTGGATTTCATCAACATCATGACGTACGACTTCCGGGGTGCGTGGGATCTGAGTACCACCGCGCACCATGCGAACTTCTTCGAGAACCCGGACGACCCCACCGATGCGAATTCAGTCGCGGCGAAGTACAACGTCAACTGGGTGGTCAACGAGTTCCTTGATCAGGGGGCCGACCCCGGGAAGATCGTGCTCGGGATTCCCTTCTACGGCCGGTCCTGGGGCGGAGTCTCCGACCCGATGGGCAATGGGGGGCTCTTCCAGCCCGGTAGTCTGGTCCCTGCCGGCACCTGGGATGACTGGTCCAGCGGTGCCACCGGAATCAACGATTTCACCGAGCTCGAGCAGATGATCTCCTCCGGAACCTACACCCGCTACTGGGATGATGTCGCGAAGGTGCCGTACCTCTACAGTCCCACGGAATTCCAGGGCCACTTCATCTCCTACGAGGACGAGGACTCACTGGCCTTCAAGCTCGACTTCATTCTCGAACAGGAACTCGGTGGTGTGATGTTCTGGGAGGTCACGGCGGATCGGAACGAGACACTCCTCGACGTGATCGACAGTTCCTTCGCGGTGACCGATCCCTGAACCGATTCGGTACGAGGCACTGATCAGAAAAGGCGCCGGATCCCCTCAGGGTGTCCGGCGCCTTTCGCATTCGTATCGCGACGGTCCGTCGCGTCAGTCGGTGAATCCGCTGGTCACGCCGGTCCCGTTGAGCGCCATCGGATGGAAGCTGCCGAATCGACCGCGCCAGTCCGTTCCCAGGCCACCGCCCCCGTTGACGTAGAAGCCACGGGGGACTCCCGTGCCGTCATTGGTACGGTCTGCTCCATAGGATCCACCGTATCGCGCGTTCCTGGGTCGGGTGCCGGAATAGGTGTGCTGGACGGGGATGCCGTATCCGTTGGTTTGAATCCCGCTGAAGCTGGCGCCCCCAAGCCGCCCATTGACGCTTCCGTATCCACCCCTTCGGGCATTGGGATTCTCATTGTTCGGTATCTCGAAACCGCCTTGCACGTACCCGGTCGGTGCGGGTGCCGAGGTGGCCCCCGCCGAGGCGTTGTAATGGACATGGTGCACGATGTGGTGCTGCACTCCATCGCCGTAGTGCAGCGTTCCGAGGGCGGGATCGTACTGCACACCGGGGATGTTGTCGTATCCCACTCCAGGCGGGGTCGCACCCTGTTGCGCCGCCACATCGGGTTTGCCCGGTATCTCCTCGTTCGAGGTTCCGAGGCTGACGTTGTTTGCGTTCATCATCGCCTCGGCCTGCTGACGGGTCATTCGGACCTCGGTGCTCTGGCCGGCCTGAACTTCCTGCCCACGCACCGCACCGAGCGAGGTCGTCGAGGTGATGGCACCGGTACCGCAGCCTCCCAGGACGAGAATCGGAGAAAGACCGAAGGTCAGGAGCAACAACTTCGTTCGTACCAGCATGTCTGTGTTCCTCCGAGCTGCTCTCGGGCCGACGGCCCGAATTTTTCAGATCTTGAAAGCCGTGCGCTCTCCACTATAAACAAATGAGTCGCTTTTCCATAGGATGTGAATCGTCCGAACCGGCTGAATTCATGGAGAAGAAAACGATGACGACCGCCAATCCCCGAATGCCGATGCCGATCGCCGGAACGCCCGGTGACATCCCCGAGATCGACTCGCTCGCGATCAACACCATTCGAACTCTATCCATGGATGCGGTTCAGGCCGCGAACTCTGGTCACCCCGGCACTCCCATGGCGCTGGCCCCGGTGGCCTACGCGCTCTGGCAGAATGTACTCAACTTCGACCCCGCGGATCCGATCTGGCCGAATCGTGACCGCTTCGTGCTGAGCAACGGGCACGCGTCGATGCTCCTCTATTCACTCCTCTACCTGAGCGGAGTCAAGGCGGTCAATCCCAAGTACGAAGTCGTCGGCAACCCATCGGTGACCCTCGATGACATCAAGAACTTCCGCCAGCTGGGGAGCAAGTGTCCGGGGCACCCCGAGTACCGCTGGACGACCGGAGTCGAAACCACCACCGGCCCGCTGGGGCAGGGGGTCTCCACTTCGGTCGGCATGGCGATGGCATCCCGCTGGATGGCCGATCGGTTCAACCAGCCTGATTTCGAGTTGTTCGACTTCAATGTCTACGCGATCTGCGGCGACGGCTGCTTCATGGAGGGAATCAGTGGGGAAGCCGCTTCGCTTGCGGCCCATCTCAAGCTCTCCAATCTCTGCTGGATCTACGACAACAACCACATCACGATCGAGGGACACACCGAACTCGCCTACACCGACGACGTGGCGACCCGCTTCATCGGATATGGCTGGAACGTTCTTCGCGTGAGCGATGCCAACGATCTCGATCTTCTTGATCGCGCGTTCGAGACCTTCAAGGCCACCGATGATCGGCCCACCCTCATCATCGTCGACAGCCACATCGGCTGGGGATCGCCCCACAAGCAGGACACCAGCGCCGCACACGGTGAAGCCCTCGGGGTCGAGGAGATCAAGCTCACCAAGGAGTTCTACAACTGGCCGTCCCAGGAACCCTTCTTCGTTCCGGAGGGGGTGCAAGATCGATTCCAGGAACTGCTGGGCGCTCGTGGCAAGAAGGCTCGCGATGCGTGGTTCGCCCTGTTCGAGGATTATCGCAAGGCGCACCCGGAACTCGCGGAAGAGCTCTACCAGATGCAGCATCGCGATCTCCCCGCGGGCTGGGACCAGGGACTCGAGCCGTTCCCCGCCGATGAGAAGGGAATGGCCACCAGGGTCTCCAGCGGAAAGGTCCTCAATGCCGTCGCGGAACACGTACCCTGGCTGATCGGAGGCGCGGCCGACCTCGCTCCATCGACCAAGACCCGCCTGGAGTTCGACGGGGCGGGCGACTTTCAGGCTCCCGCGTGGGGCGGGACTTATGGCGGGCGCAACATGCACTTCGGCATCCGCGAACATGCGATGGCCGCGGCCTGCAACGGGATGTCGACCTGCAAGGTGCGCCCCTTCGGTTCGGGATTCCTCATCTTCTCCGATTACGCCCGGGGCTCGATCCGCCTCAGCGCACTCATGGAACTGCCCGTGATCTACATCTTCACCCACGACTCGATCGGTCTGGGTGAGGACGGTCCCACGCACCAGCCGATCGAACAGCTGGCCTCGCTCCGAGCGATGCCCGGTCTGCTCCTGATCAGACCGTGCGATGCAAACGAAGTCCTCGAATGCTGGCGTTTCGTCATGCAGCTCACCCACGAACCGGTACTCTTCGCGCTCTCGCGGCAGAACCTGCCCACTCTGGATCGCACGAAGTACGGTGCTGCATCCGGTTGTGCGAAGGGTGCCTATGTGATCGCCGATTGCGATGGTGATCCCGAGGTGCTGCTCCTGGCCAGCGGAAGTGAAGTGCCGTTGTGCATCGAGGCGCACGAGGCGATGATCGCGGAAGGCATTCGTTCCAGAGTGGTCAGCATGCCCTGCTGGAGTCTCTTCGAGCGGCAGGACCAGGCTTATCGGGATTCGGTCATCCCGCCCACGGTGGATGCCCGCGTTGCCGTCGAGCAGGCCTCGACCTTCGGTTGGGAGCGCTACACCGGTCGCAATGGTGCGATCATCGGCATGACCCGGTTCGGTGAGTCGGCACCGATCGCCGAACTTCAGAAGGACTTCGGTTTCGAACCCGAGAACGTGATCGCCGCCGCCAAGGCACAGATCAAGAGAGTGAGTGATTCATGAAGATCGTGATCGGTTCAGACCACGCCGGATTCGAACTCAAGAACGAGCTCAAGGCGCTCGTGGAATCGTTGGGCCATGAAGTTCATGATGTCGGAGCGCTCACCTACGACGCCCAGGACGACTATCCGGACTTCGCGGAAAAGCTCGCGATCGAGCTGATGGAGGGGCGCGCGGATCGCGGAATACTCCTCTGCGGCAGTGGAGTCGGCGCTAGCATCGCCGCCAACAAGTTCCCGGGAATCCACGCCGCCAACTGCGAGGACTACTACTCCGCGCACCAGGGGGTCGAGCACGACAAGATGAACGTTCTGGTGATGGGTGGCCGGATCATCGGTGGGGCGGTCGCCTCGGACATGGTGCGCGCCTATCTCGGCGCAGAGTTCTCGGGGGACGAGCGCCACGTTCGTCGTACCGGCAAGGTCAAGGCGATCGAGGATCGCTACCTGAGATCCGACTGATCGTCCGGCCCCGTGTCTCCGGGTCGGCTTCCGCTTCGATCGGTGAAAACCCCTTGGAATGCCTTCAGCGGATGCTTTTGAACCGACTCCCGGTTGTCGGCGTACCACTGGCATGCTCGCCTGGATTCACCTCCACACATCACTTCTGCTGACGGTGCTCGGGGCCCTCGGGGTCCTGACCTTCGTCGGATCCCTTGTGGCGCTTCCGATCCTGATCGCGAGGCTCCCCGAGGATCACTTCGTGTCCGAACGGTCTCGATCACTTCCCTGGCGCTCGCAACACCCCACTCGAGACACGCTGCTTCGCATCGGTCGAAACCTTCTCGGGTTGATGCTGGTACTCGGGGGACTGGCCATGCTCTTCCTGCCCGGTCAAGGCATTCTCACGATCGCGATCGGCCTGCTCCTGATGGATCTTCCGAAGAAACGGGCCTTCCAGGCATGGTTGCTCTCCTGGAGGCCCGTTCATCGTGGAATGAACTGGTTGCGACGCAAGGCAAACCAGCCCGAATTCATCTGTGCACCCTGAGCCTCAGCTCAGTTCGTGGTCTCCAGCAGCTCCACGTCGAAGATCAGTGTGGCCTTGGGGGGGATCACCGGCGGACGCCCATTGGCGCCGTAGCCCAGGGGGAAGGGGATGATCAGCTTGCGCTTGCCGCCGACCTTCATCGACCCGACTCCTTCGGTCCAGCCCGGGATGACCCCGCTCAGCTGGAATGAGATCGGTTCGCCCCGGTCGACCGAACTGTCGAACTTCGATCCGTCCACGAGGTACCCCGTGTAGTGGACCTTGACGGTGGAACTGGCACTGCTGGGGCTAGCGCCATCGCCTACCTCGAGGTCGATGAACTGCAGACCGGATTCGGTGGTCTCGATGTCGTTCGTGGTCTCGATTCCCGGGATTCCGGGAGAGATGTTGTCTTCCATGATGGTTCCTTTCACTGCATCGATCTTGAGTTGATGTCGCTGGTTCTCGGCCAGGATCGCCACCGTGATGAACGGCTGGTTGGCCAGCAGATTGATTGAGGCGGCGGAACACTGTCCCGGAACCTTTTCGAGGGCGATCCTGACGGCATCCGCGATGTCCAGGTTGGGGGCGATGACGTCGCCGCTCATCCCGTCGACGAGAATCCGCTTGGCAACGCCCGAGGATTCGACCGTGACCACGTAGCGAAGGGCGTTCTGGCCGAAGATCGTCCGGACCTGGACCGCTTCGCCCTTCCCGGCCTCTTCCGCCTTGGTGATCGCCTCCGGCAGGGAGACCTTCGCCTGTTCCAGCTTGGCCTGGACCTTGCTCGGCTGGTTGGGAATTCGCGAGTAATCGACGGTCTGACCGAGTGCGGTGGACACGATGGCCAGAGAGGCCAGGCTCGTCAGGAGTTGTTTCATTGGACGCGTTATTTGCATGAGGGAGGCTCCGTGTTCGTGAGTGGGTCGGCTAGGATAGCCATTCAGACAGACACTTGCTCGGAGCCACCCATGAGAACAACCGCCTGCGCCCTTCTTTTGCTCCTGACCGGCATCGCTCCGCTCCAATCAGGTTGTGAACAGCAGGATGCCCCCGTTCGAGCAGCCGAGCCACCCGTCACCGCCCCGCCCTCCCGGGGTGAGCGGGTCAGCTCCCCCGGCATGCCGGGAACCACCGGGTACTACAACGCATTGTCCGGGGCCAAGGGAGTGGCCGAAAACACCAAGGACAAGGTCGACGACTACAACCGGAAGCTCGAGGACGAGATGGACGACCTCTTCAACGACTGAGGGATCGGTCGTCGTTCACTTCAGGTTCTCGGGGTTGAGCGGGAGCAGGTCATCGACCACGAACAGTCCGTCCTTGCGGATCACCTCGTCATCGAAGTGGATCTCGCCGCCTCCATACTCGGGGCGCTGGATCATCACGTTGTCCCAGTGGATCTCCGAACGGTTCCCGTTGTCGGCTTCCTCGTAGGCCTGACCGGGGGTGAAGTGGATGCTGCCGGCAATCTTCTCATCGAACAGGGTGTCCTTCATCGGGTGCAGGACGTAGGGATTGAATCCGATCGCGAACTCCCCGACGTATCGCGCCCCCTCGTCGGTGTCGAGAATCGACTCGAGCTTGTCCGCGTTCCGGGCGCTCCAGCTCTCGGTGACCTTCCCGTCCTTGAAGACCAGCTTGATGTTCTCGAAGCTCACTCCGTTGTAGAGGGTGGGGGTGTTGAACTGGATCACCCCGTTCACCGAGTCCCGGACCGGAGCGGTGAAGCATTCTCCGTCGGGAATGTTGTGTGAGCCACAGCAGGGAACGCTGGGGATGTCCTTGATCGAGAAGCTGAGGTCGGTCTCTCCGGGGCCCAGAAGGCGCACCCGGTCGGTCCGGTTCATGCGTTCCGAGAGTGCGTCCGCCGCACCCTGCATCTTGCCGTAGTCGACGGTGCAGACGTTGAAGTAGAAGTCCCGAAAGGCGCTGGTGCTCATCTGGGCGAGTTGCGCCATCCCGGCGTTCGGCCATCGAAGCACGCACCACTTGGTGTGCTTCACCCGCTGGTCGAAATGCACCGGCTTCATGTACAGCCGACCGCGCGCCTTCATGCGGTCCTCGGGCACGTCGGAGAGTTCGCTTGCATTGTCGGAACCACGGAGGCCGATGTAGGCATCCATCTTCTCCATCCGAAAGCGGTCGATCGATGCCATCTCCTCCAGGGCCTCGTCCGCGATCGACATGAGCTGGGCCCTCTGGATGCGACTGTTGTTCGCCACCACGTGAACATGCGCTCCAGCCCTGCGGCCGCTTTCGATCAGCGCGATGATCATGTCCTCCGGGATGTCCCAGGTCTCGACCAGAAGATTCTCTCCCGCGGACAGGTTCGTGGAATGCTGGGTCAGGACGTCGGCAAGTTTCGTGTATCGGGGGTCGTTCACGACTCGTGTTCCTTGATGAGTTTTCTTAGTTCAGATTCCGGGCATTCGTCGAACGAGTCGACCACTTGTTCCGCCGCGGAGAGGTCGGCCGTCTGATGCGGACAGCGGATGCCGACCGCGGGCATGCCGGCCCGATGTGCGGCCTCTATGCCGGCGGGGGCATCCTCGACCACCAGGCAGTGTCGTGGTTCGAGTCCGAGTCTCCTGGCGGCCTCGAGGAACACATCAGGTTCCGGCTTTCCTCGTTCCACGTCGCAGCCGCAGACGGTGGCGTCGACCAGCTGCTTCACTCCGAGCAGCTCCAGGGCGAGTTCGACGTTCGCCCGTGGAGCCGATGAGCCCACCGCCAGTTTCCAGCCCTCTCGGTGCAAGGCGGTGAGGAGTCCCGTGGTTCCCGGCATTTCCGAGCAATCGTCCACCACCACGGATCTGAACTGCACTTCCTTGCGGTCGGCAATCTCCTGCATCACGTGTGGATCCGGTTTCGGCCTGCCCAGGCACTCGAAGATGTCCTCGATGATCTCCTCGTTGCGTCGTCCGAAGTGCCGGCGGAACTCCGAGCTCGTGTAGTCGATGCCGAACTCGCGCATCGTGTCCTGCCACGCTCGCTGGTGGGCGTGGTAGCTGTCAAGAAGCGTGCCATCCATGTCGAAGATCGCACCGCAGGCCTGGTCGCGATCGTTCATCGACCGCCTCCGGTCGTGCGGACCAATTCGGTCAGAACGCTGGCGCAGGCCTCGGCAGCCCTGGGCATCGCGTCCGCCCGGACGTCGAGGTGGGTCACGGCCCGTACACGTCGAGCGCCCATCGGAATCATCCGGACCCCGTGGCGTTCCAGTCGCGAACAGAATTCGGCCGCGCTGGGCCCCTCCGGATCCAGCGTGAAGAAGACCATGTTGCTGGGGATCTCCTCGGTCGCCCGTTCGAGGTGAATTCCCTCGATCCCCGCCAGTGCCTGATTGAGCGCGCGTGCATTCGCGTGGTCTTCCTGCAGCCGCTCGAGATTGTGGTCGAGGGCGTGGATCGCAGCGGCTGCGAGGATGCCCGACTGCCGCATGGACCCCCCGAACATCTTGCGAAAGCGCTTGGCACGATCGATCAGCTCACGGGAACCGACGAGTGCAGAACCCACCGGCGCGCCCAGTCCCTTCGAGAAGCAGACCGAGAGGCTGTCGGCGGGCGCCGCGAATTCGTCAGCCTGGTAGCTCGAGGCGGTCACCGCATTGAACAGCCTCGCTCCGTCCACATGCACGTGCAGGCCGTGACGGTGAGCGGAGGTTGCGACTGCCGTGAAACCTTCCAGCGTCCAGGCCGTTCCCCCTCCCCGGTTGTGGGTGTTCTCCACGATCACCATTCGATCGACCGGATTGTGGTCATCCAGTCCCCGGATCGCACCGGTCATCTCCTCGGCGCCGAAGATTCCGCCGGTGCCTTCGAGCGGCGCGATCATGCACCCCGAGAGTGCCGCGGGGGCCCCGGTCTCGTAGTGGATCACATGACTGTCGCGATGCGCGATGATCTCATCACCCGATTCACATACCGACCGGATCGCCAGTTGATTCGCCATGGTTCCGCTGGGCGTGAATGCGGCAGCTTCCTTGCCGAGCAGTTCGGCGATCTTGCATTCCAGTGCCATCACCGTGGGTTCGTCGCCCAGCACGTCATCCCCCAGGGGCGCCTGGCTCATCGCCGTCTTCATCGCATCCGAGGGTTGGGTGACGGTATCGCTTCTGAGGTCGATCACGTTGAGAGTCCGTATCTTTGCGGGGTTTCGGGCTCCCAATCCTAGCAGACCAGCCATCCCCGGCGGATCAACTTCACTCGATGTTCACGGGGCTTCGGCGCGTTCCGGCGACTGGTTGCGGTCTTTTTCCCTCAGCCCCGGATGATCGATCCACCCGGAAGCCGGTTCAGGGTTCCGGGACGCCGAACGCGTCCGCGAGCTGGGAGCCGGGTTCATCGCGCCTGGCGGTGGTGATCAGCGGCTGGAGCGTCATTCCGCCGCTGGCTTCGATCAGCAGATCGTAGACCTCGCCCGCCTTGACGGGTTTGTAGACCGCTTCGCCCTGGGCGACCCGGATGCCCAGGTCCCTCGCTCGATCGGCATCGCTGGCGAGGGTCCAGAATCCACGCCACACCGCTCGTTCGAATCGGGCCTCCTCGCTGACCGCGTAGCCTGCGGGGATTCCTCCCGGGGTGTCGATCGGCTGGCCGTCGCGCGGGGCGATCCGGTCGGAATAGATCCTTCGCAGAAGGACCAGGGTCTGGCCGGCGAAGGGATCCGCGTGTGCGACCCGTTCGTACTCGAAGCGGACGGTCCAGGCATCCACGAAAAGCACTGCGCCGGGGACCGTGAACTCCTGTCTGGCCAGTTCGGCACCGCGATCGTCGAGCTCGATCAGCCGAGCCGTGGTCTGGATGGCCTCTCCGTCGGAATCGAGGGGTTGGTCGAGTATCTCGAGCCTGGCCATTCGACGGGTTCGCTGGAGGCGGTCGATCATCTGCTCTCGAGCCTCGATTTCCGCCGCCATTCGGGCTTCCAACTGCTGAATCTGGGCACTGAGGGCCCTTTCCCGGTCGATCAGCCCGTACCAGAGGTAGACCACCACCCCTCCGCCGAAAACGATCGACAGGAGAAGGATTCTCATGACTGAGCCGATTGTCCGATTCATGATCCGGTACATGATGATTCCTATCGGCATTCCATCAGAGGACTCGCCCCCAAACGCCGATAGTTCCTTCATGACCCCGACCTGTCTCCTCACCCTCGTGCTCTCGATGTTCGGCCTCGCCCAGGCGGCGCCATCGCTCGATCAGGATTCACCCGCAGACGGGTTGGAGTCCGGTCAAGTGCTCGCCTCCCAGAAGCAGAAGGTCGAGTTCTTCGGGTTCGAGGAGGCCAGCGACTTTCATTCGCCATTACCCAAGCCGTTCTTTCGCATCCTTTCCAGCAACGGTCGACCGGGCTTTCCCGACTTCGGCGACGTGCAGGTGGTGGATTCAGCGGCCGCCACCGGTACCTGGTCGTTGAAATTCACCCTTGACGGCGCACCCATCGGAGTGGGAATCTCCCGAGCTCGCCTCCCGATCTTCCCCCAGAGCCTCTATGAGATTCGAAGTCGGGTCCGAACGTCCGGTCTCGATCAGGCCCGCGCCGTCCTGAAGGTGCGCCTCCTGGACCGCAACGGACACGAGATTCCGGGTACCGCTCGATCATCCGAAGGTGTGCAAACCCGCGGAGCGTGGACCACGCTTTCCGTGCAGCCCCCAATCGAGATCGAGGATGCGGTCGACCTCATCTTCGAACTCCACGTCGAACAGGGAAGTCGTCCCGACCTCAGCGGGGAGGTCTGGTTCGATGACATCGAGGTCTGGCAGCTTCCTCGAATGGTGCTGGAGTCGGTGCCTTCCACCGGCATCACCCGCTACCCCGAATCACCGGTCCTCCGAGCGGAGATTCGCGACCTCACCACGGGTGGGCTCTCCGCGGTCATGCGAACCCGCGATCTCGACGGAATGGTCGTCGATGAGCGATTCATCGAGATTCGTCGAGGCAGCACCGTGGTCACCGAAGCCCTCGAAGGCCTCCCGATAGGGTGGTATCAGTGCGATCTCGAACTGCTCGACGGTCGATCGGTCGTGGCCAGCTTGTCCCAGAATCTCTGCCTGCTGCCACCCGCACCCTCCACCCGCGAAGGGTATCGCGTCCCGTTCTTCGGATTCGCCATGCCGTCGGATCAGCTGTTCGATATCAACAACGACGGACGCATGATCGAGGCGCTGATGCCGGACTACGCCGTGGTCCCCGTCTGGCAGGTGGATCAGCCGGGTCGACTGGACGCCGAGCGTTCGTATTTCTTCAACACGATCGTCGACATTCTCCACGCACGACAGGTCGAAACCGTCTTTGAACTGGCGGCCATACCCCGCGAGCTGCTCGGCGATGGGATTCCCCTGGATCCGGATCAGGTGTGCTCGTTGCTCAGTTCGGCGGAGGAGGCATCGCTTCACCTGCTGCCCTGGATGGCTGAATTCGGTGACGAGGTGTCCCGTTGGCGCATTCGAAACGAGGTTCAGATCGATTCACCCGAGGTACGTGGCACCGTCGAGAACGCCCGGGTGATCGCTTCGGAGTTCGTGGCCGCTCCCCTGATCGAACTGCACCCAGCCACGGGCGGACCGTCGACTGGTTCGGTGACCGAACAACCGGATGGGGTCATGATCGTCGAGTCGCTCGGGTCATCCGTTCGGACCGGTGTCCGCCCGTCCAGCGGTGCGATCACGGCCGATGCCGTTCGCATCGTTCACGTTCGATCGGATCGCTCGCGCCCTTCACCTCGAGCCCGGGCGGAATCCGCCTGCCGCGAACTGGTGGAGCGCTGGGCCCAGGGGGTCTCCCGCATCGAATCGCCCGCACCCTGGAATCCGGCGGCAGACCTGGAGGCTCGGGGGATGAATCCGGAGGGCTTCGCCTTCCAGATCGTCGCCGCACACCTCTCGGGAAATCCTCCCCTGGTCGAGGTCCCACTCGGTCGGGGGGTGAAGGCGATCCTCGCCAGCGACGAGGATGATCCGGTCCTGGTCGCCTGGGGACTCGACGGACCGGGCCTGATGGAGATCGATGAGAGTGTGGGGGATCTGTCGGTCATGCGGGTGGATGGTTCCCGGGACCTGATTCCCTACCGGAGTGGCAGCCGCATGGTCGAGATCGGAGAGGCTCCGGTCTTCATCCGTGGATTCGATCCCCAGGTCACCCTGTTTCGCGCGGGGATCTCCCTGGAGCCTGCAGTGATCGAGGCGGCCATGGGACTGCATGACTGCACCTTCAAGGTGTCCAATCCCTGGCCGGAAGCGATCGATGTCCGGCTCCGTCCCGTGGGTCCGGGTACCTTCCAGTTCCAACCTCGAAGCCGGATGGTGACGATCCCGCCGAATCAGGCGCTCGAAGTTCCATTCAGCTTTTCCTATCCCCGCTTGCAGGTGGCGGGTCCGGTCGATCTTCGCATCGAAGCCCAGGTCGAGGGCATGCAGCCCTTTCAGACCACGCTGCTGGTACCCACCGCGATCGAATCCGATCGCATGGATCTCAAGGCCACCTGGCGGATCGCGCAGGCCCAGGACGGTTCCGACAACGGGTTGCTGGTGACGGTCGAGATCACGAACACCGGATCCACGCCCGTGTTCCTGAAGGCGTTCAGTCAGGCCCGTGGGTACGCGCCGATGCGACGTGCTTTGCCCAGGATCCAGCCTGGTGAATCCGCTTCTCGAACCTTCGCCTATCCGGGCGGGCACCTCACGCTCGGGAACACACCGATTTCCGTGGGTGCGTACGAGATCCAGGGTGATGCGCGGGTGGTGAGGCAGATCGAGATTCCGTCGGAGCTCGGAGCCATGGTCGGGGCGGATCCCTCGAGCACCATCGAATGAGTCGGTTCAGATCGGTCGCTTCGGCGCCTCGCCCATGATGCTTTCGAACACCACGCGAGTCACCAGCCATCGTCCGTCGGGTTGTTCTCTCAGTTCGAAGATCCAGGTCGTCGGTACCGATCCGTAGGAGCTCGTGGTCGTGGTGATGCAGGCGAGCGACACCTCGGCCTGGTCCTTCGAAACGCTCACCCCCTCAAGTCTCGTGACCCAGTTGTCCGTGATCCGATTAGCTCGTTCGAGCGTACGCAGCGACCGTTCGAGATCGGCGAAGGGCCGTCCGGGCTTCCGGATATCACCCATGTGGAGGGAAGCACGGTCCGAGAGGTGTTCCAGGAGCTGGTCGGGCTCACCCGCTTCAGCGGATAGGACCATCGATCGAACCACCGATTCCCCATGCTCGGCCGGAGTCGTGATCAGGAAGTCAAGCAGCAGGACCCCGCTCAGGATCAAGAGGGCCACCAGGGCCGCCACCAGAGTGCGCAGCTCACCGCTCTTCAGAAACACGACCAGGAAAATCAGGAGCAGCAAACCTGAAACAAGCCCTATGGGCCATGGATTCTCTGTGAAGTAGGTCTGCATGCTCGACTGTGGAACCGGGGGTTCGGTACGGGGTTATCTGCAGGGGGCAGGCCGAATCGGCCGATGATGAGGGTGTTTCACGGATGGCAGGGAGTGCCGTCCCGCACCACGTGGTACCCGCTCTGGAAGGACTCGGAGGCAGTCTTCACCGTGGCAACAGGGAATTCCCAACCAGCGCATGGTACCTCCAGCTTCGGTTCTGGCACCGATGCCCTCCTCGAACGAAATCTGACCGCCCTGGGCCGGCCAGGCACCCACGTCGCCGAACGCATTCGCCGGGCCGATCCCGCGTTGATTGAGTTCGAGCCCGCCCGGGACGGAACTCTGGTCGGCACTCCGGTTTCCGGCACCCCGCTGGCCAGTCGGCACCAGCCCCTGGACGAGGCGCAACGCTGGGCTGGTGAAGTCGACATCACCGGTACCGCATTCGCCCTGGTACTCGGATTCGGTCTGGGATACCACATCCGGGCGCTGGTCGAGCGTATGCGGGGTACCGGCGTCGTCGTGGTCTACGAGCCCGATCCGGGTCTGCTGAAGACGGTGCTCTCCACGATTGACTGCACCGACTGGCTGAACCCTGCCAGAATTCGCCTGCTCTGTGACGAAGACGATGAACTTCAGACCACCGCGGCCTGGTCGGATGCCCACTCCCACATGGTGGCCGGGACCAGGATTCTGGAGCATCCCTCTTCGAAGGCCCGACTGGGCGAGCATGCGGGCGCCGTGGGAGCTCGGCTTTCCGATGCCGTCAATCGGGCACGCATGATGATTTCAACCGTCCTCATGCGAAGCCTCGGTACGGTCCAGAACGAGCTCTACAACATCGATCACTACGTGAACGGTACGGGTATTGCGGAACTGGCGGGCTGCGCGACCGGGCACCTCGGGATCGTGGTCAGTGCCGGACCGAGTCTCCAACGAACCCTCCACCTTCTCAAGGATCCCGCGATTCGGGATCGGTGCGTGATCATCTCCGCTCAGACCACGCTTCGTCCGCTGCTGGATGCCGGCATCAAGCCGCACTTCGTGACCGCACTGGACTACCACCAGATCTCGAAGCGCTTCTACGAGGGACTCGACGAGCAGGATGTGGAGGGCATCACCCTGGTTGCGCTTCCCCAGGCGCACCCGGTGATAGCGGATACCTGGCCGGGTCGCATCCGCTGGTGCAGGGCCCTGGTGCTCGAGGACCTGCTCGGGCCCCTGGCCCCTTCCTACACCGACCTTCCGGCCGCGAGTACGGTGGCACACCTTTCGTACCACCTCGCACGGTACCTCGGCTGCGATCCCGTCGCCCTGATCGGACAGGATCTCGGCTTCACCGACGGTGTCTACTACTCCCGTGGTACCGCCATCGACGACATCTGGTCGACCGAACTGAATCCCTTCAACACCGTCGCCCTCATGGAGTGGCAGCGCATCGTTCGCCACAAGGGGATGCTTCACCGACTCGAGGACCTCGATGGGAAGACGATCCTCACCGATGATCAGATGCTTTCCTACCTCCGGCAGTTCGAGGAGTTCTTCACCGAGGATCAGGATCGGGGCCTGACCACGATCGATGCCGGTGGTGGCGGCGTACGAAAGAAGGGAACTGTGGTCCGGTCTCTGGAAGACGTGCTCGGTGAATGCACCGATTCCGATCAAGGGGGACTTTCCCGCAGAATCGACGACCTGCTCGAGCAACAGCCCGGCTCGAACGTGGATCCGATGGACCGGATCCGGCAGTTCCGAGAGGAGGTGCGTCGTCTCGTCGAACTCTGTGGATCCACCGTCCAGTCCCTCGATCAGCTCTCCCTCCACCAGTCGAATCCCGAGGTGTCGGGGCGGCTCTTCAAGCAGATCGAGCGAAATCGCGAGGCGGTCTCCAGACTCGACGGGGCCTTCGGTTTCGTGGACCGGGTCAACCGACTCGGTGCCTTCAAGCGCTTTCTGGCGGACCGACGGATCGACGTCCTTGAGATCGACGATCCCCTGGAGCATCAGGCCCTGCAGATACGCCGTGACCTGGTGAACGTCCAGTTCATCGAGGACGCCGGCAGGGAGACCGAAGCGCTCCTGGACGATGCCCTGACGATTCTCGAGGAGGGAAGTTCCGGCCTGCTTCAGGGATCGAACGCCCGATCGACCCTGACCAGTACCGCGATGGATCTCGACGAAGAGGCGACATCCTCGACCGAACGGGTGGCCGCCCTCGTTCCGATCAGCCCCGAACGAGGTGGGGCGGGATCGCGTCGCTCACTCAGTCATCAATTCGGCGACCAGGATTCGTTGCGACTGACCATCCAGCGGCTGAGTTCTTCCCAGAGTCTCGATCAGATCATCCTGATGCTGCCCGATGACTATGAACTTCCCTTCACGATCGAGGATCTCCAGCCGGGCGTTCCCGTGGCCGTGGTCCGTTGTGGTGAGTCGCCCTTCGGTCCGGAGCACGAGGCGATCGTCGCCGCCCGGATGTTCGCTGATCGCTGCTGGCGAGGAGGCATCGCGGGGATGACCGTCTTCGACGAGGTGCTCGCGCCCTCCCTGATGTCGACCTTGATGGAGCGGGAGGGTATCGACGGTGCGATTCTCTGCGGTCCCGACTGGCCGTTGGTCGAGGTGCTCGGTCCCGGGGGAGTCGATCGGTTGATCGCACGTTGGCGCCACCACCAGGGGCGGGAACCCTTCATCTTCACCCAGGCTCCCCCCGGTCTTGGTGCATGTCTGGTATCCAGGAAACTGATGGGGGCACTGTCCAGTCGCAATCGCCTGGCCACCATCGGTGCGATGCTCGGCTACCGGCCGGACCGCCCCAAGCACGATCCGATCGTGGGTGAAGGCAACCTTCAGATCGATCCTCAGGTGCGACGAGCGCTGGTCCGTGCGATCTACGACTCGCCCCGAACCCGATACCGCCTGCGCAGTGCGGTCGAGCCGATTCTCTCGACCAAGAAGACCGCTTCAACCAAGCTCCACAGTCGCGAGATCGTCGATCAGCTCGAGTTCGAACGACGGGGGGGTCTGCCGCACTTCACGCCTCGGCACGTGATCGTCGAGCTCTGCACCGGACGCCTCAGTTCAGGGGTCTGCAGCCCCCATCGGGCAGGGACCATCCAGCGGGAAGCGATGTCCGAGCGTCGCTTCCAGCGAATCGTGTCCGAGCTGGGCGACTCCAACGACGCGATGATCACCCTGGGGGGCGTGGGTGATCCGCTGCAGCATCCGAGGTGCATCGACTTCATCGAGATGGCTCTCGAAAAGGGTGTTCGCGGAGTCCACGTTCGAACGGAGCTGCAGTGTTCCGAGGATCGCGTCCTCGAACTCGCGCGATCCGGTGCCCAGGTGGTGTCCGTCGATCTCAATGCCGACACCCGTGAGTCGTATCACAACGTGATGGGTCATGATGGATACGACGTGGTCCTCGACCGCATCAAGACCCTCGTCGGGGCCCGTCGGTGCCTTGCGGGCCAGGGGGTCGGCGCGCTTGCCCTCCCCTGGGTCGTTCCCCGCATCCAGCGTACGGTCCATACCTTCGAGGACATCGAATCGTTCTACGAGCGGTGGCAGGGAATCCTCGGCACCGCTCTGATCGATCCGGAACACATCGGTATCGGCCGACGGGAATCCGCTCAAGAGGTGCTTGCGAGCGTCGAGAATCCCGAACGAACCCAGATCGCGGAATGCTTCCGACGAATGACCGTATACAGCGATGGATCCGTTCCATTCGCCGAACAGGATCTGGATGCGCATTCAATCGCAGGCAACGTCGATGTCGAGGGAATCATGAAACTCTGGCGCCGGGTCGTCGGGGCCAGACGTCGGGCCTTGCGTGAGCACGGTCCTCGATCTCCATTAGTAAGGACCTATCAGTCGTGAGCAGCAAGCAGAATGAACAAGTCATCGCGGTGATCGTCGGTCGATCCGGAAGCAAGGGGCTGCCCGGAAAGAACTCCCGGCTCCTCGCAGGACGTCCGATGATCGTCCATTCGATCGACCATGCACGGGAATCGAGGCACGTCGATCGCATCATCGTCTCCACCGACGGCGAGGAGATCGCCTCCTCGGCTCGATCGGTCGGGGCCGAGGTCGTGATCAGGCCACCCCTGCTGGCCAACGACCATGCCTCGGTCGATGCGGCGGTTCGTCATGCGGTCGAATCATCCGATGCTCCGCACGGGGTGGTCGTCATCCTGTATGCGAACGTTCCGGTGAGACCCCACGAGTTGATCGACCGAGCCGTGGAACGCCTGCTTGAGACGGGTGCCGACAGTGTTCAGAGCTACGCACCGGTCGGGAAGCACCACCCCTGGTGGATGGCCCGCCTGGACGAGGATG
The DNA here is from genome assembly GCA_036336805.1 of Planctomycetota bacterium. Lineage (GTDB taxonomy): Bacteria > Planctomycetota > Phycisphaerae > Phycisphaerales > SM1A02 > UBA8087. The sequence goes on from JAYZFJ010000013.1 coordinate 19,264, forward strand.
GTGCGGTATCCCCCTGGAAGCCCAACGACGTCTATCGCCGACAGGATCTGCCCGCCGCGTTCTTTCCCGACGGCGGAGTGATCGCCGTCCGTCGACAATCACTCTTCACCGTCGACCCCGAGCATCCGCACGCGTTTCTGGGCCGCAACCGGCAGGGCATCACGAACCGGATCGGCGATGTCGTCGATATCGACGACGAGATCGACCTGATCGTGGCGGAGGCCAAGATCCAGATGATGCTCGGTTCCCGTACTGGTGCCTGAAGATGAGTTCCCCGCGCACACTGCTTGACGTCCTCTCGAACCGGGATCCCTACATCATTGCGGAGATCGGTGTGAACCACGATGGCAGTCGGGGACGGGCCGAGGAGCTGATTCGGGCGGCGGCCGACGCCGGAGCGGATGCCGTGAAATTCCAGTGGTTCGATCCGATCGAACTGTTGTCCACGTCCGCCGGACTGGTGACCTATCAGGAACGCTCGGGTGAGTCCGATGCTCGTGAGATGCTTGGTCGACTCCAGCTCTCTTCCCAGGACTTGAGATCACTGGTCGATTCGGCCCGGCGCCTCGGACTCCAGTCCCTGGTCACCGTCTTCACTCCCCGATTGGTCGATCCGGTTCTCGAGTTCGGATGGAATCTCCTGAAGGTCGCCTCGCCGGATCTCGTCAATCGGCCTCTGCTCGAGGCTCTTCGAGCAGGCGGCTTGCCGATGTTGGCGAGTACGGGGGGAGCGACCCTCGAGGAGATCCAGCAGGCGGTCGAATGGATCGGTGCCGAGGATCTCGCGCTGCTGCATTGCGTCAGCAGCTACCCGACCGAGGCGGATGATGCGAGCCTTGCGGCCATCCGCACCATCGCCGATGCCACCGGGCTCCCGGTGGGATACAGCGACCACACCCGCATGGTGGAGACGGGTGCACTGGCGGTCGCCGCCGGGGCCACCATTCTCGAGAAGCACCTCACCTGGAACAGCTCGGCCCCCGGTCCCGATCATGCGGCATCGATGGATCCTGATGAGTTTCAGACGTATGTGCGGCTGGCACGAACCGCTCGCAGGATGCTCGGTTCTCCGGAAAAGCGGATTCAACGCACGGAGCTGGACGTCATATCCGCCTCCCGGCAGTCGGTTTCGGTCATCGATGAGGTACTTCCGGGTGACGTGCTGTCGCTGGAGAACCTCACGACCATGCGACCCGGTGACGGTCTTCCGCCCGCCTGCCTGAAATCCCTGGTCGGTCGTCGGGTGACGAGGCGGATCGCGCCTCGTTCTCACGTCTCCCTCCACGACCTCGAGAGCGAGTCCTCCTCGTGAATCATCGAACGATCGCGGTATTCACCGGAAGTCGGGCGGAGTACGGTCTGTTGAGATCAGTCCTGTCCGCGCTCGAAACCGGAGAGGATTGCAGAGTCCGACTCATCGCCGGGGGGTCGCACCTGCTGGGCGTGCAGCCGACCATCGAGGAGATCCGGTCCGAACGGGAGATCCACGCCGAGCTTCCGATGCAGACCGGTTCGAGTCGTACCCGAAACTCGGATGCGAAGGCGGTTGCCCGGGGTGTTCGCGGCATGACCGACCTCCTGTCCTCGATGAAACCGGACATCCTTCTTCTGCTGGGTGACCGCATCGAGGTGTTCGCGGCCGCGACCGCGGCTTCGATCCTTGGGGTCCGGGTCGCGCACATTCATGGTGGAGATGTCGCCACCGGGGTCTCCGACGATTCCATCCGGCATGCCGTGACCAAGCTTTCACACCTCCACTTCCCCGCCACTGAACTGAGTGCTTCTCGAATCCGAAGAATGGGTGAGCGGCCGGATCACGTCTTCGTGGTCGGTTCTCCGGCGGTGGATGGGCTCGATCAGATCCCGGCCCTTCCGGACCGTGCGTGGGAGGAGTTCGGTCGTCCACGCTTCATCGTGCTTCTCCACCCGACCGGCGAGTCCGAAGCGATCGAGGAGGACCGAACGTCCACGCTGATCTCCACGGTTCGGGACCGAGGCAGAACCCTGCTGCTCGCTCCGAATCATGATCCCGGCCGTGAGGGGGTCCACCGTGCGATCGTGGAATCCGGTCTTCCGTTCGTCGATCATCTTCCTCGCGAGACCTTCATCGGACTGCTCCGGAGGGCTTCGGTGCTGGTCGGCAACAGCAGTGCTGGGTTGCTCGAATGCGCTGCTCTGGGCACGCCGTCGCTCGACATCGGTGATCGACAGGCGGGGCGGGAACGACCGTCCACCGCGATCCACGTTCCCGGATTTATCGGGCCCGACCTGGCCGTGGGGCTGGATCATGCGCTTTCTCTGGTCGGGCAGGGTGTCGATGACCGCTTCGGGCTGGGGCAGGCGGGCCAGCGGATATCCCGGATCCTTTCCGACGTCCGCCTCGAGGATGTCCCGATTCGCAAGCGATGGTTCGAGCACGGGGAGGACTGAACCCCTCCTTTTGGGGCACTCCCGATTCTTTGCTCAAGGGGCTGCCGACAGAGGCCGACAATCCTCTGGTCAGGTCCAGGGTCCACCTTCCGGCAACCGGGAAGCGGGGGAAACATGTCAGCTCCGAGTTCGAACGAATCAAGGTCCGCGGCGGCGTCGAAGATCATCTCCGGCATCGCTCACATGTCGACTCTGCCCGAGGTGACGCTGCGCATCATGGATGTCATCGACGATCCCACGAGTTCGGCCCGCGATCTTCATCGGATCGTGGCTTCCGATCCTGCGCTCTCCTCCCGAATTCTGAAGGTCGTCAATTCATCCTTCTACGGGATGCCCAGGCAGATCGGGTCGATGAATCGTGCGATATCACTGCTCGGTCTCAATGCGGTCAAGAACATCGCGGTCGCCGCCAGCCTGGGAAGGATCTTCCGGGGTCGGTCGGCGATGCCCAACTTCGATGCGAAGGCGCTCTGGTCTCACAGTCTGAACACCGCGGTCGCCGCCTGCCTGATCGCCCGCGAGTCGGGTTCCAGTCGTTCCGACGAGGCGTTCCTCGCCGGTCTCCTGCATGACATCGGTCTGATGGTCGAATGGCAGCATGATCAATCCAAGTTCCACTCGTTGATGATCGAGATCGATACGGACGAATCCGGAGCGCCGGGAACCTGCCTGATCGGTGCCGAGGAGTCCTGCTTTGGTGTCAATCATCAGGATCTCGGCGCGGCCCTCTGCGAGCAGTGGAAGTTTCCTCGATCGTTGGTCACCTCCACCGCCCATCACCACGACCCGGGCCCGCTGATCGGGGACGACTCGCTGATCCCCTGGTTCGTCCACCAGGCCGACCGGCTCTCCGCCCGGCACTTCGGTGGCTTCCGCCTCGATCTGCCCGACCTGGAAATCTCCGGCGATGCCTGTGACGTGACCGGAGTCGGCCCTCTGGCCCTGGAACGGATCGTGGACTCCATGTCCGCCAGCGGTGACGAGATCCAGTTTTCCATCGCGGCCTGAGGCTTGGCTTTCCGAATCTACGGCCTACTATGTTGGGATGACCGGCTCGTTCCTAGTCGATTTCGACCAGCCAATCCCGCTTTTCCCACTGGTGGGGGTCGTTCTGTATCCCCAGACCGTGCAGCCGCTGCACATCTTCGAGCTTCGATACCGGCAGATGATCGAGGACGCGGTGGCGCACAGCATCGACGGTGACCTCTCCAAGTCGAGTCCGATCGCCCTTGCGGTCCTCGAGAAGGGTGTGGTCGGCCACGATGCGATCGGGTCCCCCGCACTCAAGCCCGTGGTCTGCGTCGGGAGGATTCTCAAGAACCATCCGCTTCCCGACGGCCGTCGCAACATACTGGTCCACGGCATCTGTCGGGCTCTGATTCGTGATATCGATGAGCCCGAAGGTGATCGCCTCTACCGGGTCGGAACCCTGCGCCCCATCGAGTCCCCGCTCGCCGAAGCGCCTTCTCCGGTGGTGCGAGAGGCCCTCAAGCGGTTGCTCAATGGTGGTCGCCTGGCACGAATGCACGCTGCGGAAGCCGTCCGGGACTGGGTCGACCAGGACGAGGTTCCGATCGAGACCCTGATCGAGATGGCTTCCTTCGTCCTGGTGAAGGACGAACACATCCGGTACCGCCTCCTGCAGGAACCCGATCCCAGTGAACGGGCCCGAATCGTCTACGGTGAGCTGCACCGACTCGACCGGCTGGTCGCTCGCTGCGACAGGCAGGGCTGGCGAGACTGGCCGAAGGGGCTCAGTTGGAATTGATGGTGGAGGAGGGGATTTCGTTCAACCCCCCCTGACGTTCATCCGGTGAGAAGTGACCGGACAGTCTCAGGGCACTGTTCCATTTCTCGATGCTGTCCCGGTATCGCGCCATGAGCGGATCCGCGTCACCGATGATGCGGACCGACCTGATCCAGTCCCCGGCCTGCGCGTTGTCCACCGTCTCCTGCCCTTCGATGATCTCCGCGAACGGACAGAACGTGTACGTCCAGGTGTCGTTGGGCTCCTTGGAGATGAAGAAGCGAGTGGGGTGGGAGATCTGATTGGTGGTTCCCACCTTGGTGTCCTGGAAGGTCCAGGCGACGACTCCAGGTCGGTCGAAGACCAGTTTCGGCGAGTACTCGTTCACCACGTTGTAGAGCGGCGTCGTCTTTCCCATGCCGTAGCTGGTGCTGATCCGGTTGGAGGCCACCACCTCCTTGCCGTGGTAGAAGCCACGGTTGGTCAGGTTGATGAAATTGGCGGTCGACATCGGGGCGATGTCCGGTCGGAGCCTCATGCGGAAGCTCCCCCGATCGGTCTCGACCACCGCGATCAGCTCGTCACTCCCGGGGGAACCACCCTCCGCGCTCGTCGTGGTCGATTCCCGGACTTCCGGTTTCGAGCCCTCGGAACACGAGGCGAGAAGTGACGTGGTCATCAACACGCAGAATGCCATCCAGATTGCACGCGGTACCGGGTACATGCCATTAGGATAACTTCATGCTCCCGCATTGCTGGAAAAAGTCCTTGTACAGATTCGATGTGCTTCTGATTTGCCCGATTCTCCTGCTGGCAAGCGGGCTGGACTGCATGGCGGGTGACGACGAGGACCTCACGGCGGTCCTAAACACCTTCGGCCCCGGCGCGATCACCCAGACGTCCGACGCCGCCAAGCCGGAAACCGTTGCCGAATTCATCGCATCCGACTTTGGCAAGCGGACATTCAGCATCGTTTCCGGTGATCAGTCCGGGGGAACCCTCATCTTCGAGGTCGAGGAGAAGCCGGGGGACCAGGGCGTCCGCTTCGTGCACATCGGGGACGGTGACATCGCCACCATCCAGCTCGTCAAGAGCGACGTCTATCGCTCACAGCAGGTGGACAGCGACTCGAACTCGGTCGCGATCTTCGAACCCGCGGAACCGGTCTTCCTGGCCAGTCAGGGGTTCGATACCGCAGTCGAGTCCGAGATCAGTGTCAAGGTCTCGCCGGTATCGGATCCGACGCAGGTCGTGCACCAGGGAAACCTGAAGTGTTCCTACGAGGTGCTCGGCGCCTTTCGGGTGAACGCGCCGGCCGGAAATTTCGACACCATCTGCGTTCGAACCCGCTACCAGGGGAAGGTCGGTCCCGCCGATGTGGACGATTCCCGATACATCTTCTACGCGAAGAAGTACGGTCCGGTGGCGATCCGAACCTTCAGTCACGTGGAAGCGATGATCTTCTACAACAAGACCAAGCAGCGATCGCTTCTGCTGGCAAGCTACCAGCTCGTGCCCGATCCCCCGGTTCCCGGGAAGTGACATCGACTCATCATCCGCCGTGCAGGTGCGCTCCGGCCTCGGGTCGGGCCGTCATGCTGTGCGGTTCCCGACCGAATCGCTCCCGGAAGCGATTCGAAACCAGCACCTCGAATTCCTCCCGCACCTCCGGCGCGCACATCGTGATCGTGCAGCCACCGAATCCTCCGCCCGTCATCCGGCTGCCGTGAACCCCCCGGTCCGCGAGCGTTTCGGCCAGCTCCACGATCAGATCGAGCTCCGGACATGACACCTCGAAGTCATCTCGGAGTGATGCATGGCTCTCGAACATGCATGCTCCGGCCTCCACCAGTTCGCCTTCACCGATCGCGCGCGCGAAGGCGCGTACCCGGTCGTTCTCCGTGATGACATGCTTCGCTCTTCGCCGAAGTGGCTCATCGAGGAGGTCCCGATCCAGTTCCGCGAGTCTGGCGTCACTCAGCAGGGGATGCTGGAGAACGCGCGCCGCCTCCTCGCATTCCCTGCGCCGGGTCGCGTAGCTCCCGTCCCGCAGGTCGTGTCGGACCCCGGTATCGGTGATCACGAACACCATCTCCCGGTCCGCGGGCAGGGGAACCTGCTCCAGCGAGTTGTGTCTGCAATCGATCAGACAGGCATGATCCCTCTCTGCCGCCGCACTGACGTACATGTCCATCAGTCCGCACGGGGTTCCGATCGCATGTTCCGAGCGCTGGGCCTCGAGTGCGATGTCCAAGGCACTGGCGGGAGCCTTCAGGAGGGATCTGATTCCGAACAGCGTCGCCACCTGCAGCGCCGCACTGGATGAAAGTCCGGCTCCCATCGGGATCGTGCTCGCCACGACCATCTTGAGCGGCGGAATATCGAGGCCCGCATCCATGAGTTGTGCGATCGGACCCCGGAGGTAGTCGAGTTCACTGTGATCCATCGGACTTCCGGGGATCAGCTCCAGATCGATCTTTCCGTCGATATCGAGGAAGTCGACGGAGCAGGGACGCCCGGGGGGCAGTCGGCCGATGGCGATCGCGGTGTTGCGCTGGATCGCGATCGGGAGGACCACTCCACCAACGTAGTCCACGTGGTCACCGATCAGGTTCACTCGTCCCGGGGCGATCGATATCAGTTCGGGATGCACATTCCGGGTGTTCGTGAACGCCTCGCTCACTCGGTCAGCCGCGCCTGCTCTCATCTCGGTATCCGTCCTTCCGGTATGCTCTGGTCCCTGGAATGTTTCCTGCTCGTGGATTCGATTCACCCATGCTGCTCACTGTATTCGACATCGACGGCACGCTCTGCCGCACCTCGGGCCTGGATGATGCGTGCTGGTGTCAGGCGGCCCGGGAGGTCCTTGCTGTCCAGGAGATGTCCACCGACTGGTCGGACTATCCGCACTCGACCGACGAGGCGATTGCATCGGCCCTGATTCGAGAGCACCATCGCGTCGAGCCGGATCGGGTCCTGCTGGACCGACTCCGGGATCATTTCGTCTCGCTGCTCGAGGCAAGCCATGCCCGCGATCCATCCTGCATCCAGGCCACCCCCGGAGCCTGCCAGCTCCTCTCGCAGCTGTCCGATCGTGGTCAGCCGGTGGCGATCGCCACCGGAGGGTGGACTGCGAGTGCACGCTTCAAGCTCGCGGAAGCCGGTATCGACTGGACCGAGCTTCCCGCCGCCTATGCCTGTGATGCACATCCCCGGGAGGAGATCATCTCGTTGTCGATCAGGCGAGCCGCCCGGATGAACCACTGTGAAGTCGCCGATTTCAGCCGCGTGGTCTATGTCGGTGACGGCCTGTGGGATCTCAGGGCCGCGGACGCCCTCGGCATCTCGTTTCTGGGCATCGCCTCGGGGGAGCGGGCCCGGCTGCTCGAAGCGGCCGGGGCACACCCGGTCTTCGAGGATTTCACGAACCTGGAACGTATCCTCCCGTTTCTTTCGGGGGATTGAACGATCGGGCGCGGGGTTGCTCACTTGCCTAATCAGCGCCGGCCTGCGATCCTTGCCCCGTCGTGGATCGCTCAACCCAAACTGACTGAAAGGGCCACTGCCCATGGGCCTCATCGCAATCATCTTCTTCGTCGGCATCGCGTTCCTGGTGATTCTGGTTCTGCTCTTCTTCGGGCTCTACAACGGCCTGGTGCGTGCGCGGATCGGTTCCGAGACCGCATGGTCGGACATCGATGTCCAGTTGAAGCGCCGGCATGACCTGATTCCCAATCTCGTCAATTCGGTCAAGGGCTACGCGGCCCACGAGAAGGAGACCCTCGAGAACGTCGTTCAGGCCCGGAACACCGCGGTGAGTGCGGACGGGGTCGCGGCAACGGGGCAGGCGGAGGGCATGCTTTCAGCCGCCCTGGGCAAGTTGTTCGCCCTCTCCGAGGCCTATCCCGATCTCAAGGCCAACCAGAACTTCCTCCAGCTTCAGGAAGAGCTGACCAGCACCGAGAACAAGATCGGCTTTGCGCGTACCAACTACAACCGGATGACGGCCAACTACAACGAGAAGCTCCAGGCGATCCCGTCCAACATCGTTGCCGGCATGTTCAACTTCGAGAAGCGGGATCTCTTCGAGCTCGAGGATGCATCCGAACGACAGGCTCCCGAGGTTCAGTTCTGATCGAAGCGCGCATCTTCGATCGGCTCGCGCAGATTATCCATGACGAAGCACTCTCCAGATCCATCATCGCCGTCCGGATCAGCCTCCGGCGCCGTGCATGACGACCAGGAACCGCTCAAGGGACTTCCCTCGAACGTGACCTACTCCAGCCTGATCGCCATGAACAAGCGAAACAGTGCCTTCCTCATTCTTCTCATGAACGTGCTGATCGCAGGTTTCGGCGGCGCGGTCGGCGTGATCCTCGTGGCTCTGGGCGACTATTCGGGAACGCCCGCTGACGGGCAGAACCAGGGAGTTCAGGTCGCGGACCTCGTCTCCGGTTTCGTGTTCGGAGGGATCTTCGGCATCGTGATCGCGATCATCGCCACGATCTGGAGCTGGTTCGGAGGATCCGCCGCGATCCTGCGCATGACTGGTGCCCGGGAGATCGTGAAGGGTGACGACCCTCAGCTGTTCAACGTGGTTGAGGAACTTTCGATCGCGGCGGGAATACCGATGCCGAGGGTCTATCTGATCGATGACCCCGCGATGAATGCGTTCGCCACCGGGCGTGATCCGAAGAATGGAGTGGTCGCGATCACCGCCGGTCTGAGGAAGAAGCTCAACCGGGATGAACTGGCCGGAGTGATCGCGCACGAGATCAGCCACATCCGGCACTACGACATCCGGCTCGGAATGCTCATGGCGACCCTGGCGGGGATCATCATCTTCATGTCCGATGCCGGCACCCGCGTCGCCTTCTACAGCGCGATGTTCGGTGGGGGAGGTGGCCGGAGCAATCGGGGTGGGGGAGGCGCCAATCCCCTGGTGATCGTCATCGTGGTCCTCGCCATCGTCTTTGCGATACTCGCCCCCTTCTGTGCGATGGTGGTCCGTTTCGCGATGAGCCGGCAACGGGAGTATCTCGCGGATGCCGGCGCGGTGGAGCTGACCCGCTATCCCGACGGACTGATCGGTGCCCTGAGGAAGCTCGGTGGACATCGCGAACCACTGCGGCACGTCGGTCAATCCACGGCTCCGCTCTTCATCGTGAACCCCTTGAAGCGGGCGGTTCGATCGGGACGTCACGATGCCTCCACCGTGTTCTCGACCCATCCACCCTTGACTGAACGGATTCAGCGCCTGCAGGCTCTGAAATGAAGTACTGGACTCCAATTCGCGGGAAATCACCGACTGATCCTCACTTACGGTTGATCAATCCCGCAGGTTGGCGATGATGAAGCCATGGCCAGAGACCGTGTGATCACCGCGCAGCAGCGCTCCGAAGACCAGGAGCCATCCGATTCCGGGGCCACGTCCGATCCCGGAACCGCGAGTCCCGCACTTCGCCCGGTCCGCATGGGCGAATACGTCGGTCAGGGTGAACTCGTCGAACGGCTCTCGATCGCACTGGAGGCGGTGCGGCAGCGCAAGGAGTCGATGGAACACGTGCTGCTGCATGGTCCGCCCGGTCTGGGCAAGACCACACTCGCTCACGTCATCGCCACCGAGATGGGGACCCGTCTCTACACCACCAGCGGGCCTGCGCTCTCCAAGGCGGGTGATCTCATCGGGACCCTCACCAAGATGGGAGAAGGGGATGTCCTGTTCATCGACGAGATCCACCGGCTCCCGGCCGCGGTCGAGGAATACATCTACCCCGCGATGGAGGACTTCAAGGTCGATTTCACCGTCGACAGCGGAATGCATGCGAAGGTGATCACCGTGGGTCTCAAGCCGTTCACCCTCATCGGTGCCACGACCCGCGCCGGTCTGCTCACCCAGCCGCTGCGCAGTCGATTCGGGATCGCGCATCACCTCGACTATTACGACAATACCGAGTTGCGGCGGATTCTCGTGCGTGCGGTGGATCGACTTTCGATGGCGGATGTCTCCGAAGCCGCTCTGGATTCGATCGCATCCCGAAGCCGCGGCACGCCACGAGTGGCTCTCAGGCTTCTGCGCAGGGTTCGTGACTTCGCCCAGGTCCGTTCGCATGGAGCCCTGACTCCGAGCGTGGTCGAGGAAGCCCTTGCTCTGGAGGGAGTCGACGGGGAAGGTCTGGACGAGCTTGATCGAAAGTACCTGAGCACGATCTTCGAGACCTACGGAGGTGGTCCGGTCGGACTGGAGGCGATCGCCGCGACGATGGGTGATGATGCGACCACCCTTGAGGACGTCGTCGAACCCTATCTGCTGCAGAAGGGGTTCCTCGCGCGAACCCGGCAGGGTCGATGCCTCACCCAGCGTGCCGGGGAACACCTTGATTTCCAGGTCCCGGGGGATCTCTTCTAGTCCGCGTCGGCCCGGATGGATCCGTCTTCGGCGCTCGTCGGTTGCGCCCTCAGCAGCCAGCAGATCCGCAGCGAACCGATGCCCAGCATCAGCGCGCAGGCCGCATGCGATCCCCAGATCAGAAGCCACTCGCTGTTGAGATGTCCGATGACGCTCTTCCCGTTGAAACTGCACAGCAGGATGGTCGCGATCACCACCCCCAGTCCGAACCAGTCATTTCGTGATCCGATCATGTGAAGGACCACCGCGGCCGCCGGTATCAGCAGGATCACGAAGTGGGACTTGCTGCTCATCGGCGAGAGCAGCAGCATCATGCTGGCCACCACCCCGACCGCCGCCAGTTCCCGAAGACCGTTCTCGGCGCGTTCTCCGGGGGATCGTCTGGTCCACCAGCCCGCCATGGCGACCAGACAGACCAGGATCCCCTGAAGCAGGAGTGTGAGCATTCGTCGCCCGGAGTCGCTCATCGAAAGCACCGGAAACCACTGTCTGAATTCCTCGTGGTACTGGTAGTCCCCCCTCGTCGGGGCGGTGAGCCGGTAGATGGTTCCCGAGAGATTCTGATTGAGGTGATTCCACTTGTTCCACTGACCTTCCCCTCCGCTCGTTCCCGGTCGCGCCGCGGTGCCGATGACTTCGTAGTACTGCTCCAGGTGCGATTGTCCGGTGGTGTTGGGATTCACGAGGTCCGGCGTGATGCTGATCAGTGTGAACGCTCCGATCATCACCGCCAGGGTTCTGTATCGTCCCTGGACAACGAGCAGGGGGAGCAGCAGCAGTGGAGTCAGCTTGAGTGCGGCGGCGGTCCCCCAGGCACCTCCGGTGATCCAGTCCGCACGGCGGATGGCGGCACAGGTACCGATGGTCAGAAGGGCGAGGATGATGAGGTCGTGTGACTGATTTTCCAGGGGTGAGAGCAGGTGGCGCATCATGATGAGGCCGACCACCAGCCAGAAGATTCCCGTCATCGTTCCGAACTTCGCAGTGCGCCGTTCCGCGATCCTTCTGAGCAGCGGAACCACCGCCCGGTGCAACAGGTAGATGGAGAGGACGAGCAGACCGGCGTTGAAGCCGCACCAGGCGATGCGCTGGAGAAGATCGGGGAGCGGAACCATCGGGATCGCCAGGACCGCCATCGAGGGTGGGTACGTGAAGCGATCGAATTCCGACTCGATTCCCGGTCGGAGGTAGATCTTTCGGCCGTGAAGGTAGTTTTCGGCGACCTCGAGGTACAGCGGCAGTCCGGTGTGCTTTCGAAGTCCGTAGCCGGCCAGATTGATGATCGTGACCACACCCCAGGCAACAAGCCAGCCTCCGGGGATCGGCATCCACCCTCGCATGCGATCCACGGCTCTCACTCAGTTCCCTTCGGGTGGGAGGGCGAAACGCACGCTGAACGTCGGAGTGTCCCTGATCACGTCGAATCCCCCCTGAACCGTGAGTTCGAAATCGGAGAACGTCCGCGTGAGCACGCCCGAGATCGAGCGGAGGTCGTTCGCCCTGAGGTCGTACTGGGGTGTTATGCCGATCACGTATCGCTTGCCCAGTTCATAGGCCACGCCACCCTGGATCAGTTCCGTCTCCCCGGGTTGGATGTACCGGTACTCGAGGTAGGTACTCATCGCGGGCGAGTGCTCCACCTCGAAACCGATCGAACCCGTCATCAGGCCGTCGTAGTCCTTCAGAGTCTGGGTGCCGTCGGACCGGATCTCCACGCCGGTGGTGGTATCGACCAGATAGGTGGTGGATCCTCCGATCGAGAGGGTGTCACTGAGCTCCCAGTTGAGGTTGCCGTACAGGTGACTTCCCCATTGGGAGAGTTCGGGTCGCCAGTCGTTCCAGAGGGGCGTCGGGCTCTGAGCGTAGTTCCAGGGAGTCCGGGCGTCCGCGGCGGTGAAGACGTCGGTCGAGTCGTTCAGTTGCGCTCCGACGTCGAGGTCGATCCAGTCCACCGAAGTCCGTCGACTGCCGCCACCTCGCTTGGTCTGGAAGGTCTGACGGATTCCCGCTCGAACCGCCGTGCCCCCGCTGATCGCCTCGATCTCCTGATCGAAGACCGGCAGACCATCCTGATTCAGGGAGTCCGCACCCGCCCAGAGATGCGCGTAGGGTCGCGTGACGCTGCGCATCCGGTCCAGATCGAGCAGGCTGCTCCGAACGTCGTTGAAGGCCTCGATGAAGGTCGTGTTCGCCTTGAAGCCGACCGCTCCGAAGAAGCGAATGTGCTTCGCGTCCGGATTGTAGGAGTCGAACCGTTCCGCGATGTACCCGGTGACGTTGCCCGACAGGTAGGGCATAAGGTTCGTCGCCCCGTAGCTCAGAGGCATGCTGAGTTCCTGCCGGGAGTTCAGACGGGTCACGAAGTCGTTGTTGTACCCTGCATCCCCGTAGTAGACATCGGTGACTCGCTGGTTCGGGTCGGTCATCGCGAACGCCGCCTGGGGAACTCCCAGATCGTTGGGGGTGCCGTTCGTCACGTTGATGCGCATGTAGGTCGCGGAGTAGTTGCTGGAGTAGCTGAGGGCGTTGCCGAACAGGTCGTCCGCGTACCTTCGGTAGACGAGTTCCGGCGCCTTGTCCACGTAGTACGGCCGGCTTGCCATCTTGTAGTTGTTCGCCACGAAGGGGATCAGCGAGTAGTTGGCGGCGAGATCGAGCTGCGTGTTCCGGCTGCGGTACTCCAGCGAGGCTCCGCTCATGTATTCCAGCCGCGAGTTGAAGTCGCCCATCCGCCACGCGCTGGCCCAGGTGGGATCGCTCATCCAGGCGAGGTCCGCCCTGAACGTCAGGTTGTTGGACAGTGCCTTCGTGAAGTATCCCTCGACCTCGCCGCGCAGCGAGCTGGACACCGGGACGGAGACCCCGGCACTGGTCCGGTCGACGCCACCGCTGTCGAAGAGCCCGTAGGCTTCGAGTCCTGCGGTGTAGTCGGACCCGGCGGTCGCGAAATCGATTCCAACGGCCGGCCCGCGCTTGGTGAATCCATCAAGCAGGAGATCTGCCCGGGTCCGTGGTGGTGCCTTGATGCCGAGCAGTGAATAGAGGTTCCAGGTGGTCTCGATCTCGGCCCCGAACTCCTGGTCGTAGCCGATGCGCATGGACTTGAACGGAAGCGAATCGATCTCGCCCGAAAAGGAAGGCCAGTAGAAGAAGGGGACCCCACCCGCCCGGATGGTCAGGTTCTCGCCTTCGATCAGGGTCGCGCCTCCACCCGTGCCGCTGGTTCCTCCTCCGAGGAGGCCGCCTTCGCCACCGGTCCCGCCATCGGTCTCGACTCCCGGCTGTTTCGTGATCTTGACCCGGTCCAGGCCGATCGACAGCTGGGGAACGAAGAAGCTGCTCGTCGATACCATCGCCCGGTCGGCTTCCCACTCCTCCGAGGAGAGCTGGCGCATCTCCTTGGCCCTCGCGAACACGGGTTTGTCGCCCCGATCCCGGTTGTAGGTTCTCAGCACGGCATCCACCATCACCGCCTGGTTGGTCCGGGTGTCGTAGTAGATCGCCTGGGCTCGCACGGCGTAGCGTCCATCGGTCGCGGTGACATCCTGTTCCAGATAGATGCCCCGGACGTCCTCGATCGAGACCTGCCGTTCGCCCCCTCGCATCGCCGCGACCGAACCCTCCTCGAGGAAGATGACCCCGCCATTGGCGCTCATCTGGAGCGGGGAGAACGTGTCATTGGATCCCATCGGGTTGTAGTCCACCAGGAAACGTCCTTCGGCCACGATGGTGTCCGAATCCTCGATGATGTCGATCTGATTCGCGGTGAAGGAGACCAGCCCCTGGGGCTGGAAGATCGGAGTCGACTCGATGATCTCCGTCGGAAGGGGAATCTCCCGCGGGAGGTTCGCCAGCAGCTCGGCTTCCGGATCGGGAATCAGTGGTGAGCCACCGGGCACGGGTGTGGGCAGGGGAGGACGCAGCGGGGTGAATGCTCGAGGTCGCAGGCTCAGCGAAGGCGGTCTTCCGGTGATCTGTCTCAGGTACACCGACAATCGCTTCTCCCCGGCACGGAGCAGTTCCGAAATGGGGGGTGGCCCTTCGTCGCGTACCGCGGTGGTCAGGGTGACCTTCCCGATCGCGGAGCCTACGACCAGGACATCCTTGCCGGCCACGCCAAGCCCGGCACGGCGGGTTGGTTCCTCGACCTCGGGGAAGTACACCGCGAGTTGATTCACCAGCCCCTTCTCCGAGGGAATCCGATCGATCCATACCAGTGCATCGGAGGCGCTGAAGGCATACCCGCCGACATCGATCTGCACGTCTCCCTCGAGCAGCATCCGGGTGGTGTCCCCGACCCGCCAACTGCGAGTTCGCTGTGCGTTGAGGATGATCTCACTCTCGACCGGAAGGATCGGAAGAACGAATCCACCAAGGCGATCACCGGTGATCGATCGAGTCCCTTCGGGCTCGGCCTGCTGGCCGTACGCGAAGGGGACGAGCATCCCGATGGTCAGGATCAACAGCCACCCCACCCCGGAGGGGGCGGGCTTCGATCTGTCGTTGGGCAGTGGGCTTCCGTGCACGGCGCCATCCTACCACTGGCGACCGATCATGGCTCAGACCTGATACCGAGGAGGGCTGGTCACCAGCCCTCCCAACTCCTTGATCGCCGTCATCGTGCAGAATCCCACGAGGGCGAGTACGAAGAGCAGCATCGCGGCCCCGTTCATTCCGACCGCGAGCAACCAGCAGCCCCCATACACGCTCTGCCACATGGCTCCGTATCGAGCCAGCTTCTCCGCCGCCAATCGGTTCTCGTTCTTGCGCGTCTTGAGCTTCATCAGCAGAGCAAATCCAAGAATGGCCAGTACCGGCCAGAGGATCCCGATCGAGGATGATCCCTTCGGCCACCATCCCACCTGCTGATGCCATCCCGCGAGGAGGATGACCGTGGACCAGGTCAGGTAGCTGATCGCGATCACCACGTAGGAGCGTCGGCTGAGGTACGGGCGCTTCTTCACCAGCATGTAGATGCTGAGGGTGATCGCCATCGAATGGGTCATGGTCAGCCAGATCGGGAGGGTGAAGGACATCTCGTAGTTCGGAATGAGCATGTGGAGTGCACTGACCACTCCGACCGCGATCACGCCCACCGCGGGGACATGTTTCCCGAGCACGTTGTAGAAGAGGATGCCCGCAGCCACGATCAGGGTGAGGACCAGGGCCCCCATGCCGAAGAACACGGCCCCCAGAAGCGAGATGATGAGTGCGACCGCCACCACGATTCCGACGGTCCCGGGTCGCACGTAGCCGGAGGGGATCGGCTTTTCCGGGGAGAACGTCCGGTCATGTCGGGCATCCAGAAGATCGTTCAGGGAGGCTCCGAAGGTGAACAAACCCGCGGCGACCACGGTCGCGAGCACCAGAGCCATCGTGGTCGGCATCTGAACCACGTCGAGGTAGGGGTACTCACCGATCCCGCGGCTGAAGAGGACCGTGAACCAGACATCCCCGATCGCACCGACCGCCATTGCCAGTCGAGTGAGCTGGGCGGTTCCCAGAAGTCTGACGTACAGGTTCCTCCGCATGGAGATAGGGTACCTCCTCGCAGACAGGATGCATGCCACACACCTCGGCGTCTTGGCGTACCATGCTTCGCGCCGGAAGGAGCACCGCTCATGCATGACGCACCGAGTCTGAATCTGGATGCCACAGGGCTTCGAGTCGGTCTGGTCACCAGCCTCTACCACGAGGAGGTCACGAACCGCCTGCGAGATGGGGCCGTCAGCGCCTTCCTCGATGCGGGGGGGGATCCGGACGACCTCTACCAGGTCGTGGCCGCGGGTGCGTTCGAACTCATCCCCCTGGCGGATGCCCTGGCTCGAAAGGATCTCGATGCCGTCGTCGTCCTCGGCTGCGTGATTCGAGGGGAGACCCGGCATGATGAATACATCTGCTCCACCGTCACCCGGATGATCGGTCAGATCTCGTTCGAGCATGAGATCCCGATCGGACTCGGACTGCTCACGCTTCTCGCCCTCGACCAGGGGTTTGAACGCGCGGGGGGCGAGAAGGGCAACAAGGGTGAGGAAGCGATGAACGCCGCGATCTCCAGTGCGCTTTCCATCCGCGCCATCGACGAGGACCTCGCCGATGGCATGGGAGACGGGGAGTCGGAGGACGATGACGGCGAAGAGGAGTACGAATACGAACTCGTTGACGAGGAGGAGGAGGAGGGCGATCCTGAATCGGACACCGAGATCGAGTACGAGTACGAGGAAGGTGAATCGTGACGGAGGTCTCTCGAGACATTCGGCGATGTGCGCTCCAGACCCTCTTTCAGATGGACATCCTGTCGAATGACGACAGCGAGTCGATCGCGGTCGGCCTCGAGGACGGCCCGTTCTCGGATCGCGTCCAGAAGAGAGGCCGGGAGCTGGCCACCGGAGCCTGGTCCGCCCGAGACCAGCTCGATCTCCTGGTGAAGCCATTCTCCCCCGACTGGCCGACCCACCGGCAACCGATCATCGACCGGAACATCCTTCGCCTCGCTCTGCACGAGATCAATCACGTGGGAACCCCGGGGAAGAAGGCGATCAACGATGCCGTCGAACTCGCCAAGGAGTTCGGTACCGAGAAGAGCCCTGCATTCGTGAACGCGGTACTTGATCGAATCTGGAAGTCTGATCCCACGGTGGAGACTTCCGCACCGGATGGTGCCCCAGGCTGAATACGGACGCTTCTCCCTCTTTCGAAAGACTGCCATGGGCCTCTTCAAGTCAACGCTTTCTCGGATTCGACAGGGACTTTCGCGCACCGCGAGCACCTTCGGGGGTGGGCTCCGTTCCCTACTCAGCGGCCGGTCGATCGATGATGGGTTGATCGACGAGCTCGAAACGCGATTGATCGCAGCCGATGTCGGTGTCGAGGCGACCTCGCAGATCATCGATACGCTGCGGTCCGACTGGAAGGAAGGCAGGATCTCGACGGGGGACGAAGTGGTCGACTACCTCAAGCAGAGTCTGAAGGCTCGCTGGGACCAGTCGGACCGGACCCTGGCGGTGGCGCCGGAGGCTCCCACGGTCATCCTGGTGGTCGGCGTCAACGGGGTGGGGAAGACCACCAGCGTGGCGAAGATCGCGCACAGCCTTCGTGAGGAAGGCCGTTCCGTTCTGCTGGCGGCAGCGGACACCTTTCGAGCGGGTGCGGTGGCGCAGCTTTCGATCTGGTCGGAACGACTCGGGGTTTCCATCGTGAAGGGTGCCCAGGGTGCGGACCCCGCGTCGGTCGCCTTCGATGCAGCGGAAGCCGCGCTGGCTCGAAAGGTGGATGTCCTGCTCGTGGATACCGCGGGTCGTCTGCACAATCAGGGCGACCTGATGCGCCAGCTGGTGAAGATCCGTGACGTCATCGCACGCAAGATTCCCGGCGCACCCCACGAGGTGCTCCTGGTGCTCGACGCCACCAGCGGCCAGAACGGACTCGTCCAGGCTCGAAGCTTCGAGCAGGCGGTGAACATCACCGGCGTCTTTCTCTCCAAGCTCGACGGTACCGCCCGTGGCGGAATCGTGGTTGCCATCCGGGATCAGCTGGAGGTCCCGGTGAAGCTTATCGGGGTGGGGGAGCGCCCCGAGGACGTCGAGCCCTTCGACCCTGACGCCTTCATAGATGCGATCTTCGGCTAGTCCCGGAAACCCCTCTGCCGTGGCTTCCCGGCAGGTGCTATAGTCGAATGCTGTTCCGGCACCAGCGAGTCCCGCAGAGGAGCGGTTTCTTGGCATCGACCCCAGCGCAACACGGATCCCCCCGGCAATCCACCGGTCGTGGCTTCACGGTGGTGGAGCTCATCATCGTGGTCGGGATCATCGGCCTCCTGCTGGGTCTGGCGTTTCCCGCCATTCGGACCTTCCGCATGGAGGCGAAGAACGTCGAATGCCTGAGCAACCTTCGGCAGATCGGAACCATCCTCCAGTCCTACATGAATCAGAACCGGGACATCCCCCCGATGACGGATTTCATCCCCACCGCGACCGACAACGGCCCGCGTGGAGGACTCCCCTGGGCTCTGCGCGGATACATCTCGACCGACAACAAGTGCTGGTGCTGTCCGGCCGACACCGATGAAACCGGATCCCTCTCGACCGGAACCAGCTACTGCTACGTCCCGGGTCTGCTTCGATACTCCCCGAGCGTTCAGATCCAGGTCCAGCAGGCGTTGATTCCCTACTACCTCAACCCCAATGCGGATGAGGATGCGATCGAGCGGCGTCGTACCGAGATGGAATCGCGACTGGTGACGGCGTTCTACCGTCGCGACGGCCAGCGGATGGCGTTCCTCACGGACAGCGTCGATCGCCACCCGGGCAGCCGCATTCCGAGAAATGCCCTGTTCTTCGACGGCTCGGTCGGGGTCAGCACCGACCTGGAGCAGATCCTCGAAAACGCCGACGATCAGCCGGGCGTGCCGCCGGATTTCGGTGATAATTGATCGACGCCTTCGCCCCGGGAACCGACCATGTCCAAGAGCATCTCCGAAGCCTATGAGGAACTGAGCGAACTGATCTCCGACCGACGTCGCGAGGTCGTCGGTTCGCTGGTGATCCTCCTGGCCTGTGGCATCGTGGCGGTCTTCCTCTGGTGGTGGTACGCGGTGCGCTGGCAGGCGCCCCCGAGCATCTTCGATTCCCCGGTCCAGAACGTGCTCGGCTATCTGGCGATGGATGACTTCAGCCAGCTCCCCCTCGAGGAGCGGGTCCAGTTCCTCATGGAGTTCTCGGATCGATTCCGGGGCATGGAACAATCGGAATCGGCGACCATGGCGGCCTTCCTGGCGGGAGTGAGCGGCCCCGTGCGGGAGACCGCCACGGAAAACGTCCGTACGCTGGCAAAGGACATTCTGGTTGAAGGTGCATCCGACTACGTGAACCTCCCGTTCTCCGAGCGAGGCGAGTTCCTTGATGCGTGGGTGATTCGCTGGACGAAGATCGGCGAACGCATGGCGATGGGAGGAGAACGTGATCGGACCGATGAAGAGCGGATCTCCGAGATGAAGGGTCAGGCCCAGCGGGACACCATTCGGGAACGCGACGAGCGTCGCATTCCGGACCTCACCGCGGTCAGCGCGGTGCGCTTCATGGATTTCTGGTCGTCCGAGGTCGAGTCCACCGCATCCCCGCGCGAGCAGGGTCAGATCGTGACCTTCATGAATGATCTGCGAAAGCATTTGACCAGCGACTGAGCGGACTTCGGCTAGCGATCGCCCGCGCGAATCGCTCCCCCCGCGGCACGGATCGCCTCCACTCCGCATGCTCGTGATTCGACCATCCAGGCGCGCCCGGCCTCGCCCGGCCCGTCGGCATCGTCGATGCGGCCCACCAGGATCCTTCGTCCATCGGTGGAGACCGACCATCCGAACTGGTTCGGCTGGCGCCATGTGGCCCCTTCGGCACGGACTCGCTGGATCCAGATCCACCGCCCCTCCCTCAACCTGAAGAGGTCGATCGCTCCTTCGATGCGATCCCCCTCCCGGCATCCGGGTGCTCCGGCCGCCAGGAGATCCTTTCGTACCGAGAGTGCATGCCCCATCCATTCATCCGTGGTCGCTTCCCGGGCACGAAGTCGCTGGCGTCGGCGCCAGACCCTGTCCTCGAGCCGGTAGGCGTAGACCGCCCCCTGATTCGAGTTCCATCCACTGGAACCGATCAGCATCCATCCCGCGGAAAGGCCGACCGTCCACCCGAAGAGATCCCTCGCTTCCGAGTCCGCAGGAACGATCTTCTGCACGGAGCGCCATCGTCCACCCTCCAGGTGGAAGATCCATACCGCACCGGTCTTCTCGCCATGGTCATCGTCTCCCCAGGCCCCAACCGCCATCCATTCACCCGAGATCGCCACGCAGTCGCCGAAGAAATCGGCGACTGCCGCGTCGGGAGCCACGATGATCTGCGTCTCGATCCACTGCTCGTCGATCGATTGGAACAGGTGCACCGCACCGGCGTCCATGCCCGCACGATCCGACCGTGGCGCCCCGACCGCCGCCCACTCGCCCGCAAGTGCCACCGAATCTCCGAACCGATCGCCCGCGGAGGTGCTGCTGGGCACCAGGCCCCCGATGCGCTCCCACGAATCACGGAATTCAAAGATCCAGGCTGCTCCACGATCCCATTCGACCTCCGAGTCCCCCGGTGCTCCGATCAGCAGTCGGTCATCCTCGAGATCGATCGCGGATCCGAACTCATCCGGCCACCGTCTGGGTGGGGCACGAAGAAGGTCGACCGGGGGACTGCCGGGATCATTCGTGTCATAGATGCGGACCGTACCCGGATCGAACGAACCATCCTCCCCATGATCGGTGGCGATCACCAACCACCTCGGTCCGAGCTCCACGCAGGTTCCGAACCGTCGTTCGGCTGCCCCCTCGGGCGCGATCCACTCACCGATGGTTTCAAAGGGTGATTCCTGGCACGGTGCCGGAGCCGCGGCACAGCTCCATGCCACGAGAATCGAAAGCGGGGTTCCCGATGCCATCATGTCATGCTCCTTTTCCAGTTCGCACGACCCTACATCTCAACCCACGTTTCCCGCCGAAGGCGGCAGATCAGCCGCACTCCCCTCCATGACCGAAACGGGCCGGAATGGAAAATGTGCCGATTGCTGAGAGAACCCCGTCCGTTCCGCGGAAACCTCGTGAATCTCGCGCACCCGTACCAACCCGCAGGGGAGTTTTCAGATGAGTGACGGACCCATGAGCATCAGTTTGGCGATTATCAGCATCAAGTCCTGCCTCGAGTCGGACGACGTCGGAGCCGCGGTCTTTCTTCGCGAGAGCCTGCTGGACTCGATTGGAATGACCGAGACCTGGCTTTCCGCAGAAGAGGAACGCTTTCTCGCATCCTATTGAGCGACGATCGGTACCACAGAACACACGCACAGGTGCCAGCGGAATCTCGGTGACGATCGGTCGGCCCCGATTCTCCGGTCATCGCCGCTGGCGAGGGCGGGACTCGTTCACTCCTGAACGGGTCCCGCTTTCTCATGCTCGCATTCAACACCCTGAAGCTACAGGCTGCGTCGTCCGCGTCGACCCATCTTGTAGCCCTTGCGCTTGCCCTTCTTGGGTTTGCCCCTGCGATCGCCGCGCCCCGAGGGGTCCGCCTTGCGCCACGGGGTGTTGCGATGGGCATCGGGGTCCTTGAACTCGGTGATGGCGTCGAAGGACACCAGCACCAGATCCATCTCGCGTGCGTGCAGGTCGATGAGCCCGACCTGGACCACTGCGCGATCGCCGATTCCGATCGAGGCACCACTCTTCGGTGCGACCAGTCGACCGGAAAGCCGATCCTGTCTCCACTGGGTTCCGTACCCGTGCCGACCCGGCATGTCGTCAGGGCGGATCATGCCGTCGACCAGGAATCGATCCAGGGTGATGAACACCCCTCCGTTCGCGGTCGTTCCGGTGACCGTCCCCTCGTAGGTCGATGTGGGATCCTGGGACTTGAGAAACTGCAGCACGAGGAATTCCCGCAGGCTGCGCTCCGCCTCCTCCGAATTCTTCTCGGTGGCCGAGCAATGATCACCGACCTGCACCAGGTGGTCCTCATCCGGGCAGTTGGCGTCGTGATCCATCGCCCGGCGAAGTCTGGCTCGGCCTTTCCCCCCGCTGAGTTCGGTACCGTTCCGGGTCTGATCGAGATACGCGTCCAGCGCCCGGTGCACCGTGAGGTCCGGGTAGCGTCGAATCGGACTGGTGAAGTGTGCGTACTGTTCGGATGCCAGAGCGAAGTGCCCGACGAGGGTGGGGCTGTACGACGCCCTGGTCATCGTCTTGAGCAGCGAGAAGTGTATCGCCCGTTCGAACGGGGTTCCCTCGGAGATCCTCGAGAGTTCCTGGAGGTCCCGCCGATCGGGGTTCTCCTTGATCTTGAAACGGACCAGGCGGGCATAGTTGCGAAGTTCGCCGAGGTCACCGTAGTCCGGTTCGGGGTGGATTCTTCGAATCAACGGAACCTTCAGATCCGCGAAGAGCGATGCCACCGCCTCATTGGCGGCGACCATGAACATCTCGATGATGGTGTGGGTGTAGGCATCGTCCTCGGGCATCGCATCGGTCACCTCGCCCGCGTCGTCGAAGACGATCTCGGATTCCGGAAGGCTCAGGCTCAGCATCCCGTCGGCGAAGCGTCGCTTTCGGATGATCTTGGCGAGCCTGCGTGCGTGTCGAAGCGCCTCGATCAGCTCCTCGGAGTAGGTGGGTTCAGCCTTGCTGTTGATGATCGCCTTCTTCTGATCACCGTCGATCAGGGCCTGGGCCTCGAGGTACGTGAGCCGCTTGCGGGACTTGATGACCGAACGGTGGTATCGCCGACCGGCGATCCGACCCTTTTCGTCGTAGGTGATGAAGACGCTCTTGACGAAACGGGGGACCCCTTCCTGGAGCGAGCAGACCCCGTTGGAAAGCAGCTCCGGGAGCATGGGCAGCACGAGGCGGGGGAGGTAGGTGGAATTGCCCCTCTGGAACGCCTCTCGATCGAGGGGGCCGTCCGGACGTACGAAGTGTGCGACGTCCGCGATGTGCACTCCCAGCTCGTACTCGCCGGTGGCTTCGTCGAACTCGAGGGAGATCGCGTCGTCGAAGTCCTTGGCATCGGGCGGATCGATGGTGAAGGTGAGCAGATCCGTCAGGTCCATGCGATCGGGAGTCGAATCGTCGATCGAGCCGTCGAAGGATCGCGCGGTCCGTCCCGCCTCCTCCACGACCTCTTCCGGGAAGTCGGTCCGCAGTCCGTAGTCGGTGATGACCGCCTCGGTCTCGACATCCGGTCGACCCGATGGTCCGAGGATCCGGGTGATCACGCCTTCCGCTCGTTCGAACTCGCTGGGGAAGTGAACGATCTCGATGACGACCTTGTCTCCCTCCTTGACGTTCTTCGAAGCACCATCGCGGGCCAGGATCGGAGTGCGCAGCCGCTTTCCATCCGGGAGCACGTACCATTCGCCGTGCTGTCTCGCCACCGAGCCGGTGAAGCTGGTCTTGTTGCGTTCCAGTATCTCGACGATCCGACCGCGGGTCCGATCGCGCTGGTTCCCCGAACCGCCACCACGTCCTCCGCCTCCACGGGTCATCATCACCCGGACCCGGTCTCCGCTGATCGCGTCCATCATTCCGCTTTCGGGGACGTAGAGGTCCCCTCCCCGATAGGCCACATCGGACTTCACGAAACCGAAGCCGCGGGACGTGATCTTGATCGTCCCGGTGAATTCCGTGGGCATCGGCGGGAGTTGAACGACATCATCGTGCCCGAGAACCAGCTGATCCTTCTGGATCAGCGCTCCCAGCGCCTGGCGGAACTCGTCGTCCTCCTCCGCCGGGATCCTGAAGTGCTTCTCGAGTTCACCGACCGACTTGGGAACGTATCTCGGATTCGAGATGTGATCGAGGATCCTCTGCGTGAACTTGCTCGGCATCATCCCATCCTATCGCGAGGGTCCGTTTCCACCATGCGGTCCGGATTTGAGGCATCCGTTCAACCGGCGTCCGGCTTCTTGGCCTTCGGAGTCTTCGGGGTCTTCGGGGTCTTCGGCGACTTCGTGGTCGCGTCGGTGCCCGAGGAACCCTTCCCCGAATCGGGCGTCTTCGTGTCCGAGGAACCAGTCGACGACTTCTCGCCGCTCTTCCGGTCCGCGGCGGCGTCCTTGCGGTACGAATCGCTTCGATAATCGGTCTCGTAGAAACCGCCCCCCTTGAAGATGATGCCGGCACCGGTTCCGATGAGTCGTTTCAGCGTGTTCTTCCCGCAGGCCGGGCACTTCCGCTTCACGGCCGCACTCATCTGCTGGAAGAGCTCGAACTCATGACCGCATGCGCTGCACTGGTATTCGTAGGTCGGCACTTCAGGCTTCCTTCTGATCCGCCGCATCGGGGGCGGCCGGTGCCACGGCGACCTTCGCCGGACGCAGGACGATGGTCCCCATCTCCCAGCCGGGCTGGACGACCATGCTGACGTGGCCCGGGGTGACGCCCTCCGCGGGCTGGTTCATCATCGCCTCGTGCCGCATGGGGTCGAATTCCTCGTCGATCCCGGGATTGATGGGCTGGACTCCGTTGCGTTCCAGGGCCTGCATGAATCCGTCCTTGACGAGGCTGATGCCCTCGATCAGTGATTCCATGTTGGTGGCGCTGGCCGCCTGCCCCAACGCCATGTCGAACTGGTCGAGGACCGGGACGAGGTTCCGCACGACCTCCGCGATCCCCTGGCTTCGGGCCCGGGTCTCGTTCTCGACCGATCGTCTCTGGAAATTGGAGAAGTCCGCCATGGCCCTCTGTCTGGCGGCGATCGCCTCGTCGAGCTCCTTGCGGAGTGCCTCGACCGGATCGACCGGATCCGGTTCAAGCTCGGTCGCCTCGAGCTCGGGTTCGTGGTCGGGTTCGGAGTCTGCCGTGTGGTCCTGCTGGGGTTCGGTCGCCATGCGATGTTCCCGATCTATCTGCCTGTGGATGAGGGTGTCGGCTACCCGCCGATCACCTTGTCTCTCAACTTGCTCCAGAAACTCTGGCCAGGTTCACTGACCGGAATCTCTTCCATTTCCGCGTACTGCTCGAGCAGCTTCCGCTGTTCCTCGTCCAGTTTGGTGGGTACGACGAGTTGGACGATCACGACCATGTCCCCCCGGGTTCGGCTCCGGAGGTTCGGAAGCCCCGCTTCGGCGATCCTGAAGACCGCTCCGTGCTGGGTTCCGGCCGGTACCTCGAGTTCCACGACGTCGTCGAGGGTCTTGATCTCGACCCGGGCACCCAGCGCGGCCTGGGCGAACGCCAGGGGCTGGACCCAGATGAGCTGGTCTCCATCTCGTTCGAAGAGGTCATGCGGCCGGACCCGGACCACCACGTGAAGGTCGCCGCGGATTCCAGAACCATCCGGACTCTTCTCCGGAGGCGGTGGCTCCCCCTCTCCCTGGACCCTGATCACCTGTCCGTCACTGATGCCACGTGGTACCTGGACCTCGAGCGTTCGGGAGAGTGAGACCCGTCCCGCGCCCCGGCAATCGGGGCACTTCTCGAGAATGATCGTTCCCCGGCCCCGGCAGTTCGGACAGGCGGTGACCATGCGGAACATGCCACCGAAACCGGCTTGCTGCACCTGGCCGGCACCTTCGCAGGTGGGACAGGTGGAGGGTTCGACACCCGGCTTGCCGCCACTGCCCTGGCAGGTCTGGCAGACATCGAGCCTGGTGAACTGCACCTCTCGACTGGTCCCCTCGAGGACCTCCTCCAGCTCGATCTCGACTTCGGTCTCGAGGTCGTAGCCCCGGGCCATTCCCTGGGATCGTCCGCCACTTCGAGCGCTCTGCCCCCCCATGCCTCCGAAGATGTCGTTGAACATCGAGAAGATGTCCTCGACGTTCATCCGGTTGAAGTCATGTCCCGGTGTTCCACGAAGTCCCGCGTGCCCGTACTGGTCGTAGCGCTTGCGCTTCTCTGGATCCGAAAGGACCTCGTAGGCCGCCGTCGCCTCCTTGAACTGGGCTTCGGCTTCGGGGTTGTCCGGATTGCGGTCGGGGTGGTACTTCATCGCCAGGCGGCGATAGGAACGCTTGATCTCCTCGTGCGAGGCGGAACGCTCGATCGACAGTGTCTCGTAGTAGCAGCGAACCGAAGGCATCCAGTGTTTCCTATCCGGGGCAGGATTCGTCCCTCCGGACCCGAAGTCCGGAGGGACGAGTACCACAGCTCGGCCTGATCAGCTGATCGCACCCACGACGGGGTCGTCGTCATCCTCGAGCTCGGTGATCACCACGTTGGTGGTGAGCATCAGGCCCGCAACGCTCGCTGCGTTGGAGAGCGCGGTCGTGGAGACCAGGGCCGGATCGATGATCCCGGCCTTGACCAGGTCCTCGTACTGGCTGGTGGCGGCGTTGAATCCGAAGCCACCCTTGCCTTCCGAGACCTTCTCGAACACGAGGTCGCCATCGACCCCCGCGTTCTTGGCGATCTGGGAGATCGGCATGCGCATCGCTCCCGCGATGATGTCGTAGCCGAGCTTCTCGTCGCCCTTGCCCTTCCTGCGGGCTTCCTCGACGGCCGTGATCGCACGTACGAAGGCGACCCCGCCGCCCGGGACGTACCCTTCCTGAGCCGCTGCGCGAGTGGCGTGGAGTGCGTCGTCGACCCGGTCCTTGCGTTCCTTCATCTCGAGCTCGGTCTGGGCGCCGACGGAGATGATCGCGACCCCGCCGGTGAGCTTGGCCAGGCGTTCCTGAAGCTTCTCACGGTCGTAGTCGGAGGTGGAGTTGTCGTAGAGGGTGCGGATCTGGTTGGCTCGGGAAGTGATGTCCTTCTTCTTGCCGGACCCTTCGACCAGGGTGGTGTCGTTCTTGGTCACCACCGCCTTGCGGGTCGTGCCCAGTTCCTTGATCTCGACGTCCTCCAGATTGCGACCGAGGTCCTCGGAGAAGAACGTTCCGCCGGTCAGGACCGCGATGTCCTCGAGGATCGCCTTGCGGCGATCACCGAATCCCGGTGCCTTGACCGCACAGACCTCGAGCACGCCTCGCAGTCGATTGACGACCAGGGCGGCCAGTGCCTCGTTCTCGATGTCCTCCGCGATCAGCAGCAGGGGCTTGCCGGCGGTGGCCACCTTGTTGAGCAGCGGCAGCAGGTCGGCGAGGTTGGAGATCTTCTTCTCGTGAATGAGGATCAGCGGATTCTCGAGGACGCACTCGGCCTTCTTCGGATCGGTCATGAAGTATGGCGAGAGGTAGCCCTTGTCGAAGGCCATGCCCTCGACGTAGTCGAGGGTGGTCTCCGTGGTCTTGCTTTCCTCGACCTCGACGACCCCGTTGGCGCCGACCTGATGAATCGCCTCGGCGATGATCGAACCGATCTCCCGGTCCTGGTTCGCGGTAACCGTCGCGATATTCTCGAGGTCCGACTTGCCCTTGCACTTGACTGCCATGTCCCGGATCGAGTCTCCGGCGACTGCGGCCGCGGCATTCACGCCGCGCTGGATCGCGACGGCATTGGCGCCGGTCGAGAGGTGGCGCAGGCCGTCCTCGAGGATGCTTGCCGCAAGCACGGTGGCCGCGGTGGTGCCGTCGCCGGCCACCTCCGCGGTCTTCTTCGCGACCTGCTGCACCATCTTGGCACCCATGTTCTCGAACTTGCACGGAAGGTCCACTTCCTTGGCCACGCTGACGCCATCACGCGTCACCGCGGGGCCGCCGTAGGACTTGTCCATGACCACGTTGTGTCCGGAGGGTCCCATGGTCACTGAAACCGCATCCGCGAGCTGCCGGACTCCGTCCATCAACTCGTTGCGGGCACTGGTCTCGAACTTCATCTGCTTCGTTGTCATCTTGATTGCTCCACTTCCGAGGGTCAGCCCTCGATCACTCCGAGAAGTTCACTTTCGCGAACGATCAGATGCTTGGTGCTCTTGATCTCGATTTCGGAGCCCGCGTACTTGCCGTAGACGACGAGGTCGCCCTTCTTCACGCCGGGCTTGACGCGTTCACCGTTGTCCATCAGCTTTCCGGGGCCGACGGCGACGACCTTGCCGTGCATCGGCTTCTCCTTCGCCGACTCGGGCAGGTAGATGCCCGATGCGGTCTGGGTCTCCGCTTCGGTGGGCTTGACGAGGATTCGATCTTCAAGGGGTCGAACTGACATTGTTCAAGTCTCCTGTGGTGTGCTTCCGACTCTGGGCCGGATGAGTGTTCATTCGTTGAGGGTGTGTTTGGTGGATTGAGGTACGCGGGTCAGAAGCCCATGCCGGGCATGCCGCCCATGCCGCCCATGCCGCCCATGCCACCCATGCCGCCCATGCCACCCATGCCACCCATGCCGCCCATGCCGTGGTCATGGTCGTCGTGGCCGGCGCCGTCGTCTTCCTGGGGGATCTCGGTGATGGTGCATTCGGTGGTCAGGAGCAGGGAGGCGACCGACGCTGCGTTCTGCAGTGCCGATCGGTCGACCTTGGCCGGGGTGATCACGCCATCCTCGATGAGGTTGCCGTATTCGAGGGTCAGCGCGTTGAAGCCCTCGTGTCCGTCCATCTCGGCCACCTTGGCGACCACGACGGTTCCACGCTCGCCCGCGTTGTCGGCGATCGAACGCAGAGGGACCTGAAGCGCTTCGTTGAGCAGGTCCATTCCGAACTTCTCATCACCGCGAGCGGACTTTCGAGCCTTGTCGAGCACCGGCAGGGCCCGGATGAAGCTGACACCGCCACCGGGCACCACTCCTTCGGCGACCGCGGCTCGGGTTGCGTGCAGCGCATCCTCGACGCGAGCCTTCTTTTCCTTGAGTTCCGCTTCCGAACCCGCGCCCACGTTGATCTGGGCGACGCCACCCGCGAGCTTCGCCAGGCGTTCCTGAAGCTTCTCGCGGTCGTAGTCACTGTCGGTTCGATCGATCTCCGCCCGGATCTGTGCGATTCGTGCCTGAAGATCCTTGGTCGAGCCGGCACCCTCGATGATGGTGGTCGAGTCGGAGGTGATCTCGATCTTCTTCGCCTGACCGAGTTGTGCGATCTGCACCTGGTCGAGTTCGATGCCGAGGTCCTTCATGATCGCCTCGCCACCGGTCAGGGTCGCGAGATCTCCCAGCATCGCCTTTCGACGGTCGCCGTACCCCGGGGCCTTCACCGCGCAGACGTTGAGCACGCCGCGCAGCTTGTTGATCACCAGGGTCGAGAGCGCCTCGCCGGTGATGTCCTCGGCGATGATGACCAGGGGCTTCTTGGCCTCCATCACCTTCTCGAGGAAGGGAACCAGCTTGGTGATGCCGTCGATCTTGTCCTCGTGGATCAGGATCAGCGCCTTCTCGAAGTCGGCCCGCATGTTCTCGTTGTCCGTCACGAAGTTCGGGCTGAGGAACCCACGGTCGAACTGCATGCCCTCGACCACGTCGATCTCAGTTTCCAGACCCTTGCCCTCCTCGACGGTGATGACTCCATCCTTGCCGACCTTGTTGAAGGCTTCGGCCATGATCTTGCCGATCTCCCGATCGTTGTTCGCCGAGATCGAGGCCACGGCGGCGATGCCACCCTTCACTTCCGAGACCGGGCAGGCCATCGACTCGATCTCATCCACGACCGCGGTCACGCCCCGGCGCAGCCCACGAACCAGCGCGTTGGGGTCGGCTCCGGAGGCGATCTGGCGGAGGCCCGCCTTGAAGATCGCCTCGGCGAGCACGGTGGCGGTGGTCGTTCCATCCCCGGAATCGTCCGAGGTCTTGGAAGCAGCCTCACGTACCAGCCGTGCGCCCAGATTCTCGACCTTGTTTCGAAGCTCGATCTCCTCGGCGACCGACACGCCGTCCTTGGTGACGGTCGGGCCGCCCCAGCTCTTGTCCAGGACGGCGTTGCGTCCGCGGGGGCCCAGCGTGCTCTTGACTGCTGAAGCGAGCTTCTCGACACCGGCCAGCAGGGCCTTTCGTGCGTCGTTCTCGAAGGACAGTTCCTTCACTGCCATGGCTGCTCTTCTCCTATTCGTGGGGTCCGCGAGGGCGGAGCCCGGATCGTCGTGTTCGGTCACCCAGCGGGTGATCTGCCAGGAACAGGATCAAAGCCCATGCCGAACCGTGCCGGGTTGCTGGGTTGGTCGCGAAGCTCGCAAAAACCCGCTGACGCCCTCCGAACGGGGTTCCGGCGGAATTCGAACCACCGACTGCAGGGGGATGGGGTGACCGATGCGGGGCCACGTCCGCCGTGACCTGCCATCGTGGCAGAGTGGGTGAGGCGTGCGTTCACCCTGATGAGCTGGTCAGCCTCATCGATCGCCACAACCTGAGGCAAAGCCACAAGCGGTTGAAGAACAGATAGATACATCCAATGAGCAGCAGCGCCTCCACGGCGGTGGTCATCAACTGCACCCAGGTTCCCCATGGTCCGAATTGCGGGCTCGGGCCGAAGCCCTCAAGCGTGATTCGCCCTAACCCGATCAGGGCCACGGCAGCGATCAGCGGACCCCTGGTCTGCCGTGCCGCCCCCAGCCGCGCCCAGGCAGGAACCACCGATCCGATCGATCGGTTGGCGCAGGTCAGGTTGATGATCGCACTGACCACGGCGAGCGCGGAACCGAAGACGAATCCGGTCACGCTCGTGCCGTTCATCAGGGCAATCCCCAGGATCCCGCCAAACGCCCACCCCACGGTCCTCGGGATCCCGCCGTCCACCCGGGCTCGTGACGGCAGGCTGCTCAGAGTGAGCACCGGAAGCGCACTGCCCAGCAGCAGCAGTCCCTGAAATCCCCAGAACAGCCAGTCCGGCTGCCGGGCGGGCGACGCCAGTCCGAGGCTCGGGGTGAGCAGCGCAAAGACCGCGATCGCAGGGATTCCGATCATGGTGCTCGCCAGCAACTGCAGGAGTGCAAGTCGTATCCGTGGCAGTTCATCGCCGGGGCGAAGTCGCTCCTCGGCCAATTCCCTCGACCAGGCAATGCTGAACCCGCATTCCGGGCACACCGAGTCGGGATCCAGGCCGGTGAGCACGTACCGGCACGAGGCGCAGAGCAGCTCATTTGAGGCCTCTTTGATCGCTTTGTCCTCTGCCATGGGTGCCTCTTTCCGCGTGAGCATCTAGGATACTGGACCAATGAGCACGATCGAACACCTGCGGGAAAACATCACGTCCGTCTACATGGGCAACCTCCAGGCGGTCGATCGTCTCATCACCTGCCTGCTGGCCCGGGGGCATGTCCTGATCGAGGACGTGCCGGGGGTCGGCAAGACCGTGCTGGCCAACGCTCTGGCGAGGTCGATCGACTGCAGCTTCAGTCGTATCCAGTGCACCCCGGACCTCCTGCCCGCGGACGTGACCGGGGTCTCGGTGTATCGCAAGGACACCGAGGAGTTCGAATATCGGCCGGGTCCGATCTTCGCCAACATCGTCCTGGCGGACGAGATCAACCGAACCACCCCCCGCACCCAGTCCTCGATGCTCGAGGCGATGAGCGAGTCCACGGTCTCCGCCGAAGGTGAGATTCACGAGCTGCCCGCTCCCTTCATGGTCGTCGCGACGCAGAATCCGTACGAATTCGAGGGGACCTACTTTCTCCCCGAGAACCAGCTGGACCGGTTCCTCATGCGGATCAACCTCGGCTATCCGGCACCCAACGATGAGGCGCGGATCCTGCACCGCCAGCCCGCGATCACCTCGCTCAAGGAGCTCACGCCGGTCATGGACCAGGCAGGCGTCCTTCAGCTGCAGGAGCGGGTCGACGCGGTCCGCATGGACGAATCACTCGTGGAATACGTGATCGCGATCGCGCGAGCCACCCGCGAGAGCGACGAACTGCAGGTGGGGGTGAGCCCTCGTGGTGCGCTGGCGCTTTCGCAGGCTGCACGTGCGACCGCGCTGCTCGCGGATCGGGACTACGTGGTGCCCGATGACATCATCGCCAATGCGCTGCCGGTCTGCGCGCATCGCATCATCAGCCGAACCTACATGCATGCGGGTGACACGTTGACCACCCGGCGAATCATGCAGAAGGTGCTCGATACCGTTCCCGGTCCGGTGTGATCCGATGAGCGGTGAACCGGCGATCATTCTGCTTTCCGGCGGACTGGACTCCTCCACGGTGCTGGCCGAGGCCACTGCGGCCGGACGACAGTGTCATGCGTTGAGCTTTCGTTACGGGCAGCGTCACGAGCACGAACTCGCCGCAGCGAAGACGATCGCGGCCCATTTCAACGTACGTGAGCACGTGGTCATGGACATTGACCTGGGCATCTTCGGAGGTTCGGCCCTGACCACGAACGCCTCCGTCCCCAAGGACGCACTCGACGAAGGCCCCGCGATCCCGATCACCTACGTCCCCGCTCGCAACACCGTCTTCCTCTCGCTGGCGCTGGCCCATGCGGAGGTGCGCGGTGCCCGAGAGATCTGGATCGGGGTGAACGCGATCGACTACTCCGGCTACCCCGACTGCCGACCGGAGTACATCGCCGCCTTCCAGACCATGGCCGGCCTCGCGACCCGGGAAGGGGTGGAAGGTCGTCCGCTTGAGATCGTCACCCCGCTGTCTCAACTGGACAAGACTCGGATCGT
The DNA here is from genome assembly GCA_036336805.1 of Planctomycetota bacterium. GTDB lineage: Bacteria > Planctomycetota > Phycisphaerae > Phycisphaerales > SM1A02 > UBA8087. The sequence continues at coordinate 51,839 of JAYZFJ010000013.1, forward strand.
GCTGCGTGCTCACGAGCTGGGCGTACCTCTAGAGTGCACGCACTCCTGCTACGACCCCGATGAATCGGGTGCTCCCTGCGGGCACTGCGACGCCTGCCTGTTGCGTGCTCGGGGGTTCTCGGGTGCCGGATTCAGGGATCCCGCGCTTGATCCGGGTTCCTGATCGCGATTCGAGAGGAGTCCGTTGATCGAATGCACGGATTCACCTGCATGCGGGATCCAGGGCACTCAGTGACTTCGGCCAGCCGGCACACGGTCCCCAGTCCTGCAGGAACTCGATGAGCGCACCCGCACCGACCGCGGGTTCCAGCTTGTCCCGATTCACGCACATGTTCGGTGGGTCCTGCGGGGTGGCGGGAACCGTGTTCCACTGGGCCAGCAGGATGGCGAGGTCCTGCCCATCGACCGTGCCATCCATGTTGAAGTCGCTGTTGCAGGATTGATACCAGGGTACCTGTCCGCTTCCCGGCAGCCCTCCACCCAGCACCTGTGCTCCCTGGTACACCCCGACGACGTAGATCGGTTGTTCCCCGACCTGGATGAATTCGCTCACGGAATAGAATTCGGCGGGGGGTGGATCCACGCCTGCGAGTTCCAGATTCCAGTAGAGCGAGAGTCCGAGCCCGCTGAACGGGAACCGGTTGTACGGAGCGTACTCATCCGCCAGCGGACATCCGGGCTGATCCTGAGGGGGCATGGTCTGGTCAGGAGCGTGCGGGCCGTACCACGAGTTGTACTGCCAGTACTCCAGCCACTGCCAGAAGCCATCGGCCCCCCGAAAGGTCATGGGTTCGGGTTGGGGATCGCTCGGATCGATCGGCGGGCATCGGTTGAGGTATCCGACGAACTCCTTGGGACCGTGGACATCCCCCGGCGAACCGTCGAGCTTCTCCATGACCGCCGGATAGATGGCGTCCGCGGGTTCCGGCCTTCGATACCGTGTTCCATCCCAGATGGGCCTTCCATCCGCCGTGGGGCGTTCGGTGCTGTTCGGCGCGACGGTGGGGTTCAGCGAAGGTCGTATGAGTGCGCTTCGATCGGCCACCGCGATCATGAGATCCGCCTGCCACCACAAGGCTCCGGGGGCGTAGGGGTCCCACTGATCATTCGCATCTGCCATCGGACCGAACGCATAGGGTACCCCCACGCTCGGGAGTCCCAGAGTGATCGCCTGGTTGCAGGCATCGACTCCGAGTTCCGGATTCATGCAGCTGGGATCCTCCTGAAGCACGTCCTGTATGAACGTCGAGGCGTTGCATGCAGTGGCGAACCACAGGTTCAGGTTGCCATCGTCGGGGTTGGACCGGTATTCCTGGAACATCGCGAAATCCTGGAACGGAACCAGTTCACCAAGACCCGGGTTGAGGTTGCGATGTGAACCGATCCAGGTGGCCACCAGGACGGGGTTGGGCAGGTAGACTTCCTCCCGGTAGCTCTCCTGACCCGGATCGGTGATCAGCGCGTTGATCGTGATGCCCGCCTGCTTGGCCCCCCGGAGAGGCAAGGTGCGCAGTCGGTCGTCGAAGGGAATGGCCTGGTCACCCGCGGTCCGTACGGCCGCACCGATCGAATCGCTGAAGCGCCCGACCCAGGGAGCGTTCTCCGGGGCTCCCGTGTCCCCGGGAGGTGGAGTCAGCGGAGTCACGGCCACTTCGCAGTCACCATCGTCCGGTGCTGCCGCCGCGGTGGCTCCCGGAGTCAGCGTGAGACCGGCGCTTGCCGCCAGTACGAGTGCATGAAAACGCATTGGATCGATTCTCCTCGACGAGATCTCGCAGATTCCTTCCGCCTGCACAGACGCTGCGGCCGGAAGACCAATGTACGAGCTTTGTCGATGCGATCCTCTGTGGAATCCGTGGATCAGGGCAATTTGGGCAGTGCGGTGGCGCCGACCGGGCCGTCAGATGTCGAGGTTCTTGACTTCGAGGGCGTGGTCCTCGATGTACTTGCGGCGCTGCTCGACGTTCTCGCCCATCAGGGTGGAGAAGAGGGTGTCGGCCTCGCTGGCGGCATCCCAGGTCACCCGGATCAGGGTGCGGATCTCGGGGTCCATCGTGGTCTCCCAGAGCTGTTCGGCATCCATCTCGCCCAGCCCCTTGAAGCGCTTGATGTCGATGCCGCGTCGCCCCACCTCGTGGAGTGACTCGAGGATCGAGGGGACGTTGGGGACTTCGATCGCACCCTGTTCGTTGCCCTCCTTGTCCCGGAGGATCCAGGCGTAGTTCGTGGGGATGAGCTCGCCGGTGATCGCCTCTTCCTGCTGCGTCGACCAGTCCTCGACGTTGATCTCCAGCGTGGTGAGTTCCTCGAAGATCCGGGCGAGTTCCCGGTTCTCGTGGAGCTCTCGCATGTTTGCCCGGTTGGGGGCTCGCAGTTCATCGTCCGCACTCGCGAACTCATCGAGAACCAGGTCCAGTTCCTTGGCGCGTTCCCGCCCCTCGGCCTCGCTCCACGCGAAGTACTCGCCCTCGGGCCAGGTGGTCATGTGCGTGGGCAGTCCGTGGTTGCCGCTGGGATCCTGGGCGCGACTCGCCAGCAGCTCGTCGAAGCGGATGCCGCGACGCGAGCTCACCGCGGTGAGCTCCTCCATCCGGCTCAGGGAGCGGATGAGGTTGCTGAGTTCGCTGCCTTCGACGGTCCGCTTGACCTCCTTGTCCTCGTCCCGGATGACGAGGTGGGCATGCTGGAGGGCGAGGTCCACGAGAACGCCGTTCATCTGATCGTCGTTGAGGACGAACTGCGACTTCTTCCCGCGAATGACCTGATACAGGGGTGGCTGGGCGATGAAGATCTTTCCCTGCCGGACGAGTTCCGGCATCTGCCTGAAGAAGAACGTCAGCAGCAGGGTGCGAATGTGCGAACCATCGACGTCGGCGTCGGTCATGATGATGACTCGGCCGTACCGGAGTTTCGCGATGTCGAATTCGTCACCGATCCCGCACTTGAGCGCGGTGATGAGCGTTCGGATCTCCTCGAAGCCGAGCACCTTGTCCAGTCGGGCCTTCTCGACGTTGAGCAGCTTTCCGCGGAGGGGCAGGATCGCCTGGATCTTGTGGTCCCGGCCGCCCTTGGCGCTGCCACCCGCGGAATCGCCCTCGACGATGAACAGTTCGGTGTTGTCGCCCTTCTCGGAACAGTCGGAGAGCTTGTGCGGCATCCCGGCGGTGTCGAGGGTGCCCTTGCGCTTGATCAGCTCCCGAGCCTTGCGCGCAGCTTCCCGCGCCTGGGCGGCGAGCACCGCGCGGGTGCAGATCTTCTTCGCGTCCTGGGGGTTTTCCTGCAGCCAGGAGCCGAAGCTCTCGGTGATCGATGCACTCACGAACCCCTCGACCTCGGGGTTGATGAGCTTCTCCTTGGTCTGGTTGTTGAACTGCGGGTCGGTGATCTTGACCGAGATCACGGCGGTCAGGCCCTCCCGGAGGTCCTCCCCGGAGGGGGTGATGTCCTTCAGCAGGTCGTTCTTCCGTGCGTAGCGGTTGATGACCCGGGTGAGTGCCTTCTTGAAGCCGTCGAGGTGGGTGCCCCCGTCCGGATTGAAGATGTTGTTGCCGAACGGCAGCAGGTTCTCGTTGGTGGCGTCGGTGTACTGCAGGGCGACTTCCGCGCGCAGGCCGATGTCGTCGTCCTCGTCGGTGAAGGCCACGACCGGACTCATGTCGGTCTTGGCGGCATTGAGGTGGCGGACGTAGCCGGCGAGTCCCTCCGGATCATGGAAGGTCTCGTCGCGGATCTTGCCGTTGGCATCGACTCGTTCATCGATGAGCCGGATCGTGACGCCGGCATTCAGGTAGGCCAGCTCACGCAGGCGCTTCTGCAGGATCTCGTACCGGAAACCGGTGTCCGGGAAGATCTCCTTGTCCGGAAGAAACGAGATCTTCGTTCCCGCAACCGTTTCGGTGGGGGCATCCCCGACGACTTCCAGCGGTGCGTCGAGATCACCCCGGGCGAAGCGGATCGCATGAACCTTGCCGTTCTTGATGACCTCGACCTCGGTCCACTCGGAGAGCGCGTTGACGCACTTGACCCCGACGCCGTGCAGCCCACCGGAGACCTTGTAGGCGTTGTCGTCGAACTTGCCGCCCGCGTGCAGCTTGGTGAGGATCACCTCGACCGCCGGCCGACCGTTGATCTCCGGATCCGGATGCTTCATCGGGTCCAGCGGCATGCCTCGACCGTCGTCGGTCACCATGCAGGAACCGTCGACCCCGATGCGTACCGTGACCGCGGTGGCGAAGTCGGCCATGACCTCGTCGATCGCGTTGTCCACGCACTCGTAGACCAGGTGGTGCAGGCCGGGCAGGCCGGTCCCGCCGACGTACATGCCGGGGCGCTTGCGAATCGCTTCCAGCCCCTCCAGGACCTGGATGTCGTCCGAGGTGTAACTGCCCTGGTCTGGTCCCTTGGAATTGGCTTTGGTGTCTGTCATCGGAGTGCGTGAATCCTTGATTCGCGGAGCCTGCCCAGTGTACCTAAAACCACCGGAATCAGGGGGATTTCGGGCGCCTCAGGCCCCGATCTGGGACTCTTTTGAAACTCGACGAAGGGGGTGATCCCTCCAGACGTATACTGGAGGTCGGACACCCGTGAAGTCGATGACGATCAGGGTGTTCAGCGCCCGATTTTCGACAGGGATTCGTCGAATTCATGAGCTCAGGAGGAGGTCTTGGTGGACCAGAATCACGATGCACGAGACCCGCAGGAGGGGTGTGGAATCAGTCGCCGCCTGCTGCTGTTGGCGGGCCTGGGTGCCCTGGCCGGATGCGCCTCCCCCCGCACCACCGCACGGCTCCCCCGGCCTCAGTGGCCTTCGGCCGACCCGGCCCCGGCCGGTACGCCCATTCCCGCTCCCAAGCCCTCCCCGGCGGTGGGGCCGTCCAACGCGATCGCCCGCAGTTACTGGGCGAAGGGCGCACCGATCGCCAGTCGAATCAATCCCATGGAAACGCCCGACCGAATCACCATTCACCATGATGGCATGCCCCCGTTCAGCGGGACCCGACAGTCGGACGTGGCGGCCCGCATCGAGTTGATCCGGCGTGCGCACCTGAAGCGCGATGGGGGCAATCGCTGGGGTGACATCGGTTACCACTTCGTGGTGGATCGTGCGGGGCGGGTCTGGGAGGCTCGGCCGCTCAAGTACCAGGGGGCCCACGTCAAGAACCAGAACGAACGGAACATCGGGATTCTCTGCCTCGGGAATTTCGAGGAGCAGATGCCCACCCGCGATCAGGTGCGTGGTCTCGAGATCCTGGTGGTCAACCTGCGCAACCAGTACCGGATTCCCACCAGTCGAGTTCGGACGCATCGCGAACTCGCCAGCACCCTGTGTCCGGGGCGCCACCTCCAGGATGCCGTGAACTCGAGCCGGTCGGCTCGGCGATTCGTCTGAGTTCAGGCGTCCTCGTTCTTTCGACGCAGGGCCTCCGCCTCGGCCTCCCGGCCGGCGCGAGCCCGTTCATCGTCCGCTTTCAGCTTGGCTTCGAAGGCATCGTCGTTGGCTTCCTGCTTCTGAATCGTCGTCCAGGCGAGGTAGCCGATCACCAGCATCGAGATTGAGATCGCTATGGCCAGCAGCATGAGTTCAGGGTAGCGGATCGGGGTTGCGCCACCACTCCTTGAGGGCAGGGTAGAGGGCGGAGAACCGCCGATGAAGTGCGCCGTAGCGCTCCGCATGTTCGCCGGGAAGCGTGCGGCCGGTTTCCGTGACCACCTCCGCACAGGCGGTTCTGACGTCCGACCAGAGCCCCACCCCCGTTCCCCCCAGGATCGCGGCTCCGTACGCCGTCCCCTCGCTGGTGGCGGTTCGGACGGTCGGGCATCCGAAGACATCCGCACAGATCGACTGCCAGAGCGGGCTGGCGGCGGCGCCTCCCGAGAGGCGCACCGAGTCCGGGTCGATGCCCATCGCACCCACGAGCTTCAGGCAGTCACCGAGCCCGAAGATCGCTCCCTCGATCACTGCGCGCGCCAGATGCGAGCGTTCATGGCGAGGGGTCAGACCGACGAAGCTTCCTCGTGCATCCGGATCGACGTGGGGGGTTCGCTCACCGGTGAGGTAGGGGAGGAACACCAGTCCGTCCGCACCGGGTTCGATCCCGCTCGCCTCCTCGGTGATGACCTCGAACGGATCACGTCCATCCTCCGCGCACCGTTCCACGACATCCGGCATGAGGTGCCGGCAGAACCACTCGTAACTGCCTCCGGCACTCAGCATCACGCCCATGAGGTGCCAGGTATCCGGGACCGCATGGCAGAATGCATGGAGTGAACCGTCCTTCGGATATCGCCAGCGGTCGCTGGATGCGAAGACCACGCCCGAGGTGCCGATCGTCGCGGAGACCAGGCCTTCCCGGATGATTCCCGTTCCCACGCCACTCGCCGCCTGGTCGCCCGCACCCGCGACCAACGGGATGCCGGCACGCAGGCCCGTCGCCCGGGCGGCTTCCTCGTTCAGCTGGTCCACCACCTCCACGCTTTCCACGGTCTCCGGCCACCATTCCTGCGGCAGCTGGAGTGCGTCGAGCATGTCCTTCGACCAGCACCTTCCGCCGCAATCGAAGACTCCGGTCCCCGAGGCATCGCTGACATCCGAGACCAGCCGACTTCCAAGCCGGAATCGCACGTAGTCCTTCGGGAGCAGCACGTGCCTGATCGCCGCGAACGCCTCGGGTTCGTTGCTTCGCATCCAGAGGAGCTTCGGTACCGTGAAACCGGGCAGCATCAGGTTGCCGGTGTGTTCAAGGAGAAACGATCGGCCGAGTCGCTCGGTGTACCGATCACACTGCGCGGCGCTGCGCTGGTCGTTCCACAGCAGGGCGGGGCGAACGACCTCCCGGTCGGAATCCAGCGCCACGAGTCCGTGCATCTGGCCGGCGGGTGCGATCGCCACCACGTCATCGGCGTCGACGGCGGATTCGGAGAGCAGCGATCGCATCGCGTTCACGGTGCCCTCGTACCACCGGGCGGGCGCCTGTTCCGCCCATCCCGGCTGCGGTGCGTCGAAGGCATGGGACGCGTGGGCGCGCGCGATCACCCGGCCCGTGGCCTCCACCGCGAGCACCTTGATGCCCGAGGTGCCGACGTCGATCGAGAGGATGATCGGACGATCAGTCACGTGGGTCATCCGGAAGGGGCTTCACGTCGGGGTGCATGGTCGGGTGCTCCGGGGCTCCGGGAATGGTACCAACCGGACTCGGGGTTTCCCGGGTGCGGACCTCGCCGGTTCACAGGCTGGTGCGAAGTGCTTCCGGAATCGGAAGTCTCAGGCAGCGCCAGGCGGGAATGATCGCGCCCAGGACCCCCAGGACCAGACCCGCGGCCAGCGCACCGGCGAGCACCACGTTGTCGATCTCGATCCCGAACACCCCCAACGAGAACCGGATCGCGATGCCATCGATGAACAGCAGGCCGAGACCGCAGGCGATCAGTGCGCCGATCGCGCTGGCCAGCAGTGATTCCTGAACCAGGCTGATCATGATCGCAGGACGCGAATAGCCCAGGGTCTGCAGCGTTCCGAGTTCCCGCACCCTGCTGGCGAAGGAGGCGTAGGTGGTGTTGAGGCCGCCGACGATGCCACCGAAGGCGACCAGGATCGCGGTGATCACCACCATCCACTGGATCGGGCGGAAGAAGGCGGCCAAGGTCGAGTAGTAATCGGTCTCCTCGATCGCCACCAGCTCCAGGTCCAAACGGCTCACGGCGAAGTCGTCGATGGACGCGGGCGTCGCCTCCTCCCGGGTGAGTACGACGCACGAAAGCGAGTCCCGCTGGGCGATGACCTGGAGGTTCGTGAGATCGATCCACGCCTCGCCCTCGATGACACTGCCGGCCCCGGTGAGGGTTCCGACCACCTCGACCGGTTCCGCGCCGATCCACAATCGATTTCCGATCGCGGTCGTGGAGGGTTCGAAACCCAGGGAGCGGGCGGCCATTCTTCCGAGAATGATCTCGCTTCGACCCGGTTCCGGAGGGCGACCGGATTCCAGCTGGGCTTCCTGGTGCACGAGCCACGCCGACGCCGTGACGCCACGGAAGACGATGAGGTCTCCGGTGTTCTCCTGGCTCGCCGGATCGACCGTGGAGACCGGCATGGCAAGATGGATCTCCGGGGAGATCGCTTCCACTCCACCGAGGCTGCGCAATCCCTTCACGCTCGCGGCCAGGATGCCCGCGGTCTGCATCGCGACCTCGCTGCGTTCGATGCTCTCCGTGGAACCCGCGGCCATCAGGATCATGTTTCGGGCGTTCCCGCTGGTCACGATCGACTTCCGCATGCCGGTGACGAACCCGGTGGATGCCAGGACCAGCAGGACCACCAGCATGCTTCCCCCGATGGACAGGCAGGCGCGTCCCGGGCTTCTTCCCAGGTTTCGTGTCGCGTAACTGATGGGCAGGAGCTTCATGAGTCTCGTCACACCGTCCTGAATGAATGGGCGATCTCACGCCTCGAGACCCGCCACGCCGGCACGACTCCGGCGAGGATGCCGAGGGAGAGGGAAAGAGCGATCCCGATCACGAGCAGCAGGGGACTCGAGGAGATCTCGATGTTGATCCCCTCCATGGTCATGCTGAAGTGTCCGATGCGGGCGATGGCCCACGCCGCAAGGGCTCCGAGACCACCCCCGATGATTCCCAGCACCGCCCCCTCGAAGACCACCATGAATCCGATCAGCCGTCCGGTGAATCCGAGGGTCTGCAGCACGGCGTGGTCCCGGATCCGGTCGCGCATCGCCAGTACGATCGCATTGGCCACCAGCGCGAACACCGTGACGAGGGCGCCCCAGCCCAACCAGGTGGCGAAACCGACGATCTCGATGATGTCCCGTGCCGCACGACCGACGAACGCCTTCTCCGAGCTCGTGGAAGTCGGGTGTTCGTCGTAGCGAAACTCGGAGTCGATCGCTCGTGCGATGTCGTCCATCTGCAGGGGATCATCCACCCGCACCGAGAACTGCGTGACCGCACCTCCGGTGCCTCCGGTACGCATGGTCTCCTGGAGAAACGGAAGGTGCACGTAGCTGACGTTGCGGTCCTGGGCCGCCTCCGACTGGAGGATGGCCGCGACGTAGACGGTGACTCCCGCTGCACTGAAGCGGTCGCCGACCCGCACGCCGCGCCGGATCGCCATCGCCTCGCCGATCAGGGCGCCGTCTCCGCGCTTCTTCCAGTCGCTGAGTGATCCGTCGGCGATCTGCCATCCGGGTTCCAGCACGTTCTCCAGCTCATCGCGGGGGACCCCCCGGAACGTCACCACGTCGAGCGATGCCCGGCAGTTGGTGACGGTGATCTGGATCGGAACCGCACTGGTGACTCCCTCGATCTTCTCGATCCGGTCCCCGTAGTACTGGGGAAGCCGGCTGGAGAACGGGCAGTACCGATTCTGGCGGTAGACCACCAGGGTGGCGTCCTCGGCCGTGGCGGTGGTGGCATGACTGACGCCGTCGCGCATCGCTTCCACGAAGCAGAAGAGGAACATCGCGATGGCGATGCCACCGACGGTGAGCCCCGACCGGACCGGACTTCGCCGGATCTGCTTGAGGACGACGGGAACGGTTCGAAGCATGGTGTTCATCGTGCATTCTCCTTGGTGTCGAGCATTCGCCCCTTCTCGAGGTGAAGAACGAGGTCGGCGTACTCGGCGGTGGTGCTGTCATGGGTGACCATGACGATCGTTCGTCCCTGTTCCTGGTTGAGCTTCTTGAGCAGCTCCATGACCGCGGTGGCGGATGACTTGTCGAGATCCCCGGTGGGTTCGTCCGCCAGCAGCAGGGTCGGTTCGGTCACGATCGCCCGAGCGATCGCCACTCGCTGCTCCTGCCCCCCCGAGAGCTGCCGGGGGTAGTGGGAATACCGGTCGGCGATGCCGACCACTTCCAGAGCCGCGCTGACCCGATCGTGTCGTTCCTTCTGGCTCATCGGCTTGAGCAGGAGCGGGAGCTCCACGTTCTCATAGGCGTTGAGGACCGGAACGAGGTTGTAGAGCTGGAAGACGTAGCCGACATGGTCGGACCGCCAGGTCGCCAGGTTGTTCCGCGAGAGTTCACCGATCGACTGGCCGTCGATGATGAGTTCGCCGGAGGTCGGGCGATCGATGCCGGCCAGCAGGTTCAGCAGGGTGGTCTTGCCGGAGCCCGAGGGCCCCATCAGCGCGACGAACTGCCCCTGTTCGATCGAGAGATCCAGTTCGTCGAGGGGTCGGATCTCCTCCACTCCACTCTGGTACACGCGGGTCAGCTGGTTGCATTGGATCAACGCCATGTCACGCCTCGCTTCCTTCGATCAGGACGGCGTCGCCCTGGTTCAGACCTTCGCTGTCGATGATCACCTTCATTCCCGGAAGGATTCCGTCCCGCAGCTCGGTCCATCCCGACTCGGTGGAGGAACCCAGGGTCACCGGGAGCAGACGCGCGGTACCCCGACCGGCCTGGAGGTCATCGACCACCCAGACCTGCGGCTGGTTCTCGGTCCCGGCGAGCGCTTCGGTGGGGATGAAGACCCGTTGCACCGTCTGCTCGATCCGGCCGGTTCCCTCGGCCCGGGTGGGAAGCAGCCGGACCCGTGCCAGCATCTCCGGCTTGAGCAGCGGCGAGGGGTCGTGGATTCGCACCTTGGCCTCGACGGTGTTCTTCTGGATGTCGGCCTTGTGCAGGAAGCGTGTCACCTCTCCACGGAAGACCTGGTCCGGGAGCAGGTCCACCACGATCTCGGCGGCCTGTCCCACTCCGACCCGCGCGGCGACCCCGAGAGGCACGTCCGCCCGGACCTGGAGGTTGTCGGGATCGTAGAGGTGCAGCAGGTGCGCCCCGTGGGTTCCGTTCCCGAAGTTGATGGTCGAGCCCGGTCCGCTCAGCCGTTCGATGACCACTCCGGCCACCGGTGACCGCACCTTGCATCGAAGCAATTTCAAGCGAGCGGTGTCGAGCTCCGCCGCGGCGATCTCGACGTCCGCCTTCGCCCGGAGCAGTTCACCCGTCGCCTTCTCGATCTCCAGGGTCTCGTGCACCAGCAGCTCGAAATCCCGTTCGGCGGCGGTGAGTTCGGCCTGGGCGGCATCGACCCTCGCGTCCGCAGCGCGCCGCTGCTCCTCGAGACTCCGGATCTGAGCCTCGCTCGCATCGACCTTCATGCGCATCCGGACCACCACCGCCTCGGCCACCGCGCCCTCCTCGATCAGGGGTGCCTTGCGATCCAGTTCGTCCTGAAGCTGATCCCGTTCAAGCTCGGCACTCGCGATCTTCGCCGCGAACTCGCTGTACATCGCCTCGAGCTGCTGCAGGTTCGCCTTGGCCAGCGCCACCCGGCGGGTCGGTTCGATGAGTTCCTGTCGTTCGGTGGCCGCGGCCTTTGCCGAGGATCTGGCGATTTCCAGGTTGGCTTCCGCGAACTCGAAGCGGGCCTCCGCCTTCTGGACGAGGAGCCGTGCGTCCTCGTCGACCAGGATCGCGATGGTGTCGCCGACCCTGACGCGCTCGCCCTCGAGGGGGATCACCGTCTCGACGATGCCCTCGGTCAGGGCGGAAACGAACAGGGGGTTCGGATCCGGTTCGACCCAGCCCGGGGCCTGGATCACCGCCCCCTCATCGATCGATTCGCTCTCGACCACCATCGATTGAACCGGTCGCACCACCGCGGTCTCGACCCGGACGGTGGTTCTCGGTGCCAGTGCGGTCCAGCTCATCGCCAGCAGCAGGAACAGTGCCACGCCCACGATCCCGAGCGGGAGGGCCAGGCGCGAGAGCCAGCGGTTGGCGGGCTTCGGAATGCGCTTCGATGCTTCCGGCGCGAGGTCCTTCAGTGAATTCGACTGCGTCATGATTTCTTCTCCACGTGCACCTCGGGTTGTTCGAGCGGAATCTCGAATGAGCCACCGACCGCCGTCTCGAGTCCGATCCAGGCGATGCAGGACTGCTTCATGTGCAGGAGCATCTCGAGGTCCTGCTGAATCATCTTCTGCTGGCTGAGCAGGAGTTCGGTCGAGTCGACCGATCCCGCCTTGAATTCCTCCTCCGAGGCCTCGACGACCTGCCGGGTCTCCACGACGAGGGCGGCATCGAAGAGCTTGAGCTGTTCCTCGGCCTGGTACCAGGAGTTCAGTGCGGTCCTGGCCTGGAGGATCACGTCCTGATGAAGGATCGCGGAGTCGAGGCTGGCCGTTTCCAGCCGGGCGAAGGCATCGGCGATGCGCGCGTATCCGTTGTCGAGGATGGGCACCGAGACCATTCCGCCGTTGAACAGGGCGGTTCGCATGGTGAAGTTGCGATTCCAATTGACCCGGTATTCGACCTCCGGAAATCGACTCCAACCTGCCAGGCGAAGTTCCGCTTCGGCCGCTCGGACCAGTCGTTGGGCCGCCGCGACGTCCAGTCGCACCTCGAGGGCCCGGCGCACGATCTGGGCTTCGTTGGGCAGTTCGAAGTCCGGTCCCTGGAGCAGGGGACTGGCCAGGTCCCAGTCGGTTGCGTGGCCGGGCCAGCCCATGAGTCGAAGCAGTTCCAGCTTCTCCTGGCGAAGCTGTCGCACGCTGCTGGCCAGGGCCGCTTCCGCGATGTGGTGATCGATCGCGGCGCGTTCGCGGTTCACTTCCGGCACCTCGCCGGCCTCGACCAGGGCTTCGACCAGCCGAAGGGTGGTTGCCGTGGTCTCCACGTAGTCCCGTCGCAGCAGGATGATGTCGCGGTCGTAGGCCGCTTCCGCGTAGGCCTCCCTCACCTGGGCGGCTCGCACCACCGTGGTCCGTGCCGCATCGAGGATCATCGCCTGAAGTTCCTCGTCCTGTCGGTCGATGCGATCACCCATCGTCCAGAGCCACGTGAGTTGCTCGAGGATCTGCACCATCGCGGGTGCACCACCGCCGCCGTCCAGAGGGCTTCCGACCTGGAAGGCGATTCTGGGGTTCGGGGGCAGCGAGGCCTGGGCCAGCTGCGCCCGCTTGCGGGCGACCAGCGCCAGCTCTCGCCGCAGTGCCGGATCATTCGTGAGCGCCACCGCGATCGACGCCTCGAGGGACAGCGGCGAGGTTCCATCCCATGCATCGCTCGGTTCCTCGAAGGAAGTGGACCAGGCATCCTTCAGGGAGAGCGAGGCATTCGTGCGGTCGTTCGCCAGCTCCGCCGTCTGGTCGTAGTCACTGGAGGGGTCGGCGGTGATGCATCCGGTGAGAATCACCGACAGGCTCGCCGTGGCGAGCCCCTTCAACAGACGGGGGATCGTGTACGTGATGTTCATGATGGGGTCCTTCAGACAAACGCGACAGGCAGCCCACGCCGTGCTTCGGCACGGCGCAGAACGGGGGTGTCGAGTCAGGTCAGACCCTCAGTTGGCAGCGGAGGTCCAGCAGGCTGCTGGGTGGTGGATCCGGTGGGCGGGCTTCAGGCCCGGCGCCTCGCACCGCATCGGCACCCGGTGGATCGGCGGGCGGAACCGATGATGCGAGTGGTTCGCATCCGATCTCATCGACTCCCGGCAGTGGCATCCGTTCGGCGCCTTCCGGAGAGAACCGATCGCAGCATCCTGCGCAGCCGTCTCCCTCATCGGGAACCTCGTCGGAGTCCTGCTCCGATGACGTGCACTCCGAAGGCGTGCAGCAGCCGGCCTTGAACACCGCGGCGGCATCTTCGCCACACGCCATCGAGGCGAGCGCCTTGATCGAGCAGCAGCAGAAGGGGATCCAGAAGATGATCAGGATCGCGATGATTCGGTGTGAGAGGTGCATCGTTCGGGGTCCATCGGTTCTGTGAACAGTATTCACGGTTCCGTCCCACCAATGATACATCCATTCAGTGATGTGCCAAATTTAATCCGTTATTTGGACGTGTGAGTACCATGCACCGGCTCTCATGCACGCCATCGACTGGATCATCCTCCTGCTTTTCCCTCTCGCGCTCTTCGTGGTGGCGCTCTTCACGCGCCCGTATGCAGGTTCGGTGTCCGGGTTTCTCGCCGCCAATCGTTGTGCCGGGCGCTACCTCATCGCCGTCGCCTACGGCATGGCCCAGCTGGGCGTGATCTCCCTGGTCTGGTACTGGCAGCAGAACTACGACGTCGCCTACACCTCGATCTGGTGGGGGCTGATGGAGGGGCCGGCGATGATCGTCATCGCCCTCTCCGGCTGGGTGATCTACCGCTATCGACAGACCCGGGCGATGACCCTTCCCCAGTTCTTCGAGATGCGCTACAGCCGGCGCTTCCGGGTCTTCGCCGGCGTGGTCGCGTTCATGAGCGGCATCATCAACTACGGCATCTTCCCCGCGGTCGCCGCTCGCTTCTTCATCGCGCTCTGCGGTCTTCCCGATGCGATCATGTTCGGCGAGACCGCCGTCGGGACCTTCCCGCTCCTGATGGGGTTCATGCTCGCGATCGCGTTGCTGTTCGTCTTTCTCGGAGGTCAGGTCGCGGTCATCGTCACCGACTTCCTCCAGGGTTCGTTCGCGAACATCGTCTTTCTGGTCGTGATCGGGTACCTGCTCTGGCTCATCCCCTGGAGTCAGATCGAGACCGCCCTGCTCGCGGCCCCGGAGGGCAAGTCTCTGGTCGATCCGTTCGACCTCGGGCGCGAGGAGAACTTCAACATCTGGTACTGGGTGATCACCGTCATCGTCCTCTTCTACGGGATGATGAGCTGGCAGGGTGAAGGTGGCTACCGTGCCGCGGCCCTGAACGCCCACGAGGCGAAGATGGCGAACATCTTCAACGGCTGGCGGTTCCGGGTCCTGATGCTGATCACCCTGGTGCTCCCCGTCGCGATCCGGGTGGTGATGACGAATCCGGAGTACGCCGGCCAGGCGGAGTTGATCGAGGGCTACCTCGCGGGTCAGCCCACCGAGGCGCTCCAGGCCGAGGTGCGCGCACCGTTCGCCGCCTCCCAGCTCCTGCCGGCAGGTCGGCTCGGTCTCTTCGCCGCGGCGATGCTCGGAGCCTTCATCTCCACCAATGACAGCTACCTCCATTCCTGGGGTTCGATCTTCATCCAGGACGTGGTCCTGCCTTTCCGCAGGAAACCGCTCTCGCAGAAGGCGCATCTGATTCTCCTGAAGTGCTCGATCCTCGGGGTCGCGATCTTCGCGTTCATCTTCAGCATGCTGTACGAGCCCAACCAGTACATCGCGATGTTCCTGGCGTTGACCGGCGCGGTCTTCGTCGGTGGGGCGGGCAGTGCGATCATCGGCGGTCTCTACTGGAAGCGCGGAACGACCGCGGCCGCCTGGACCGCGATGATCGCGGGGATGACGCTGTCCGGCGGAGGCATCGTGCTCAAGCAGCTCGACGAGGTCACCGTCCATCCCGGTCCGGTCCTGCGCGTCGAGTCCGAGTCGTCCGTCCGGCATGCGCCATTGCGTGCGTCCGCGGATGACGCGGCCGTTCCCGAATTCGCGATCGGAGAACTCACGATCCGTCATGAACTCGTCGCCGAGGTCGACGGAGCGGCACCTTCGGTCGCAGCGATCGACCTGGTCTGGTCCGAGGGCGGTTCCCGCCTGGCCACCTTCTCGCTGCCAGCCGGTGGTGAATCCAGTGGCAGCCTTCCCGACGGATCGAGCTACCGGCTCTCGGTCGAGGGGGGATCGCGGTTCGGATGGGTACTCGCGCCGCTTTCCTTCGTGCGCAACGAGCTCACCGGACAGGTCCTGACCTTCTGGTCGATCCTGATCGCGGTGCTGCTCTACATCGGGGTCTCGCTGATCGGCTGGGCGCGCGGAGCCGAACCCCACGACATGGACCGGTTGCTGCATCGTGGGGCGCATGCCCTCGAGGACGATCGAGTCGCCACCGTCCGCAAGGGTTCCTGGCTCGAACGACTCGGATTCGATTCCGAGATGACCCGGTGGGACCGCATCGCGACCACGATCACCCTGCTCTGGCCGGTCCTCTTCACCCTGGTCTTCATCGGAGTCACGATCTACGCGGTCCGATACGGGCTCGATCGCACCTGGTGGGCGGGGTACTGGCACTGGTGGACGTACTTCGCCTTCGCGGTCGCGATCGTCGTGACCCTCTGGTTCACGATCGGTGGCTTCCGTGATCTCCGGCGGATGTATCGGCGACTCGCCTCCTACGTCGCCGACCAGACCGATGACGGACGTGTCGAATGAAGGTCCGGTCCCTCAACGGTTCGGACTGGACGGTGGAGTCCCTCGAGCACTCGCCCGTACCGGCGGTGGTGCCGGGCTGCGTGCACGACGCACTCCTCGGCACGGGCCTGATTCCGCACCCCGATGCCGCCGGCGGTGAATCCGCCCAGGCGTTCGTCGGCCATTCGGACTGGGTGTGGAGGACCTCGTTCGATGTCGACGAGGAGCTGCTGGCACGCGAGCGGATCGAGCTCTGCCTCGATTCCGTCGACACCACCGGCACCATCGAACTCAACGGCACGGTCGTCGGCCGGATCGATTCGCAGTTCATCCCTCATCGACTCGACGTGGGTGCGCATCTGCTCAGGGAGGGGAACGAGCTCGTGGTCCGGCTTCGGGGGACGCTCGACGAGGCGAATCGCCTGGAGACGATCCACGGCCGCCGGCCGGTCAACGCGGACGGTGCGTGGGGACCCTATTCACAGTTGCGCAAGAGTGCCTGCAACTTCGGCTGGGCCTGGGGGCCGTGCTGCCCGACCTGTGGATTCGCCGGTGATGTCCGGATCGAGGGTTTCGATGGCACGCGCATCGCCGCGATCCGACCTCACTGCCACCACGTCGCTACGAAGCGGGCGGAGCTGACGGTCGACGTCGACCTCGATGGGGACCACGTCGAGCATCGGATCCGGGTGATCGACGACTCCGGACGTGAACTCGCTTCGTGCGAGGGCGGTGCTCGCGAACCGATGGTGATCGAGGCGCCTCCTCTCTGGTGGCCCCGCGACCTCGGCGAGCCGCGCCTGGTGACGATCCGAGTGGACTGTGCCGACGGAACCTCGAGCGAGGTCACGACCGGACTGCGCACCAGTCGGCTTCTGCACGAGGAGGACGGCCGCTTCGTCCTCGAGATCAACGGCGAACCGGTCTTCTGTCGTGGTGCGAACTGGATCCCCGCACGACTCTTCCCGCACGGACAGGGGATCGGGGACATCGAACCGCTGCTCGCCGCGGCCTGCGAGGCCAACATGAACATGATCCGGGTGTGGGGTGGGGGGCTGTACGAGCCGACCGCCTTCTACGAGTGCTGCGACCGGCTGGGACTCATGGTCTGGCAGGACTTCATGTTCGCCTGCGCGACGTATCCCGAGCATGCCTCCTACCGGTCGCTGGTGGAGACCGAGGCCCGGGCTCAGGTTCGGCGACTCGCGCCCCATCCGTCGATCATGCTGTGGTGCGGTGGCAACGAGGACCTCCTCGCCTGGTCCTCCTGGGGATGGCAGGAACAGGCCGCGCCGGACCTCGCGATCGGGATCGACTACTGGACGCGCCTCCTGCCCGAGGTCTGTGCCGAACTGGATCCGACCCGACCGTACTGGGTGGAGTCGCCCTACTCGGGATCGATCGAGGCACACCCCAACGATCCGGATACCGGGGATCGCCACGTCTGGGACCTGAAGTTCGAGGACGTGCGCACCCAGGTGCCACGCTTCGCCAGTGAGTTCGGCCACCAGGGTCCGCCCTGTGCCACCACCATCGAGGATGCCCTCGACCGGACCATCGAGTCGCTGCGTCCCGCGGACCTCGCGGATCGCCAGCGCGGGTGGGGCGGTGACGCGGTGCAGTACGAACCCTTCCTCGAGGAGTGGTTCGGGCTTCGTTCCGGGGAGCTGCCACTCTCCGACTGGCTCTGGGCGTGCCAGTTGCTTCAGGCGCGTGCGATGGGCACCGCCTGTTCCTGGTTCCGAGCGAACCAGCCTCGATGCGAAGGCGCGTTGATCTGGCAGTTGAACGACGTCTGGACCGGTCACTCCTGGTCGCTGCTCGACGTCGCCCATCGTCGCAAGCCGGTTTTTCACGCGGTTCGCGAGGCGTTCGAGCCGCTGGGGCTGTACCTCGAGCCGATCGAGGGTGTCCCGTCACTGGTACTGATCAACGGATCCTCGCGCGAGCACTCGGGAACGGTGCACCTGGAGCGGGTGGATTTCGCGGGGAACACGCATGCGACCGCCCGGCACGAGGTGTCCGTCACCCCGCGCCGGGGGGTGGTCCGGATCGAGCTTCCCGACCCGCTGCTCCTGCCGGAGGATCCCACCCGGGAGCTCGTCGTCGCTCGGTTCGGCGACCGCTGCGTCCACCACTTCTTCGCCAGGGATCGCGAGCTGCCGCTGCCGGAACCGGAGTTCGAGGTGGAGGTCGAGGGCGCTGGGAGGCATCGCACTCGTGTGCACCTCACCGCCCGGTCCCTGCTTCGCGATGCCTGCATCGAACTGTCCGGACTGCCATCGGTCGTCGACGAGTCGTTCGGTCTCTTCACCCTGCTCCCCGGTGAACGCCGCACCGTCGAGTTGTCCGGCGAGTGGCTGGGTGATGCGGCGGTGCGCGTTCGAACCGTCAATGAACTGCTGCACCGTCCGGATTCGCCTCGGACATGACCGGCGGTTCCGCAGTCGTTTCCTGAAGTGGTTCTTCCCGGGCCAGACTCTCCGTTTTGATCGGAGTGCCCTGGTGGATTCGGATGAACTCAAACGTCGCCTGAGGGAGGTGGACGCCGGGAAGGTGAGGGAACGAGGTCGTCGCATCGATCGCCTGGTCGAGGAGGCGGCCTCGAGAGGTGAGGATGCCGATCGGCTCTTCTGGACGATCGTTCATGATCTCGAGCATGCCCCGCGAACCACGAATCGTCGTCAGCTCGAGGAACTGGGGTTCAGGATCCCATCCCGGTGCGAGGTCCCGAGGCTCTCACCTGCCGCATTGGAGGCGCTCCTGCAGACGATTCTGGAGTCGCTGGCGTTGATCCACGTGTTCGTTCGCGGGGGGAAGCACCTCTCGAAGCGGTGCCTGCTCGAACACCTCATCGAGGTCGTCCTCGAGGAACCGGTGCCGGATCTTCCCCACGCCCTCGCATCCCGCCAATGGGTGGATCTGCCCGACTCCTGAGTGCGTTGCTCGGGCAGGAAGGGTGTCTCCCGGCAGGGCGGTTTTTGCTGATGCTTGGTAAGGTGCGCCCATCACGATCCCGGAGGACCCCTCGATTCCCGACGTAACACCGCCATACGTGGATTTCCTGCCCGAGCCCAAGCCAGGCCTGCGAGGGCTGCTGTTCCGTCTGGTCCGCCCGATCCTCTTCATGATCTTCCGCCTGAAGCACATCCGGGCCAGCGAGCGACGAATGACCATCCGGACCCGGGCGGGGGAGGTGCCCGCCGGGCAGTCCTACGTCGATGAGTTCGAACTGATCGTCGATTTCGATCCCGCGCAGCTCGAACTCATCCCCGAGGAGGGGCCGCTGCTCATCACCGCGAACCACCCGCTGGGTGGTCACGATGCGGTGTCCCTCCTGTCCCTGATCGAGCGTCGGCGACCCGACGTCAAGATCATGGCCAACAAGATCCTCGGCAAGATGCGATTCCTCAGTGAGACCGATTCGATCCTCGAGGTCGATGTGCTCGAGGGTGCGGCCGCGGAGAACCGGGCTGCGATGCGCGAGGCGATCCGGTTCGTACGCAACGGCGGGGCGCTGATCGTCCTCCCCGCCGGCGCGGTCTCCCATCTGGATCTCAAGAGTCGAGTGGTCACCGATGATCCCTGGACCGAGCACATCGGTGGCCTAGCTCGGCTCTCGAAGGCCACGGTGCTCCCCGCCTTCATCGGAGGCCGCAACAGTGCGCTGTTCCAGGGTGCCGGTCTGATCCATCCGATCCTCCGAACGATTCTGCTTTCCCATGAACTGGTGCGTAGTCGAGGGATGCGGGTACCCATCCGTTTCGGTGAACCGGTCAGTGCCGCCCGAATCGAGCGATTCGAATCCGCGGACGATCTCGCGCAGTACCTCCGGGCACTCACCTACCTGCTCGGTGATCGCGTCGATGCCCACAGCGACCCGGTGTCCAGCGAGGAGGCCGCGACGAACGAACAGGCCAAGTGGGCCGAGATCGCGTCCAGCCCCAGCCACACCGGCGAGGAACTCCAGCAGGAGCTGGATGCGCTCGGTTCCGATGCCCGACTGATCGCGCAGTCGGATCTCGAGGTCTGGTGTGCACGGGCCGGTGACATCCCTCGTCTCATGCTGGAGGTCGGTCGACTCCGTGAATCGGCGTTCCGTGACGTCGGCGAAGGCTCCGGCCGTTCGCTCGATCTCGATCGGTACGACGGCTGGTACTGGCAGTTGCTCCTCTGGGACAAGAAGAAGCAGCAGCTCGCCGGCGGATACCGTCTGGGCATGACCGACGAGATCGTTCCCGGTCACGGGCTCGACGGGCTCTACACCCATTCGCTCTTCGAGTACGACCGAACGCTCATCGATCGCATCTCCCCCGCGATCGAGCTGGGTCGCTCCTACGTCCGCGAGGAGTACCAGCGGAAGCCCACGGCGCTGCTCCTGCTCTGGCGTGCGATCGGCGCCTTCATCGTCCTCCATCCCGACCACCATCGTCTGTTCGGACCGGTCTCGATCAGCAACGAGTTCACGTCGATGTCACGGCAGCTGCTGATCCTCTTCCTGCAGACGCATCGCGCGCTTCCGGTCCTGAGCGAACTGGTCAAGCCTCGCAACCCCATGAAGATCTCCCCCTCGACCCACTGGGACGAGCGACGCGTCGCCCAGGCGATCACCGACCCGGAGGATCTCGATGCCCTGGTCCGAACGATCGAGTCGGGCAAGCGTTCGATGCCGATCCTCCTGCGTCAGTACCTCAAGCTCGACGCGAAGCTGCTGGCGGCCAACGTCGATCGCGATTTCGGCGACGTCCTCGACGGGCTCATGTTCGCGGACATGCTGCACCTCGATCGCAGGGTGATGCGCTTCTTCGTCGGGGAGGACGGCATGGAACGTTTCCTGACCTACCACGGGGTCGAGGTCAGCGAGGAGATGAAGAAGCAGCGCCGCCGCAAGCAGCGGGGTTGATAACCCGGTCCCATTTGTGGTTCTGCGTGCTCGTTTTTGCCCTCCCGGCTCGTATACTCGACCCGTTGATCCGATCATCCCCTGGAGTCGATCGCGGATGTCCATGTCGTCCAAATTCATCCGGCGTGAACGATGGGCCCCGCTCGTCATGGTCGGGGTGCACGCTTCGCTCGTGTCCTTCGGACTCGCCGCGGACGATGGGGGCGCCTTCTTCGAGAAGCGAATCCGACCGCTCCTGATCGAGCACTGCGTGGAGTGCCACGGCTCCGACCGCGCGGCGCTCCGTGGCGGCCTGCGGCTCGACACCCCGGGCGGTCTGCTGGCCGGGGGCGACGGTGGTCCGGTGATCGTCCCGGGCGATCCCGAGGCCAGCCTGTTGTGGGTGGCGATCAGCTACCAGGATCCGGAGTTCCAGATGCCGCCGCGGGGGATGCTCGGCGCACGCGAGCGGGAGGATGTCCGGCGCTGGATCGCCTCCGGTGCGGTGCTCCCACCCGGAGGACCGGCCGTCTCCGAACCCACGCGCGAGGACGGCGAGCCGTTCGACTGGAATCGCGAACGTGCGTTCTGGTCGTACCAGCCGATCAGCGATCCCGATCCGCCCCAGGTGTCCGATCCCGACTGGTGTCGCAACGACATCGATCGCTTCATCCTTGCGCGACTCGATGAGGCCGGTCTCGCTCCGGCACCGGAAGCCGATCGCCGCACCCTGATCCGGCGTGCGCACTTCGATCTGATCGGGCTGCCCCCCACCCCTGCAGAGGTGGACCGGTTCCTCGAGGATGACGCTCCCGATGCGTACTCCAGGATGATCGAGCGACTGCTGGCATCACCGCACTACGGGGAGCGGTGGGGGCGGCACTGGCTCGACGTCGCCCGCTACGCCGACAGCAACGGACTCGATGAGAACACCGCGTTCGGAAACGCCTGGAGGTATCGGGACTGGGTGATCGAGGCGATCAACGACGACAAGCCCTACGACGACTTCGTGGTCGAGCAGATCGCCGGTGACCTGCTGCCGGACGTGGACTCCGGTCCCGAGCGCGCAGATCGACTCCGGGCGACCGGCTTCCTGTCCCTGGGGCCGAAGGTGCTTGCGGAGCCCGACAAGGAGAAGATGCAGATCGACATCGTCGACGAGCAGCTGGACGTGCTCGGTCAGGCGTTTCTCGGGCAGACGATCGGCTGTGCGCGCTGCCACGACCACAAGTTCGATCCGATCACCGCCCGCGACTACCACGCGATGGCGGGGATTCTCTACAGCACGCGGACGATGGAGTCGTTGAACACGGTCGCCCGCGTTCACGAACGTGAACTCGCCTCCCACGAGGAACTCGAGCAGGCCCGCCTGCATGCGGAGTCGATGCGTGAGAACCAGGCTGCTCTCGACGAGGCGATGGCGGCGGGCAGTCGCGAGCTTCGCGATCGATGGTCGTCCCGGACCGCCCGGGCGATGGTCGCCACTCGTTCCCTCGATTCGACCCCCCGGGTTCGCCAGGCGGAGTCCTTCGACCGGAGCAACCTGAACATCGACTTCGATCGCTGGGGCTCCGGGGTCGGAGTGATCCACACCACCCGGCCGGACGAGATCCAGTTCGCCGAGTACCGCTTCGAGGTGCCGGTCGCGGGTCGGTACGAGCTTCGGGTTCGGTACGCCTCCGACGAAGAGCGTCCACTTCGGGTTCTGGTCGACGGGGCGATGATCGACGAAGACTTCTGCGACGAGGCGACCGGTTCCTTCACTCCCGAGACCGCCCGCTGGGACATGATCGACTTCCCACTCGAGCCGGGAGCCCATGTCATCCGACTCGAGCGACCCGTCGCCTATCCCCACCTGGATCGACTCTTTCTGATCGGACCCGAGGAGTGGGCGCGCTTCGACCGGGAACTGGAGCGCGTGGCCGAGCGCCACCAGCTCGATCCGATCCTGCTCGAACGCTGGGCGTTCGCCCTCGAGGCGGAACCGATCTTCGAGCCCTGGCGAGCGGTGGCCGCCCTGGATTCGGTCGCCTTTGACGCGGACTGCCGGATCATCTTCGAGGGCCTGGCCGAGGAGTACGCGGAACCGTCGATCGCGGCGGACGGGGTCGAGGATCGTTCCGGGGTCGCTCCCGAGGATCGCCTCTTCCTGCGTTCGATCGTGGGCGGCGAGCCGCCGCTCGATCTGCACGACCTCGCGTTGCGATGGGCGACGGCCACCCGTCTGGTGCTCGACAGCTGGGATCGTCATCGAATGGATTCCGAAGATCCGGCCGGACGGCTTCCCGACCCCGGGCAGGATGCGATGCGGCGGGTGCTGGTGGGGGACTCCGGGATCTTCAGCGTCGATCAGGATACGGAGGAGGTTCTGGCCACCGGTCCGGGTGCGCAGATCGCGGACCTGCGCCGCATCCGGGAGCAACTGGAGGAATCGGAACCCGAACCGTTCGAGGTCGGGATCGCGGTGGAGGATGACGAGGTGGTCGACCTGCCGATCTTCATTCGAGGCGAGCACACCAACCCGGGTGATCAGCCGGTGCCTCGCGGAGTGCTCACCGTGCTCGAACACGTGGTCGAGCCTCCGAACTTTCCCGAGGAATCCAGCGGACGTCTCGAACTCGCCCGCTGGATCGTCGATCCCGACAACCCCCTGACCCCCCGGGTCGCGGTCAATCGGATCTGGAAGGGACACTTCGGGCGTGGAATCGCCCGCAACCCCAGCAACTTCGGCACTCGGGGGGGGCTGCCCAGCCACCCGGCGCTGCTGGACTGGCTGTCCCGGCGCTTCATGGAGGATGGGTGGTCGATCAAGCAGATGCATCGTCGCATCCTTCACTCCGCCACCTGGCGGATGGGGCACGAGGAGGATCCCGCGGTCCGTGCCCAGGATCCGGACAACGCCCTCTACGGTCGGTGGGATCCGGTTCGACTCGAGGCGGAACCCGTGCGCGACGCCCTGCTGTCGGTGGGCGGGGAGCTCGATCTCGACGTCGGGGGATCGCTGCTGGCCTCGGGGAACTTCGCCTACGTGACCAACGACCAGTCCACCAGCAACGAACGGTACGACTCCACCCGAAGGGCCATCTACCTTCCGGTGATCCGCAACGACATGTACCCGTTCTTCTCGATCTTCGACTACCCCGATTCGAGCGTTCCCGTCGACGCCCGGCCGCGCACCGTGGTCGCGCAGCAGGCGCTCTTCATGATGAACAGTCCTCTGGTTCTGGCCCAGTCGGAACGACTCGCCCGGCGTCTGATCGAGGATGGGGACCTCTCCGACGACGAGCAGCGTGTTCGTGCGGCCTACCTCGCCTGTTTCGCACGCGAGCCCGATGCGTCGGAGCTCGGTCACGCCCTGGACCACCTCGCCTCGATTCGAACGTCCCGCGCCGAGGGACCGGCGGCGTCCTGGCCCGACGAGGATCCCCCGGCCGAGTCGATCGACTCGGAACTGCTCGCGCTCAGGTCCCTCTGCCAGGTCCTGTTCTCGTCCAACGAATTCATCTACGTCCGCTGATTTCAGGGCCGCAACCGGTGCTCGGGTGGTTTTTTCCCTCCCGCACCGGTGATCGAGTGACGTTCCGGAATCCTGCTTCACTCCCCGAATCCGTGCCGTATGCTGTGTGCATGGGTCGATTCTGCTCCATCCAGCCACACGTCACCCGGCGCGACATGCTCCGGCAGTGCTGTGCCGGCTTCGGATCGGTCGCCCTCGCCGGCCTGCTGTCCGACGAGTCCTTCGGTCGTCTGCTCGAGGAGCGTCCCGGACTCGTGGACCCCACCGATCCCAACCCGCTGGCGCTTCGCATGCCGCACTACCCGCCGCGGGCGAAGCGGGTGATCTTCCTCTTCATGCACGGCGGACCCTCCCAGGTCGACACCTTCGACTACAAGCCCCGCCTTCAGAAGGACAGCGGCAAGCCGCTTCCCTTCGCCAAGCCCCGGGTGCAGTTCGCCGAGACCGGTGATCTCCTGGGCAGTCCCTATGCGTGGAAGCAGCACGGTGAGAGCGGAGCGTGGGTCAGCGAGATCTTCCCGGAGACCGCGAAGGTCGTCGACGACCTGTGCTTCATCAAGAGTCTGCATGGTTCGAACCCCGCGCACGGAGCTGCGCTTCTGAAGATCCACACCGGCTCGGAGAATTTCGTGCGCCCCTCGATGGGTTCCTGGATCACCTACGGACTGGGCTCCGAGAACAAGGACCTGCCTGGTTTCCTGACCATCTGCCCGACCCTCGGTCACGGTGGGGTGAACAACTACTCCAGTGCGTTTCTGCCGGCGGCCTACCACGGCACGTCGATCGGTCACGCCGGGATCCGCTGCGAGCAGGCGCGCTTCGAGCACATGACCTCGATGGGCTCCTCGCGCATCCAGCGGGAGCAGCTCGAACTGCTGCGCGAACTCAACGACCACGGGATGGAGGTCACCGGGCGGGACCCCGCACTGGAAGGACGCATCGAGACCTTCGAACTCGCGTTCCGGATGCAGGGCGTGGCCCCGGAGGTGCTCGACATCTCCAAGGAGAGCGCCGAGACCCGTCGGCTGTACGGACTCGACGAGGAGGTCACCGAGAACTTCGGTCGGCAATGCCTGCTCGCGCGTCGCTTCAGCGAGCGAGGGGTTCGCTTCGTCCAGTGCACCCACTCCTACAAGTGGGATCAGCACGGGAACCTCGAGGCGGATCATCGTTCGAATGCGGCCGAGGTCGATACCGGCATCGCGGCTCTGATCACCGATCTCAAGCGTCGCGGCATGCTCGAGGACACGCTGGTTCTCTGGGGCGGGGAGTTCGGCCGTACCCCGGCGGCGCAGGGCGGCAACGGTCGCGACCACAACCCCCACGGGTTCACGATGTGGATGGCGGGCGGCGGGGTCAAGCCGGGGTTCTCCTACGGAGCGACCGATGAGTTCGGCTACTACGCACAGCAGGACAAGGTGCATGTTCATGACCTCCATGCCACGATCCTCGCCCTGCTTGGGATCAACCACGAGCAGCTGACCTACCGGAGTGCCGGACGCGACTTCCGATTGACCGATGTATCGGGTCGGGTGATCGAGGAGATCTTCGCCTGACGCCGCATCGGGTAGGCTGTCACCCGATGCCCGCTCCCCGCGACCACCTCGAGCTGCGACCCGGACGTTTTCTGCTGTCGGTCACCGGGCGGCTGGGCATCCTTGCCGCGCTCTTCTGGCACTTCGTCGTGGTTCAGTTCCAGTTCGCTCTGCACCGACCGGGGGAGTGGGGGCACACCCTCCTGGTGCCGATCGCCACCGGGTTCCTCGTCTGGATCGATCGCGAACGCCTCTTCGCCCGCCCGTTTCGGGTGTCCGGTTCCGGATACCTCCTGGTGGGTCTGGGGCTCGGTCTCTACGGCCTGACGCTCCTCGGTCCGGGCTGGCTCCAGGTGCACAACGCCCGGTCCCTGGGAATCGCCGTCATCCTCTGCGGCTGCGTGATCACGATCCTCGGCTGGGGGTCTCTTCGGGTCCTGTGGTTCCCACTTCTCTACCTGTTCCTCTTCGGCCAGTTCGTCTCCCCGGTGGTGCTGGCCCCGATCACCGATCGACTCCAGGACCTCGCCGCATCCGGAGCTCGCTTCACGCTCGGCCTCTTCGGATACGACACGATCCGTTCCGGAAACCTGCTCATGATCGAGACCCCGGACCGCTCCCGTCCGATCGACGTCGCCGAAGCGTGTTCCGGCATGCGGATGCTGATGGCGTTTCTCGCCCTGGGCACGTTGATCGCCTGGTCCGGTCTGCCGCTGCTGTGGCAGCGTGGCGTCCTGGTTCTGCTGGCGGTGCCGATCGCCCTGCTGGTCAACATCGTTCGGATCGCGATGCAGGGGGTACTCGATACCTACGACCCCGAACTGACGACGGGCGCCGCGCATTCCTTCATCAGCATGCTGTGGCTGATTCCGGCGTTGCTGCTCTTCCTCCTCTGCCAGTGGTTTCTCTCGGGGTTCTCTCCGGAGGAGTCGTCCGATTCCGAGCCCGTACGGTCGGTTCCCCGGTGGTCCACGCGCACGCCGATCGCCTTCGGGGTGCGGATGGGTCTGCTGATCTTCGGGGGCGTGATGATTCACTTCATTGCGGGGTGGGCCGGGGTGCACTCGATCAAGCAGGCGGTTCCGCTCCGGGCCCCCCTGGAGACCGTGTCCACGGTTCTGGGTCCGTGGAAGCGGGTCGGCACCGACCTGGTGTATCCCGACACCGTGGTGGACGTGCTTGGAACGAGCGCCTACCTCGACCGGACCTACCGCCTCGACGGGGAGGGACAGCTCCAGTTGCACGTCGCGCACTACACCGGTGGCCCCACCACCCGCCCGCACCTTCCCGAACGCTGCTGGTCGGTGACCGGTCTCATTCAGACCGGTGACGCGTCCGTGATCGATGTCTCGGAATTCCTGGACTCGATGCCGGAGTCCGATCGACGTCATCGGTCGACGGGCGAGTCCTACCGTGCCGTCGATGTTCTCGATCTTCCGACCGGTGAGCCGCGACGCCTTCATGTCCCGGTGGGGAACCTCGAGTTGCGGGTCTCGATCTTCGCGGATCCGCTCGATCCCGGAGTCCGCCTGGTGGGAGGGTACTTCTTCATCGCCAATGGTCGACTCACGTCCAGCGCCTACGGGGTTCGGGCGCTGGCCTACCAGCCGGGCGACCGCCACGCCTTCTTCACCAAGATCCAGTTCACGCAGGCGATCGATGCTGCCGGGCTTTCCGACGAGGACGTGCTGGCCTCGTATGAGCGCCTGGTCGAATCGATCCTGCCGCGGCTTCTTCCGGAGCTGCTTCGGGTGCTCCCGGACTGGTCCGATCTCGAAGCGGACCCCTGACCGCGGACTCGATCCCCGCGGTCGTTCAGGAGTCGGGAAGCGACTTCACCAGCCACAGGTCGACCAGCCGCGCCGGGATGGAACCGGTGGCGAGCACCCAGTCGTCGATGTCCAGTTCGACGTGCGCCAGCGAGCAGGTCGGCATCTCGTGCATTCCGAGACCCAGCAGGTGCAGCACGTCCTCGGAGCCCGGATTGTGCCCGACCAGCAGCACGCATTCCTCCTCCTGGCTTCGGGTGGCGGCGATCTCGAGCATGGTGTTCGGGGATGCGAGGTAGAGGAGGTCCAGGAACTCGGATTTCGCGTGGAGGTCGGCGGCCTGGGCCAGCAGTGAGAGGGTCTCGGTGGTTCGTACCGCACTGGAGCAGAGCACGAGGTCCGGAAGCAGGTTCCGTTCGCGCATGAACGTACCCATCCGCACCGCGGCCTTGCGGCCGCGTTCGTTCAGCGGTCGATCGTGATCGCTCAGGGTCCGATCCCCGTGGTCGCTCTTGGCGTGTCGCAGAACCAGTAGTTGCTTGCTCATCGGAGAATGCCCTCGCTTGGTCCGATCACTCTATCGGCTTCATCGACTCCGTGGACCGACGACGGCCCCGGCGGTCTCCGGGCCGAGAGGATGTTCCCAGTCAGTCCGGCCTCAGGCCATCAGTTCTCGAATCGGCTCCGCGCCCTCGACTCCGACCAGCTTCTGCTCGAGTCCGGCGTGGAAGTAGGTGAGGGCATTGGGATCCATGCCGAGTTGGTGCAGGATCGTCGCATGAAGTCGGTTCACGTGGAAGCGACCGATCTCGGGTACCGCCTTGTTGCCGAGTTCGTCGGTCCCGCCCACGGAGATTCCCCCCTTGATGCCACCGCCCGCCATCCACATCGTGAATCCGTAGGAGTTGTGGTCCCGACCGGTTCCCTCGCTGTATTCGGCGATCGGCTGGCGACCGAACTCGCCTCCCCAGATGACCAGGGTCTCGTCGAGCAGTCCGCGCTGCTTGAGATCGGTCAGCAGGCCGGCGATCGGCTTGTCGGTGTTCCCCGCGTGGTACGAGTGGTTCTTGACCAGATCGCCGTGGGCGTCCCAGTTGTCGTCGTTGTGCGCTCCACCCGAGTAGAGCTGGATGAAGCGGACTCCACGTTCGACCAGTCTCCGAGCAAGCAGGCACTTGCGTCCGAAGTCGTCGGTCCGCGGGTGCTCGATCCCGTAGAGCTCCCGGGTCGCGTCACTCTCCTTCGAGAGGTCCACCGCCTCGGGGGCGGTCGCCTGCATGCGGTAGGCGAGTTCGTAGCTCTGGATCCGTGCCTCCAGGTTCGGGTTCCCCGGTCGTTGTTCGGCATGTCGCTCGTTGAACATCCGAAGCCGATCGAGCAGCTGTCGCTGGACCCGGCGGCTACGACCGGGCGGATTCTCCAGATCGAGAATCGGTGCGCCGCTTCCGCGAAGCACCGTACCGGCGTAGGTGGCGGGCATGAAGCCGCTCGACCAGTTCTTCGCGCCGGAGATCGGACCGCCCTTCTCATCGAGCATCACCACGAAACCGGGCAGGTCGGCGTTCTCACTTCCCAGTCCGTAGTTCGCCCAGGATCCGATCGCCGGTGCCCCGGCGAGCAGTCGGCCGGAGTTCATCATCAACATCGCCGATCCGTGCAGGGGGCTCTCCGCGTACATCCCCTTGAGGAACGCGATGTCGTCGACGCAGCCCGAGAGGTGGGGGAACAGCGAACTGACCCACGCTCCCGACTGCCCGTGCTGCTTGAACGTCCACTTGGGTCCGATGACCCGGCCGAGGTTCCGGTTGCCGCTGCGGCCCTTGGTGTCGACCTCGATCGTCTTGCCATCGTGCTTGTAGAGCTCGGGCTTGTAGTCGAAGAGGTCGACGTGGGAAGGCCCCCCGTACATGAACAGGAAGATCACGCTTTTCGCCCTGGGGGCGAACATGGGGGCGACCGGCTTCAGTGGATTGAAGTCGGTGGTGCCGTCGGCCGCGAGGGCCTGCCGTGCGAGGAACCCGTCCTGGGCCAGCATCGAACCCAGCGCCACTCCGGTGAACCCCGCGCCGGTCTGCCAGAGGAACTCCCTGCGGGTCCTTCGGCAGAACGTGCCGGTGTGATCGGGTTGTTCGTGGTTGCGTCCCGCCAAGGGTTCAGTCCAGGTACATGAATTCATTGAGGTTGAGTGCGACCAGGCAGAATGCCTGCAGCGATTCTAATCCATCGTGACCCTCTTCCCGGGTGAGAAGTTCGATGAACTCCCGCCCTTCACCGATCTCCCGCGGGGTCGCCGAGCGATTGGTGCTCAGTTCGATCGCCCGTTCGATCTGGGCGTCGAGGTCCTCCGGATGCTCCCTGACCAGTCGCCGGGCCAGTGCGTCGGCTCGGTCGTTCGCGAACTCGCTGTTGAGCAGCGTGAGGCACTGAGTCGGCTGGGTCGTTGCGTAGCGTTCGGGGCACGGACTGTCGGGGTCCGCCAGATCGAACACCGTGAGCAGCGGGTCCAGCAGCGATCGCTTGGTGTGGAGGTAGATCGAACGACGACCCACGTCGTCCTCCGACGTGACCGGCCACACCGCCTCCGGGCGGGAACTGGTCTCGAGGACCGAATCCGGCATCGGGGGTCGGACACTCGGGCCTCCCATCGTGGTGCGGAGTTCGCCGCTGACCGACAACATCGCATCGCGGAGTTCCTCGGCTCCCAGCCTTCGCATGCGGAAGCGGGTCAGCAGGGTGTTGTCGGGATCGCGATCGAGGGTTTCCGGATCCGCGATGCTCGACATCCGGTAGGTGCTCGATGTCATCAGGAGCCGGTGCATCGACTTCATGCTTCGCCCCCGGCGAAGAAACTCCCCGGCGAGCCAGTCGAGCAGTCGCGGATGGGAGGGGGGGAGCCCCAGCCTTCCGAAGTCATTGGTCGAGGGCACGATCCCGACGCCGAAATGGTGATGCCAGAGCCGGTTCACCGCGGTGCGCAGGGCCGCGGAGTTGCCGGGATCGTTGATCCATCGTGCCAGCGCGGTTCGGCGGCCGGAGGAGTCCCCGTGGATGCTGGGTTCGATGGTCGGGGCCGGGACCAGGTGCTGGAGGATGTGCGGAACCCCCGGTTCCACGCTCTCCCCCGGTGCATGCACGCTTCCCCGGCCGAGCACTCGAGTGGGCGGAGGTTGCGGGCCCGACTCGCTGAGGGAGAGCAGGCGAACCGTCTCGACCCGGGGGATTGCAAGCTCTCGAAGTCGCCTCCGGTCGGAAAGGTAGGTGCTCTCCCCGCCCGGAAGTCCCGTTGCGGTTTCGTCCGGTCGCGGACTGACCTCGAAGGCCAGCGAAAGGACCTCGTCGCGAGTGAGGGCCCGGTCGAAGAACGAGACCTCGTCGATCGCCCCGGCGAAGGAGTCACCCGCCGCCCGGGAGGCACCGATGAAGAGCGTGGACTGCGCATCCAGCGGTTCGTGGCTGCCGATGTTCGTCTCAGCGAGTGCCCCATCGACGAAGAGCGTGAACGTGCCCGACTCCTGGTTTCGGACCAGGGCGACGTGGTGCCAGACTCCATCGTTGAAGCCCGATGGAGTGGCGGTGAATCGTTCCGGGGCCCCGAGGCCCGCGGCCACCACCCCGTCTCCGACCACCGCGATTCCGAAGTCCCGCACCACGCCGGGGATCTCTCCGTCGACGAGGCCGGTTCCGGTGAACCAGCGAGGGTCGTCACGGTTCCCGCGAGCGATCTCCTCGCTGCGGAAGAACAGTGAGATCGTGAAGTCGCGCTCGATCGGTCGATCGATCCTGATGTGTGCCCCCTCGTCGCCGAAGTGCATCGCCCGTCCGGAGACCCCCTCGACCAGCCGTGGGGACCCGACCACCCTTCCGTGGCGTTCGCCGACCGCATCCAGTGCACGACCGCCTTCGATCGCCTCCATCGCGTAGTGCGCGACCAGGCCGTCGGGCCGGGGGGCGGGGGGTGCCGTCGAGCCGGTTTCCTGGTGACGGATCCGCTCGAGCAGTGCATCGCGCTCGTTCCGGTGTCGCTCAAGCTGGACATCCTGGGATACCGCGTTCGCGTCCCGGGGCATCGTGCGAAGAATGTGTCGCTGCTCGATGTGGGTGCCGCCCGTCGGGTTGCGGTAGGGGGTCACTCCACTGAAGTAGGCGGCCAGTCGGTAGTAGTCGACCTGTGAGATCGGGTCGCCCTTGTGGTCGTGGCAGCGGGCGCATCCGATCGAGATGCCCAGAGTCGCGCGGATCGTGGTGTCCAGGATCGAATCGAGGTCGTCGGCGATCGCCTGCGGCACGTCGGTTGGTTCGTCGTCCCAGAGACCCAGTCGGTGCATCCCGGTCGCGGATACCGTGGCGGCGGTTCGATCGGGGAGTTCATCACCGGCGATCTGCTCGAGTACGAATCGGTCGTACGGCAGGTCGTCGTTGAAGCTCCTGATCACCCAGTCCCGATAGCGCCAGACCTCGGGCTTCATGCCGTCGCGTTCGAATCCGTTGGTCTCCGCGTAGCGCACCAGATCCAGCCAGTGCCTCGCCCAGCGTTCCCCGTAGCGAGGTGACTCGAGCAGTCGTTCGACCAGACGTTCATAGGCGTCGGGTTCGGGATCCTCGAGAAAGCGTCGCTGTTCCTCCTCGGTGGGGGGCAGCCCGGTGAGATCGAAGCTGGCTCGCCGGAGCAGGGTGAGTCGATTCGCCTCAGCGGCCGGGCGCAGTCCCGCCGACTCGATTCGGGCCAGCACGAATCGATCGATCTCGTTCCGGCACCACGCTTCGTCCCGCACGTCCGGCAGGGTGGGATCGACCGCGGCCTGCCAGGCCCAGTGGGCGTCGGCCGCCTGAACTCGCGCCGCTTCCTGGGCGGACGTGGTCGCAAGTACGAGCATGGCGAGGCAGTGGAACATGACTGATCCATGTTCGCCTCTCCGACGGACGCTTACAAGCAACTCCCCGGGATTCGGTCGAAGCGGGGGTGGTGATCAGTCGTCCGAACCGGTGGCGTGGAGCGCATCGCCCGATTCTTCCGTCTTGATCAGCTTCCAGAGGACCAGGGTCCCCGGCGGGGGCGTGACCTCTCCATTGACGATCATGTCGGTGGTGACGTCCTGGCCGTAGGTCTTTCGATTGAGTGCCTCGTCGATCTTGAACCCGGAGCCTCCGACCACCAGACCGCCGTAGACGCCCTGGGCATCGGTGTAGACGACCACGTCGTTCCGGGAGACGTCGACCGGGTGGGTCGAGCCACTGCCCTGCCCGAAGCTGCCCGCCGCCTGGGCAACCGCGTATCGACCGTTCGTGAGGAAACGTTCGACCGCCGCATCGGTCTTGAAGATGTAGACGGAATCCTCGTTCTGGGCTCCGATCTGAAGTCCGACCGACCCCTCGATCAGGTCGATGGCAAGCGGTGGGGAGAACCCGTCATCGAGTCGTTTCATGAAGACCCCGACTCCTCCCTTGCCACCGAGGATGACCCCGGCCTGGGTGCTCGAGAAGATGGCGACCGCCCTGGCCTGGGCCAGCACGTCCGCGGGAACCGGATTCTTCGATTGCTCGATCCTGCGGAATGCCGCGACGTCTTTGGAGATCACGCCCGTCATGTCCGATTCACAGCCAGAAAGCAGGCTCAGGAGCAGGGCTCCGAGCAGGGCTGCACGTGTTCCGTTCCTGGCGGCCGTGGTTCCGATCATGATGTCGTGGGCTCCTCTTCGCTGGGTGTGAGGGACTGGGCAAAATCGCCGCAATCTTCATCAGAAACCTACCCGGACGGGATCCTCTCTGCAAAGCCCTGCTAGGCTGCACTTCCAGGATTTCCTCCGGCCCCCCCGTCCCGCACTCTCCTTTTCCGGTCCTGAAAGGCTGTTCGTGAACTACCGGCGACGCAAGCGCTCATTCCAGCATGAAGAAGCTCATTCCGAGGAGCTCCCCGGGAATCAGGCGCCGCTGATCCATGAGCTCGTGCCCACCGGGGATCCCGTCATGATCACCACCGATCAGGAGCTTTCCACCTACGTGGAGGAGCTTCGGGGTGCCTCGATCGTGGCCTACGACACGGAATTCATCGGCGA
The DNA here is from genome assembly GCA_036336805.1 of Planctomycetota bacterium. Taxonomy (GTDB): domain Bacteria; phylum Planctomycetota; class Phycisphaerae; order Phycisphaerales; family SM1A02; genus UBA8087. Next base: position 85,662 of record JAYZFJ010000013.1, read on the forward strand.
GGAGACCTACCACCCGCACATCTGCCTGGTCCAGCTGGCCACCACCGAATCGATCGCCCTGATCGATCCCCTCGCGGTCAGCAGCCTCGATCCGGTGTGGGAGCTGCTGGCGGATCCCGCCGTGACCAAGCTCGTGCATGCCGGACAGGTGGACCTCAAGCACGTGTACCACGGAATCGGCGTCCCCGCGACGTCGGTCATCGACACTCAGATCGCCGCGGCCTTCGCCGGTCTTCCCTGGCCGGTCGGACTGGCCCGAGTCATCGAGTCCTTCACCGGGCATCGACTCGGCAAGGGCCATACGTTCACGAACTGGGACGCCCGTCCCCTCAGCGCTCAGCAACTGCACTACGCGGCGGACGATGTCCGCTACCTGCCCATGCTGTGGTCGATGCTGGAGGAGGAGCTCACCCGTCGAGGCACCCTCGAGTGGGCGCTTCGGGAATGCGAGAACACCCTGCGCCGAGACATGGCCTTCGATCCCGAACCGCATCTTCGAAAGATCTGCAAGGGGATGCGACTCAAGCCCCGGGCCCGGGCGCTGCTGCGGGCACTGGTCATCGAGCGGGATCGAATCGCCGAGGAGGCTGATCGTCCGCACCGCGTCCTGCTCCCCGACAGTGCCATGCTCGAGATGACCCGACGCAAGCCGAAGACCGCGACGGACCTCGCCGCCATCCGGGGGTTTCCCCGTCCGACCGCGGAAACGTGGCATGCCGGATTCCTCGAGATCCTCGGCAAGGTCGATGAGCTCGACATCTCCCAGGAAAAGATCCGACGACCCTCCAACGAGCTTGCCTCCGACCAGGTCGAGGTCGACGCACTCTGGATGGCGATCTGCACGCGTCTGCTCGCTCAGGGCATCGCGCCCGGGATCGTGCTTTCACGCGGCATCCTCGCCGAGTGGTTCCTCGATCAGCGCACCAAGGGCGGGGGGGGGCTCTTCGCGGAGGACGACTGGCGCCGGGAGGCACTGGGTGACTGGATCAACGGATTCATCACCGGCCAGCACCAGTTGGTCGTCGGCTGGGGTGATCGGGGTGCGATCGTTCAGGAACACTCCCACGCTTCGGAGGACTCCTGAGGATCGGTGAACCTTCACCCGACCTTGCGGAATCTCGCCAGGAAGAAGCCATCCATCTCGGGCGGCGCCAACCGCACCAGCTCCGGTCGATTCGGGAGGGCTCTGCCCCGGAACTCGCGGCACGTCGTGATCCGTCCCGGGAACGCCACCTCGATCGGCTCCAGTTCGATCCGGTTCCTGTAGACCTTCAGTGCCCGTTCGACGACCAGCTCGTTTTCCTCGGGTGCGAAGGTGCAGGTGGAGTACACCACCGTTCCCCCGGGTTTCACCGCATCGATCGCGGAATGGAGCAGACTCTTCTGCCTGGAGGCCAGCCGGGCCGGCGTTCTCGGTCGCCAGTTCGAGAAGGAACGCGGATCACTCGCGGACATCATCCCCTCCCCGCTGCACGGTGCGTCGACGAGGACCCGGTCGTAGGTCTCCGGTTCGCGGCGCCCGATGCGTTCACCCGGGCCCACCCGGACCTCCGCCCGCGCGCCCAGCAGTTCGAGCACCGAACGCAGGCGATGAGCGCGTGGCTTCGACAGGTCGTTGGCGACCAGGTGACCCTCGTTTCGCATCACGGCGCCGAGGTGGGAGGTCTTGCTCCCGGGTGCCGCACACATGTCGAGGATCCGCTCACCCGGACGGGGATCGAGTGCGATCACCGCCGCGATGCTCGAAGGGGACTGGATGTGGAAGAGACCACGGTCCCAGCCACCGATCTGCTGCACGTCCCGTACCGAAGCCTCCGCTCGAATCGCTTCCGCGCACCAGTCACTTGCCTCGCAGGTGATTCCCGCTCCGCGCAGCGAACCAAGCACCTGCTCGACCGACGACCTGAGCGTGTTGACTCTGAGCCAGGTCCCCTCCGGAATCCGGACTCCTTCGAGAAATGCCGCGAGGTGGGTGCCGGGGAGCACCTCCGCGAGACGATCGACCAGCCCCGCGGGGGGAAAGCCGGAGTCATCGGTCTGGTTGGTGTCCTGTGCGCTGATGTCGCTCACCCATCAGTCGATGCCGGGGTGCGTTCGATGCCCAGCGTCGTCTCGATCCGCCGGGTCAGCTCCAGCACGTCTCCCGCCTCCTTCTGCACCCGCTCGGCTCCGTAGGTCTCGGCGAGTCTCGAGGTGATCGGTCCCGGCATCGAGCCCAGCAGGCCGGCACCGATGATCTGGTCGAGATACTCCTGAATGCGCCCCGCCCAGAAGTTCCGAGCGAGTTCGATGGTGCTCGGATGGGTGGTGATGATCTCCAGGACCCGCTTCATGTTCAGCCGGGTCGAGGTCAGCGAGATCCACCAGGTCTCGAGGTCGACCTTGCGCGGATCGAGTTGCTCCTGCATGAAGAACTCCTCCGTGGTCCACATCGACTTCACCGCCAGCGAGATCGACATCGTGGTCTGGTTGAGCTTCTGATTGACCTTCTTCATCTCCTCCGGGCCCGGTCCCGGCCGCGAGCATCCGGAGGCGAACGCCAGCAGGACGATCAGGGTGGTCGTGAGTGTCTTCTGCCAGGGCATCCAGTTCACCTCGTTCGGCTTGTCGACCGGGTTGGCTCATCGGCGTGGTCGGTGGTTCGTGGGCGGACTCGTGCTTGAGTCACGCGGACAATCATGCCAGAATAGTCCGTCTCATGTCATCCGACGTCTCTGAAAAGGATCTGGCAACCTTGTGGTTCCTCGCCGCCCGGGCGATGGCCGTCGCCGATGGCGGAATGACCGTCTCCCGGCAGGGGGCGGGCGGCCTCTACGCTCAGGCGATCCTCGGGTTGTCGGAGGAGGTCTGTGCCGAGGTCAAGGCCGACGAGTCGATGGCGACCCTCACCCTGCTGGACTGTCTCTCGATGTTGAGCGGCGTTCCCCGGGAGATCGGGGAGAAGATCATGACCGGGGTCATGATGATCGCCTACTCCGATCGGAGCATGCACCCCCTCGAGGTCCGATGGGCGTCGATGCTGGCCTCCGCGCTGTCGATGGAGGTCGATGACTTCCAGCGCTGCTGCGTCAATGCCCGGGTCATCTCGAGCATGCTGAACACCCACGGGGTCAACGAGGAGCACGCTTCCGGTGATTCGGTTGATGCAGGTGATTCCGGGGAGGCAGTCCGATGAGTGGGGAGCCCCGCACCAACTTCGGCTTCCTCGATCGCTGCGATCCACGAGTCGCCCACCTCGCCCGGCAGGCCGAGCACTACGTGCACACCGACCCGGATTCCTGTCTGTTCAAGCTGCGGTTGATGATCGAGCTGATGGCCAAGCGGCTCGCTTCGATGTCCCTGCCGAACCTGATCCACTCCGACCTGAGCACGATGCTGGGAGCGCTCGAGCGGGATGGGACGCTCCCCCGGCGCCAGGCGGATGGCATGCATGCGATCCGGCGCGATGGCAACGCCGCGGTCCACGGGAATTCGACGCCCTCTCCCACGGCGATGCGCCGACTGCGAGACGCGCACGGGTTGTCCGGTTGGTACGCCCGCAACGTGGACCGTGGATCGAAGGTCCGGCCCGGCGACTTCACGCCGCCCGATCCTCCCGACGGTCCCTCCTCCGCCGAGGAGACCTCGGTCAACGAGCGGATCGAGGCCCTGGAGGATCGCATCGAGGGTCAGCGTCGGCTGACGCGGGAATCACTGCTTCTCTTCCGAGAAGACGAGGATCCCGAAGGAATCCGCAAGCGCTACCGGATCGAGCTCAAGGCCCTCGACATGGTCGCGGTGGCGGCCGGCGAACCCCTGATCGATGCGGAGTTCGTCGCCCTGGTGATGGCCATGGACCTCGAGGCGCTCTACGAGCATCCGGCCTTCGGCATGGACACCCGCGAGGCCCGCCGGAGTGCGGAGAAGCAGCTTGCGGAAGTGAAGCACGAGCTTGAGGTCAGTGAGCAGGCCTACCTCAAGGAACGGGCGGAACTGGTTCAGGAGATGCAGATGCTCAAGCGCCGGCAGCTGCGCGGGGAAGTCTGAATCCCCTCACGCTCCGCCGCCGTCGGGATCGGCCGAGGATGCCTGAAGGGTGCGAATGACCGGCTTGTCCGCTGGAAGCATGTCCAGTTCATCCAGCTGATCGAGGCGTACCCACCTCAGCTCGTCGTGTTCGATCAGTCTCGGTTCCCCGTCGATGATGCGTGCGTGGTGCACGGTCAGGTGGAATCCCGGATTCGGTTCCACGACGCAGACCACGTCGCCGATCTCGGCGGTGATCCCGAGCTCCTCCTCGAGCTCGCGGGCCAGACAGGTCCGGGTGTCCTCCCCCGGATCGATCTTGCCTCCGGGGAACTCCCAGAGGCCGCCGTAGGTGTCGTTCTTCATCCTGAGGCCCACCAGGATCAGCCCGTCGCGTTCGATCACCGCGGCGGTCGCCCTGATCCTTCCTCTTCTGGGTTTTCCCTTGGCGTCGCTCATTCGTTTTGATCTTAGACTGACGACTGATCTTCAGCGTGGATCTTGCAGTCCGATCTGGAAAATTGGAGCCTACATGCCCTCATCACTCCTCCTGGCCCTCGCCTGCGTCCTCGGTTCGGCCTCCGATGACCGGCCGAACATCCTGTTCATCATGTCCGACGACCACGCCTGGCAGGCGATTTCCCAGTACGGAGCCGATCGCAACACGACCCCGAACATCGACCGCATCGGTCGCGAGGGAATGGTCTTCGACCGGCACTTCGTCGAGAACTCCATCTGCGCTCCGAGCCGTGCAGCCATCCTGACCGGGACGTTCAGTCACCTCCACGGGGTTCCCACGAACGCCGAGCGCTTCGACGGAAGCCAGCCGACGTTTCCCGCGCTCGCTCGCGACGCCGGATACCAGACGGCCCTGATCGGCAAGTGGCACCTCAAGAGCGAGCCGGTGGGCTTCGACCACTACCAGCGCTTGATCGGGCAGGGGCTCTACTACGGATCGCCGATGATCCGCAACGGAGAGCGGATCGAGACCGAAGGCTACATCACCGATCTCATCACCGAGCTCTCGGTCGACTGGTTGAAGACCGGGCGTGATCCCGAGAAACCCTTCATCCTCATGGTCCAGCACAAGGCACCACACCGCGAATGGATGCCGGGACCCACGCACCTCCATGACTTCGAGGGGGAGGAACTCCCCGAACCCCCCACGCTCTTCGACGACTACTCGGGTCGCACGGAGGCCTCCACCCTCCAGGAGATGACCATCCGCGAGCACCTCCGCCCGGTCGACCTCAAGCTCGAGATGCCGAAGTGGATGATGCGGATGAGCGCCGAGGATCGGGTCGCCTGGGATGCGGCCTACCAGCCGCGGAATCAGGCGTTCGAATCCCTCGGACTCGAGGGAGACGACCTCGTCCGATGGAAGTATCAGCGCTACGCGAAGGACTATCTGCGATGCATTGCCGGCATCGACGACTCGGTGGGAGCGCTGCTCGATGCCCTTGAGGAGTCCGGCCTGGCCGACGACACCATCGTGGTCTACACCTCCGATCAGGGGTGGTACCTGGGGGAACACGGCTGGTACGACAAGCGATGGATGTACGAGGAATCGTTCCGGACCCCGCTGCTCATCCGCTGGCCGGGTGTCGTCGAGCCGGGACGTCGAACCGAACTGCTCTCGCAGAACATCGATCTCGCACCGACCTTCCTCGACGTGGTCGATGTCCCGATTCCCGATCGGATGCAGGGTGAGAGCCTGGTCCCGGTGCTCACCTCGAACGACGATTCCGCGGTCGAGGACATCGGCTGGCGTGATGCGCTGTACTACCGGTACTACGAATCCGAAGGACCGCACAAGGTTCCCCGGCACGAAGGGGTCCGCACCCGACGGTACAAGCTGATTCACTTCACGGATCTCGGACTCGTGGAACTCTACGACCTCGATCTCGATCCGGACGAGATGAATTCGGTCGCGGATGATGCGTCCTACGCGATCATCCGGGATCGCCTGGAGCGACTGCTCGTCGAACTGAGGGCGGGCTACCAGACCCCGGGCAGGCCGTGACCGCGCGGTGGTCTCGACCTCCTCGCCTCCGGTTCAGTCGGCGAGCTTCAGCCGAGTGAAGAATTCCCGGATCGCGGGAAACCGTGCCTTGGGAAGTTCATCCTCGCCGGGAAGCACGATCACCATGGCCGTGGCTCCCATGCGGAGGGTGACTTCCGGAGGATGGTCCTCGATCACGATGCGAACCGGGAACCGCTGGGCCAGTCGGACCCAGTCCAGAGTCGGGCTCACCGTGGGGATCGGGTCCAGGGTCGGGCCTTCGGTGTCGGTGATCGCCCAGCCGATTCCCTGGATTCGCCCCTTCAGTCGGTACTGCGGATAGGACATCAGGTAGATCTCGACCGTGTCCCCGATGGTGAGGTACTCGAGGTACGTCTCCTTGAAGTTGGCCATGACGTACCACACCGTGCGGTCCACGATCGCGAAGACCTGCTGTCCGACGTTCGCGTACTCGCCGACGGTGATGTTGAGGTTCGTGATGTAGCCGTCGAACGGCGCCTCCACGTAGCAGTAGTCGAGGAAGAGCTTGGCCCGATCGACCTCGACCTGGGCCGCCACCCTGCGGGCGTTCACGTCCCCGACCTTCCCCAGGTTGGTGATCGCCACCTGGTACTGCTGCTGCGCGGTGGCGAGTTCCGCCTGCGAAGTGGCCACCGCGGCCTCCAGCGCAAGTGCCTCCGAGCGTGCCTTGTCGACCTGGTCCGGCGTGACGAACCGACTGCCCAGCAGCGGTTCGACCCGGGCGAGGTACTGGGCGGCGTAGTCGGCCAGCGCCTGGTCCTGGGCGATCTTCGCCTTGGCGGCCACGATCATCGCCTCCCCCGCCTTGATCTGGTCCTCGTAGCCGCGAATGGCGAGGTCGACCAGGTCGAGCTGGGCCTTCGCCTCCTGCAGCGCGATCTCGTAGGGACGGGGATCGACCACGAACAGCAGGTCGCCCGCCTTGACCGGCTGGTTGTCCTGCACGTTGAGTTCCATGATCCGACCGGAGACGTGCGGTGCGATGCCGATGATGTTCGCCCGGGTGTAGGCGTCCTCGGTCCGGGGCTGATCCTCCAGTTCCGCGGCGAGCATCAGCAGCGAGAAGCCTCCGAGCAGGATGAAGCCGATTCCCAGGACCCAGCCCGTGATCGACTGAGTGATCGGAAGCAGCCGGCGTCGGCGCGGCGTTCGATCCTGGTTGCTGGGTGGTGCGTCTTCGGTCGTCATGCGGAGGTTCGGAAGAGAGGTGTCAGGTCGAGAAGAAGAACAGCCAGACCCAGCAGGCCACGGTGAGGAAGCACCCCACGTAGGCGATCGGCCTCCAGAAGAGGTGCTGGTCGACTCCGGTTCTCAGGAGGAGTTCTCGCATGGCCATCGTGGTGAGCAGTCCGGCGACCAGGCAGAGGATCCAGGCGGGAAAATACGCTCCGGCCACATCGAAGATGGGGTCGCAACCTCCCAGCGGGAGGCACGCAAGTGCCAGAAACAGCACTCGAGGGATTGTTCTCACCGTGCTCACGATCACGTGGATCAGTATAAACTCGAAACCGATGTCCTACCTGAGAACCCGCATTCGCCTGCACGCTCGCCGATCTTCATGGCTCCTCGGAGCGTTGATGCCGGTCACGCTTGCGGGATGCGCCAAGGACACGCTCTTTCCCGAACTCGACCCGGACCGGTTCGTTTCCTCCGCTCCCTCCGAAGGCTGGGTTCCCGAGCGCGGCGTCGGCTACGAGGCACACCCCGTTCGTCCGCTTCCCCTGGAGGACGGCGAGCCGGGTGCGTCCGACCCCGCCGGCCCGCGTTCCCTGATGCAGCTGGTCGATCTCGCACTCGAACTCAATCCGAAGACCCGAGCGGTCTGGGAGGCGGCTCGCGTGAAGGCGGCGCAGTACGGCAGCGTCCGATCACTCTGGTACCCGACCTTCTCGGTGGGTGCTTCGGTCTTCACCAATCAGTTGATCTATCCCGCCGGCGTGAGCAATCCGAACAATCCCTCAGGCCCGCCCACCCTGGCGGATGTCATGGTCGCAGACACCTCCGGTGTCTACCCCTACGCGCAACTCAACTACATCCTGCTGGACTTTGGACGTCGGAGCTCCTCCGATGCCCGGGCACGGCAGGCGCTCTGGATGGCGAACCTCGAGTTCAACCGCCAGATCCAGACCACGATCTTCGAGGTGCAGAAGGCCTACTACCAACTGGATGCCGCCAACGGTCTCTACGAGGCTTCGCTGGAGGAGCTCGAACTGGCGATCACCGTGGTCGATGCGGTCGAGGATCGCATGGCGGTCGGGCTCGCCACCGCCCCGGAACTCCTGCTGGCCAGACAGGGTCTGGCGCAGGCGGAATTCGACGTTCAGTCCAGGATCTCCGGGATCGACGACGCGCGCAGCGCGCTGCTGGTCTCGATCGGACTTCCCGCGACCACGCCGATCGAGATCGATTCGCTCCGGGAGATGCCACTGCCCGGAGACCTCGGCTTCCGGGTCGAGGAGGGGATCAACCGTGCCCTCGCCGATCGTCCGGACCTCGCGGCCGCGGTGGCCAAGGTCCGGGAGGCCGATGCGATGGTCAAGTACGCCCAGGCCGACTTCCTGCCCACCGTCACCTTCGACGGCACCGTGGGGTGGGAGGATTTCGAGCTTGAGACCTCTCTCAACCAAGGTCCCGATGCCTCGCAGTCGTTCTCCGGCCTGGAATACAGCGTCGGGCTGACCGGCAACTGGATCCTGTTCGAGGGGTTCGAGCTTCGCAACAACCTGCGTCAGGCACGAGCCGCCCGGCGACAGGCCCAGGCGGAACTCGAGACCCTGCGCATCCAGGCGATCGGCGAGGTCTGGGACAGCTACAGCGACTACATCGCGGCCCAGCGTCAGTACGAGTTCGGGCTCGCCCTGGCCGCGAGCTCCCGGGAGGCCTACGACGCGATGATCGCCGCCTACGACGTCGGGCTGGCGACCATCACCGAACTGATCGATGCGGAGAAGGACCTCGCGGCCGCGTTGGCCACTCTGGTGACCACCCGGGCAACCCTGCTGACCTCCTCCGCAAGCGTCAGCTACTTCATCGGCAGCGGTCCGGGGCGGTCTCCCGATCCCGATCTCGCCGCCGTACGCTCGACTGCACGATGAGCACGCCATCAGCCCGCACGAGACGTCGGTACAGCCTGGTCGGAAGTGCGACCGCGCGAACCTTCAAGGCGTTCACCCACGACCAGATCGCCTGGGTGGAAGTGCTCCGACTCGTGGTCGGTTCCTGTCTCGCGCTGGTGCTGGCCTACTCCCTCGGGGTCAACGGGGGGTTCGTCACCGTGCTCGGGGTGCTCTTCCTCCCCGTCATGCCCCACAGTCCGATCCTCGGCCTGATGCGCATGGTCTCCGGGGTCGTAGCCTGCACGCTGGGCTGGGTCCTCAGCTATCAGTTCGTGGACCAGCCGTGGCTGCTGGTGCCGTTGCTCGCGGTCAACTGCTTCATTTTCTTCTACCTCCTCGCCCGCGGTCTGCCCCTCATGTCGATGATGCTCCTGGGCCTCTTCCCGCTCGCCGTGGGGTGGATGCTCATGACCGGTCGGACCGGATCCGATGTGGTGGTGCTGATCCTCGAGCTCGAGTGCGGCATCTTCGCCGGTGAGCTGGTCTCCTACATCTGGCCTAAGACCGCGGAACGCAAGTTGCGCAATCGGATCGGGGTCGAGTTGATCGCGGCCCGCAACGACTATCGGAAGATGCTCGTCGACAACCAGCACCATGGTCGCCTGGGGAAGGTGCAGTGGGATCCCTCGCGCAGCATCGGTTTCAATCGCCTCTCCGAGATGATGAAGGCGGAGCGAGGGCGGGACGATCCGCAACTCGCGAGACTGCTCTCGATCGTCAACCACACGAGGTACCTGCTCGCGTGGCCGACCATCTTCTCGTCGTTCGTCCCCGCCGGCATCTTCGATCAGTGGATGCTCGAGCTGCGCGCAGTGCGCAACCGGCTCCACCGGGCCGCGATGCGAATCCTCCCCGAATTCTCCTCCGCGGTCATCGACCGACGCCCCGCCGGAGACATCGATGACTTCGATGCGGCCCTCGGGGAACTCAAGGAGCAGACGGCGGACTGGATCGATGCCCACCGGCTCAAGGCCTCGATCGACACGCTCTCGCTGCCCCTGCTGCGGTGCAACCTGGGGACCGCCTTCAACGTCCACCTCCAGGGCATCCACGACCTCACCCACGGCGCCCAACCGCCGAATCCCATGAAGACCAACGAGATCGCGCCCACCGTGCTCGAGCGGGTCCACCGGACGTTCGACCCGCGCTCGTTCCTCTTCGCCTTCCGAGCGACCTTGTGTCCCCTCGTCGCACTGATGGTGGCCATGGCCTATCCCGACTGGTCAGGTGCGCTGATCCTGGTGCTGCTCTCCGGATTCCTCGCGCCGTTGACCATGGGGGGGATCGCCATGATGTTCGTCGACCGCATCTACGGGCTGGTGCTCGCCGCGTTGGTCGCGTTGGTCTTCTACCTGCTGATCATGCCCGACCTGGTGGACATCGGTGTCTACCTGCTGGTGTTGTCGTTGTTCGCGGCGCCCTTCCTGATCCTCACGGTGAATCCCGCCACCATGGGAATCGGTCTCTCCGGGTCGATGGCGATCTTCTTCATGCTCACCGCGCCCAACAATCCCGTAGTGGACCTGGATCCGATCCAGGCGCGCCTGCTCTCGGTGGGGGGAGCCACCTGCATCAGCTACCTGGTCTTCACCTTCGTCTTCCCGGTGCGTGCGGTGAACACCGTCGGCACTCGCCTCGCGGAGGTCTTCACGGAGATGGCCAAGGTTCTCGACTGCTACGTGCCCGGCATCGAACCCCGGGAGGGTGCCGATGGCCCGACCGATCCCGAGGCTAGCCGGCGCCATCAGACGGCCAACGAACAGCGAGTGTGGGCCCAGGGCCATGTTCTGGTCAAGCGGATCATGGACTTCGATCAGGTGGTCAGTGACCTCCAGTGGGAACTGACCCACAACCATCGGTACGGCGAGCTTCGCATCCGCATGCTGCAGCAGGTGAACGCGATCGCCCCGGTGCTGGTCAACCTCATGTTCACCAAGGTGCATTCCCAGTACGTCTCGTCGCACGAGGAGCGGATCGCCCGCCGTGAGGTCCGAGAGACGATCTTCCGCTTGTTCGTCAGCATGGCGCACTACACCGATTCCGATCGGTCCCCGGAGCGGCTGGTCGAGGAGCATCTGCATCGGGCCTACGAAGCCAACCAGCGGCTGCAGAAGGTGATCGAGGCCGGTGATTTTCGCGAGGCTCTGGCCAAGGGGGATCCCCGGCACGACGGGACGCGCGATCTCCTCGTCGAGTACGCCTACAACGGGGCGCTTCTCCGGCATCTTCGCCGTACGCGGCATCTGCTGTTCATCCGCAGACGTCTGAACCTCGAGCAGCGGGGAATCGCGGTCAACAGCGACTACCCCGGTGGCTGAGGTATCCTGAACGCCAGATGGGAGCATTGCATGCCTGAACCGACACCTTCACCAGTCCTCGTCGTCGGTACCGGCCCGGTCGGCCTGACCGCCGCCCTGGCCCTGCACGTGCAGGGGGTTCCGGTCCGCATCGTCGGAAGGGATGCCGGATGTTCGACCCTCAGCAAGGCCCTCGTCGTCTGGTCGCGCACGATCGAGGACCTTGCGGGTGTGATCGATCCGCAGCGGCTGCTCGCGGCGGGCGTCGAGATGCACGGAATGTCCATGCATCACGGCGGGCGCGACCTGGCGTCCCTGAAGTTCGCGGATCTGCCCGCATGCTCTCGATTCCCCGCCGGCATCCTGATTCCCCAGTTCGAGACCGAAAAGCTCCTGGTCGATCAGCTCCGGGAATGCGGCATCGAAGTCGAGTGGGAGACCGAGCTCGTCTCGTTCACCCAGGACGATGCGGCGGTCGAGGCCCGCCTCCGACACCCGGACGGCTCGGAGACCACCTGCACCACGCCCTGGCTGGTCGCGGCCGATGGAGCGCACAGCACCGTCCGTCATCAGCTGGAGGTGCCGTTCACGGGGCATGCCCTTTCCACCTCCTTCTGGATCGCCGACGTGCGCCTCGACGTCGAACCGCCCGAGGGGGAGGGAGCGACCTACTTTCACGAACACGGGGTCTGCATGGTGCTCCCGATCGGTTCGACCGATCACCTGCGGATCATCGCCACCGCACCGGTGGAGGAGGACGGTGATCCGACCCTCGAGCAGATCCAGGACGTACTGGATCGTTCGCTTCCGATGAAGATCACCGCATCCGATCCCCGGTGGCTCGCGCACTTCGCGATCCGCGAGCGGGTGGTCGAGTCGCTGCGCCACGGTCGGATCCTGCTCGCCGGGGATGCCGCGCACACCCACAGTCCCGCGGGCGGGCATGGGATGAACACCGGCATGCAGGATGTCTTCAACCTGGCCTGGAAGATCGCGCTGCACCAACGAGGCGTCGGCGGCGAAGCACTCCTCGACAGCTACAGCGACGAACGTCACCAGGTCGCCCGGAAGGTGATCACCGACTCCGGCCGCCTCACCAAGCTGATGAGCATCGACTCCCCTGCACTCTCCTTCCTGCGCAACAGCGGCCTGCGGATTGCCGGTCGGTTCGGGAAGGTCCTCGACCAGATGTCCCGGAACCTGCAGATGATGGATCTCGACTACCGGGAGTCGGGGTTGCCACGGGTCAGCTCCATTCCACGAAATCACGGATCGATCGATCCCGGCACCCGGTTGCCCCTGCTCGACGCGACTTCGGCGGAAGGGCGGTCGACCACCCTCGATGCCGAGCACTCGTCGGATCGATTCACACTGTTCGTCATCGAAAGTGAACGAACCCCCTCCTTCGAGAAGGCGGTTCGTGCGATGCAGGCCGCGATCGACGGTCTCGATCCCTCGCTCGAAGGGCGGGTCGAGCTGATCGCGGTCAGGGTCGCGGGTGGCGCCTCCCTCGACGGCGTCACGCTGCTGCACGATGTCGACGGCGGAGTGGCTCGTGCCGCCGGGTTCCGCGGCCACGGTGCGATGCTGGTCCGGCCCGACCGAATCGCGACCCTTTTCTGCGGCGCCCTCGATGGCGGCGAGCTGCACCGCTGGTTCCACGGTCTCTAGGCGTTTTTTCCCCAGGTTCGCCGGAGGGTTCCGCCTCGCTCGGGTACCGTTGTCACCATGAAGCTCATCACCCTGCTCCTGTTCGCCCCGCTTCTGGTCCCGCCGGTCGATGCGCACCGTCCCGCCGGAGGCGAGCGATCCCCGAACGTGATCATCATCATGGCCGACGATCTCGGTCGTTCGGAACTCGGGTGCACCGGTTCCGAACGGATCCGGACGCCCCACATCGATCGTCTGCGGGAACGCGGGATGCTCTTCACCCAGGCCTACTCCGGGAGCACGGTCTGTGCACCGAGCCGCTGCACGCTTCTGACCGGTCAGCACACCGGGCACGCGCAGGTACGGGACAACCTCGAGGAGCGAAACTTCACCGGCACCCCCGGCGACGAGGGAGTCGAGCGGATCGGCGCCTGGAAGAAGCCGCCGGCAACCGGTCGGTGGGGGGGACAGCTCGCCCTTCGCGCGGACACCGACACCCTGGCCCGCACGCTTCAGGACCACGGGTACGCGACGTGCGGAGTGGGCAAGTGGGGTCTCGGTGGTCCGGGGTCCACCGGCCATCCGAATCGGCAGGGCTTCGACCACTGGTTCGGGTACCTCTGCCAGCGCAACGCGCACAACTACTACCCGACCCATCTCGACCGCAACGGCGAGCGTCAGGAACTCGAGGGCAACGATCGTTCGCTGACCGGTGCCCTCTACGCCACGGACCTGATGATCGATGATGCCTGCGCGTTCATCGATCGCCACCGTGAGGATCCGTTCTTCATCTACTTCGCGACCCCCGTGCCGCACCTCGCCCTGCAGGTGCCCGACGATTCACTCGCCGAGTACCAGGGCCTCTGGGAGGATCCGCCGTACGAAGGGGGAGCGGGTTACCTTCCCCATCCCGAGCCGCGGGCGGCCTACGCGGCGATGGTCACTCGGTTCGACCGTGACGTCGGTCGCCTGGTCGATCGGCTCGAGCGTCATGGCCTCCTTGAGAACACCATCATCTTCCTGACCTCCGACAACGGCTCCACCTTCGACCTGGGGGGCTACGACCCCGAGTTCTTCGACGGTACCGGTGGCTTCCGGGGTGCCAAGACCTACATGTACGAGGGGGGCATCCGGGTCCCGTTGATCGCCACCTGGCCCGGTCACATCGCGCCCGAGAGCACCAGCGATCTGGTCGTCGCCAACTGGGACCTCTTTCCCACCACCCTCGGTCTGGTCGGAATCGAACCCCCGGACGGTCTCGACGGCATCGACTTCGCCCCGACCCTGCTCGGACGGGGCACCCAGTCCGACCGTGACTGGTTGTACTGGGAGTACCACTCCCGACGGGGAATGCAGGCGGTACGCATGGGGCAGTGGAAGGGACTGCGGCTCGAGGCGCACGGCAATCCCGAGGCACCGATCGAGTTGTACGACCTTGCCACCGATCCCAACGAGACCACCGATGTCGCGGCCGAGCACCCGGACGTCGTGGCCCGGATCAACCGGATCATGATCGAGGCTCGCACCCCGTCGGAGGTGCCGCGATGGAACTTCTCGCCCGAGCAGCGAGTCGATCCGACGACTTCCGACGAGTCCGGTTCATGATGTTCCTCACCGCCGTGTGCGTGGCCTGGCTCCAGGCGGCGGAACCCGTATCGAAGGATCCCCCGGACGCGCCGCTGAACGTGGTGGTCTTCATCGTCGACGATCTCGGTTGGCAGGACGTCTCGGTCCCGCACCACGTGGAGCGGACCCCGTTCAACGATCGCTACCACACCCCGAATCTCGAGCGGCTCGCTTCCGAGGGCGTGGTGCTGACCGATGGATACGCCTCCGCTCCTGTGTGCACTCCGACTCGCACCAGCCTGCTGACCGGTCGGTCGCCCGCGCGCAATCGGATCACCTACTGGACGTTCAACCGGGACTCCGACACCACCGCTCCGAATCCGAGGTTGCGGGCACCCGCGTGGGAGGTCAACGGACTCGCTCCCGATGCGATGCTGCTTCCGGAACGACTCGCCGATCGCGGGTATCGCACGATCCACATCGGGAAGGCGCACTGGGGTGCCCACGGCACCCCCGGCAGCGATCCACTCGAGCTGGGTTTCGAGGTGAACGTCGCCGGCCATGCGTCCGGTGCTCCCGGTTCCTACCGTTCCCGGCATCGCTTCATGAACTCGAAGAGTGCGACCGACTTCTCCCGTTCCTCCAGATGGGATGTCCCGGGTCTGGAGGCGTTTCACGACCGTGACATCTACCTGACCGAGGCGTTGCAGGAGCGGATGGTCGAGGAGGTGGAGCGTTCGATCGACGAAGCACGACCCTTCTTCCTTCACTTCGCGCCCTATGCCGTCCACACCCCGATCATGGCCAACGAGGTGCACCTCGATCGCTACCAGGACCTGCCTCCGCGCGAGGCCGCCTACGCGACGATGATCGAGTCGGTGGACGTCGCCCTGGGTCGCCTGCTCGAGGTCCTCGACCGGCGGGGGGTGCGTGACCGGACCCTGGTGATCTTCACCAGTGACAACGGTGGACTCTCCGCGCACGCACGCGGCGGTGAACCGCACGTCCACAACCACCCGCTTCGCAGCGGGAAGGGATCCGCCTACGAGGGTGGCGTGCGGGTTCCCTGGGTGGTTCGCTGGCCGGGGGTGGTCCAGGCCGGTGCTCGCATGGATCAGCCGGTGGTCACCCAGGATCTCTATCCGACCATCCTCGCCGCGACCGATCGATCGGAAGCGAAGGATGCCGAGAGTCCGCAGTCATCGATCGACGGGATCGACCTCGGACCGGTCCTCCGCGGTGCGGATGGTCCGGAGGTCACGACAGCGATGGATCGATCGATTCTCTTCCACCAGCCGCACACCTGGGGAGCACGCGGGCCCGGAATCGAACCGTTCAGCGCACTTCGCTGGCGAGCATGGAAGGTGATCTACTTCCACGGGGACCGGCGGTTCGAGTTGTACGACCTCGATTCGGACGTCGGGGAGCAGGTGAACCTCGCGGATCGCCGCCCCGAGGTGCTCAAACGGATGATCGATCGACTGGCTCGTGCACTGCGGGAGAACGCCGCCCAGATGTCGATTGACGCTGATTCCGGTCAACCGGTCGAATGGCCCGATGAAGTCCCGCTATCATCGAACTGAGTTGGATTCACCCCCGCCCGGTTCTGTTCTGAGAGGAACTCCAATGCCCGCCAAGCACCACGTCCTGATGATCTTCGCTCTCCCGATCCTTTCCCTGGTCACCATGATCTCCCTGGCCGCCTCCCCCGCACTCCAGCCGCAGGAAGCCGACGAGTCGCAGATGACCTTCAAGCTCGATCCGGTTCACTGCATGGCCAACTTCCGCGTGCAGCACATGGGCGCGGGCATGTTCTGGGGTCGATTCAACGAAGTCACCGGCCAGATCGTCACCACCGACGAGGGCAAGGTGCCGGTGTCGTTCGACGTGGTGATCGACGTCGATTCGATCGATACCGGAACCGAGAAGCTCGACCGGACCCTGATGGGCCCGAACTTCTTCGATGGCAAGGAATTCAAGACGATCACCTTCGTCACCGAGGGAATCACCCCGGTCGCGGGCTCGGATTCGAAGTGGACGGTGACCGGTCAGGTCTCGATGCTCGGGGTGACCAAGCCGGTGAGCGCGATCGTCGAACGGACCGGTGTCAACGGCAACGCGGTGATGAAGAAGGCCGGGTACGAGGCGATCTTCAGTGTGAAGCGTTCGGACTTCGGAATGAGCTGGGGCGTGGACAACGGTGCGCTCGGTGACGAAGTCAACCTCGTGGTGGGCCTGGAAGGCGACTGGTCCGTCTGAGCACGGTCGATCCTGATCGGCCCGGAGATCCATCATGTTCGTCATGTTCCTGCTTTCCTTCCTGCTCCCGGTCCTGGCCGGTGCGGGGATCCTCGCGCTGGGCTGGCTGGCTCCGCCGATCAGGAAGGTCCAGTGGCTCTCCCTCTCGACCCTGGGGGTCGGACTCTCCGTCGGTCTCGCGCTCAGCTACCTCTCGGAGAGCGGACTTCCGAGCTACCCGCCGGCCCGCAGTGAGGGCTGGATCATGCTCGCCGCCCTGGCGTGCATCCCCTTCGCGGTGCTGCTGAGCTTCACCGAGAAACTCGAATTCCCCTGGGTCGAACTCACCGGTCTCGCCACCGGAGTGGTGGTCGGTCTGATGCCGATCATCTCCGGTTCGGAACTGCTGCCGGAGATTCCCAAGCCACTGTTCCCCGACATGGGGATCATGGCGCACGCGAAGCTCGTGCTGGAACTCGCCTTCGGGATCATCATCACGATCAGGTTGGCGCAGGTTCGCACCGGACCCACCCTGCCCACCGCCTTCGCGATCTGCTTCACCGGGGCGTCGGCGTGCGCGATGGCATCCGGATGGATCTCCCTCTCGATCATGTTCGGAGTGCTCTCCGCCATCAGTGGGGCCGCCGCCCTCTTCGCCCGGTTCGCGGGATCGCCGAACATCGGCCGAGGGAGCGCCGCGGTCTCCGCGGGCCTGCTGATCTTCCTTGCCACCGCCTGCTGGTACAAGACCTCCGCCCCCCCGGAAGTGACCTGGTGGGTGTGGGTGCTGCTGGTCGGCGCGCCGTTGCTGCTGCTGCCCCTGGAAAATCGGGTGGTCAACCGCCTGCCCTCCGCCGGTGCCTACTGGATCCGGGTGATCGTGGTCGCGATTCCCGTGGTCTGGGTGCTGGTCCGCATCTTCCCCGCCATCGCGGGGGAGGCCTCCAGCGGGTCGGACGAGATGGACGAGATGATGAAGATGTATCAGTAGTCGCGATCAGTCCGCGGAGTCCGAATCCTCGGATGTTCCCGGGTCCTGCGCATCGTCCTCCTCGGGAACGATCATCGACACCACCATCGACCCCAGCAGCGTTCCCACCACGCCCTCTTCCGAGACGATGTGGTCCGCCCCGGCATCCTCGAAGATCTGGTTGTACTTCTTGAATCGGGCCCGGGCGCAGATCAGCAGTTCTGGCGCGATGAGTCTGGCGTGTTCGATCGTGGCGAGTGCGGGCTCCGGTGCGGGAATGGTGATCACGCAGGCCCGCGCCGTCGTGAGGTCCGCGTGATCCAGATGCTCCCGCTGCGAACAGTTTCCGATGATCGCGACACTGCCGTCCTCGCGTGCCTTCTCCACCAGCTTCGGATTGAGATCGATGACGTAGGTCTCGATCCCCGCGAGATGCAGGGTCTTGGCGACCTCCTCCCCGGCGGGGCCGTAGCCCGCGATCACGACGTGTCCGGATCGAGTGCACGGCACCTCCTCCGGATCCAGCGTGTCGGCGAGCTTGAAGCCGATCGTCTTCAGTCCGTTCTCCACCGCGATCCCGATCGGTTTCGCGTAGACGATGAGCAGGGGGGTCAGCATCAGGCTCAGCACGGTGGCCGAGACCCCCAGCTGGAAACCGTCGTAGTTGAGCAGTTCTCGCGCCTGCGCGATGGTCAGGATCACGAAGGAGAACTCCCCGATCTGCGCCAGGCAGAGACCGACCCGGATTCCCTGCCGGATGCGACCACCCATCACCACGATGATCAGGGTGATGATGATCGTCTTGAGCACGATACCGATCACCGTGAACCCGATGACCTTGATCCAGTTGAGGTCGCTGAAGACCCAGCCCAGGTCCGCGAGCAGGCCCACCGAGGCGAAGAACAGCGTCAGGAAGACGGCCTTCCACGCCTGGACGTCCGCCCGCAGCTGCTGCGCGAACTCGGTCCTCGCCAGTCCGATTCCCGCGACGAATGCGCCGAGTTCCGCGGAAAGCCCCACCGCATGGCTGGCCCACGCCGCGGTGAGCGCGGAGCCCAGGGCGACGATGACCGGAAAGTCCCGGTTCTTCCGGAAGACGGTCGAGCCCAGCATCTTCGGCAGCATGATCACCGTCGTGAAGAGCAGGGTGCCCAGGATCACCAGCAGGAAGACATCGGTGGTCTGACTGGCTTCCACCGCCTCTTCCGGAACCTCGTCGAGCGGCGACGTTCCCATCAGGCTGATCACGATGATCATCGGGACGACCGCGAGGTCCTGGAGCAGCAGGACCGAGAGGGCGTTGCGTCCGTGCGGTGCCTCCAGTTCGTTGCGGTCCCCCAGCACCCGCGCCGCGACCGCGGTGCTGCTCATCGTGATGCAGCAGGCGACCGCGAAGATCGTGGTCAGCGCCACCTCCTTGTGGATCGCCATGAGGTAGATCACCGGCATGCCGATCAACAGGGTCAGCACCACCTGGCTGACGCCGAGGATTCCGCCCCGGATGCCGAAGAGCTTCAGCTTCTGGGGCGTGATCTCCAGCCCGATCGTGAACAACAGCAGGGAGACGCCCAGCTCCGCCATCACGTTGAACGCCTCGGGATTTCTCTGAACCCCCACGAGTTCGAGGACGCTCGGTCCGACCAGCATTCCCGCGATCAGGTAGCCGACGACCGCACTGATCTTGAATCGCTCGAGGATCGCCGCAACCGAGATCGCGCTCACCAGGAGGAACAGGAATTCACCGAGCAGTCTCCAATCCATCCGAGAAGCCTAGCGGATACGTCTCAGATGGCAATGTGGTGCATCTTGGGATCTTTGAATGTCAGCGAATACCACGATGACGTACCATCACTGCATGGACTTCATCTCCGCGCTCTACCGTGCTGTTCCAGCTTCCTCGTTCGTGGCACTCTCGGTGCTTCTGCCGGGCTGCGACTCCTCCGGGAAGACGTCGAATGCGATGCTCGCACCCGCGCACCCGTTCGCGGATCGAATCATCCCGCCGTCCGGAACCGATCCCTCGAAGCTCCCGCCTCCGGTCCGGATTTCCGGCATCGGCGGCAGCGCGCGGGGATTCGCCGAGCCGGTGGTCATCGACAGCACCCGGTTCCGTCCGCAGGTCGCGGAGCGACCGCCGTGGACCGGAGAGCAGATCCGACCCGGTTCGATCCTCCCGCCGCACTCCCGGAACAAGACGCTCTACCCCGGCGCACCCAACACCCTCACCAGCGGAACCATGACCGATCGTCCCCGCATCGAGGCGGGTTCGGTTGCCTTCTTCCCCGGCATCACGAGCACCCCCTGGACCCCCCCGGATCCCACGATCGCGGTCGGTCCGAATCACGTCCTCGAGACTGTGAACATGGAGATCGCGTGGTACCTCAAGGACGGCACTCCGCAGTTCCAGCAACGACTGGATTCCAGCGGGGAACCGGGGTTCCTCGAGGAGGTCGGTGCCGGCGGCTTCACCTTCGATCCCAAGTGCTTCTACGACCCGCTGCGCGAGCGCTTCGTGATGCTCGCCCTCGAGCGCTACGACGGCGAGTCGTGGATCACCGTCGCGGTCAGTGACGACGACGATCCCAACGGCACCTGGTACAAGTACCGGACCAACTCCCTCGTCGACATCGACGGAACCACCTACTGGGTCGACTACCCGGGCTTCGGCTACGACGCGACCGGTTGGTACACCACGAACAATCTGTTCCGGGACACCGGGGACGGTCCGGGATTCGCAGGCACCCTGCTGAGGACCTTCGACCCTGCCGGGGCGATGACCGGAAGCAACCTCGAGTTCACCGACCTGCTCATTCCCGCCGGATCGCACCAGGTCGCTCAGGTGCCGGACTTCGACGCCCCGGCATTCCTGGTTCGCGCGGGGGATTCCACCTCGATCGAACTGCTCCACGTCAACGATCCACTGGGGACTCCTTCGGCGACGATCAAGGCGGTCGCGGTCCCCGAGTATTCCGGCGCGGTCGACCGTCCTCCGACCCCCGGGGGCGGAGACCTCAACCCGATCGACCGGCGAATCCTCAACGTCATGGTCCGCAACGGTTCGCTCTGGGCCGGCCACTCGGTCAGCACGCCGGAGGATCCCCGAACCACCGCCCGCTGGTACGAGATCGACCTGAACGGCTGGCCGGACAACCAGTTCGGCGTGCCCACCCTGGTGCAGGCCGGTGAGATCCGTCCCGACCCGTTGACGCATTCCTGTTTCCCCGCGATCGCGGTCAGCGGTTCCGGCAACGCCGCGGTGGTCTACACCGTGAGTTCCCAACTCGAGGTACCGACCCTCAAGGTCGCAGGGCGGGTCCCCGACGATCCCCCCGGCACCCTGGGGGCCTCGGTGGTGCTCGCCACCTCCAGTGCGGTGCCCGAGTCCGGAACCATCTATCGCTGGGGCGACTACTTCGATGCGGCGATGGACCCCGAGGACGACACCCTCTTCTGGACCGTCGGCGAGATCTACACCCCCGAGGGTTGGTCGACCGAGATCGGTTCGTTCCGGATCACCCTGGTCGGAGACATCAACGGTGACGGCGTGGTGAACGGTGCGGACCTCGCCTCGCTGCTCGCCCAGTGGCAGGATCCCGGTGGGGACGCCGATCTCAACGGCGATGACATCGTCGACGGGCAGGACCTCACGATCCTGCTCGCCAACTGGGGTTGATTCGAATCCCGACGTCCGGGGTCACTCCGGACCCGTGGAACGGATGGCGGCCTCCTCCGCCTCGGTCGCATCCCAGTCGATCCGCCACTGCGCACTGACGCTCAGTGCGTCGACCGTCTGAGCGACCAGGTCGATGGCGGCCTTGCTTCCCCGGATGAAGAGGACTCCGGTCTGTTCGTGGAGGCGCACCGTTGCAGGGGGATCGGTCGGATCCTCGCACTGGATCTCGATCGCGGCCCGGACGGTCCCGGTGATCTCCTCGATCGACATGCCGACCGCGAGCAGTTCCTGGATCGAGATCACGCGTACGTGGCTGCGATCGGTCACGAACCCGGTTTCGCTGAAGTTGATCCCGATCAGTTCCAGGTTCACGTAGCGGTAGTCCAGCATGCCCCGGACCGAATTTCCTTCGAACCGGCACCAGCCCTCCATCCCGCAGACCAGTTCGACGATCGTTCCCGGTTCGCTGATCAACGCGGTGAAGGAAGGTATCTCGAAGTTCCTGGCCCGTTCCCCGAGCACCACCGGGTACTCGGGATACGACGTGTTGAGTTCCGCGAAGAGTTCCCCGGCGGTGCCGCCCTCGAAGGAGAAGAGCGTCCGCTCCTCGAGGAGCTCGTCGTCGAGCGCCGTGGGGTTCGATCCCGCCGGTACGTTCGTGGCCAGCAGCACCCCCAGCAGTCCGCATGCAAGGGTGGTCGTGTTCAGTGGTGAGTTCATGATCGTGGGTCCTTCCTGAGAAGCGTGCTCGGCCCTGCACTGACTCCACCATCCGTGACCGGACGTGGAGCACTCCCGCAGAACGACGCCGACCCGATTTCATCACACGGTCTTTCCCTTTTTTTCTCATTTACCTCGGGAACCACTGGTGGCGTCCGCTCACGGGGTGTTCAGGACCGGTTCCAGTCGCCGTGCTTGTGCGAGGGTCGCCTCGTCCCGGTTGAATCCCCCGATCACCTGCACGCCCATCGGCAGACCGTCGGCGGTCCGGCCGGCGGGCAGCGACACCGTCGGCAGTCCGGCTCCGGTCCACGGTCCGTTGAGCAGGCCGCTGCCGGTGGACTCGATGCCCAGGGGTGCGGGCCCCGTCGCCCCGGGGGCGATCCACAGGTCGATCCCATGCTGTTCCCGGTGTTCCGCGAGTTGCGTGCGCAGCTGACCCGGGTGCTTGAGTGCGATGGTTCGCCGGGACTCGTCCACCTCCTCGGCACGGTCGAGCAGCGCGATCGTCCGCGGGTCGTACTCCTGCTCGTACCTCGAGCGCCAGTCGCGGTGCACCTCCGCCGCCTCGATCGCACAGAGGTCCATGTGCGCCTCGTGCAGCGATTCGAACGCCGCGAGGGCATCGGTCTCGATCAGGGTGAATCCCATCGACTCCAGCAGCGTGCAGACCATCCCGAAGTGGGTTCGCGCCGAATCCTCCGCGTGCCGCAGGTAGTCCTCGGAGGGCAGGCCCAGGGTGGGACGCTTCACCGACTCCACGGGCGTCCAGTCCGCCACCATCGTGCCGATCACCGCTTCCGTGACCTCGAGATTCCCGCCGAGGCAACCGACGTGATCGAGCGTCGGCGCCAGCGCGACGATCCCCCGGTCGTCGATCCGG
Organism: Planctomycetota bacterium; assembly: GCA_036336805.1. GTDB lineage: Bacteria > Planctomycetota > Phycisphaerae > Phycisphaerales > SM1A02 > UBA8087. The sequence goes on from JAYZFJ010000013.1 coordinate 108,824, forward strand.
CCCTTGCTCGGTTTCATCGCGTTGATCCCGCAGAACGCGGCGGGTCGCATCAGCGAGCCGACGGTCTGCGTGCCGAGGGCGGCATCGCAGAGTCCCGCCGCGACCGCTGCGGCCGAACCACTGCTCGATCCTCCGGGAGTGTGCTCGAGGTCGTGGGGATTGCGGGTCGGACCATTGGCGAGGAAGGCGAATTCGGTGGTGACGGTCTTGCCCACCACGAGTGCTCCCGCTTCCCGGAGAGCGGTCACGCACGGCGCTTCCGGGCCTGCGAACTCCTCGGCCGGCAGCGTGCTGCCAGCCCGGGTCTCCAGGCCCTCGACGTTGAAGATGTCCTTCACGCCCAGCAGCAGGCCGAAGAGCGGGGGGCGGGTGCTCGGATCGGGGAATCGATCGGCGAGTTCCCGGGCCTCACCTCGCAGTCGTTCGAAGCGCCGGGGTTCCTCCACGAATGCATGGATGCGCGGCTCCCATTCCCCGAATCGCTCCTCGAGCCGGTCGATCACGCGCTCGGGATTCCAGTCAGGTTCGGGTGGCCAGGTCATGGTCGCTCAATCCTATCCGGTGATGCGATCGAATGACCGCTTTGCGGATACCATCATGCCACCACTTCGGAGCGAACGATGACCCCTGCGCAGAAGAAGGAACTCCTCAAGGACTGGCCGCTGGTGCTCAGCTACGGTTCCCTGCTGGCGGTTCTCACCGTCGCCTCCGGAGCCTTCGCCGACCTCGGGTCGGGCGTCCAGATCGGCCTGTTGTTCAGCTGGCTCTTCCTGGTGATCCTGCTCGCGGCGTTCAGCGTCGTGCACCACGCCGAGTGCCTGGCTCAGAAGCTGGGCGAACCCTACGGAACCCTGATTCTCACCCTCTCGGTCATCGGACTCGAGGTGCTCATGATCGTGACCGTGATGGTCACCAAGAAGGAGAACCCCGAGATGGCCCGGGACACGATGTTCGGGGTCCTGATGATCGTGCTCAACGCGCTCTTCGGGATCTCGATCATCCTCGGCGCGATGCGACACCGGATCCAGGGGTTCAACCTGAACAGTTCCGATTCGTTCATCGGGGGTCTCATCGCGTTGATCGGCATCGGTCTGATCCTGCCGAACTTCGTTCCCACCGCGGGCACCTGGCTCTTCCAGATCTACCTGATCGCGGGGTGCCTTGGTTTCTACGGCCTCTTCCTCTGGGTGCAGACCAAGGAGCATCGGGGGTTCTTCGAGTACCGCAATCCCGATGGGACCTCCGACGACCACGGGCATCCGGCATCGCCCTTCGGAATCGGCTACCACGTGGCGCTGCTGATCCTCACCCTCATCCCCCTGGTGATGCTCGCCAAGCAGCTGTCGGTGGTTCTCGATGCGGGACTCGAGACGCTGCGTGCACCGGAAGCACTGGTGGGTCTGGTGGTGGCGATCCTCATCCTGGCCCCCGAGGGGCTGGCGGCCTTCGTCGCGGCGCGCAACAACAACGTCCAGCGCGCACTCAACATCTGCCTGGGTTCGGCCCTGGCGACGATCGGACTGACGATTCCCTCGGTCCTGATCATCGGCAAGATCATCGGCCAGGAGGTCAGCCTCGGGCTCGATCCGATCGAGATCGTTCTGATCACCCTCACCCTGCTGGTCCTGATCGTGAACCTGCAGAAGGGGGAGACCAACGTCTTCAAGGGCATCATCCACCTGCTGCTCTTCGCGAGCTACTGCGTCTTCATCTTCATCTGATCCCGCATTCCTGATCTCCCCTGTCCCGGAGTCCCTGCATGGCTGAATTCGAAGTACTTGGCTCGACCGATCCCTTCATCAAGGCGCACCTCGCCCAGGGCGAGTCGATCTTCGCCGAAGGGGGTGCGATGGCGGCGATGGACGACGTGATCGACCTGACCGGCAAGGCCCGGGGCGGGATGCTCAAGTCGATCGCCCGCGCCGCGGTGACCGGAGAGTCGTTCTTCATGCAGGAAGCGGTGGCCGAGCGTGGTCCCGGCGCGATCCTGCTCGCACCCGGCTATCCGGGCGAGGTCCGCGTCCTGGATCTCGCGGGCGACGGGTGGTGCCTGACCGACGGCGCGTTTCTCTGCGGCGAGCACTCCCTTGAGATCGCGACCACTCGGAACAAGTCGATCAGTGCATCGTTCTTCGGTGGAACGGGGGGGTTCTTCATCATGACCGTCTCGGGAACCGGCAAGCTCGCGGTCTCCGCGCTGGGTGCGATCCAGGAGATGGCGGTTCCTCCCGGGGGGGAGCTGGTGGTCGACAGCGGCCACGTGGTCGCCTGGCCGAAGTCACTCGAGATGAAGGCCTCGCTCACCACCAAGCAGGGCTCGGGTCTGCTCGGCAAGATGGTCGGCTCGGTGAAGACCGGTGAAGGCGTCGTGCTTCGATTCCGCGGCAACGGTCGGGTACTGGTGTCCTCGCGCGCGCAACCGGCGTTCATCGGCTGGTTGTCGAGCCGGTTGCCGTCCTCGGGATGACCGGTCCGGTCAGTCCGCGCCCGTTCGCTCGACCTTGCTCAGTCGGCCGTTGGCGTTCCAGTCGCTCACGTAGAGGTTGCCCTCCGCATCCAGCGCACACCCGTGGGGTGCGGTGAAGACGCCGTCCTGCCAGGCCGAGGGTGGCACACCGTTGTTCGCCCACTGGCTCGAATCGGGGTTGTCGCCGACGTGCCCGACCAGCTCGAACGCCTCGTCGAGGACCGTGACCCGTCCCTCGAGTTCCGCGATCGCGAGTCGGTCGCCTCCGATGCTCATCGCACACGGTCGACGCAGTCCGCTCACCGGAACGTCGATGAACCCGCCATCGAGGTCGAAGCGCTGGATGCGTCGGTTCTCCCGATCGCAGACCAGGAGCCTCGGTTCCTCGCCGCGGGTGTCGACCGCGAGCCCGTGGCAGGTCTGGAACGAGCCCGGTTCGGTACCGCGCCCTCCGAAGGAGCTCTGATAGGCGAGGTCCGGTCCGAAGACGTGGATCCACTGGCGGCCGTACCCGTCCGCGACGTAGATGCGGCCATCGGGAGCGACCGCGATCCCGGTCGGGTTGTAGGCGCCGGGGTCGTCGTCGTACTTGCCCGATTCCATCGGAACCCCCAGCGCCCAGACCAGGGTGCCGTCGAGGCGGAGCTTGAGCACCTGCTTGCCATGCAGGTGCGCGGCGTAGAGGTATTCGACTCCGCCCTCCTCGCGGATCACCATCCCGTGGATGCCGGGGTAGTTCGCCGCCATCGCCCGGACGAGGGTCCCGTCCGGCCGGTGCACGAGGATCGAGCGCGCGGTGTCGGTGTTCGAATAGATGAGACCATCGCGGTCGATCACCACGCCGCCGTGGGTGTTCCCCATGCGTCCGGTGTCCTCCCCGCGGGCGAAGCCCGCCACCGGGATCCATTCCTCGTCGAGTCCGTCGCCGGCAAGGGTGGCTGCGAGCGCCAGGCCTGCAAGGGCGGCCAGCGCAGGGATGCTTCGGTACCGGGTCATGGTTCGGGTGCCTCCGGGTTCAGGGTCAGGCGGGCTGCACGGACTTCGATCCGACCGGATCGATCCAGCCACCGTAGTGCTGGATGAGGTCGTCGGATTCCTTCGGTCCCATCGTGCCGGGTTCGTACTGGATGGCCGGCCCGGGGTTCTCCAGAATCTTCGCCAGCGCGATCCAGGTCCCCTCGATGATCTTCTGGGTCGCGAACCGGGTGGCGATTCCCTGGAGTGCGTCTCCGAGCAGCTGTTCGTAGGGGAGCTTCTCCTCCCCGAGCGCCTCGCTGAAGTCGACGTTCAGAACGACCGGCTTGGAAGCCATCTGGGATGCCGGATCCAGCGCCTGCACCTGCATCTGGACCCCGTCATCACCGTGCCCGAAGCGGAACCGCAGGCGATTGCGTTCGGGGTTGGGGCAACCGGTCTCCTTGAACAGCTGCAGGGGCGGACGCTTGTAGACGACCACCGCCTCGGTCGCGGTGCAGGCGAGGTTCTTTCCGGTTCGGATGAAGAACGGGACGCCGGCCCAGCGCCAGGAGTCGATGTAGAGCTTGATCGCGACGAAGGTCTCGGTGGTGGAGCCCTCCGCGACCCCTTCGACGTCGTGGTATCCGGCGTACTGGCCGCGCACGTAGTCGGACGGATCGATCGGACGCATCGACTCGAACGCATGGAGCTGCTGCGCGTGAATCGCCGCCGGCGTGGCCTTCGAGGGTGGATCCATCGAGAGCAGTCCTTTGATCTGCATGTTGTGGTTCTGGACCACGTCCTTGAGCGCTCCGACCTTGTCGTAGACGGATCCCCGATCGGCGACGTCGAACGACTCCGCCATCGTGATCTGCACGCTCTCGATGTGTGCGTTGTTCCAGATCGGTTCGAACATCCGGTTCGAGAATCGCCAGACCATGATGTCCTGGATCGCGTTCTTCCCCAGGTAGTGGTCGATCCGGTAGATCTGGCTCTCGTCGAGCATGCTCGAGAGCTGGCCGTAGAGTTCAACCGCGGAAGCGTAGTCGTGTCCGAACGGCTTCTCGATCACCACCCGGGCATTCTCGGTGAGTCCCGCTCCATGCAGTCCCTGGACCGCGGTGAGGAAGAGGCCCGGCGGGATCTCGAGGTAGAACAGCGGGTGCTTCGCGCCACCCAGCTTCGACTTCACCGCCTCGTAGGTCTCGGGCTTGGTGTAGTCCCCCTGGACGTAGGTCATCTGCGAGGACATCGCCTCCCAGACCGCGGGGTCGACCTCCTGCCCGCAGTCCTTTATGGACTGGAGTGC
>JAYZFJ010000014.1:0-2819 GCA_036336805.1 Planctomycetota bacterium
ATGCGTACCGGCGCGACTGTCGATCAGGAATTGCTCGAGTGAATCGAGGGAATCCGGTTGTGGGTAGGGACCCTCCACCGAGATGTCCATCGCCTCACCATCCGCTCCCCCTGATCCGACCAGAATGCGCAGGGGTTCCTCGGGGATGTCGAAGGGGTCACTGGCTGCGGCAGATCCCCGCTCGGGTAGATCGAGCTTGAAAACCTGCTCTCCCAGCGCGAAGTTCGTTGCCAGCAGAAAGTAGATCATCAGCTGGAAGACCACGTCGATCATCGGCGTCAGATTGACCCCGACTCTGCTCGAAGCGTTTTTGGTCCGTCTGCGACTAATCACTTTCAGATCCTCGGTCCGTGACGACCACCAGGTTCACGCGGGCCTTGGAACGCCCTCCGGCCAGAGTTGCCGCTTCAGTGATTCCCCGGAGGATCGGTGCGATGTGTCGATGTTCGGTTCGCCGATCGGCTCGGAGGTTGATCTGCAGATCCGGATTGGCGATGTAGAGCTCGGTGATCCTTCGCCTCATCTCGCTGATTCCCGCTGGTCCGAGGGGCAGGTCGACGCCATTGAACCGATAGCTGGTCGCCTCGCCCTCAGGACCGGGAATGACGTTGATCACACTCCGGGGTTCGTTCGATGGAGGGGAACTGGCGGCAGGCGTGGGATCCGGCAATTCCATCTCGACCGACTCGACTTCGCTGATCGTCGATACCAGGACGAAGAACACCACGAGCAGGAAAGTGATGTCGATCATCGGGGTGAGGTTCGCCTCGATGCGGGCCGTGCCTCTCTGGTGTATCCGACTCATGAGTCGCTTTCCCTCGGTGGTTCGCCCGGGGACTTCTTCTTGGGATCGAAGTGTTCGAGGAACTCGAGGATCCGGCCCTCGGCTTCGCCCTCCAGGGCGTCCACCCGGTTTCGGAGCATTGCGTAGCCCGCGAGGGCAGGAATCGCCACCAGGAGTCCCCAGAAGGTCGTGACCAGGGCGGTACCTATGCCGCCAGCCAGTGCGACCGGGTCCGCGTTGCCACCGCTGGCGACGATCGAGCCGAATGCGACGATCATTCCGTAGACCGTGCCGAAGAGACCGATCATCGGCGCCACCTGCCCCAGCACGTTCAGGGGTTCGATCTGCCTGAACCGTTCGGCAGTCACCTCCGAGGCGACGAGCTCCATCCTCGAAGCCATGGCCTCGAAGCCGTTGGGCGCCTCCTCAAGGGTGGCATGGGTGATCAGGCTGAAGTCCGAGTGGTCCTTGCTCGTGAGTGCGAGGGCATCCCTCCAGGCACTCTGCCGGATCAGCTTCTCGATTCGATCCATGTGTTCCGGCGGAGCGATGTGCTTTCTCACGTTGCTGGTGGCGAGCTTCACGAGGTAGCCGATGCCGATGATAGACAACAGCAGGAGCAGCCATATGAGGCATGAACCGAACCACTCGATCCTGATGATCCCATCCGGACCGGCGCTTCTGGAATAGAAGAACGCACCACCGAAAGTGGGGTCCACCCCCGCATCCTCCGCATGTGTGGCGGATGCGGTGATCAACCATCCGGTTGCCGCCCAGCACGCTGCTCGAATGAAGGTCGCCCCCGGGCGACACTGTTCCTTGCACGTGATTCTGACCATCAGTCGATCCTTTTCGTCATGTCGGTGGTCTTGACTCGCTCATTGCTCGCTGGGAGCGAGTCCCAGCTCGGAGCGGCCGAGAAAACGATATCCGCTGTACCCTTCATCGGTCTCACCCGAGTGGATCTCGGCAATCTTCTTCAATGCTTCCATCGGATCCGGATCGAGGAACTGAATGCACTTGATCCGGACCGCCCGGCGACCGGTTCGCGGATCTTCTGGATTGAGTCGGTCGAGCTGCTGGAGGAGAGCGGACAGATTCATTGCATACCGACCTGATCCCGTCACATTGCTGCTCAGCAGGTAGATGATCTCCGGTTCCAGTGCCATCGCCTGTTCGATTGCGCGGACCGGGTTGCTTCGACCACTGGGCACCACGGTCTCCCGGATCCATTGCATCGTGCGTTGCCGGTTCTCCTCGGTTGCGGGCACCATCCGGTCGTCCGGAGGCGACCCCACTGCCTGGTCCCTCTGGAAGAACACGACTGTGTAGGACTGAGCCGCCGAGAGGTTGTTTATGCTCCGCTCCAATTCATCAATGACCACCGGGAGAGTCGCGATCATCGAGCCCGAAGCGTCGACCACGAAGGCGACGCGTCTTGCATCGTCGGCCTTGAGGCCGGCAAATGCCACCGAACCCATGGTTCCACGCCTGCTTCCGAACAATCCGGTTCCCAGACCGTCGAGTCCCCCGGGAGCACCCGGTGCCAGTTTGCCGCTGTTCGAGGGCGGCGCCGCTTGTGGCATTTCGATCGGCGGAAGTACCAGCGGAGTCACCGGGCGATCATCGACATCGAGTTCGAGCAGGGGGGTGCTTTCTCGCTGTCCGATCTCGGCCGTGATCACCGGAGACTCGGGAATACGGTCCTTCCGGATGAGATTGATTCCGATCAGAAGAATCAGGCCTAGCAGCAGCACGTGTCCGAATACCGAACCGATCCAGGGGGCAAGGTTCTTACCTCGCCTTCGTCTGAGTCGTACCTTCCAGTCCGAATTCCCGGGAGTCCTCGCTGGCCAGGGGCTTGCGCCGTTCCGGTGTGAGGATGGTCTGGCCAAGGGAAGCGCGCTCCGTCTCAATTCAGGGGGCCGTGACCGGTGATGAGTCCCGTTTCCCGACTGGGAATCACTCGTATTCCTCATCGAGCAGTTCGTCGTGCTTTCGGTTCGCCCGGCGAAGAGCGCGTGGCCCTCCGAAC
>JAYZFJ010000015.1:0-60765 GCA_036336805.1 Planctomycetota bacterium
TCTGTCGGGCCTGTTTGCCCTTGAAGAAATCCTCGATCTTCTCGAGTTCGACTCCCTTGGTTTCAGGCATCAGGAACCACACGAAGACGATCGTGACCAGGTTGAAGCCGGCGAAGATCCAGAAGGCCAGGCCGGGGCTGATCTGCACCAGCGTGAGGGTCTCCTGGGCGATGAAGAAGTTGCCGATCCAGTTCACGGAGGTCGCGACCCCGACGCAGGCACTGCGCACGCCGGCCGGGAAGATCTCGGAAATCACCAGCCACACCAGCGGACCAAGACTGCATGCGAATGCAATCACCGAGATGAATATCGCGATCAGCATGATCGTGCCCACCATGGATCCCCCGGAGGTCACCGCGGCATCTCCGGTCGCATTCGGAAGCCAGTTGCTGGCCACTCCCACCGTGATCTGTGAGATCATCATCAAGGCGGTTCCCGCGATCAGCAAGGGGCGTCGACCGAGTCGGTCCACCAGGAAGATGGCTATGAAGGTCGCCAGAACGTTGATCAGGCTCAGGGCCGCGGTCAACTGGAACTTCCAGTCATTCAGGCCGATCTCACTGATGATCTCGGGTGCGTAGTAGAAGATCGCATTGATTCCGCTTGCCTGCTGCAGGAATGCGAGTCCGATGGCGAGGACCAATGCCACCTTCAACGCTCGCCCGGAGCCAAGCGCCTTGAAGAAACTCGCACCCTTCTCCTCCTCGACCTTCACCTTGATCGCCTCGAGTTCCTCCTTCGCCGCGGGAATCGACCCCATGGTTCGCTTGAGCACTCCCAGTGCGATCGCATCACGGCCCTTGCCGACCAGCCAGCGGGGACTGGGTGGCATCGCCAGCATTCCCAGAATCAGGCCGCCTCCCAGGACTGCGCCCAGTCCGAAGGAAAGTCGCCAGAGGTCGTAGGGAGCGAGCCAGTACCCGAGCAGCATTGCGAGAAAGATCCCGATCGTTATCGCCAACTGGTAGAGGCTGACCATCGCTCCTCGTGACCACGGAGCCGCGATCTCCGCAATGTAAAGCGGACCAGCCACGGAGGAGAAACCCACTCCGAGTCCCATGACCACTCGGAAGCCAATCATCATCCATGCACCTGATGAGAGGGCGCAGCCCATGCAGCCCACGATGAACAGCGCACCACCCCAGACATTCGTCCACCTTCTACCGATGTGGTCGCACAGTCGGCCGGCCACAAGGGCACCGATGAACGAGCCGATCAGCACGGAGCTCACGATCGTCTGAATGATCGTGAGATCACCCGAGTTCTTCTCATCGAGTCCGAAGGCCTTCTCGACTCCGACCTTGGCATCCGCTATCACCCCGATGTCGTAGCCGAACATCACACCGCCGAGTCCGGCGACGAGGGCGACAGCGACCGTGTACTGCGCCGATCGAGAAGCGACTTCCTTCGGCTTACTGTTGGGGGATTCGGTGGTCATCGGTTCTCCATTTGGTCAAGGCCTGTATTGTCCGTGAATCCTGTCTTGCGAGCTGATTCACGCATCTTCCGATGAGAATCAGAAGTCTGTCGTGAGTCGCAGGCCCAGAACGACGGGAGTTGCACTGGAGCTTCTGAGTCCTGGATCGAGCACCACCTGGATGTCCGGGGTCAACTGGCACGAACCGGTCAGCTGGATCCGGTAGAAGACCTCGAACATCGACTGTTCCTTCTCCAGTATCGAGGAACCCTCGTATGCCGAAGAGGGCTTGGACCAGTTGAATGCAGCCCCGAAGAGATCGCCCTGTCTTCCGAAGGGCCTCTCCAGACCCATTCCCACGGAAATCTCAGCAGCGGTGGTAGACATCTTCTCCTCCGCGATCCCGCCCTGTGCCCATATTCCAAGGTCTTGAGTCAGGTGGCCCTGCACCTGGAGCGCGAAGCCGTTGGACCAGTCGTAGAGATTGGTGCCGTTGTTCGCTCCAGCCAGATCGGTCACATAGTCGAGATTCTGTCCGGCCCAGATTGCGGTGAGCACCGTCGGTCCACCAAGTGCGTCGGTGTTGAATGGAAGAACCCAGCCCACTTCCGCAGCGGCCCACACGAAGCCCTCCCCGAGCGTGCTGAAATTCGTCACCGGCGTACCCAGTGCGTCCGTGATCATCGCGTTCACGAACAGGGATTCATTGATCGCAAACTGGCCGGCCACCCCGTACTGGTAGCTTCCATGAGACAGGCCCAGCACCTGGATCCCGTCGAACGGTCCTGCCAGAAACTGCCGGGCCTCGTCGTTGGCCCAGAAGTTGAGCCCGATGTACTGGTTCGGGTGAAGCTTCCCGATGGACAGGACCACCCGGTCGTCCATGAAGCCTTGCTGGTAGTAGAGGAGATTCAGGGTCGCGCTGCCTCCGGCGCTCCCGGTGTAGAGCGAGTTGAGTCCCTGCGTGGATCCGACCGCCTGATCGGTGTTCACATCGTTGGGCACACCGATCTGATTGCCCTGTCTCATCAGGATGCCAATCAGGCCATGCCCCTCATGCCCGGCATTCGCTTGATTGGGACCGGGACTTTCCCAGAGGTTCCAGACCATGTTGAAATCAAGTCGACCGGTGCCGATGTTGTTCTGGGATCCCGGGATGGGGTCGCTGACATTCTGGTAGAGCAGGGTGTAGTAGATCCCGAAATTCATGCCCAGCGTCTGATTCAGGTAGTCCTCGACGTTTCTGATCGGGCTCATGACCGGGCTGAGGGGCGATCCCAGGAGCGGGTGGAGATCTCCTCGATCCAGCGGGAATGGTCGCGGGGTGCTGAGGTCCAGGTCCACCTCCGCATCTCTCAGGGGGAACAGGGTGGGTGAGTTGCGGAGGGTGGTGATGTTCGAGAGGAACTGGATTCGTTCCAGGTGCCGAAGTCCCCGCCACTCGCCTCCGAATCCCTCCAGGGTCCCGGAGTCGTCCTGCTGCAGGATCACCCCGGAATCATCACCTTCGCTCGATTGGCTGCTGGTTGCGGTGCCTCTGGTGTCGTCTGACTTGGGCTTGACGTAGTTCGGATCGTCCTGAGCAGAGGCACTGGAAGCGCTGATCAACAGGATCGGAATCAGAATTGCGGCGAATGTGAGCTGTTTCAAGTCCGACTCTCAACGGGCAGATTCACAGATTGGCTTCATTGATCTTAACCGTATTTGCAGAAGTGATCGGAACCGCGCGCTGCCGCAGCGTTCCCGATCACTTCTCGTACTGAAGCTGATCGCTCATGTATTCACGGTGAGCGGGCAGGTAGGCCAGGTCCACGTATTCGCCGACCATTCGATTGGTGTTGAAGTAGTCCGGAATGGTCGCCACGGAGCGTAATGCCCTTCGAATCCAGCGCCTCGGGACATCTCGGTTGTTCCGCTCATAGAACAGTGGAACGACCTCGTCCTCCAGGACCTCGTACAGCGCCTCGACGTCGTAGTGGTCCTGTTCCTCCTTCGAATCCAGCTCGGTTTCATCCCCGATGGCCCAGCCGTTGCGTCCATCGAAGCCTTCGGGCCACCAGCCGTCGAGGATCGACAGATTCAACCCACCATGCAGCGGGGGCTTCATACCGCTGGTACCACTCGCCTCGTGCGGCCTGCGTGGATTGTTCAACCAGATGTCGCATCCCGAGGTCAGCATCCGACCGATCTCCATGTCGTATTCCTCGAGAATCGCCACCCGGCCACGCAGGCCGGGTCGCTTGGCGATTCGATGGATCTTCTGTGCGAACGCCTGCCCGTGCTCGTCCCTCGGATGGGCCTTGCCCGCGAAGATGAGCTGAACGGGACAGTCTGCACTGTCGACGATGGCCTCGATGCGTTCGAGGTCCTTGAAGATCAGAGGGGCTCTCTTGTAGGTGGCGAAGCGACGGGCGAATCCGATGGTCAGTGCTTCGGGGTCGAACCAACCCGAGATCTCCCGGAGCTCATCGGGATTCGCCCCGTTCTTCATCGCCTGTTCACCGAGCCTCCGGCGAAGGAACGCGACCAGATTCGCCCGGAGATCATTTCTCAGGTTCCAGAAGTCGTTTGGATTCGCATCGAGGGCTCGAGACCATTGTGTCGAGTGCGGGGTCGCCCTTCCCGGGCGGAGTCCGATCTCCCGTCTCCAGAACGCTTCCGCCGCGGGTGAGAGCCAGGTTCGGACATGGATTCCGTTGGTGATCGCGTCAATGGGAACATCGTCGATGTATTCGCAGCCGTAGGCTCCCTTCCACATCTCCCTGGACACCTCGCCGTGGAGCTGGGCGACACCGTTGACGAAGTTCGACATGCGCATGGCCACGACCGTCATGCAGAGCAGCTCGTCGTGGTTGTGGGGGTTCTCCCGACCCAGAGCACAGAAATGTTCGCGAGACAGCCCCGCCAGGTCGAGGACCCGCTCGAGAGCATCGGCCGCTCGGCCCGGGTCGTAGCGATCGTGGCCGGCCGGTACCGGAGTGTGCGTGGTGAAGACGGTGGTTCGCTTCACCATGTCCATGGCTTCTTCATGGGTATGCCCCTCCCGGACCAGGTGGGCAACCCGCTCGATCGGGGCGAACGCCGCATGGCCTTCGTTCAGGTGGTATGCAGTCGGTTCGTATCCAAGCTCCTGCAGGGCTCTCATGCCTCCTACCCCGAGGAGGATCTGTTGCCTCATTCGCGGGTCGGAATCCCCCTTGTAGAGGCCTTCGGTGAGCTGTCGATCCTCATCCCGGTTCTCGTCCCGGTCCGCATCGAGCAGGAGCAGTTCGGATCGCCCCACCTTCATTCGCCAGACGCGTGCCACCACATCCCGATCCCAGAGGGGGCAGAGGACGTCGACGCCCGTGTCCTCGATCGGCATCTGCTCGAAGTCGTACTTGGGATACAGCACCCGGGTGTGCCCGTCGCCGGAGAACTCCTGAATGTAGTAGCCATGTCCGTACAGCAGGCTGACTCCGACGAAGGGTACGCCGAGATCGGAGGCACTCTTCACGTGGTCGCCGGCGAGGACCCCCAGTCCTCCCGAGTACTGCTGCATGCTCTCGTGTATCGCGAATTCACTGCAGAAGTAAGCGACCTGGAGCTGGGTGTCCTCATCGTTCGCGATTCTCTGGAACCAGGTGTTTCGCTCGTAGTACCTCTCGCGTTCGGCCATCGCGCGTTCTACGGCCTGCTGGAATTCCGGGGTTTCCGCTCGCACCGAGAGCCTCGCCGGATCGCACTGCAGGATCATCTTCTTCGGCGAATGGTGGGTTGCTTCCCAGAGCTTGGGATCCAACATCGCGAACGGTCTCTGTCCAAGTTCGTTCCAGCTCCACCACAGGTCTTCGCTCAGTTCGGTCAGCGACTCGAGCGTCCATTCAGAGTCGTTCATCTTCGGCTTCTGTCCACTATCCAGGGGCATGCGCCCTAATGAGGGGTCAATCGATCAGTCACTGCTGCCAGACGGCGCATTCGTCGGGCAACCCGAATCTCCAGCATCCCTTGTTCCAGCCTCCAGCGCCAGTTCCCGGTGGGTATTCCTGGAATGTTCATCCGCGTTTTTTTTCCCGTTCCCAGAATATCCTGCATCGGGATGATCGCGATATTGGAGTTTGAGGTCATCGCCAGCCGCGTCAGCAGCTCGTGCGGGCCGCGTCCCAGGGGCCCACCGTACTCCATGACCCGCTCTCGATGTTCCTTCGAAAGATCATTCCACCAGCCCACGGTTGTGTCGTTGTCGTGGGTGCCGGTGTAGACCACCGAACGTTCCGGCAGTGCGTGTGGAGTGGATCCACTGGCATCACCGTCGAAGGCATGTTGCAACAGGAACATCCCCGGAAGTGCGAAATCATCGCGAAGTCTCCGGACCGAAGGCGTGACCCTTCCCAGGTCCTCGGCGACCAGGGCGGGGTGTGCGATCGATCGATGAAGCTTCTCAAGAAGTTCTCGGCCGGGGACCTTCCGCCAGTTCCCTCTTCTGGCAGTTCTGGCCGACCCCGGAATCATCCAGGCATGGCACAGGCCCACGAAGTGGTCGATTCGCACGAGGTCGAACAGTTCGAAATGCCGCTTCATGCGGCTGATCCACCAGCGATAGCCCGACTTCCGATGTTCACTCCAGCGATACTGCGGGTGTCCCCAGAGCTGACCGCTCCGGGAAAAGCAGTCAGGGGGAGTGCCGCTGACCAGTTTCGGGGTTCCGTCCCGGTTCAACTGGAAGAGCTCCGGATGCGAATCGACATCCGCGGATTCCATGGGGACGAAGATGGGAAGGTCTCCGAAGAGCGTCAGGTGCCGCCTGCGGGCCTCCTTCCTCAGCTCCGCCCACTGCCTGTCGAGTATGAACTGCTTGAACGCATGCTCATCCTCGCCTTCCCCGTGATGTTCCGTCGCCCATCGGCACCATGGTGCGAGCCAATGGTTCGAGCGTTCAAGAAAGTCTGTGTACGCCTTTCTTCGGTCTCTCTTGAGCTCGATGAATCGCTCGAACGCCGCACGCCAGCGAGGGGCCTTGAACCTTCTGGCACCAGCATAATCGGTTCGAATCCGTTCCTTCAGTGACCGGGGGGGGCTCAGAGCGCTCCTCGGTAGCAGGCCGTCATCAACCAGTCCATCGAGCGACACCAGCAGTGGCTCGATCGCGTAACTCGATCCGCTGCTGTAGGGGGAGTCCCCCTTGCCGACGGGACCGATCGGAAGCACCTGCCAGATGTCCCAACCACTGCTCTCGAGCCAGTTCATGAATCGAAGTGCCGGTCGGCCAAGGTCTCCTATGCCGTGCGGGCCCGGCAGGGAGGTGAGGTGGAGGAGCACCCCCGCGCGTCGGCGGTCGAGGCTCGGGTGCGTGATGGTCATCGGGTCCTGATCCAGACCCTTCCCGAGATCGGGGCGACCACGCCGCCTGGACCATCATCCCCGTGGACCAGATCCCATTCGCCATCCGGAAGCTCGAAGCGAGCTTCATCATCACCCGCGTTCAAGGCGATCAGGAGCGTCTCGTCATCGTACGCCCTCCGGAAGACCAGGAGATCCTGGTCGTCATCTGTCAGCAGGGTCTCGAACGAACCTCGTCTCAGTGCCACGTGGTCATTTCTCAAGCGGATCATCCGCTTGTATCGGTCGAGAAGCTCGGGCATCACCGTGGCGTCCGGATCCTCGTAGGTTCCGAGGTCCTCCCAGATCATCGTCTTGCGGTTGTTCGGATCGTCCGAACCCCACATCCCGACCTCGGTCCCGTAGTAGATCATCGGAGCGCCGATGTAGGTCATCTGAATCAGGGCGAGAAGCTCCAGCCTCCGATAGGCATCATCAGGAGGCTTGCTGCCGTCGTAGGTGGGGTCGTCCTGTTCCCGGTTGCCGGAATCGAAGGGTCGATCCGGGTTGTGGATCTTCGAGACTGCCCGGTCGGTATCGTGGCTGTCGATGAGGTTCTGCAGCACGTAGTTGACTTCTGCGGGGTAGGCCATCCTCAGAGAGGCCAGCCTCTCGTCCGCCTCACTTGCGGAGATCTTGTTCTCCCGGGCTCCCACCCAGTCGAAGACGACCTTGGAGAACTCGTAGTTCATGACCGCATCGAAGCTCCGCCCATCCAGCCATTCATCCGCTCGATCCCAGATCTCGCCGGTGATGTAGGCGTCCGGATTGATGCTTCGGACGTGGGCGCACCAGTCGACCCAGAAGGGAATCGCGATCTCATTGGGAACGTCGAGTCTCCAGCCGTCTATGCCATCCGAGGGATCACCATCTCCGTCTGGGTCCATCCACCGGCGCGTGATCTCGAAGATGTGCTGCTTGACCGCTTCGCATTCCAGCCCCTCGGCCGTCTTCTTGAACGCCGGCAGCCCGCCGAATCCCGCCCAGCCCTCGTATTCGAAGGGGTCCCAGCTGCGAACGTCGAACCATTCGGCGAATCGCGAGTCCCTGCCATTGATCAGAACATCCCGGAATGCCGGGTGCTGGGTTCCGACGTGGTTGAACACTCCGTCAATGATCACTCTGAATCCCTTGGACTTGGCGGTCTTCAGGAACTCGAGGAAGAGCTCGTCGCTGCGGGTCCACTGCCAGGTCGACTGATCGAGGAGATCCTCCTCCGCCTCTACCCTGGGGTAGTCGTCACCGGTGCCGTAGCGGTCATCGATGTGGAGGTAGTTCGTCGCGTTGTACTTGTGACACGTATCCGCCTGGAAGACCGGGTTGAGGTACAGGGCGTTGACTCCGAGTTCGCTCAGGTAGTCGAGCTTCTCCTCCAGCCCCTGCAGGTCTCCTCCGCACATTCGATCGAAGACGAACCATTCGTAGAACGTCTGGCCGTCGCGTCCCTCCCACTCGGCGGAGTCGTACCACTGCTTCTTCCAGGGGAAACTGTTGGCGGGATCATTGTCGGTGGTTCCGTTGCGGAAGCGGTCGATCATGATCTGGTACCAGATCGCGTCCTTGGCCCAGTCGGGAGTTCGGTGGACACCCTCCGCCGGTTGTTCCAACGTGTAGATCGACTCGTCTCGCACTTTGAATCCTCCATCTTCCACGATGAACGTGTATCGGTGATCGTCCGCTGCCTGATCGACGGTGATCTCCCAGAAGTCGAAGAGGCCGTCTGAGTTGGCCAACTGCATCGGCGTGTTCCCGAAGTGCTCGATCGACAACCTCACACCCGTGCAATCGCCCCGGAGCGTCCGGTACCTGACGAGGTGTCTTCCGTCGGGAAGGATCTGGCGATAGATCGGTCTCGCTGGTTCGTGTTCGAGTGCCGCGGGTTCAATGGCGTCATCTCCGGATCTCGAGCGCCTCGGATCAAGTCCCGCTTCGGGTCCGAGTCGCAACGTCGAGTTCGCACCCCCATGTCCGTCATGGACGGAGTCGGGGTTCAGTGGGTCGGGTCTCCACGAGTCACCGTCGACCACGAACTTGTAGTAGCGAGTCCCGTCGTCGAGCTCCATCGTCGTTCGATATCGACCGTCGCCCGTCATCGTCATCGGAGTGGCTTTCGGATTCCAGCCGTTGAAGTCCCCGGCAAGGTGCACCGACCTGGCCGGGCGATCCGGTCGGTAGGTGAATTCACACGACCATCGGCTCGGATCACTCTTCGACCGGGTGACCCGGACGCTGGGTGGCGCGACCGCCGCATTCGATTGTTCTTCACTGACGATCGCGATCCCGACGTCGGGGGGGAAGTCCCTCATTCCCGGATCCGAGGTTGCGGTCGAAAGCGTCGTGAGAAGCAGGATTGAATAGTTCATAATCATCAGTCAGAAGTTATACACTAGACGCCATGAAATCAGTCACCGGTTTCATTCAAGTCTGCATCATCCTGATCGCGATCCTGCTGACACTCTGGGCATTCAGCCGTGTCGCGGTTCGAGAGATGGGCCGATTGTTTCAAAATTCCTCGGAACAAGTGGAGCTGGTCGTCATGCACTGGGCCG
Organism: Planctomycetota bacterium; assembly: GCA_036336805.1. Classification (GTDB taxonomy): domain Bacteria; phylum Planctomycetota; class Phycisphaerae; order Phycisphaerales; family SM1A02; genus UBA8087. Next base: position 9,325 of record JAYZFJ010000015.1, read on the forward strand.
GCGGTGGTGGGCAGCAGGAGGACCAGATCGTCGAGGATTCCCTTCGGGCATTCGAGGAGCAGAATCCGGGAATCGTCGTGAAGAGGATCAACCCGGGTGATTCCGGTCAGTATTTCACGAAGTTGCAGACGATGATGGCAGCCGGTGATCCACCTGATGTTTTCTACATGGATTTCTCCCGCATGCCCGCCTTCGTAGGAGCTGGCCAGCTCGAGCCCTTGGATCAAGTGGTTCCGGTCGAGGACTTCTTCACGCCCACCGTGGATGCCTTCCGCTGGGACGGGACCCGACAGGGCAGGGGCCCGCTCTACGGAGTTCCCAAGGACTTCACAACGCTTGGCTTCTACTACAACAAGTCGCTCTTCGATCGGGCCGGTCTCGCCTACCCATCGGACGACTGGACCTGGTCGGAATTCATCGCGGCCGCCCGGACCATCGGCTCCCTCGATCCAGGTACGACTGGTGCGGAGATCGTTACCTGGGACTTCGTGCTTCGAGCGATGCTCTGGACCGAGGGGACCGACATCCTTGATGCCGAGGGGCGTCTGGTCCTCGATGATCCCGCGTTGCACGCCACCCTCGAGCGTCTGCGGTCGTGGCGATTCGACGAGGAAGACACCCTGTTGGGAGCCGAGGCGGAGGGGTTGGATCCATCCAGCCTCTTCCTCACCGGACGTTTGGGCATGGTCGGGCCCTTCGGCCGCTGGGTCGTGCCGAGCTATCGAGAGATTCCCTCCACCGACGAAGGTGGGTTCGAATGGGATTTCGCCCCGCTTCCGAGAGGGACCCGTCAGGCCAACACCATCGCGACCGTTTCCTGGGCCCTCGCCTCCAAATCCAGGCATCCCGAGGAGGCTCGCAAGCTGCTGGCCTGGTTGGTCGGTCCGCAGACGCAGGCGGCCCAGTCCCGACTGGGTCTTGCCATACCCACACTGGGAGCGGTGGCCCGGAGTGATGCGTTCATCGACCCCACCGTCCCGCCCTTCAACGACCAGGCCTACCTCGACGCGGTCGAGTACGCGAGAGTCACGGACTGGCCTCTCGACCGGGAATTCAGCCTTCAATTCAGCCGCTGGATGGATCTCACCCTCCGAAGCAACCGGGATCTCGACCAGAGCCTCGAGGGGTTCGAGCTTTGGTGGGAGCGCAAACAGGCCTCACCGCTTTCGGGCCAGGACTTCGCTCCGATGCCCTGGGGCGTGCTGCTGACGGGACTGCTGCTCCTGCTGGCGATCCTGGTGCTGGTTCTGTGGATGCGCAGGTCCCCGAGTTCCGCGAGCACCGCTCGGCGATCCGAGGAACGATCCGGGTTCCTGCTGGTGCTTCCCTGGCTGGCCGGCTTTCTGATCTTCATGGCTGGCCCGATCATTCTGTCTCTGGTGCTGGCACTGTCCCGCTGGAACGGACTGGGTCCGCTGTCCACCGCTGAATTCGTGGGGTTGGGTAATTTCAACCGCATCTTCATCGAGGACCAAACCTTCTGGCAGAGTCTGAAGGTCACCGGATACTACGTTCTGCTCGCGGTTCCCCTGGGGCAGGTCTTCGCCTTGCTCGTGGCGTTGCTGCTGAATGCCCGTCTTCGCGGGATCGAGTTCTTCCGCGCCGCCTTCTACCTGCCGAGCGTCCTGGCCGGTGTCGGCATGAGCATCCTCTTCATCTGGGTCTTCAAGAGCGAGGGGGGGATGGTCAACACCGTTCTCGCGCCGGTGCTCAGTCCGCTCGGACTGGAGCCGCCGGAGTGGTTCAATCGCGATGCCGCTTGGTTCGGTGTTCCCGCGTTCGCCCTGATGAACCTCTGGTTGATCGGAGGGAGCATGATGATCTACCTGGCGGGACTGCGGAACATTCCCGCCGAGCTCTACGAGGCGGCAGCGATTGATGGTGCGGGTTCGTTGCGTCGATTCACCAGCATCACCCTTCCCATGCTGGGCCCGGTTCTGCTGTTCAACGGCATCATGGCCCTGATCGGCTCCTTCCAGGTCTTCACGCAGGCGTTCATCATGACCGGTGGCGGACCGGGCGACGACACCCGTTTCTACGTGCTGTACCTCTACAGCAAGGCCTTCGAACTCTATGACATGGGGTATGCCTCGGCACTGGCCTGGCTGCTGTTGGTGGTGGTCCTTCTGCTCACGGTGCTGGTCATGAAGACCAGCCGCCGATTCGTTCATTACGAGGGACTCCGCCAATGAATGCCTCGCGGTCAAATCCCTTCTGGTACCTCCTGCTCCTGCTGGGAGCACTCGTCATGCTCTTTCCCCTGTGGTGGATGACGGTGGTCAGCCTGATGTCCGAGACCCAGGCCAAGCAGTCGATGGGCTCTGGCGAGCTTTTGCCCGTTCCCCGCTCCCTGGAGTGGGGCAACTACGCCGATGCGATGCGCGAAGTCGGTACCGATCCCTGGTCGGGTTTCCTCGACGCCCTCGCCAATTCGATCGTGGTCACGGTCCTGGTGGTGCTGGGCACGATTCTCTCCTCGAGCATGGTGGCGACCGCGTTCGCCAGGATTCGTTTTCGTGGTCGCAACGGCCTGTTCCTCGTCATGCTCGCAACCATGATGCTGCCGGCTCAGGTGACCATGATTCCGCTCTTTCTGCTGTTTCGCGGCCTGGGTTGGGTCGACACCCTGCTTCCGCTGGTGGTCCCCGCCTTCTTCGGTAGTGCGTTCTTCATCTTCATGTATCGCCAGTTCATAGCCCAGATACCGGAAGCGCTGTTCGAGGCGGCCCGGATCGATGGGTGCGGCTGGCTCGAGATCTGGTGGCGGATCGTTCTTCCCTTGTGTCGACCGGTCACGGCGATCACCGCGGTATTCACCTTCATATTCGTCTGGAACGACTTCATGACCCCGCTCATCTACCTGCATTCGGAGGAACAGGCGACGATCGCGGTCGCGTTGAACTCCTTCCGGACTCAGTTTGGAGGCATCGAGGACGTCCATCTCCTCATGGCGCTCAGCGTGATCACCATGATTCCCTGTATCGTCTTGTTCTTCGCGGCACAGAAACAGTTCATCGAAGGTCTCGGTGCTGGCGCGGTGAAGGGTTGATCAATGGCTGAAGTTGTCCTCGAAAAGGCTGGCAAGACCTATCCCGGTGGCGTGCGCGCCGTCGAAGGCTTCGACCTCAGGATCGCTGACGGGGAATTCGTCGTGCTCGTCGGTCCGTCCGGCTGTGGAAAGAGCACGACTCTTCGAATGATCGCCGGACTCGAGGAGATCACCGAAGGGTCGATCTCGATCGCCGGTACGGTCGTGAATGATGTTCATGCCCGCGACCGCGACATCGCCATGGTGTTCCAGAACTACGCTCTCTATCCCCACATGACGGTCCAGCGAAACCTTTCCTTCGGACTCATGCGTCGACGGGTTCATCGAAGCCGACTGCACGCACTGCTTTCCCGCGACTACCGTTCGGCGATGCGCGAGGAATCGGAATCGATCGATCGGCGGGTTTCTGAAGCGGCCCGGATGCTCGGCATCACCGATCTTCTCGATCGCCAGCCGCGCGCTCTCTCGGGAGGTCAGCGGCAGCGTGTCGCTCTGGGGCGGGCTCTGGTCCGCGCACCTCAGGTGTTTCTGTTCGATGAACCGCTTTCGAACCTCGACGCGAAGCTCAGGGTCGAGATGCGCACCGAGTTGCGTGTCCTGCACCGGCAGCTGAGTTCGACCATGGTCTACGTGACGCATGATCAGGAAGAGGCGATGACCCTCGGGGATCGACTGGTGGTGATGAACGAGGGCGTCGTTCAGCAGATCGATGCTCCCACTCGAATCTACTCCCATCCGGTCAACCGATTCGTCGCGGGGTTCGTGGGAACGCCGTCCATGAACTTCCTCGAAGGCACCCTCGATGACCGGGGTGTGTTCGCAACCGAGGACTCCGCAACCGACCTCGCCCCGGAGCTTGCAACCGATCACCGCGGGCCGGTGGTGCTGGGCGTCCGGCCCGGGGCCCTGCAACCGTGCGAGGAAGGGCGTGGCTGGAAGTGTCGCCTCGCCGCCGTGGAGCACCTGGGAGACCGGGTCGACCTGGTTCTCGAGTACTGCGGAATGCAGCTCGTCAGTCGGGTGGAATCGACGCGATCGTTTCAGGAGGGCTCCATGATCTGGGTCGAGCCCAGGGCCGGGGAGGGGGTCCACCTCTTCGAGCGATCGAAGGAAGGTCGAACCCTGGCCTCCGCCTGATCAAGCCATGAGACCCGCGGTGGTGATGGAAAGCGCGGTGCAGACCAGCAGCATGCCGAGTCTGGCGTCCATGCGTCCTGCGAGTCGGGTCGAAAGGCTGCGGTCGGTGGCGGTTCGGGTGGTGCTCATGATTCGGTCCTTGCTCGTGATTTCGCACCTCGGGATGGTGCGTCTGGTGTCCTTACAGAGGATTCCGCGCATTCGGACAGCTTCTCGCAGAGACCACCTGATTTTTCATGAGAATCGTGTGCGGAAGCCCCGGCAGGGCCCTTTCACCACCCAATTGCCTTCTTCCGGACGCTGGCTTGCGGTTCACGGCAGCTCGCTCGGCTGCAGATCCCCATCGTGAGCCCATTCGCCGGGTGGGGGGGCTGATTCCTCGGGAACGCCCTTGAGGGTGGGAAACAGCAGCGCCGCCTCCACGATCATCCAGAACTCCAGCACGATGGTTCCGATTGCGAAACCAAGCAGCAGCCATTGCTCGTTCTCCAGGAAGCTGCTGCCTCTCGAACCGATCAGGGCATCATCGATCATCGCCCAGGCTGGCATCAGCAGCATCATCATCAACGGAATCGCCACGAAGAGGATGGGCTTGTTCCGTCGCCACAGATAGAAGCAGATCACGATGAGTGCCAAGCCTGCCAGCAGCTGATTCGTGGCTCCGAAGATCGGCCAGAGAATGAGTCCACCGCCACCTGCCGACTGGAGACTCCAGTCCTCCAGTTGTCCGGATGCCGGCAGGGAGGCGAGTCCCAGACCGAGCAGCACGGCGAGAAGTGTCGCCGGGTGCTTCCGGGTGAGCAGGTGAAGTGGTGCGAACCCCGGAGCTCCGTCCTTCCGTCGACCCCCGAGGGCCGCGGCCAGCTCTTCGATGACGTATCGCTGCAGACGACACGAAGAATCAAGCGTCGTTGCCGCGAAGGACGCGACCAGAACACCCATCAAGGCGATCGCGATTCCGGTGGGAATGCCCAGTGAGGCCACGAAGTTTCCTGCACCGGAGACGAATGCACCGACCTTTGCACCCAAACCGTTCGCGGATGACCAGTCTCCGTACACCGTCGTCCAGGCCTCTCCGGTCAGGGTCAGTCCCGCCGAACAGGCAAGGATCACTAGAACCGCGAGAAATCCTTCCAGGAGCATGGACCCGTAGCCTATGCGCAGCGCATCGGGTTCCCGTTCCAGTTGTTTGCTCGAGGTCCCGCTCGCCACCAGACAGTGGAATCCACTCACCGCTCCGCAGGCGATGGTGATGAAGAGAAACGGCAGCAGCGGTGGGGCACCACCGGACCGTGCGTCCTGGTTGATGGCCGGTGCGGCGAGTTCGAGCGGATGTCGGATCAACTCCCCCTCCACCTCGGTCGGAGGACCTCCGAAGAGTCCCGCGACCACGACCCCGGCGATGATCAGTCCCAGAGCACTGAGCAACTGGAGGGAATTGATGTAGTCTCTCGGCTGAAGCAGCGTCCACACCGGAAGTACCGAGGCCACGTAGCAGTATCCGAGGAGAATCGTCGACCACAGGATGGTCGGCCAGCCGGCGGCCCACTCGTTGAAGCGACCCAGGATTCCGTCATCCCCGTAGACGACGCTCAGGTACATCACGATGAGAGCGATGATCGAGGGAACCAGCAGTCCTGATCCCCTGCGGAACAACCAAATGCCAATCGCGACCGCGATCGGAATCTGCACGAGACACGGAAAGATCGCCTGGGGAAACTGCTTGAACACCGCGGCGATGACCAGTCCGAAGATCGCCAGCACGATGGTGAGGGCGAGGAAGAGGATCGTGAGAAACAGGATCCGGGCACGCCTGGTCACCACCCGACCGGCGACATCACCGATGGTCTGTCCGTTGCTTCGCAGGCTCACGACGAGGCTTCCGAAATCGTGTACCGCGCCGATCAGGATCGAGCCCAGCAGCACCCATATCAGTGCGGGAAGCCAGCCCCAGAACACTGCGATCGCAGGTCCTACGATGGGGCCCACGCCCGCGATCGAGGTGAAGTGGTGTCCGAACACGACACCGGACTTGGTGGGTACGTAGTCCGAATCATCCTCCCAACGGCGTGATGGACAGATCGCGCTCGCGGAAAGCTGGAAGATGTTCCGCCCCAACCAGCGACCGTAGGTCTGATAGGCGACGATGAAGCCGAGTCCGGACAGAAAAGCGATCAGAAGTACGCTCACATTCTCGTCTCCTGAAGAGGATGAGTCCTCGGGCACCTAGGATCGAGACTCGGTCCCTTGAAGTGCCTGAAGCGGAATTCCGCGACCCATGAAGCGAATGAGTTCATCCAACAGATCGGTCAATTGTTCCGCACTGGAACTCAGATTACGGAGAAATTGATCGTGACTCGGTTCGGGGTGGTCAACGAGGTCGGTGACCGTCTTCACCGCCAGGAACGGTACGCCCCAGTCAGCGGTCACGGATGCGATGGCCGCCGCTTCCATGTCCTTTGCCACCACCTCTTCACGTTCGAAGAAGGCAAGCTCGCCCGGCGTGGCATCGAGGGAAGATCCACTGGACACCGGTCCCGATTCGATCCCCAGCAGGCGCTCCAGGGCGGGGTACGCTGCGGCCGGAATACGCCCCTCTCCGAGTCGATCGAAACCGGGTAGCGGAATCCGGTGATCATGAATCAGGAATTCGCCCCCTCCCAGATAGGTTCGAGCGATCGTTCCCCCTCGCTGAGCAAATCCGCCGCAGGTCCCGGCGTTGATGTAAATGCATGGCTCGAACGAGGATATCGCAGCCCAGGCGGTGGTGGCTGCACACTCCATTCCGATGCGATCGACCCGATGGACCGGGTCGATTCCATGCACACAGTGAACGATCTCCACCGCTCCGATCGAGCCTCGGCGGATCCTGGCGGCCAGCGCCGGATGAAGCGGTTCCGCATCACCCAGCGAGCACCGCTCGGCAATCCCGCGCGCCTCTGCCTCCATCGCAAAGTGAAGGACGATTCGTTCGATGTTGGAGTGTCGGTTGCTCAGATCCTGATCCTTTCCATCGCTTTAGGATCCCATCACCGACAGAGACTCTTTCGGAGCGTTAGACTCTCTGCCATGATCGGTGCCCTTCGAACTCTGTTTCTGACCCTTACGGTGCCATCCGTCGTCTTTCTTCATGGATGCATGGTAGGGCCAGATTACGAGAAGCCGGACTTCATCACGCCCGATGCCTGGCACAGCCAGCTGGTGGAAGGGCTGACACGCTCGGAACAGGGTGCCGGGGCATGGTGGAGGGAATTCAAGGACCCCACCCTCGACCTCCTCATCGAACGGGCACAGACCAACAACCTCGATCTTCGAATGCTCATGACCAGGATCGATTTCGCCCGGTCTCAATACGGTATTCAGGAGTCGTATCTCCTGCCCTCTATCGGTGCCGACGGCTATGCGATCTGGTATCGCGCCGATCAGGGAATCGCTCCGGTCCCCGGAGTCTTCAACCCGACTGGAAAGGCATTCGACCTCGGGCTCTCCCTGAGCTGGGAGATCGACGTGTGGGGTCGGGTCCGCAGACAGGCGGAGGCCGCGGAAGAGACGCTGCTGGCCTCGATCGAGGACTGGCGGGATCTCCTGGTGAGCGTGCGGGCATCGGTCGCCAGTTCATACATCCTCTACCGAACCTATCGGCGCACCGTCGAACTGCTCGAGATCGCCGTCGCCGCCGCGGAGCTCGAGGTCGATCTCAACACCCAGGCCTATGAACAGGGGACACTGGACCTCTCGATCGTTCTGGACAACAACACCACCCTCAACACGATCCAGGCGTCCGTCTACGACTGGCAGTCGCGAGCCCAGACCGAACTCAATCGAATCGCGGTGCTGATCGGCGAAACCCCCGGTTCCATCGAGCAGCTGGTGGGCACCAATGGGAACATCCCCGTTCCGCCCTCCTCGATCGGTGTGGCCATGCCCGCCGAGGTCATCCGGCAGAGGCCGGATGTCCGCTCCGCTGAACGATCCCTCGCGTCTGCCGTCGCCACCCTCGGGGTGGCGGAAGCCGAACTGCTGCCCAAGTTCATGCTCAATGGTTCGATGGGGTATCAGTCCGACGGCACCTCGACCCTCACCAACTGGGCGAATCGATCATGGGACATCGGCCCTTCGTTCAGCTGGAGCCTTCTCAACTGGGGTGAGGTTCAGAACCAGATCGACGCTCAGAAGGCCAACGTTCAGGAGTCCCTGCTGTCTTACGAGAACACGATCCTCGAGGCCTATCAGGAGGTGGAGGACTCCCTCGTGGACTTCGCGAAGTCAGAACTTTCACGCCGGAGCTTCCAGCAGGCCCGGGACGACAGCATGCAAGCACTCATGCTCGCTTCCCTGTCCTTCGAGAACGGAGTGAACGACGTTCAGAACGTCGTGACCGCCGAGCTCCAGTTCATCGAAACCGAATTCCAGTTGATCCAACAGGAATCCGGAGTCGCGTTGGGTGCGGTTGGACTCTACAAGTCCACCGGCGGTGACTGGTCACCGGTCATGCCCTCCGCCGACGGTCCGGTACCCATCAATACGAAGGCGTCTCAAGATGTCGCCGATGCTAGTTCGGGAGGTACGCCGTGATCCACGGTCGCACAACATCGGTCATGGCCGGACTCGGCCTACTCCTGGTCATCCTGTCCGGTTGTGGAGGCTCTTCCGACAACGCCAAGAAGACCGTCGCCTTGATGAACGAGCGCAACACCACGGTCACGTCCGAGGTGATCAAGCCCACAAGCTACTCGCTCTATCTGACCCAGCCCGGTACGACTTACGCCATCCGCAACGTCGACCTCGACTCACGAGTCACCGGCTACATCGAATCGGTCGATTTCACCGACGGCCAGCTGGTCAAGGCCGGTGATCGTCTCTTCCAGCTCGACCCACGTCCCTTCGAGGCCGCCCTGCTTCAAGCACGGGGTCAGTTGGAATCCGCGGTCGCTCAGCGCAATCTGGCGGAGCGGAACGTCCAACGAAACCGACCGCTCGTCGAATCCGGGGCGATCTCCCGGGAGTCCTTCGACACCCTCGTGACCGACCTCGAAGTCGCGGAGGGCAGCGTGGAGTCGGCCGCTGGTCAGCTGGTCGACGCGGAGTTGAACCTGTCCTACACGACCATCACCGCGCCCTTCGACGGCAAGCTCGGTCAACGGAATTACGAAGAGGGTGCACTGGTCGAGCAGGGGGGCAACCAGACCCTGGTCACGATCGTCCAGTACCACCCGATGCGCATTCTGGTGTCCGTCGCGGCCGAGCAGCTTCCCACGCTCCGTGCCCTCCGGGACAAGGGCCCGATTCGTGCGGATGTCAGGGTCAACGGCACGCGTGGTGGCGGAGGCCGTGTCTTCACGGGAGAGGTCGACTTCATCGACAACCAGGTCAGCCAAAGCACCTCGACCTTCACGGTCCGGGTCCGGTTCCCCAATCCCGATGCCTGGGCCTTCCCCGGACAGTACGGTGAAGCGGACATCCTGATCCGCGAGGTCCCCGATGCGATCGTGGTCCCCCAGAAATCGGTCCTGCTCCAACAGGGCGGCAAGCAGTTCGTCTGGGTCATCGACGAAAAGGGGGTCGTGGAATCCAAGCTCGTCACGGTCGGCAATACCAACGACGGCAAGTCCTGGATCACGAAGGGCCTGAAGTCGGGTGACAAGATCGTGGTCGACTCCTCAGGACAGCTCGCCGGCGGTGACAAGGTCACGATCGTCTCACGGTCCACCTTCAGCAAGGAACAGGAAAGCTCCTCGATGGGATCCAGCAAGCATTCCTCGACCTCCACGGACCATTCGAATCATTCGGACACGTCGGACCAGGCCACCAAGAAGAACGGAACGACGTCATCCGGCAAATGATCCCTCGCCACGCGCACATGGACGACCACCTTGCTTGACTTCTTCATCAACAGACCGATCTTCGCTGCAACCATCGCCCTGCTGATGATCATCTGTGGTGGAATCTCCATCGTCACCCTGCCCATCTCGCAGTATCCGGAGATCGTCCCACCCACCGTGACGGTCACCTCCTCCTACCCCGGGGCGAGTGCCGAGGTCACGGCGGACACGGTCACCACGCTCCTGGAGGACTCGATCAACGGGATCTCCGGCATGATCTACATGAGCTCGACCAGTGTGAACAACGGTACGAGCTACATCACCGTGACCTTCGACGTCGGATACTCGCTGGATATCGGTGCGGTCGACGTGCAAAACAGGGTGAGTCAGGTGACGGGGCAGATACCGTCAATCGTGAACGAAGCCGGGATCGTGATCGACAAGACCTCGACGGACATGGTGCTGGTGGTGTCCCTGACCTCGCCCGGTGGCACCTACGACGACGTCTGGCTCGGCAACTACTGCGACATCTATCTCAATGACCCGCTCCTGCGAGTGCCGGGCGTCGGTTCCATCACGAACTTCGGCCTGATGGAATACGCGATGCGCATCTGGCTGGATCCCGACAAGATGGCAGCCCTCGGACTCACGGTCACGGACGTGAAGAATGCGGTTCTGGAACAGAATCAGCAGGTGGCGGCGGGGCTCATCGGGTCACCGCCCACCACTGAAGCACCGGCCTTCCAGTTCCAGATCAGCACGCTGGGTCAGCTGGAGACCGCCGAGCAGTTCGAGGAGATCATCGTTCGTACCGGCGAGGACGGACAGATCGTGACCCTCGCCGACATCGGTCGGGTCGAGCTCGGTGCCCAGAACTACCAGCAGACCTCCTCCCTGAACGCGCGACCCGCCGGCAACCTCGGGGTGTATCAGCTTCCTGGTGCAAACGCCCTGGACATCAAGACCAATGTCCTGAAGGTGCTCGACAGCCTCTCCGAGAAGTTCCCTGATGACGTCGAATACGAGCTCACCTACGACACCACCGAATTCGTCCGGCTCTCGATCATGGACCTGGTGGTAACGCTCTTCGAGGCGCTCGCCCTGGTCATCTTCGTGGTCTTCGTCTTTCTTCAGAGCTGGCGCAGCACGCTCATTCCGGTGATCGCCATTCCGGTCTCCCTGATCGGTGCCTTCGCCTTCATGATGGTCTTCGGTTTCTCGATCAACACGCTCAGCCTGCTCGGTCTGGTGCTCGCCGTGGGATTGGTGGTCGACGATGCGATCGTGGTCGTCGAGAACGTCGAGCGTCAGCTCGAAGCGCATCCGACCTGGACCCGAGCGCAGGCCACTTCCGTCGCCATGCACGAGGTTCTCGGTCCGATCGTCGCGACCACGCTCGTGCTGATGGCGGTCTTCGTCCCGACCGCATTCATGCCCGGAATCACCGGGCAGCTCTACAACCAGTTCGCGCTCACCATCGCCTTCTCGGTGCTCCTTTCCTCGGTCAACTCACTGACCTTGAGCCCCGCACTCTGCACCATCTTCCTGAAGCCGACGAAGCCCGAGGACCGCAACATACTCTTCCGCTGGTTCAACAGGGGTTTCGATCGGGTGGTCGACTTCTACGGCCGGTTGCTGCACGGATTCATCAAGCTTCGGTTCCTTGTCTTCGCCGGATATCTGGTCCTCGCCTTCATCACGGGATACCTGCTCATCAAGTGGCCGAAGTCGTTCGTTCCCACCGAGGACCAGGGGTACTGCTTCGGACTCATCGAGCTTCCGCCCGGAGCCACCGTCGAACGGACCACCGCGGTGATCGATGAGATGGCACAGGAGCTGACCAAGAACGAGTGGGTGCAGAACGTGATCTCCGTCGGTGGTTTCAACTTCCTGACCTCCACCAGTCAGACCTACACCGGTTTCGTGATTCCCATCTTCAAGAGCTGGAGCGTGCGTGGCGAGCAGCATTCCGCCAACAATCTGATCCTCGAGTTCAATCAGAAGTACAAGGGTGACCCCCGAGCGGCGATCACCTTCGTCGAGCCACCCCCGATCATGGGACTCGGCACGGTCGGCGGATTCCAGCTCCAGCTCGAGAACCTGCCCTCGGTTCCCTTCAAGCAGTTCTACAACGACTGCATGCCCCTGATCGAGGCCGCGAACAAGGACGAATCTCTCATGATGGTTCGGACGACCTCCCAGATCGATGTCCCGCAGATCTGGCTCGATGTCGACCGGGAGAAGGCCAAGCTGCTCGGGGTCAATCTGAACGACCTCTTCGACACTCTTCAGGTCCAGCTGGGATCGTTGTACATCAACAACTTCAATCTCTACAACCAGACCTACCAGGTCCAGGCCCAGGCCGAGGGCTGGGCCCGCTCCAACACGGACGACATCGGCAAGCTCTTCGTTCCGAACCAGGCCGGGGAGATGATCCCCCTCGATGCTCTGGTGAACGCGGAGAAGATCACGGGTCCCGACTTCATCCCCCATTACAACCTGTACGAGACTCTCGAGGTGCTCGGCAGCCCGAACGTGTTCGCCGGCAAGAGCTCCGGCCAGGCGATCGAGGCCATGGAGCGGTTGTGTGCGGAATACCTTCCATCCGAGTATGCCTACGAGTGGAGCGGTACCACGTACCAGGAGCTGGCTGCCGGCAACCTCGCACCCATCATCTTCGGGCTGGCGCTGATCGTGGTGTTCCTGCTTCTGGCCGCTCAGTATGAGAGCTGGATCCTGCCGATCATGATCATGCTCGTCGTACCACTGGCGATGCTTGGTGCGGTGCTCGCGCTCATGGTGGCCAAGCGTCCGCTCGACGTCTACGGTCAGATCGGTCTGGTGACCCTGATCGGGCTTGCGGCCAAGAACGCGATCCTCATCGTCGAGTTTGCAAAGGAACTCGGGGCCAGCGGGCAGGATCCGATCAGCTCCGCGATCGGAGCCGCCAAGCTTCGACTCCGGCCGATTCTGATGACCGCCTTCTCGTTCATCTTCGGGGTCATCCCTCTGGTGCTGGCCAGTGGAGCGGGTGCCCAGAGTCGGCAGTCGATCGGCTACGTGGTTCTCGGCGGAATGCTCGTGGCGACGGTCATCACGCTCGGAGTGGTCCCGGTCTTCTACGTGATCTTCGAGCACATGCGCGAGAAGTCCGGGGTCGATCCCACCGCCAAGATCGGTCCGATCGAGATTCCGACCGATGACGAGGTGCTCTGATCGATGACCCTGACCGTCGAACAGGCCCGACAGCTCATGAACGAATGGGTGGACAGCCCCTCCCTGCGCAACCACATGGAATGTGTGGCCTGTTGCACTCGTTCCTACGCGATGCGAATCGTGCCCGAGGAGGCCGACCACTGGGAAATCGCCGGTCTCCTGCACGACATGGACTACGAGCGCCACCCCTCGGTGGAGGAGCATCCGTTCGTCGGGGTTCAGCATCTGCGGGATCGAGGGGATGTCGATGAATCGATACTCCAGGCGATCCTCGCTCATGCGGACTACTCCGGAGAACCTCGCACCTCGCCGATCGCCACGCACCTGTTCGCTTGTGACGAGCTTGCGGGGTTCATCGTGGCCTGTTCACGCGTGATCCCCGAGGGGATCCGGGATCTTCAATTGAAGTCCGTGAAGAAGAAGCTCAAGAACCGGAAGTTCGCGGCCGCGGTCAACCGTGACGACATTGCCCTGGGTGCGAAGGAGATCGGAGTCGATCTGGATGTTCACATTCAGAATTGCATCGATGCCCTGAACGGGGATCGGGAACGTCTCGAACTCTAGGTCGAATTCGCTCAGTTCAACCGACTCTCGTCCCCCGGCTCCAGTCCGAATGGAAGCCGTTCGGGATCGATGTCCACCACGGTGATGTCGTTGAGTCCGAGGGAGGCGAATCCTCTGCGAGCCCTGCCCTCCGGACTGGGGTTCTCTTCGACCAGTTCCGGTTCCACGGGCTTGAGCAGGAAGACCGGCTTGGTATCGAGCAGGCCTTCCATGCGATCAGGCATGGCCATGACGGTGATTCCATCGACCATCGAACGATGCAGCCAGTTGTCGATCGATCCGGCCGAACCATCCTCGTGATTGAACGGCAGCAGCATCACCACGGCATCCGCTACGAGGAGACTCCGGGCCAGACGCACGTCCTCCGATTCGGTGCAACGGACCGTGCTCAGCTTGGTGGCATCGACCTCCTGGATCTCGCCGGGAAATGCCCGATGCAGGCCGGAGCGCAGCGCCCCCTCGAGGGCTTGCTGTTCGGACGAGGCTTTGACGAGCAGGACGTTCATGTCTGACGATACGCAAGGCGAAACCTCGCGTTCGTCAAAGAAGCACCGATCTGGTGATATCGTTCAATGGCAGGGTGGCCATCGACCATTTCTCGTGCTTCAGAAGGTACTTCCGATTATCAGTCCCGATGGCCTTCAAGCGATGCGCCCATCGCCTTTCCGGGACGTCTGCCCCGCCGCCGAGGCGTGCTACTCTCCGCGGGCGGGGCTGCGGCTCTGACGAAGGATGGGCGAACCCAGTGAGCGGAATCCTCCGGAGTTCATCTCCACTCATCCCAGCTACGGGACACGTTGTACGCTTCTGGAAGAGGCGATGCCTCGGGCCCAGCGCATCTACGGCTCCCGAGCGGTTCCTGGTGGTTGGCCCCCCTGGATCGGGGGGTAGCAGATCGATCCCAGTCCCTCTCTGAACGCTGGTGCCCGTTCCTGGTGCAGGAGGATCTCGAATGAGCGGTCCAGGAAGAGGTGAAGGAACCGCCCGCAATCAGCGATCGACTCCCGATTGAGTCGTCCCCCATGCGTCCCACCGCCGTGAATGAGCTGGCATCTCAGTTGGTAGACCCGATACAGCAGCAGGCGATCGAGTGCTCGCTGAGTCTGGCCCTCATCGAGGTACAGACGACCCTTTCGCGGCATGTTCTGCCAGGTCTCCAGCTCCTCCGCTCCTTCTTCAAGCCCTCGCCAGAAGTAATGATCCAGATACACGTTGTCGAAGAGCCGTTCGGCCAGCGCCCGGTGCTGGACGAGCAGATTCTGGAAAACTCTCGGGCCATGTTCCTGATCCAGCGTGTCGGCCTGGGCGATGAACGACCGTACACCCCGGATGTCCTTGGCGGGATGATTCGTCTCCTTGTCCCACTGTCCGTACAGCGCGTTGAAGCTGATCCACAGGAAGATCAATTGATCATCCAGCCCTTCGAGACTCGAATCACGGGCAACGACCTGAGCTCGACCCAGCCACGAGCATGATCTGTGGATGCGGATTGTGAGATTCGTGTATCCCTCCTCGTTGCTGCAGGGGATCTCCTGCCAGCGCCGCTTGTAGTCACGGGCGGGCGGGAGGGTGCCATCGATGCAGTCGGGGATATCGCTCATCACTCGTGGAATGCTATCACGATGCGGGTATGCTGCTGTTTCCGATTCCGATCGAGCGCATAGAGGCGGAACAACGGCCATGGAATTCACCCAGGAACAACTGCAGATTCTCGCTGATCGGTCCGAGGGCTGGAAGGCGATCTGGTATTTGCTCTGGGAGGCACTCTACGAACGCCTTCACGGGATGGTCATCAATGGTTCTCACAATGATCCCGACAGCTGGAGCCTCAGTCGCCAGTATGGGATGCTCGGGGATACCAGCAGGGCGCAGGACTTCGTCTCGGATCTTCTTGAGGACTACCGCCGGCGTGCGGAACTTGGCACACTGCTCTCCCACTTCGAAGGCGGACCCGAGAAGCTTCTGGCCTACCTGGCGGCGCCATCGATCATCCGGGGGCGGGCGCTTGATTTCACCGCTCGCAACAGCCGACTCGGTATCACCGGGATGCCGAGCAGCGGAGACGAGGTGCCCCGGATCAGAGACATCGATTCGGATCCGGTCGGAGGTCGGCCTGGCCGCATCGATGAACGGAGCCCCTCTTCCGCGGGTCTCGATGTCGCGAACCTCCCCGTACTGATCGATTGGAACGTCGATGCGAGCATCGATGCACGGGTCCGTATGGCGGCACTGCAGTGCTGGCCACGGCTGGCATCCGATCAGCCAGGTCGGGACCGTCTGGAATTCGATCTGCGTGACCGACTGCACGCCGAAGCGCCGCTCGATGAGATCGGGACGCTCCACGCCCAGCACGGGCATGCCCGTCGGAGGATCATCGGCAAACTGGTCGGGATCGATCAGGAGATCCAGGCCGCTCCCGGCATGCATGCGCCTCGGAGGCGTGATCTCGATGATCAGCGGGTGATGCTTCAGGCCGCGCTCCTTCTGGAGCCACTCACCCGTGAACAGGTCCAGGCGCTGCTGGGTCTGCCGAGCTCCGACTCGGCCTACCAGCAGCTGTCGAGGTACCGAAAGGCCTTTGCCGAGCTGTTCCCACAGCTCCAGGAGCATCTTGAGCGCGTGGGAGGTGGTCCGTGACCTCGTCCTGCACCCGGAAAAATTGGGACTTCTTGCCATCCGGTCCGGTCAGGAACCATGGGGTCGTTCTGTCCAACGAATGGGATTCTCCCAACTCCTCGGGTGATCGCGACAAATGGTCCGACACCCGTCATTCCCGGAAGGTGTGCTCAGGTGAACTCTGAGGAAGCAACCAGAAACGAAATACTTCGTGATCTGCATCAGCAGCTTCATTCGGCGAACGAACCGATGGGCGTTCTGATCGCCTCCGCCGGGCTCTGCGCCTGGGGGGAGGTCGAACCCTACCGATCCTGGCCTTCGCGCATCGGTCCCGACGAGGCGTCCCAGCTGCCCACGGCGCTGCGCTCGAGCTGTCATGCCCTGATCGGCCGGCTCCGATCGACGCGAGGGGCCTCACTGGCCGAGGCGTTGTTGGATTGTCAGGGGCTTCTCACCGTGCTCCAGGCGGATCGGGCACACGGTTCGCTCCTGGAGGAGATTCATGGCGATCTGGAAGGTGTCGTTCACGAATGCCGGACGCTTCTGCTCGACGACGAGGCAGCCGTCATCCTCCTCGAAACCGTACGGGGCCACCGCCTCGATCTGCTGCCCCCGGAATGGGTGCTCGGAATCGTCCGTCATCCACTCGGTGAGACCCAGCGGCTCGAGCTGGCCCGGGTCGCATCATTCGTCGCGGAGCCAGTCCGCACGATCTGCCCTCTTCCGCTCTTCGAGGGAGAGCTTGTCTTTGATGGCGGCCGTCCCAGCCCGCGAATGATGGATACCTTCCAGAGGCGACAGGGTCAGATCCTCTGTGGTGACGGATCCTCTGCTGTGGTACGCGCCGTTCTGGAGTCGGATTGGCGGGTCACCATCGAATTCGACGCGGACCGCGCATGGTGCTCACGGATCGATGGCATCCGTCTCGGTGCGCTGCCCGCCGAATCACTTGATGATCATCGAGATGCCTGGACCGCATCACTGGCTCCCTACGGACTCGACACTCAGACCAAGATGATCGGTCAACCTATCGTGGTCTCGCTTTCGACCGGTGAGCGTTTTTCCATGTGAATCCGGTGAGAGCCCTTCGGAGAGATTGATACGACTGATCCCACGGTGAAATCGATTGATCAACCGGCCATTCCCGGATGGGGATGGGCGCTTTCCCATGACCCGGCCGCACTGGTCGCACTTGTGGAGCACGGCAAGGCAAGACTCTGGCTGGAGGCCCTTCTTCGTGCGGCGGATCGTCGCCTGGGCGGGACCCTGAGCCTGCCGAAATCCGTTCGAAACGTCGCCCCCTGTTGGTTGCCCGGCAACGTGATCCCCGTGGTCGGCGCCCGCAGCCAGTCCGAAGGGGTGATCGGTACTCTGCATTTCGCTCCGGCCACCGATTCGATCGCAACCACGCATGCGCATGCGGTCGAACCGGGTGGCGTGGTGATGGATTCGGCAGAGGTGATCGTCGTGGCAGCCTCGCTCGCTCTCGAGTCCCTCGTGGAATTCACCCCGGAAGCAACCGTTCCGCACATCCGCGCCGACATCGCAGGTTGTCCGGCGGGGGACAGCATGGCGCTTCCGGCGGCAATGGCCGCGATCCTGCACACCTTTGGATGTCCCTGGCCCGAGGATCTGGTCGCTTCCGGCGGTCTTTCGAGCGACCTCCGATCCTTCGTTCCCGTCCCCCTCGACTCGCTCGAGGCCAAGGCTCGGGCCGCTCGTAACTGGGGCTATCGACGCATCGTCCTGATCGAGGATCCGAATGATTCACGAACGGCGATCGAGGGACTCGAGGTGGTCCGATTTCCGAAGGAGGCCGGGGCACTCCCGCTGGCAATAGCCTCCTTGGATGAGGTTGATCTGGAAGAGGAGCACATCGCACGTGCGCTGGCCGTGTTCGACCTTCGGATCGGAAGAGCGGGTCCGCAGGTTCATGATCGAGTGCTCGCGGTCACGGCGTCGATGATGCAGCTTGAATCGCCGATCGTCCGTCACATTGCAGAGGACATGCGTTCCCGGATCCATCTCCACGCCGGCCGGACCACCCAATCGCGGGAATCCCTGGCTCGGGCGGACTCTCTGCGTGGCCAGGGGCCCATGCCGGATGGGCGATTGCGGGACGTCCTCCGATATCAGCAGCCGGCACATCGGTCCGTCGTGCACATCGACCTGGGCGAGTGGGAGGATGAACTTCCCGCACACCGGGGGGTCGACCACCTCATCGATGAGATCGATGCCCTCTGGGCGACTCGGCATGAACGGCTCATGCGTCTCTTTCTGGCCAACACTCGGGCACGCCGTCAGGAGTATCTCGGCAGACTCCATTCAGACTCCGCCCGATTTGATCGTGCCTGGACCGATCTGATGAACGATCGAGAGGACTGGGGTGACTTGATCGATTCCTTCGCGGTCGGCGAGCTGCACCTTCCGGACACGAGTCGTGCTCGCATCGAGAACCAGCTCATCGATGTCGCCTTCAGTCGATACCAACTTGAGAAGTCGATCCCCAGCGAATGGACCGAGACCGTCTCCGGATTCGGCGGCCAGCAGGTTCCGAAGTTCGATGGTTCGAGTGAACCGATCCTCGTCTTCGAGAAGGATGGAGTCGACACCCTCCACCTGGGCGGCAATGGATTCGACCTCCTCAGCCGATTCAAGCGGCACCGCCTGCTCGATCGTCCCGGACTTCCCGACGAGGTCGTTCTGGCTCTGGAGTGTGATCGCTGTCGAACGTCCGGTCCCCTTCCCTATCCCTGGTTCCACTGGCTGGAACTCGCCGCCACCGAAGCACGACGGCAGGGGGGGGAGCTGCCCCTGCCCGGGGCTGATTCCGCACAGGGTGCGGCGACCGCCTGGGGTTTCGTCCTCTCCGATCCCCGGGGTATCAGTGCGGTGATTGCACTGCGCTCGATCCAGTTTCTGGTGGAGTTGGGAGTGGAGATCCCCGACCTCGCTCCCCCTCCGGCGGGTTCGGCGATCGGGAGACTCCACGAAGACCTCGCTTCGGATCCTCCCACACTGTTGCGTCGAACGCCCTATTGATCGCAGGCGCGTCCAACTAGTATGGGGGACGATCCAATCGTGTTCCCGACGGGAGACCCTCATGCCCCTGCTGCCACTAGCCCTCCTCGCGCTCGTACCTCTACAGGGACTCGCTGACGGAAGTTACATCGCCTCACCCGAACCGGCAAGCGAGCAGCCACCGGATGTGTTGCTCGTGGTCGTCGACGATCTCGGCTGGCATGACGTGGGCTTCACCGGCGGCACTTCTCATCTGACTCCACGCATCGACGCCCTTGCCGAGTGCAGCACCGTCTTCGACAACGCCTACTCCGATGCGCCCAACTGCGCGCCAACCCGCGCAAGCATCCTCTCCGGGCAGGCCACGGCGCGGCACGGGGTGCTCACCGTCGGCTCCTCCAAGCGGGGCAAGCGAGAACAACGGCGGATGGAACCGGTCGCTAACCGACGACATCTTGATTCCGACCAGACCACCCTGGCGGACGATCTGAGTCGCGCGGGCTATCGCACGGTGCACGTCGGCAAGTTTCACGTGGGTCAGGACCCTCTGGACTACGGGTTCACCGATCAAGTCGCCGGAACCTCGCTTGGGCATCCCAAGTCCTACCGCAGTCCGTATCGCAACCCGAAACTCGAAGATGGTCCCGAGGGGGAGTACCTGACCGACCGATTGGTGCGGGAAGCGACTCGTTTCATCGCATCCGGTGACCGCCGTCCCCTGTTCATGCAGATGTCTTTCTTCACCGTCCACACCCCGATCCAGCCTCGTCCTGATCTCCTTGCGGCTTCGCGGAAGCGGCTCGTTGGCCTACCCCCCAGAGACCAGAAGTACGACGCGATGGTGTCGGCCATGGATCTGGCGGTCGGACAGGTGGTCGATGCCTTCGTGGAACGTTCTCGACCGCTCATGATCATCTTCACGTCCGACAACGGTGGATATGGTCCGCTCGCGGACAACGGTCCGCTTCGTGGTTCGAAGGGCACCATCTACGAGGGAGGCATTCGAGTCCCCCTTGCCGTGAAGTGGCCCGGTGATGTGGGTCACTGGCACGCCGCAACACCCGTGATCCTCCGAGATCTGGTTCCCACCATCCTGGAGGTGACTGGGGCGTCTTCCGGCGATCGGATCCTCGATGGTCGCAGCCTGTCCGCGGTCCGTGATGAGGGCACCCTTGAAGTCGTACCGCTACACTGGCATCTTCCGGTGTACCTGGAGCGTGATTCGAGCGTGGAGGGCCCGTGGAGGACGACTCCGGTGGCGGCGTGCCGGATGGGGCGCTACAAGTTGATCGAGTTCTTCGAGACCGGAGCCCTTGAGTTGTACGACCTTGAATCCGATCCCAGCGAGACAGCCGACGTCTCCGCCGAGTTCCCCCTGATCACACGGCAGATGCATCAGTCGATGCAGACGTGGCGTTCGGAAGTTGGTGCGGCCTTGCCGACTCCGTTGACTTCGACAGATGCGACCAAGGACGTCCCCGCGGACCTCCCTGAGAAAGGCACCAATTGAGCGACCATCCCCGGGAACATCACGCCGGTGGTTCCGACGAATCGGCTTCCGAGCTTTCGCTGGATCTGACCGAGGCTCAGCTCGCTCGGGTTCGGAGGGTCGGCGCTCTTGGTCCGGAGGCCTCCCAGGCCAAGGACATGATCGATCGCCTCGCAGCAGTCTTCGCGGAAGCCGGGGTCGAGGCGGAAAGCGTCTCTGCAGTCTCCCTCGGCGAGCGGACGATCGTCATGGTCGACATTGGTGATGGCGATCCCGCCGAGGTGGTGAAGTTTCTGGGCGGCATTCTCGCTCACGAGCTTTCCGGGACCGTGGTCGGGCTGATCGGAAACCATGCCTTCACCCACCGTCTCAACGTCGCCCTTGATGCTGCTGGTCACGGGATCGATCTCCTGCTTCCGGATGAGATCATCTGGGTGGTTCCTGAAGCACTGGAAGCCACGTTTCGGGAGTTGGATGAGCAGTTTCCATCCTCCACTGCCCAGGATGATCCACCCGGCTCCGATCAAGACTCAGCAGGACCATAAGCCCATATTAATTAGTCACTTGCGTCTCTTCATTTGGCTTCCAAGGTCGATTTTGGTACACTTACTCGACTATGGCTAAGAAGAACGCTAAGCGAGTGCAGACCAAGGCCGGTACCGGGGCCTCTGGTCGGGCGAGAACCACCAAGAAGGCACGATCGACCACCCGGAAGCATGGTCCAGCAGCCAAAGCTGGAAAAGCCTCTTCCGGGATCGAAACCAAACCCACGACCCTCACGGCAGACTCGATCACGAGCTATCCCGCCGCGGTCAAGTACCTGCTCCGTCGCCCCGACGTCGAGCGGATGAGAGTGATCCGGGACAAGGACACCTTCAAGCTCGACCGGATGCGTGAGCTGCTTGCCGAGCTCGGAAATCCTCAGGATCAGATTCGTACGATTCATGTCGCGGGAACGGTCGGAAAGGGTTCGACCTGTGCAATGGTGTCTTCCATGCTTCGGGGGTGTGATTATGCCGTCGGCTGCTACAGCTCACCGCATCTGACGGACCTCAGGGAACGCATTCAAATCGACGGTCAGATGATTCCCCATGCCCAGTTCGTCAGCATCATCAAGAGTGTCGCGCAAGCGGCCGATTCCCTCGGCTGTGAACCCACCTTCTTCGAGATCATGACCGCCATGGCATTCAAGTATTTTGCCGATGAAGCAGTGGACATCGCCATCATCGAAGCGGGACTCGGCGGTCGACTTGACTCCACGAACGTCATCCAGCCGGAAGTGACCGCGGTGACCAGGATAGCCATGGACCATCAGCACATTCTCGGCAACTCGCTCGAGAAGATCGCTGCCGAGAAGGCGGGAATCTTCAAGCGGGACGTGCCCGCACTGATCTTCGATCAGTCCCCCGAGATCGAGGAGGTCTTCCGCGCGAAGGCCGAGGAGGTCGGTGCGCCCCTGAAGGTGGTGAACAAGGACATCGAGTTCAGCCACCGGTTCTGTTCAACGAGCGAACTCGGTCCCCACACCCGTGTATGTCTCTACACCGAGCGAAGCCGCCTGGAACATCTTCCGGTGCCTCTCGCCGGTGAACACCAGGCAAGCAACTGCGGTCTGGCGCTGGCCATCGTGGACGTGCTCAAGGGAGTCGGTTTCGAGTGTCCCGACGATCGCATCACCCAGGGCCTCACCACCACCACGCTCACCGGTCGGATGCAGATGCTCTGGGAGAGCCCTCGTATCCTGGTCGATGGTGCGCACAATCCCGAGGCAGTCTCTGCCCTGATGCGCTGTGTCGGCGCCCACATGCCCTACGACTCCATGGTCTGCGTCTTCGGATGCTGCCAGGACAAGGACGTGGGGGAGATGCTTGATCGAGTCAATCTCGGAGCTGACAAGGTGATCTTCACTCGTGCCCAGGGAAATCCCCGGGCGGCAGCTCCCGAGGATCTGCAGCGTGCCTTCGTCGAACGCAGTGGGAAGATGTCTCAGACCGCCGACACCCTCCCCGAAGCCCTCGAGCTCGCCACCCGTGCGGTGAGCCGGGAGGATCTGATCTGCGTGACCGGAAGTTTCTATCTTGTCGGCGAGGCTATGAAGCACCTCGCGAAGATCCAGCAGCAGCAACCCGCCTAATCCGCCGCTGCCTCTTCTTTCCGGAATCTCCGATGACTGAACAGAAGATCGACGCCCACGGCATCCAGAGCTCGCCCTCGCATCGATACGACGCGGGGCTCGCGAATCGGATCGAGAAACGCTGGCAGCAATGGTGGGATGAGCATCAGACCTATCGCACCCCGGATCCGGGTGATGCGGACTTTGATCCCGATCGACCCAAGTTCTACTGCCTGGACATGTTCCCGTACCCCTCCGGCGCCGGACTGCATGTCGGACACCCGGAAGGGTACATCGGAAGCGACATCATCTCCCGCTACAAGCGCATGGCGGGCTTCAACGTCCTGCATCCGATGGGATTCGATGCCTTCGGCCTCCCCGCCGAGCAGTATGCGGTTCAGACCGGAGTTCACCCCCGGGTCACCACCGTGAAGGCGATCGACAACTACCGTCGACAGCTCAAGAGCTTCGGCTTCAGCTACGACTGGTCACGAGAGCTGGCCACCACCGACCCCGACTACTACCGCTGGACGCAGTGGATCTGGTTGAAGGCCTACGGTGCCTTCTTCGATCGGAAGCTTGGCAAGGCACGATCCATCGACCAGCTTCGAGCCGAGCTCGACTCGGGAGCGCGTCTGGTGGATGGTGCGGACTGGGCCGCCATGGAGCCTTCGGCACAGGAGGAGTACATCGATTCGCATCGTCTGGCGTACCTCGGTTTCCAGACGGTGAACTGGTGTCCGAAACTCGGCACCGTGCTGGCCAACGAGGAAGTCATCGACGGTCGCAGCGAGCGGGGGGGGTTCCCGGTTCTCAGGAAACCACTCCGCCAGTGGATGTTCAGGATCACGGAGTACGCGGATCGTCTTCTGGACGATCTCCAGCTTCTCGACTGGCCGGAATCCACACGCACCATGCAGCGGGAGTGGATCGGTCGATCCGAAGGAGCGTCCATCGAGTTTCCGGTGGGATCGGACTCGTTGGAAGTCTTCACCACCAGACCCGACACTCTCTTCGGTGCGACCTACATGGTGGTCGCCCCCGAACACCCACTGGTCGATCGAATGCTCGCTGAGGGTGGTAGCAATGAGCTGCGTGACTACGTGATGCATGCACGAAACCGATCCGATGTGGATCGAATGGCCGACTCCAAGGAGAAGACGGGGGTCGCGCTGGGAATCGACGCGATCAATCCCGCAACCGGTCGGCCCATACCGGTCTGGACCGCTGATTACGTGCTCATGGGTTACGGCACCGGTGCGATCATGGCCGTCCCCGCGCACGATGAGCGCGACCATGCCTTTGCGCTCGCCTACCAGCTCCCGATCACTCGGGTGGTCGACGGTGGAGGCGATCTCGGACAATCCGCCTGCACCGGTGCCGGTCTGGTGATGGCCAGCGCCAACGAGGAGATCTCACTCGACGGCCTGACCACGGACGAAGCCAAGGTTTCGATCATCGAGTGGCTTGAAGCAGGGGGGATGGGCCGCAGGCACGTCAACTACAAGCTCCGGGACTGGCTCTTCAGTCGACAGCGCTACTGGGGAGAGCCGTTCCCCATCGTCTACGACTCGAATGGACGACATTACCCCGTGTCCGATGCCGCACTTCCGGTGACCCTTCCGGATCTCGATGACTACGAGCCGATCGAAAGCGATGAACCCACGCCGCCTCTTGGCAAGGCGACCGCATGGGTCGAGACCACGGCAGGGGAAGCCGGCGTCGATCCCACCATCCTGCCTCCCGACACCCCGGTTCGTCGGGAGACCAACACCATGCCCGGGTGGGCGGGTTCGTGCTGGTATTACATCCGCTATTGCAGCCCGCACGCTCAGGACCGATTCATCACTCCCGAGGCAGAGAAGTACTGGCTGCTTGGTGATCGGGAGGAACCCTCTTCCAGTGCCGCCGTGCCCGGGGAGGAGTCGTTCGATCTGGAGCGGTTCAAGATCGGCGGTGTGGATCTGTACATCGGAGGAGCCGAACACGCGGTTCTCCATCTTCTCTACGCACGATTCTGGCACAAGATACTCTTCGATCTCGGAGAGGTTTCGACCCCCGAACCGATCGACAAGCTCTTCCATCAGGGGATGATCACCTCCTTTGCCTACCGTCGCGGGGATGGTTCCCTGGTCCCGATCGATGAGGTGGAAGAGAACGAGGACGGTTCTCACACCGAAACAGCGACTGGTGCGGCCGTCGAGCAGATCATCGCCAAGATGTCCAAGTCCTTGCGCAATGTCGTGAATCCGGATGATGTCGTCGAGGAATACGGTGCCGACACGATGCGCCTCTACGAGATGTACATGGGTCCGCTCGAGGCCTCGGCTCCCTGGAACACCCGTGACATCGTGGGGGTGCATCGCTTCCTGCAGCGGGTCTGGCGACTGGTGGTCGATGAGGAGACCGGTGAACTCCGGTTCAGCGCTGCCCCGGATGACGACGTCGAACGGCAGCTGCATCGCACGATTCAGAAAGTGGGCGATGACATCGAGCGACTGGCATTCAATACCGCAATCGCTTCGATGATCGAGTTCGTGAATTGTGCCACGGGCACCGGAGTCTCTGCCGAACAGTTTGACCGGTTCGTGCGCATTCTCGCCCCTTTCGTTCCGCACTTCGGCGAAGAGCTCTGGCATCGCATGGGTCACGAGGATTCGGTGGCCTGCACCGACTGGCCATCTTTCGATGAATCGATGCTGGTCGATGATCTGATCGAGGTGCCAGTGCAGATTCTGGGCAAGCTTCGGAGTCGAATCTCCGTTCCCCACGATGCTGATGAGTCGGTCATGGAGACCGCGGCTCTGGCGGACGAGCGGATCGCCGAACTCCTTGAAGGCAAGACGGTCCGCAAGGTCGTCGTGGTTCCCGGTCGCCTGGTGAACATCGTCGCGAACTGAGGTCCTTTCCGTGAGCCCTTCATCCAAGTCAGAGTGGGTCGTACTGCGTGACTTCGACGATCCCGTTCTCGCGGGAGATGTGATCACCTCCATCCTCGCCATGGAGTTCGATGCCGTACTGGTGGATCTTGCGAGCAGTTCCGTCGTCGCCGGCAACGCCAGCGATGAACCGGCCGGAGACGAACCGATCGACCGGCCCTTCCACATCCAACCCAGTCTCGGGGACTACGATCCGGTACTTGGTGCCGTCGGTCATGAAGCGCATGTCTTGCCCGAGGGTGACCGGGAGAATCGCACGTGGTCCGCCGAAGACGGTGGGCCCTGGAGACTCATGATCCCCGCCGACCTGCACGGAGAGTTGGCTCCGCTGCTGGACGTGATCATCGAGGAGCAGCAAAAGTTCAATGCGGATCATCACGATCTGCAGCGCACCCAGGCGCGGATCAGGCGGTTCGTACTGGGGGTGGTCCTGGTCTTCCTGGCGATCCTGGCCCTACGATTCACTGGTCTCATCTGAACCGCTTCCGGAGCTCGTGCAGAATCATGAACCCTGAATCCGACCACGCTCGAGACCACGCTCTCTCGATACTCGGTGAGAATGCCGTCGATCCCTGGGGGTTGCCCGATCCCGACACCTCGACCTTGATGGTTGCGGTCGCCGGGAATGCGGAACCGAGCCCGCAGTGGATTCGTGATGCCTTGGAGGTCCAGTCCGACACCGGGGCACCTGTTCGCGAACTCGATGAGGTGATCGAGGGCCCTCCCTTCGCGCTCTGGGCGGTTCCTCTGATGCTTGGAGAGCATCCGGTTCCGGTGATCGCCTGGGCGGAACGCATCGAGCATTCCGAATCCCTGCCGGAGATGGCCCGGGATGCGACATGGATGATCGGTCTGCAGACGGTCCTGGACCCGCATTGCCCGCTGGAGATCTGGACTCGCCTTGCCGGATTGTTGCTGAGAACCTCACCCCGGATCCTGGCGATGTTCGACCAGGAGACTGAGCAATGGTTCGGCGAGCACGAGATTCAACTCCACTTCCTGAGTCCCAAGCCCACCACTCATGAAGGAATGCTCTTTCGGGTGCATGCGACGGCCTTGAGCGAGCGACCCGAGGAGGCCGATTCGATCTGGCTGCACACCGAAGGACTTCGCCGCTGCGGCTGCCCCGAGCTGGAGATCCTGGAGCTTCCCGCACGCCATCTCGGGGTCGCCCACGAACTGCTCAATGCACTGGGGTCACTGTTCATCACGCGCGGCGTCCCTGCCCCCGGAACTCGATTCGAGGCGGGCACGGGTGTTTCGCTGATGCTCAATCATTGGCGAGAGTCCGTGGATTGCCTGTCCGAGCAGTCGCTCGGCAGTGCCCAACACCGGATCATGCTGGGCGGTGAGGCGGACAATCCGCTGCTGGAGGCGCACGCCGTGGTCTGTGGCCCCGATCCCCTGGGAACCTTCCGAAAAGTGCATGTCTGGCCTCGTGAAGCGATCGAGGCGATCGAATCGGGCCGGGCCGCACTGGAGCGGACTCCGGCGTGGACCTCGTTCCGTTCCGTGCTTGCTCGGTCGCTCTGGCCCAGGTTCATGGAACTGCATGCCTCAGGCCGTAGAATGATCGCGTGCATCGCGATGGATACCGCTCAAGATTCCCGAGACCATGTATGGATCGAGGTCTCTGCAGCGACGGATTCCTCGATCGCGGGAGTCATCATCTCCGAAACCGCCGGCAGCACGTTTCCTCCGGGATCGACCGTCGAGGTCGAAGACCTTGAAACCCTCATCGACTGGTACAGTCCCGATCAGTCCGATACCCCACGAGGTGATTCATGACCGATTCCCAGGCCAACGCCGAACAGCTGGTTCCACTGGTCGGATGCAACAATGAACTGGAAGGTCAGGAGATCCGATCGGTCGTGGAGGCGGCGGGCATCCCCGCCTTCGTGTTCGACAAGGACACTCTGGGCCTGGGCCTCAACCGAGCTGACTCGAGAATCGGCGGGGTGGTGGTCAAGGTCGCTTCATCCAACCGCGAGCGGGCCCTCGAGGCACTGGAACTCTCCCGGATCCAGTCCAGTCGGATCGACTGGTCCGAGATCGATGTCGGTGAGCCCACCCCGGAAGTGCTCGATGTCCTTGACAACAGGGGACTGGTGCACAACACCCGGCGATTTGTCGGGGTGGCCGGTCCGGTGGTTGGCCTGTTCTTCCTGCTCCTTGCCGTCATCGGAATCATCCTCTTCTTCGCACTCTGATCGAGGTCAACTCTCATGTCGAGTCCATGCTTCACGCGCCCGGTTGCCCTCGTTCTGCTGGTTTTCGCAATTGCCGCGCTGGGGTGCTCGAATGGAAACACACTCCGGGGGCGGGTCGTCGATGCGGGATTTCCCGGTGCACGATTCGTCCCGCAAAGCTCGATGGGCATGAGGTCCTCACCCTCGAACAGTATCCCCGGAGCGCGAATCGAGCTGGTGCGAGACCCTCGGAGCCTCGGACGCAAGGTCGTCGCACGTGCGACCAGTGATCATGAAGGCCGATTCTCCATGGAGATCGACGCCTTTGGTGCCGGTTGGATGAAGGAGGAATGGTTGTTCCGGTGCACGCATCCCGGTTTCCCCATGGTCGAGCTCTTCGATTCACTGCCGCCTCTCGACGACTCGATGATGCTGCTGATCGACATGGGTTCCGGTGCGGGGTTTCCGCAACACGAGACCGTCGATGAACAGGAACGGATACGTCGCGAAATAGATCGCTACAGTCGATGAAAGGTCGCATGGGAAACGTGTTTCACACATGAAACTTCGCTACCACATCCATCTCTCCGGATTCCTCTTCATTCTCCTGACGATATTCGTCGGACTGGCGGCGGCACAGCGGCCGAACAACCTCATCGTCTGGGGATTCGGCGTGCTGCTCGCGATGATCCTCGTTTCGGGAGTCGTCGGCTCATCCATGATGCGCGGGTTGAAGGTTCGGAGACTTGACATCCGAAGAGCGAGTGCGGGTGAACCGCTTGAGATTCGCTACGTTGTCGAAAATCGTTCTCGGTGGCGTTCGGCGTTCGCCATGCACGTCCAGGAAGTCGATCGGCGGGGCAAGCGCACCAGTTTTCCGATGCTGGTCCAGCCCAGTGACGGCTGGTTGACGAGAGTGGGGCCCGGCGAGAGCCAGATCTGCGATGCGGTCTTCTGGCCGAGTCAGCGTGGCGTGCTGGCACTCCAGTGCATACGCCTCTCGACCCAGTTCCCCTTCGGATTCAATGACCGTTCCGTCGACCACGCCCATCCTCACGAGATCCTCGTCCAACCACGTATCCACCCGGTCCGCGGAGAGCTCATGCAGTCGATCGCCACCGGAGAACTGGGGGGGTTCGGAGTCTCCCGTCAGCCAGGTCCGGGGGAGGACTTCTACTCGGTTCGGGAGTTCAAGCCCGGAGACAGCATCCGGCAGATCGCGTGGAAGCGGTCCGGCATCTCCGATGAACTGCTCGTCATCCAACGCTCCGTTTCCGCTCCTCCTCGGCTCCGGATCGTGTTGAATCTTTCCGCGTCGCCTTCGAGTCTCAAGTTCGATGAGAATTGCGGGGTCAGTGCCGAGGAACTCGAGGAACGTGCGATCACGATGGCAGCTTCGCTGGCGGGAGCGGCGGAGCAGCATGGCCTGGAATTCGGGCTCAGCGTACTGGGCTTCGACACCCCTTCGATCCCACTCCGAAGAGGGTACTGGCACCGTGAGCGGGTACTGACGAGCCTTGCGATGATCGAACTCGACTCCCCGCGGCAGCAGTCGGAGGGGAACGAACCTGGCGAGGAAGAGCGCTCCTCTCTGGTGGTCGTTCATCCCGCACGTATCGATCCGCGTTGCGCTCCCGAGCATGCCCTGCACTGGAGTGCCACCCGGTTCGAGCAATTGCTGGACCTCGAGATCGGTACGGCCCAGGAGCACGATGAATCCATCCGTCAGCGTACGAAGGAGGGAATGTTCGCATGACTCTCCGCCGTCGCTTCCGATTCTGGTTGCTCTTCCTTCTGGTGTTTTCAGTGGCTGCGGTCGCCATTGCCACGATCCGCCTCTGGCTGCTGATGCTCTGCGGGCCGATCCTCGTTTCAAGCTGGTACCTCTGTGAGGGGCATCGCCCGCTCTGCCTCAGCAGAGCCCTGGTCAATCTCGGTTCGGTGATCGCCCTCACGGTGGTCGCTTTCTCATGGTTGATGGAACCCGATGCCGGCAGGGTGATGGAGCTCCTGGGACTCTTCGTGCTTGCCTTGCTGGTCCTTCGCCAGTTCCAAGAGCGGACTGCTCGCGAGGATGCGCAGCAGATCGTTCTCGCTGCGGTGCTGGTGATCTCCTCCACGATTCAGAGTGATCGTTTCCTGTTCGGAATCATCCTCTTGCTGTGGGTCTTCACGCTGATCTACGTGGTGATGCTCTTCCAGGTCTATGCGGGGGCCCATGGTGCCCGTGAGCGCCGGAACACGTTCATTCCGCCGGGCGCGTTTCCCATCGCGCCCCTCGAGATCCGATTCGGTCCCAGAGACCTCACCCGCATGAGACTGATCACAATCAGTGTTTCACTCGGCATTCTCCTGATCAGTGTCCTGGTATTCGTCCTGTTCCCCCGGCAGATCCTGTTTCGATCCGGGGTACCCGGTAATCGAAGCGTCCAAAAGTCCGGGTTCGCCGAGACGGTCGATCTGATCGCGAGCGAGCGGATCACGACATCCCGGAGGGAAGTCTTCACCCTGGAGTGGATCGAACCCGGTGGTGCTTCCACCAAATGGGCCAGGCCCGTCCTGCTCAGAGGCGCGATCCTCGAGCGTTACGACTCCGCGGTTGGACGGTGGGTCGCCAGTAACACCCCCTGGGACGATCGCAAGTCATCTCTCCAGGTCGTTCCAGATCGATTCACGGAGCTTGGAGAATCAAGGATCGATCAGCAGATTCAGACCTACACCCTCTGGTTCGAGATGCGGTCGATGGCCACCGACATCTTCTTCTCCCCCTGGGTTCCGGTCTCGATCACGACCTTCGATCCGCGTGAGATCACGTTCAACCGTTCCAACATGCTCATGACTGATTCCGGAAGGCGTTCCATCAGCAGCTATTCCGGCTACGGGCTCCGTGTGCAACCATTTCCCGCGGAAGCCGCGCTGAGCAGTCTCGAAGGTGGTCTACCCGCCCCGATCGTGACTCCACGTTTTCCGGTCCAGGCGATCGGTGACTTCACCAGAAACATCCTCGAAGAGATGGGAGTTGATCATGATGTCGCCGAGGGGGAGACGATCTGGCAGCGTAATCGGCGAGTCTCCTCCTCGATCATGGATTGGCTCGAGGACAATTGCCTGTACACGACCGATCTTCGCGACTTCGTCCAGATCGCCGGGGAAGATCCCATCGAGAGCTTTCTGACTCGATACCGTTTCGGTCATTGCGAGTACTTCGCCTCCGCTCTGACCGCCATGTGCCGAAGTGTGGGCATCGAATCCCGACTCGTCACCGGCTATGTCGCCATCGAGTACGACGAGGGTATCCAACGCTACATCGTCAGGGAATCCAATGCCCACGCCTGGTCCGAGGTTAGGACCGGTCCCTACCAGTGGACCGGCCTTGATCCCTCCCCCCGTTCGGTGCTTGAGGAACTCCAGGCCGCGAACCAGTCATGGTCCGACAGCTGGCGATGGGTGTATGACCGCATCGATTTCTTCTGGAACTCCACGATCGTCGGTTTCGATCAGCGGTCTCAGAAGAATCTCTCCAGCCGTTTCACCGAGAACTGGCGTGAAGCGTTCAGTTCGACCCTCGATTCCCTCAGTGCATTGCTGCAGTCCGTAAACCGATTCTTTCGCTTCGGAATCGCCGGCTATGTATGGATGGTCGCGGTGCTCATGATTCTGATCGGTTTCATCATGGCCTTCGCTTCTCTGCACAGACGGAGAAGGCATCTGATGGCCGCACTTGGAGTGAAGCACCAGGACCGGGAGCTCAGAAAACTGCTCACCACCGACCTGCAGTTCTGGTCGGTGGCACTGAACCGACTCGCCCGGTCCGGCTACGCCAAGCGCCGTGGTGAAAGCCCTCTTGCATTCTCACGCCGAGTCCGTCACGCGAGCCTCGCCAGTGAGGATGCTCTCGAACGATTGGTCCAGCTGCTCTACCGCGTTCGTTTCGGTGCCCAGCGCCTCAATTCGAAGGAGCGTGCCGAAGCGGTCAGTCTCGCTCGAAGCCTGGAACTCTCGCGGGCCACTCCATGAACCTTCCGGAGAGTGACTTCGAGGTATTCGATCACGACGATGCGGCGGCGCAGCTTGCAGGTGTGCGAGCACTCGCATCAGGTTGCGCCCGGGTCGTCGACCTGGGTGCCGGTCGCGGCCGGATCTCCGTACCACTCGCCTCGGATGGCGCTCTGGTGCTGGCCGTCGATCGATCTTCCGCCGCACTGGGTTCGTCCGAGTGGGATTCGGCACCGAACATCGTTCGCCTGCAGGAAGACTTTCTCGACTCGCAACCGGACTGGATCGCTCATGGCCCCTTCGATCTCATCTGCTGTCTCGGTAACACTTTGAATCTGGTGCTCGACACCGACCTGATCACCCGATTCTTCGACCTGGCCTTCCGCGCGGCCGCCCCCGGCGGCCGGCTGATCTGCGACGATGTTCCCTTCTGGGGTGAAGAGCTGCGGGATCCCGAGCTATGGCCCTGCGGTTTGAGTCTCGACGGTCGACAGCAGCTGGCCTGGACGCCCGAAGGTTCGTGCTTCGCCTACCGCACCGGGAGAGCGGTCGATCCCGACCGGCTTCACCCGCACCCTGAAGAACGACTCCTGCGCCTATGGTCGGTTTCCGAACTCAATGAAGTCGCGATCGGGGCGGGCTGGGCGCCGGCCGTACACCGGGAAGAGGGACTGATCATGTCATTTCTCAAGGAGGACTGAATCAATTCGAAAGCACGGGAGTTTCACCAATGACGAAACCGTGCCGCGAATGCGATTTCGAAGCCCATTGAGTGAATTGGCCGCATACCGGCACCCATTTTCTGGCCATGAGCCTATTCTGAGGTGGAGTCGGACGAGGACCCGGCGGATCCCACCCCTGATCGATCAGAGGAGACACCACGTTGCCTGCATCCAGATCCAGAACCAATGAATGGAAACGCTCGCTTCAGCAGGTCTTCGACCGTGGTGGTGCCATCGAGTTCGCGGTCGCCCGTCCCGACGCATCCACCGAGACCGACGATCCGCATGATCATGCGACCGGCATCGATCTGGTGTGGAGAGTCAAGGTACTCAAGCTGACCGATCAGGAGATGATCGTCGAGGCTCCGATGGCCCTGGGGCGGCAGATCGATATCGAACCCGAGATAGAACTCGTCGCCTCGATCGCGATCGGACAGAATCGCTGGATGTTCAGGACTCGGAACCTCGGGACTGATGCCGACACCGGCCAGAAGAGCCGTTCACATCGTTCACTGCGTCTCGCCCTGCCTGAGAACGTGCGCCGCTGCCAGCGAAGAGCGCCTCGCTACGACACTCGGGACATGAAGCTCCCGGAGGTCGAGGTCTGGCCGCTGCTCGATCCCAAGACCGTCATACCTGCCGAACACGCAGTCGCTCTGGCCTGGGAGGGGTGCACGGCCGGTTCCACGTGCGACGGTGATGTGCTGGGAAGTGATACCGTCATGCCGAGTCTCGGCCCCCGTTTCACTGCAACCCTCATGAACCTGGGCGGGGGTGGTGTCGGGCTGCGAATCGACTCGGAATCCTCCCAGCCCCTGAGCCGACATCGAGTCTTCTGGATCAAGTTGCCTCTGGAGCCCGAACTCCCGGTTCCGGTGTACGCAACCGGCAAGGTCGTTCACACGCACATCGACAGCATGCAGCGGACCTACGCGGGTGTTGCCTTCGACTTCACCTTCAACCACGCTCATGAGAAGCTGGTGGCCGAGCAGATCCAGTACTACATCGAACGGGTACAGGAATCTCAGCGTGAAGCACAGGACCGATCGCCCGGTTCCGGCGATTCATCCGACTGAACGGCGGCCGTTGGCCGCTCAAGGGGATGGCATCGATCTGCGATGAAGCGCGCGAGAAGAGCGGTCTTGGTCCAGCTCTCCTCGACCTCCGATTCCGGACTGCTCTGGGCGACGATTCCACATCCGGCTCCGTAGTTCAGTTCGTGCGTCGCCTCCTGCACATCCTGCTCGGGAAGGGGCGTCAGTTCCACGGTTCGGATCGATACATCCAGCGCAAGTCGGCCGCATCGACTCGAATACCCGATCGCTCCGCAGTAGGCCCCTCTCGGGCCGCGTTCGAACTCATCGATGACCTGCATGGCCCTGATCTTCGGTGCGCCGGTGATCGAACCGGGTGGGAACGTCGCGGTCAGCAAGCCACCCATCCGAATCTCGTTCCTGAGAATTCCACTTACCTCGCCGACGCCGTGGATCACCCCTGGATGCTCCTCGATCGATCTCGCCACATCCACCTTCACCGACCCCGGGATCGAGACCCTACCGAGGTCGTTTCGCATGAGATCCATGATCATCGCGAGTTCGGCGGCATCCTTGTCACTCCGTTGGAGTTCCTCCGGATCCGCCCCGGCAGGCAGGGTCCCCTTGATCGGTCTGGTGCGAATGCGCCGTGTCCCCGGATCGAATTCGAGGAAGAGTTCGGGGCTCAGTGAGATGATGGTCTGTCCACCATCGCGTTCTGGCAGTTCAAGAAGGCCCCCGTACCACGCACCCGATTCCCTGAGCAGATCGGCCGCGAGCTGTCGTCGACTCCGCCTGTCGATCAGTCGGGCCCGCGTCGTGAAACGCCTGGTGATGTTTGCCTGAAAGAGATCGCCCGCTTCGATGTACTCCACGGTTCTGTCGACCAGGCGCGCATATTCCGCATCCGAAAGCTCCTGCTGCAGTGGATCGATGGCAAGGGGCTGTGATTGTGGGGCTGGAAGATCCAGATGTGATCGAAGCCCTTGCGAATCCCCTGGATCACCTACCAGCCACCAGTGCCCGGACTCCCGATCATGCACCAGCGCAGTCGGGCAGTCCAGGCCATGAACCACTGGTGCCTCGGGCAGCTGTCGCCCGCTCACCCCCGCCTTGGGTTCGAGCGAACGGCCGAGTTCGTAGCGCATCATCAGCATGCGCCCACCGCGAAAGGGGGGGATATCGGGATCATCGACTGGTTTCAGGCTGGTTTCCCCCGCCAGCGCATCGAGCTGATCACGCAGAGCCGATCCCGTTCCGGTGCAGACCTTGCTGCCAACGGGTACCGCGAGGATGCTCCATCGGGAAAATCGGGAATTCCCGCGTGCGCTCACCAATGCGGCAAGTGGTTGGTGCTCAGGCCAGGACCGAACCACGTCGATGGGATCGGGACCGGGGCCGAGAAGAAGCGTCTGGGGCACCTGGATCATCGTCGCATCATACGATCGTCGCTACACTACAGGTCACCCGAACACCCGGTTCGGCTCAAGAACTGAAAGCAGACCATGGCTCGATCGAGAAGGCGAAGTACACAGATGACGACCACGACTCCACGGAAGGCACGTTCCTCGACTCGCAACAAGAAGCGCTGCTTCTATTTCGGTACCCGGAAGACCGATGGCAAGGCAGGTCAGAAGATGCTGCTTGGCGGCAAGGGTGCGAACCTCGCCGACATGACCTCCATCGGGCTTCCAGTGCCTCCCGGCTTCACCATCACCACCGAGACCTGTGCGGATTATTCCCGCACCGGAAGGCTTCCGGCAGGATTGATCGACGAGGTCAAGCGCAACGTGGCCCTGCTCGAGAAGGAGTTGGGCAAGAAGTTCGGCTCATCCTCCGACCCCCTGCTGGTCTCGGTGCGATCAGGCGCCGCGGTATCGATGCCCGGCATGATGGATACCGTGCTCAACCTCGGCTTGACGGACAAGGCGGTCAAGGGTCTGGCCGAAGCGACCGGCAACCCGCGATTCGCCTGGGATGCCTACCGTCGCCTGATCAACATGTTCGGCAACGTGGTGATGGGTGTTCCGCACGAGAAGTTCGAGGACGCCTTCGACGTCATCAAGCGGAAGTACCGGGTCGAACTGGATACCGAGGTTCCGGCCGAGGGCCTCGAGAAGCTCTGCACCGCCTACAAGGCCGTGTATCGCAAGGCGGTCGGCAGTGCCTTTCCCCAGGATCCGATCAAGCAGCTCCAGCATTCGATCGAAGCGGTGTTCAGAAGCTGGAACAAGGACACCGCGATCTCGTACCGACGCATCAACGAGATCAAGGGCCTGGCCGGAACCGCCGTCAACGTGCAGTCGATGGTCTACGGCAACATGGGTGAGGACTCCGGTACCGGAGTCGCCTTCACCCGCAACCCCTCGACCGGAAAGAACGAGTTCTACGGGGAGTTCCTCGTCAACGCTCAAGGCGAGGACGTGGTGGCCGGGATCCGAACACCCCGGCCGATCGCGGGAATGGGCAAGTGGAACGCCAAGGTCTGGAAGCAGCTTCAGAAGGTCCGCACCAAGCTCGAGAAGCATTACCACGAGATGCAGGACATCGAGTTCACCATCGAGCGCGGACGCCTGTTCATGCTTCAGACCCGCACTGGGAAGCGTACTGGTGCCGCAGCGGTGAAGATCGCCTGTGACATGGTCAAGGAGCGGCTGATCAGTCGTGATGTCGCCCTTTCCCGCATTCCGGCGAACGATCTCACGCAGATGCTGCTGCCGAGCTTCGACCCGGCGATGAAGAAGAAGGTCAAGGTCCTGTGCAAGGGGCTTCCGGCCTCTCCCGGTGCCGCTTCCGGATGTCCCGCATTCACCGCCGAGGAGGCGGTGGAGCGAGCGGCCGCCGGGGAGTCCGTCATCCTGGTTCGCAAGGAGACCTCGCCGGAGGATGTCGATGGCATGCATTCCGCCGCTGGCATCCTCACCTCGACCGGGGGGATGACCTCCCATGCCGCGGTGGTGGCCCGCGGGTGGGGCAAGTGCTGCGTAGCCGGGGCAGGTGATCTGCACATCGATGCCAAGAAGGGTGTTGCCGTGGTCTCCGGCAAGCGCCTCACCCGAAAGGACGTCATCTCCATCGACGGTGCGACCGGGGAGGTCATGTTCGGGGAAGTCAAGCGCATCGTTCCCAAGAAGATCTCCGGTGATCTGGCCACCGTGCTCAAGTGGGCAGACGCGCGTGCCCGAATGAAGGTTCGTACCAATGCAGACGCTCCCGTCGACGCCAAGCGTGCGCGCGATTTCGGGGCGGTCGGCATCGGCTTGTGTCGAACCGAGCACATGTTCTTCCAGGAGGATCGAATCGGTGCGATGAGGCAGATGATCCTCGCTGAGGATCTGCCCGCCCGTGAGAAGGCGCTCAAGAAGCTGCTGCCGTTCCAGCGCAGGGACTTCGAAGGGATCTTCAAGGCGATGAAGGGATGTCCGGTCACGATCCGCCTCCTTGATCCACCGTTGCATGAGTTTCTTCCCCACGAGCCGAAGGCTCAACGCGAAGTGGCTCGACAGCTCGGGGTCAAGCCTGCTCAGATCGCCCGCCGCGTGGATCAGCTGCACGAAATGAACCCGATGCTCGGCCACCGTGGATGCCGTCTGGCCGTCACCTACCCGGAGATTCTCCGCATGCAGGTCCGAGCGATCGTGGAAGCGATGATCAACTGCAAGAAGAAGCGCGTGGATGCCCGGCCCGAGATCATGATCCCCCTGATCGGTACCTCGCAGGAGCTCGAGATCCTGCGTGGTCTCACCGAGCAGACGATCACGGAGGTACGCAAGGCCAAGAAGTATTCAGGCAAGCTCAACATCCCGATCGGAACCATGATCGAGATCCCGCGCGCGGCAATGACCGCGGACGAGGTTGCGGACGTCGCCGACTTCTTCTCCTTCGGTACCAACGATCTCACCCAGATGGCGTTCGGATACAGCCGGGACGACGCCGGTGTGTTCCTGCCGGAATACGTCGAGCAGGGCATTCTCGAGCGTGACCCCTTCGAATCGATCGATCAGGGTGGCGTCGGACAGCTCGTGGACATCGCGGTGCGAAAGGGTCGGACGAGCCGACCTGGCATCAAGCTGGGCGTCTGTGGAGAACACGGCGGTGACCCGCTCTCCATCGAGTTCTTCCACTCGGTCGGTGGGTGCGGACTCGACTACGTCTCCTGCAGTCCCTTCCGGGTGCCGATCGCTCGTCTGGTCGCGGCGCAGGCCACGATCGCCGACAAGGGGTGAACGTGATCGGTCGATTCTCTCCACTCCTCGCCGGACTCCTCGCGCTCGTTGCCGGTGGCTGCACGTCATCCACCTCGCACCGGTCGGAGGCTCCTCAACCCCGTCAGCTGGTGTCGGTGCCGCCCGCTACCTACGACGTGCCCTTTGCGCCCGTCGCGCCTGCTCTGGATGGGCGCATGGATGAAGGCGTCTGGCAAGTCGCTCCCTGGTCCGCTTCCTACGGTGATATCCAGGGTCAGTCACTGCCGGACCCCCGATTCTCCACCCGCATGAAGATGCTCTGGGACGAGTCCCATCTCTACATCGGGGTCGAGATGGAGGAACCGGATCTCTGGGCGACCTACACGGAGCACGACCAGATCGTCTTTCATGAAAACGACTTCGAGATCTTCATCGATCCGACCGGCGATGCACGCGAGTACTACGAGATTGAAGTCAACGTGCTCGGAACCATCTTCGATCTCTATCTCTACAACGCCTATCGGGATGGCGGTCCGGCTGAACATGGATGGGACTGCACTGGTCTTCGAACCGCGATCAGCGTTGATGGGACCGTGAACGATCCATCCGACCGCGATCGGGGCTGGACCCTTGAGTGGGCGATTCCCTTCGCTTCGCTGATTCCTCCCACGGAACGCATTGGGAATGAAGGCCCCGAACGTGCCCGATCCGGTTCGGCTCCCGGCCCCTGGGAAACCTGGCGTATCAACTTCTCCAGAGTCCAGTGGCACCTTGACGTCGTCGATGGGGCCTACGTGAAGCGTCCCGACACACCCGAGGACAACTGGACCTGGTCTCCGCAATGGGAGATCAACATGCACGTACCCCAGCACTGGGGGTACGTTCGGTTCCTCCCCAAGGGGTGATCATCCGCCGGGCATCGCCTCGTTGAAGCGTCTGGTGAGTTCCTCTCCATCCTCAAGGGTACCGCTGGACCAGACGATTCCGAGCCCGGAACCATCCTCGTACTTCGGGATCACGTGGAAGTGCACGTGCATGACCGCCTGATGCGCCAGCGAGCCGTTGTTCTGGAGCACGTTGTACGCGGTCGCGCCCGTCACGGTCAGGAGTGCCCGGCAGAGCCTGGGAAGCACTCGGCCGATCGCTGCCGCCGATTCATCGGAGAGTTCGTGCAGGTTCGCTTTCGCTTCCTTGGGAATCACCAGCAGGTGACCCCGGCTGAGCGGACCGACGTCCAGGAATGAGAGGACCTGATCGTCCTCGTAGAGTTTGAGGCAGGGGATCTCGCCCTCGATGATCCTCGAGAAGATTGTTTCAGTGGGTTCTGGCATGTGGCCAGCCTACCGCTCGGTCACCGATCCTGCGACATCCCTGCGGATCGTGTACCGTCCGGGGATGCCCCTACCCGATCTCAACGCACTTGATCTCCCCCGACTCTTCACCACCCTCGTCGAGGGACCACGTCTGGATCAGCTCATCGATCTCGCATTGAGCGAAGACCTCGATACCGAAGGCGACCTCACCACCCGATCGACCGTGAACCCGGCCCAGGGTGTCGATGCCGCCATCGTCGCTCGATCCAGCGGCTGCCTGGCCGGAACGAGTGTCCTCGATCATCTCATGCGACGCCATGCCGGGCAGCTCTCCTGGTGGTGGGGCTTCAACGACGGTGAGTCCATCCGACCGGGTGACGAGATCTGCAGGATCTCTGGTTCTCTTGCCACCTTGTTGCCGATCGAGCGGATCATGCTGAACCTCCTGGGTCGTCTGAGTGGTGTGGCGACTGCCACCGCCGAACATGTCGCCGCGGTCCGTGGAACCTCGGTCCGGATCTGCGATACCAGGAAGACCACGCCCGGCCTTCGAGTTCTGGAGAAGTACGCGGTTCGCTGCGGAGGTGGGCATCTTCACCGAATCGGTCTCTTCGATGCGATGCTGGTCAAGGACAATCACATCGGATCACTCGATCCGCGGGAGATGGCCGCTCGGGTCGTGTCCGCGGCACGTTCCGTTCGTGCCACTTCCGAAGTCCGCTTCGTCGAGGTGGAAGTCGATCGAATCGATCAACTCGATGCACTGATCGAACTCGCGGCCGACGAGATCGACATCATTCTGCTGGACAACATGGACCCACCCATGCTCAAGGAAGCGGTGTCACGGCGTGATGGCGGTGCTCCGGATATCCTGCTGGAGGCCTCCGGCGGAATCACGCTGGATTCACTTCCCGCGATTGCTCGTACCGGGATCGATCGGATATCGGTGGGGGCCCTCACTCATTCCGTTTCCCAACTCGATTTCGGTCTCGATCTGCAGTGAGGGCGGCCAACGATCATCTTGCGTGGCCCGATCGACTGGAGGAGCTGATCGAACATCTCGATGGATTCGATCGGGTGGTCGTGCTCTCCGAGACCGACTCCACTCAGGATGCCGCGCGCAGGGAAAGCAGCCCACGGGGCTCGGTCATCCTGGCCGGAAGACAGATTGCCGGTCGGGGGCGACAGGGCCGGGTCTGGGACGACGCGCAGGGGGATGGAGTCGCCTTGACCATGGTGGTTCCCCGCGAGGATTCGGCTTTCCTCTGTGCCAGAGCGGGAGTCGCAGTGGCTCGTTCCCTGGTCCCGTGGTTGGAAGCGATCCGTGTCCATGCGGGGCTCAAATGGCCCAACGACCTGATCATGATCTCGAATGGGCTCAAGAAATTCGCCGGGATTCTCGTCGAAGGCCATGCGGATACGGCGTTGATCGGCATCGGCGTCAACGTACACACTCGAACATGGGCGGAGGGGCTGATCGGATCCGCATGCTCCCTGGAGGAGGCGGGGCTGGAAGTGTCCCGGCTGGAGGTGATCGAGCGGATTCTCCTCGAATGGGATTCGGTCTGTTCGATGTCGCGTGAGGAACTCGGCTTCGCTTACACGCGCTACGACCTGCTCACCGGAGCCACTGCGCTGGTCGATACCGGGGGCAGGCGATTGCAGGGTGTCATTCGTTCGGTGGATCCCTTCGAGGGAATCGAGCTCGACACCCCGTCTGGAATTTGCAGTATCGATCCTGCAACCGCGCATGTCATCGAGTGGCAACTTCCGGATGCATTGAAGTAGTTCATCGAGTGAGGCCGATGAACTTGCTGGAAATCTCTTCGCATCCATGCTTCCCAGACCACACCATCTTCTCCTTCCCATCCTCCTTTTCGGAACCCCGCTCCCGGGACAGGAGCAGGTCGACTTCGAACCGGTCGAGGCGGCGGTCGCGGATGTCTCGGTACTCGGGACCAGCCTTCGGGTCGAGGGCTCCGGCCTCGCACCCGGAACCGGATTTCAGCAGGTCTACGAGGTGCCCGGCTCCCCCGGCTCGCACTTCCGAGCCAACGGGGGGCTGTATGCGGTCTTCGATCAATCGGTCTACCTTTCCTGGAACGGACTCAACTTCCCGAATGTTCCACCCTCGACGATCTTCTACATTGGTCCTCCCGAGTTCCTCCTGACCCGTTCTGGAAACACGGCAGCTGACCTTTCCGGCGATGAAGCAACGCCGATACCAATGGGCGTTCGCAGGGATGCACGATCTGCAGGAGGGCCTGTACTCCGACCCGGATACGGGCATGTGCCTCCCGCTGATTCCCTTCAGTTGCGCCCGGATCGCGTGGCTTCAGTGCCCTCCGGTGAGTGTCCTCTGCCCAGATTTCACACCGATTCAGACTATCGCAGTCGGCGTCTCACGGAGATCCGTCGGAAGTGGACTGATTCTCGTTCGAATCGACTCCCTCATTCAACACCATGATCTCCGACAGAGGTTTCCGGCTGATGTCGGGCACCAGGCAGTCCGCCGTCGGATAACCGATGGGAATCAACAGAAACGGTCGCTCGTGATTCGGACGCTTCAGGATCCGGCTCAGGAACTTCATCGGGCTCGGGGTATGCGTCAGCGTGGCAAGGCCCGCGTTCTGGGCCGCGGCCAAGAGGAGTCCAACTGAGATGCCGACCGACTCAGCGACGTAGTAGACCTGATCGCTGGCACCGATTCGTTCATCGGGATCCTCATCCTTCATCACTCTGAACACCACAATGAGCCACGGAGCATCTTCGAGAAACGGTTTGTGCGCGTCGGTTCCGAGGTGACGCAGATCATCCAGCCACTTGGGATTCGCACGCCTTTCGTAGAACTGTCGCTCTTCCTCCTCGGCAGCCAGGCGAATCTCGCGCTTGATCGATGGGTCATTCACCGCGACGAATCGCCAGGGTTGCTTGTTCGCTCCGCTGGGCGCGGTTCCCGCCGTCCTGATCAACTCCTCGATCAGTTCCTGGGGTACACCCCGCTGGCTGAAGTGCCGCACCGAGCGGCGTTTCGCCATCCGGTCCGTGAACTCACGTGCTCGGTCCGCTGGTGCTCCCGGCAGGACCGGTCGCTCGTATGGCTTGAAGTCGATTGGCATGGTTGCTCCTGCTCCTGCTCGTTCTCGTACCGGAATCTACTGGATTCCACTTCCCCGTGGGCGTTCGCCAGAACCTGCTCAGTCCCATCGGATCCGGTACCGTCGGCTGCCCGGTTGTCCACCGGAGGGGATGCGGGGTACGCTGCGATTCATGAACCAGTTCGTGAACAGCTCCGCCTCCTCGATGCTTGGAGGCGATCGACTCCTTCGTTCGTTGCTCGCCGCTCTGGTCGTCGGCCTCGTTTGTCCCTCAGCCTTCGGGCGGGATCGAGCTGCTGCTTCTGCCCGATTGGAAGTCGTGGATGCCACCCCCGGAGCGGTCATCGGCCGGCCGGTGGCGGTACCGATCAGGATCGATCCCCGTGACCTTCAGCGACCTCTTCCCGAATCGGTCGAGCTCCGGCTGGATGACGACTCCTCGATCTCGGGACTCATCGCCTGGATCGGTATGCACCTCCAGCCTGGTGATCTGCCCATCCTCCCCGTCTGGACCGGCCAGTTCAGTCCGCTCCGGGTGATCACGGCGCCCGATTCACCCGCTCTCAGATCGCAACTGAGCGGGGTGATCCTCCTCACGCCGGATGAGGACTATTCCGGTTCGTTTCGCCTCGAGGAACAGTCGATCACCCCGCGTTGGATGGCCCCTGCACCTCGGCAGCAGGGCGAGATGCTTCCGGCCCGGGTCGGTCCCGACTGGCCACCACTCGACGAACCCGCCGACTGGTGGCGCTGGTCACTCATCGCCGATTCCGAGGGGGCGATTGCCCCGGATCCCGCAGGCGATCCTCGTTCACGCCTGATCGCCCGCAACATCGCCTCTCTCTGGAGAGCGGGCCTGGACCGTATTGAGCGGGCGAGTCCCGGTACGGCGGATGAACTGCGGGATCTCCTCGTCGCTCGGTGTCGCGACGACCAGGGACTGCAGGTTGCCGCATGGATCACCGATACCGACGAACTGAATTCGATACTCGGGTTGCTGATCGACCTCGATCGCCCTGTGGAACTCACGGTCCGCTCCCTGCTGTTCTACCTCGATGCCCGATTTCCTGTCCTCGCCTGGCCGATGAGCTCCACTGACGCTCGTTCCCACATCACACTCGCGAATCCAACCGATGCCGAACAGATCCTCCGCATTCAATGGGTGGAAGATGATCCCGTTCCGGTGGCGGCCATCATTCCACCGGGTCGGCTGCTCGATGTCGTGGTGGACCGACCGGTTGATCGGAGCTCCGCCGTTCCTCGTTCATCGGACGCCACGAACACCCTGGTCCTCTCCACGACCGCCGGACCTCAGACCCGTCTTGAGATTCCTCCCCGGCTGCTGGAGGCCAAGCCCCCCGGCCTTCAGTTCGGGCCCTTTCTCGTGCCGATGAACCTTTCCCAGGCCTGGGATGGGGAGTTACTTCCCCAGACACCCGGCTTCGCCACCAGTGCACTGCTTCGCAAGCGGCGTGGACGTTGGGAACTGTTCATCGAATGCCTCGTGGGTACGGGGCCGGGCTCGGACGAGGATCTGATCGAGGTTCACCTAGGACCACCCAACGCCCCGGTGCGGCTGATCAGTGTCGCTGCGGACGGCCGACTGGTCTTCTCACCCGGTTCCGGGACGCTGCGGGGGGCGGAGGTCTCGATCAGCCACTTCCCTGATCGATGGCGCGCCGTCCTGAGTCTCGATCCGTCCCTGGTCCAATCGGCTGCGGCTCCGGGGACCACGCAGACCATGCTCATCGGGATGCGCCGATTGCTGAATGGAAACGTCATCGGTGTCTCGGACGGCGCTGCTCCGGCCTGGGATCCCCGGATTCCGGTACGGATGGTCGATCTCTCCGAGTGGGGAGATATCCCCACAACTCGCAATCCCCGCACTCCTTAGCCGCTGGCTTCCGTATACTCCTTGTCATGAGTGATCGCTCGGACTCACCTCCAAA
Organism: Planctomycetota bacterium; assembly: GCA_036336805.1. GTDB lineage: Bacteria > Planctomycetota > Phycisphaerae > Phycisphaerales > SM1A02 > UBA8087. The sequence goes on from JAYZFJ010000015.1 coordinate 53,779, forward strand.
CCCCGCCACCCGCGTGATCGCCCTTCTCAATCAGAAGGGTGGAGTCGGCAAGACGACCTCGACCGTGAACGTCGGCGCAGCTCTGGCCGAGATGGGGAAACGGGTCTGCCTGGTCGACATGGACCCACAGGGACATCTTTCCCTGCATCTGGGTGTCGATGGGGAGTCGGTCGGGGAGACGGTCTACGAGCTTCTTCTGGAACCTGATGTCTCCCTCGAACAGGTGGCGGTCAAGGTTCGCCCGAATCTCTCATGTCTGCCCTCCCGAGTGGACCTTGCCGCCGCAGAGACCGAGTTGTCCCAGGATCCGGATCGTCATCGACGGCTTGCCTCCAAGTTCGCCTCGCACTTCGACCGGTTCGACTACGTTCTCCTGGACTGTCCTCCGAGTCTGGGGGTGCTCACCCTCAACGCCCTGGCCATGGCCCAGGAGGTATTCGTCCCGATGCAGGCACATTTCCTGGCGATGCAGGGTGTCGGAAAACTCTTCGAGACCGTGGGCCTGGTCTGCCAGGGCGTGAATCCCGATCTGAAGGTCAGCGGGGTCATCCTCTGCATGCACGAAAAGCTGTCCACGCACGTTCGGGAAGTGGTGGGGGAACTCGAGGAGTTCTTCGAGGAACATCGAGGCAGCCCCATGCCCTGGGCGGATGCTCGGGTACTGCGCCCTGCGATCCGTAAGAACATCAAGCTGGCCGAGGCACCCAGCTTCGGCCAGACGATCTTCGACTACGCACCCTGGTGCCCCGGGGCGATCGACTATCGGAAGCTCGCGGAACGAATCGACGCGGGGCATGGCTCGGCCTCATCGGATGCCTCACCCACCGCGCGCGAGACACCGACCGAGCATCCCACCGTCGTCGAGATCGAGGTCGGCCGGTCCGGGGATCTCGCGGAGGCTTCCGACGAGAAGAACCCTTCCGGTTCCGTAGTCGAATCCAAGCCGGATATGGTGAATCGTGATTCGACCAACGAAGCGAGTGGGCATGATCGATCCTCCTCCGATTCTACGATTGATCCGGCATCCGATGCTTCCGTGATCGCCGGCACGATTTCCGCCGAGCCTCGCCCGAACCCGGACGAATCGGATGGCGCCTCCCAGCACTGAATTCCAATCTTCTCCGATCGATCAGCCACCGGTGCTATCCGCGAAGTGCTGCCGAGACGGAGCGCTGCGCCACCTCCGCATCGTTGCGGTGCTCTACATCGCCGTGCTCATCATCGGCACTCACTGGCCACGGCTCGATCTCAGCGGCCCCATGGGCGGTTCCGACAAGCTGTTTCATCTGCTGGGATTCGGACTGCTGATCATCATGGTCCGCCTGGCGGGGTGGAGTCGCCGGTTCTGGACGTTGTTCCTGTGGGGGCTTCTGGCAACCGTACTGGTCGAATACTCGCAGAGCTGGCTTCCCATCGGCCGGTACTGGAGTCTTGAGGACATTGTCGCTGGAATGATCGGGGTGGTTATCGCAGCCCTGATCTCGACCTCGCTGGGCCCCGTCGGCGGCGCTCACGCCCGCGAACTGCGGGCCCGATGGTTCGCAGTGAGCTTTTCGCTCCTCTCGCGAGTGAACCCCTGCATGAGCATTCTCGTGACCGGGACCCTGGGCCTCATGGTCGGTGGAATTCTCAGCATCCTTCTCGGGGGGCTCCTGATGTCCGGGTTGGATGAAGCCGGCCACGGAATTCCGCTCCGAAGTCTCGATCTGTTCGTGCTTGGCGGACTCGGTGTCGGCATCACCGCCACGGTCGTCTGCTTTCTCGCAGGCCACGGTGCGGAATCCACTCGAGTCGGAGATACCGAGCCCGGCATCGTGCTCGGCAGAGCGGCACGGGCGCACCTGCTCGGGTGCCTCGCCCTCCCAACCGGGATCCTCCTGTGCCTTGCGATATTCGGCAGCTTCCTCGATCCGGTCTCACTCCTTCCGATGGTACCGGCGGTGGACGTTTCTCAACCGCGGGGATTTGACGAGCCCTTGCTCCAGGCCGCCGAGTTCTACCGCGAGTCCACCCGAGGATCGCTTCCGCTGCTCCTGCTGGGGCTCACCATGGCCTGGTTCCTGAAGCGATTCATGCGACAACTCGCCCGGGTCGCTGATGATGCCGCCCGCCCCGCAGTCTGAATTCCCGATCCGGCCGTGTCCGGCTCCCGATCCCGATCGGGAAGCAGGGGAATGCACCCGGATCAATCGCGATCCACCGAAGTGTCGTATCCTCCACCACATGATCTGCTCCCGCATCGGCCAACCACTGCTTCTATTGAGTCTGATTCTTCCACTCCTCACCTGGGCTCCAGGATGTTCCTCTCAGCCTCAGGTGGTGCTTGATTCCGACATACCCACCGTCCCCGACATGTCGCAGCGACTGGGTTTCGACATCAAGCGACAGGGTCCGTTTCTCGTCGGCGGCCAGTTCGTCTTCATCGGCTCCATCCTCGACATGGAATCGACCATCCAGAGGCTCGTCGGTCGCTTCAAGAACCGGGGATGGATGGTCGCCCAGGACACCTGGGGATTTCCCCGGTCGGTTCTGCTCTTCGAGAAGTACGATCGCAGAGTGCGAGTCGTCCTCGATGCAGATCAACTGGAACCGGCCATGTCCCGCGCCCAATACACGGTTTCGATCATCCGCGCCGATCAGAACGAGTCGTCCAGCCCGGAGCCAGCTGATCAGCAACCGGTTCCGACTTCGAACTGAGATAACTGCCAGTTAGGGAATGATGTCCGAGCAACGTGCAGGATTCGAACGACATGCGCGCACGGTCACTGGGTTGACGGTTCTGAGTCGACTCGGCGGTCTGGCTCGTGATGCGACTCTGAGTCGCGTCTTCGGGAGTGGTGCGATCATGGACTCGTTCTGGTTCGGGTTCATGGTTCCCAACCTCTTTCGCCGACTGTTCGGTGAGGGTGCGTTGAGTGCATCGCTCCTGCCGGTCTTCGTTCGTGAACTGGAAGACGATCCGGCGACCGCCCATCAGGTCGCCCGACTGCTGATAGGTCGGGCGATGCTGGTGCTCTCGCTGCTGGTTCTTCTGGCCGAGGGGGTCCTGCTCACCGGTCTCTTTCAAGGCGAACTGTCACGCGGGATCTGGCTCCTTGCCATCATGCTTCCGTATGCACCCCTGATCTGCCTCGTGGCTCTGCTGGGTGCGATGTTGCAGGCCTATGGGCGTTTCGGACCCACCGCGATCGCGCCGATCATTCTCAATGGAACACTGGTCCTGTGTTCACTCCTGCTGCTTCCCTTCGTCAACACGGGGACTCTCTCGCCAGACGGCCAGATCGCCTGGGTCGCGGTGAGTGTCCTGCTGGCAGGGGTGATCCAGGTGATCTGGTCGTATACGGCTCTGGTCAGGATCAGCCGCTCCCGGGGAACGCCTGATGGTGTTCGAGCGAAGCAGCTCAATCGTTCGATCATTCTCCAGGCGCTGCCCATGGCGATCGGACTCGGCGCGCTCCAGTTGAACACCCTCATCGATGGACTCATCGCCAGCTGGCCGACCCTCGTGGGGCCCACGATTCCGCTTCTGGACATCGCCTATCCCCTCACCGAGGGATCGATGGCCTCGCTCACCTTCGCCCAGAGGCTCTATGAATTCCCCCTGGGAGTCTTTGGCATCGCCATAGCCACGGCGATCTTCCCCGAGCTCTCGCGCCAGCACGGGGCTCCCGAGGCGTTCATACGAACACTTCGTCGTGGTATCCGGCTCACGCTCTTCGTGGGGGTGCCTGCCAGCATCGGGCTCGTTCTGGTCCGGGATCCACTGACTGCAGTGGTTCTTCAAGGAGTGAACTTCACTCCGGAGGATACTCGCAGGATCGCCTTCATACTGCTCGGCTACGCTCCCGCGATCTGGGCGTATTCGCTCAACCAGGTGTTTGTTCGTGCGTTCTACGCACGGGGGGAGGCGATGACTCCGGTCAAGGTGGCGATCGTCATGGCCGGGCTGAACCTCGTTCTCAACCTTCTGTTGATCTGGACCCCTCTCCGGGTGGCCGGACTCGCCTGGAGCACCGCGATCTGCGCGGTGCTCCAGGTGGGGGTACTGCACCATCTGCTTGGTCGAAAGATGGGAGGCATCGTGGATCGTGACGTGCTGAACGCCCTAGGCAAGATACTCGTGGTGAGCGCCCTGACGATGGGGGCAGCCCTCATCGTCTGCCTCCTCATGTCACCCAGTGAACGACTCGCCGACTGGTTCTACCAGCTCGTCTCCCTGTTGGTGATCGTCCTCGCGGGTGGCTGCACTGCATTCATCACGGCACGGCTTCTGGGGATGCCGGAGCTCGCATGGTTCCTCGGTCGCCAGGTCCCACCTGACCGTACCTGAGCCGCGCCCGCGACTGTCGGAGGCCGGCGCTCAGTCGGCCAGCGTCCATTCGTTGCCATCACGCCGTACCGTCCGGTAGAGCGTGTCCCGCTCCCGTGGTTCGAAGCCTGCTTCCCGGATCGCGCGATGCAGGTCCGTGACGGTGGTCTCCTGGTGCGTGCTGGCGCCGTCGACGTGGGTGATGTCGTACCAAACGACCGTACCATCGATGTCGTCCGCGCCGTTCTGCAGCATCACCTGGGCCATGTCCAGGGTCTGCATGATCCAGAACGCCTTGACGTGGGGCATGTTGTCGAGCATCAGTCGACAGATCGCTATCGTCCTCAGGTTCTCGAGGCCGGTCGGACCCGGCAGGTATTCGAGTGCGCTCTTGTCGGGGAAGAATGGAAGGGGGATGATCGTCTGGAAGTATCCGGTCGAGAGTCCGGCCTGCCCCGTCATCGGGAGCCGCTCGCCGGGGTAGTGTTCATCCGGTCCGGTCAGGACCACCCCGGTTCCGGTATCGGTGATGCCCTGCACCCGGGCCCACTCCGAGAGGGTCCGGTCCTGCTGCTGACGCAGCAGCTCCATGTGGTGGATTCGTTCTCTGCGTTCCTCGACATGACCGTAGAGCATCGTCGCATTCGAGTTCAAACCGATCTCGTGGGCGGCTCGGTGCACGTCCAGCCATTCATCGGATCGGATCTTTCCCTTGAACGCTTCGTCGTGCACCCGATCGTCGAAGACCTCGGCGCCACCTCCCGGAAGGGACTGGAGTCCGGCTTCCTTCAGGTCCCTGAGCACCTGAATGATGCCTTCGTAGCCCATTCGCTCTCTCCTCGAGATTCTCTGAAGGTGAACGATCTCGACCGCGGTGAACGCCTTGATGTGGAGTTTCGGAGCATGCTCTCTGATGGTCGCGAGCATTTCGGTGTAGTAGTCGAACTTCAGACGGGGATGAAGGCCGCCGACGATGTGAAGCTCCGTGGCACCTGCATCCTGCGCCTTGATCGCTTCCTCCCGAACCTTCTCGATCGAATATTCGTAAGCGCCATCCTCGTTGCGCTTCCGGTGGAAGGCGCAGAAGCTGCAGCTTAGGGTGCAGATGTTCGAATAGTTGATGTGACGGTTGATGTTGTACCACGCCACATCGCCGTGGAGCCTGCGACGAACGATGTCAGCCAGGCCGCACACCGTATGAATGTCGGGGGTCTCGAAGAGCAGCATGCCTTCTTCAGCAGAAAGACGCCTGCCGGCAAGTACGGACTCGACCACCGGGATCAGACGATCGTCGGTGGGGCGAAGTACCGTCAGTCGGTCAGTGGCGGGTTCGCTGTGGTGAAGGGTGGTCATCGGTCTCCTGTCGATCAGGTGAGTCTAGATGGAAATCCGTCAGGTTGCGTCCGGTAACGAGGTGAATGAGGGGAACGATCCATACTCTTGATTCAGTCACCCTCTCTTGTTGCCGATCCAGCATCCGCCAGACGTTTTTCGCTCCTGATCCGCGGCTAGGGAATTCAAGACCATGTCTGATCGCAAGCAAGACGGTGTATCAAACGATCCAAACGTGGACCAGGCGAGTGAGCCTGACGCCACTCACCCAGTCGAGACCTCTCATTCTAGCCACCCGATCGATTCGAAACCATCACGAATTCGCTCTGATGAGGTCCTGGACCTGATCGCCTCGGTTGAGGACCAGCTGGAGCAGATGCGTGCGGCCCAGTCGGATCGGATCAGTGAGGTCGAGACCCTGGAGTCTCGCCGAAGTCACCTCCTCGAACTGGAGAAGGATCTCGAGCATCGGTCTCGGAATCTGACTCAATCGGAATCTGAATTGCAGGACCGGGCCTCCGAACTCGAGGCCCGTTTCGGAGAGCTCGACTCACGCAGTCGTGATTTTGAGGATTCCCGAGAAAAGCATCGCCAGGATGTCGAGGACCTTCAATCTCGTTCGGCGGATCTTGTTCGGAGCCGGGAGGATATCGACGAGCGAATGCGTGAGATCGAAGCTCGAAGTGCGGATCTCGAATCCTCGATCCTGGAGCTCGAAGGTGAGCGTGCTCAGTTTCAGGGAGAGCGCGAATCCCTCGAGGAAGACCTCCGCGATGCTCGTTCCACGGTGATCGCCTACGAGAATCGATGCGGCGAACTCGACCAGGACCTCATGGAACTCCGGCAACGACATGACGAGATCGCCGGGCGGCTTGAACAGACTCAGAGTGCATGCAGCGCAAGCGACCAGCGATATGCCGATCTCGCCGAGGAAGTGGAGCAGTTCAGGGCCGACAGCCTCGAACTTTCCGCGAAGCTCGAGAGTGCAGCCGAGGTCATAGACGGTCTCGAGAAGCAGATGACCACGGCGCGCGCCGAGAGGGAATCGATTGCACTCGAGCGCGATTCGGCACTGCAAGCCCTTGAGGAACGGAATGAGGAACTCTCGCAGCTGCAATCGAACCTCGAGCTCGCGATGAACCGACTCCAGGCACTTGCATCAGCCGTGGCCGAACAGGGCCCGCAGCTCGAGGAGGGTGCAGCTGCCATCGCACTCTGCCGAACGCAGCAGGAACGTCTGGAATCTCTTTCCACCGAACTCGAGGAGGCTCGCTCACAGCTTGCCGACGTGGTGGAGGGGGACCTCGCCGACTCCACGGCGGCAGCCCGAGATGAGATCGATCGGC
>JAYZFJ010000016.1:0-21709 GCA_036336805.1 Planctomycetota bacterium
CTGTCCTTCGATGCGAACCACGATCGCACCGTCGTCGGTGACACCGAGTCCGGCTTCGATGAAGGCCTCGACGACCTCCGGCAGTTTCTCGCTGTAGAAGGACTCCCCGCGATTGTGTTCCGGACCGATCGCCACGTGCAACATCGCGAGGGTCGCGAAGACCTCGTCCATCGTGCACTTGATGAGATCGTTCCATTCAGCAACGAGCGAGGCATCGCCGGATTGCAGTGCGATCAACGTCTCCTTGGCTCGGGCGACGGCTTCCGTCGCTCCGGCATTCTGCTCCTCGAGCTCGATCAACCGATGGGGTCCACACCGGTTTTTCTGCGCACCCGCAAGCCCTCGTTGATCGGATCGACCCGAAAGCTGGGCGTCCCGATACGCCCGGTTGAGATCGTCGAGGGTGAGGCTCGAGGTGTTGACGTCGTTCTCGCGCAACGCACTCATCGTCATCGCGATCGGCAGTCCCCAGTCTCCCAGGTGGTTCTCCCGATGCACGGTCCAACCCAGCCGTTCATGCAGTCGGGCGATCGAATCCCCGATGACCGTCGAACGGAGGTGGCCTACGTGCATCTGCTTGGCGACGTTGACGCCGCAGAGATCGACCGCGATCACATGTCCCTCCCCGCTTCGCACCACGCCGAGGTCTGCCCCCGACATCTTCTGGAGCATGCTGCCGAGTGAGGACGGACTCAGGGTGATGTTGATGAATCCCGGTCCTGCGACCTCCATCGATTCGATCAGCTCTTCGGTCTCGACCTCGTTCATGATCCGCTCGGCGAGTTCTCGGGGTTGAATCTTTCTCGCCTTGCCCAGCGCCATGGCGGCGTTGCACTGGTAGTCGCCGAACTTAGGATTCTGTGCCGGTCGGATGACCGGATCGAACGCACCTTCCTCGCTCATCGCAGCCGCAATCGCCTTGCGGAAGACGACGTCGAGTCTGGAAGCCGGGTCGGATGCTGTCTGGGTGGTCTGGGACATGCTTCTGAGTATAGGGAACCGTCACTTCTCCATGACGAAGCGGCGCTGTTCGTAGAGTTCATCGAGCAGTGCCCGCACCGAGCCCTGTGCGTGATCGAGCTTTCGTGCGATCAATTCCAGCATTCGGACCAACCCGTGGAAATCCGACATCGCGATCTCCTCGCGCCGAATCCGCGCCGGAACCCTGCCGGCGAGAACCTCGTCCACGTCGGCCATGTTGTGGTAGTTGCCCAACGGGAGGCACAGGCAGGTCGATTCGAATCCGAAGGTCGAGAAGGCGGTGGCTTCACAGGCCCCGCCCGGCATGAGCTTGCGCTGCCATACGAAGGAAGGGTCGCGCTTGGCCTCTTCCGTGCAGATGTGCGAGATCACGTTGGTCAGGGACGGACTGAAGACGCTGATCCGATCACCGACCCGGACGATCGGACCGCCACCGATCGGACTTTCCGTGAAACTCCTGGAGTTTTCAAGACAGATCAGCCTCGAGGACCGCGGTATCAGTCCTCCCCGACCTCCGCTCGCGTTTCTCGCCACCTCGATCGTTCCCAGGAACCCAACCTCCTCCGCGACCGTGAAGAGCAGCCCCACGTGTTCACAACCCCTTCGCTTCCTGATCGAGTCAAATGCCGTCAGGGCCGCTGCGACCGCGGCCAGGTCGTCGCACGCATCGGTTCGCAGTCGTCCACCGGAGATCGACGCCTTCGGCAGCGCCCAGCGGCCGACATCTCCCGCAGCCAGGGCGTCCGTGCGACGTGCCAGTCGTGCTCGAACGGTCTTGAAGGGCTTGGTCGAAGGATCGAGCTGCGTGATTCGCGCACTGCTGCGACGGTCGTCGGAATCAAAGAGCTCGATCCGTGCATCCTTGAAGTACGCATCCTGCACCCCACCCCGGAACTCGAGCTCGATCTCGAGCCCGTTCACGCTCCGCACCACGAAGGCCGGATGGTCCAGATGAGCGGTGATCAGCAGGGGAGGCCTTCTTCCAGGGTTCCGGTGCCGGATCAGCAGGTTGCCCGCCCGATCCCGCTTCCACTTGACGCTGCGGGCCCGCCGGGAGAGCCACGAATCAAGGTATGCCTGCACGCGGCCCTCGCGGCCTGCAGCGGTTGGAAGGGTGGTCAGTTCGAGAAGCAGTTGCTCCACTCGGTGGTTCTGGGTGCTCATGGCCCTATTCTACCCCACCCCCGCCTCAGATCCTCCACCCGGACTCCTCCACGGCAACCCGCTAAGATCTCCCGAATGACCTTCGCAGCAATCCCCGAAATCATCGATGAACTCAAGGCGGGACGAGTCGTGGTCCTGGTCGACGATGAGAATCGCGAGAATGAAGGCGATTTCATGGTGGCCGCGGAACACGTGACTCCTGAGATCGTCAACTTCCTGACCCGGGTGGGCGGAGGGTACCTCTGTGTCGCTCTGGACGGCGACTCATGCGAACGACTCGATCTCGCTCCCCAGGGGCACAACAACACCAGCCTTCGCCAGACTCCGTTCACCATCAGTGTGGACGGACATCCTCGACATGGGGTGGGAACCGGCATCAGCTCCAGTGACCGAGCGACCACCATCCGCCTGCTCGCCAGGCCTGATTCAAGGCCTGACGACTTCGTCCGTCCCGGTCACATCAATCCTCTTCGATCCCGCGATGGCGGGGCACTGGTTCGAACCGGACAGACCGAGGGATCGGTCGACCTCTGCAAGCTCGCCGGTCTTCGGCCGGCGGCCGCGATCATCGAGGTGGTGAAGCCCGACGGTGAGATGGCCCGCATGCCGGACCTCGAGGACCTCTGTCGCGAGCATTCGCTGAAGATGTGTTCGGTCGAACAGGTGATCGAATATCGGCTCGCCCAGGAAACCCTGGTTCGGCGTGGTGACCCCGCGGAGGGGATTCCGCTGGAGACGTCCGCGGGTCGATTCCGGCTGTTCACCTGGCGAAGCACGATCGATGCACTTCCGCACGTCGCTCTCTGTGCGGGTGACGTCGGAGCCGTCGATGGCCAGGGCAACCGCCTGGAGCGGACCGAGCCCACGCTCGTCCGGGTCCATCGACGGGATCTGCTCGGGGACATCTTCGGGGTTCCGTCCGCCAACGAGGATCATTCCAGTCGCGAGGACCTCATGGCTTCGCTGGAGATCATCCAGAAGGAGGGAGCGGGGGCGCTGGTCTACATGCGACCCGAATCGGGAAACCTCGAGCTCACTCGTGATCTCCACGAGATGTCCCGGGGGCATGAGGATGTGAATGCACCCGACCTTGCCAGACCCGACGGCATCGGCAGTCGGGTGATGCCGATGGATCAGCGCGAGTTTGGAATCGGAAGTCAGATCCTGCGCGATCTCGGTCTCTCCAAGCTCAAGTTGATCACCAATCACCCTCGCCCCTGGCCGACGCTTCATGGATTCGGACTCGAGGTCGTCGAATCCGTTCCGATCCGCTAGGCCCCGTGCTCACGCACCGGTCCAGGCATCGGCCTCGATCTCGACCAGCGCATCGGCATCGACGAGCCGTGCCACCTCGACCAGAACGTTCGGTGGCCGGGTGTCGGCGAAGGTCGGCCCCATCACGGTGGCGATCTCTTCCCAGCGATCGATGCACGTGGTGTAGATGCGAATGCGGACGATCTGGTCCAGATCGGCATCCAGGGCGTGCAATGCCCCCTGAATCCGATCAAGAGCGCAACGAGTCTGGCCGACGAGCGTATCCGGATAGGTGCCGTCCTCGGAGATCCCCACGCATCCGGCGACGGTGATCAGCGGGCCCGCCCGCATGGCTCTGCTGTAGCCCATGCGTTGCTCCCAGGGAGAGCCCGTGTCGATTCGTTCCCGACCGTTCGTCATGTTCACTCGCTTCATTCTCACGTTCCTCGATTCAAAAGACTGCTTCCCGACATAGGATGTCACTGGAGACGCACGTGTCGAGCCCCATTGTCCACATCCTCATCGTCCTCGCTGCCCTGCTGACCGGAATGGTTCAGGACCAGGAGCCGGCATCGGATTCCGATGCTCGCGCGTTGCTGGAGCGGATGGAGCGTGCACACCAGGCGGTCGAGGTCTTCGTGTCCCCCCTGACCTACCGCAAGGAGTACGGTCTCGAAGGAGATTTCGAGACCCGGATAGGGGTGGTCGCGATGAAGGGTGAGGGGGCGCAGCGAGAGATGACACTGGTCTTCGACCGGATCATCGATGCGTCCGGGCACGGAACCGATCAGCCGGAATTTCACATGTTCCGGAACGGCTGGTGGACCGAACTGGATCCACGACGAAAGCGATACGTCCGTCGGCAGATCATCGAACCAGATTCCTCGAGTGATCCCTTCGAACTCGGTGAGGGGCCGCTGCCTCTGCCCCTCAAGCAAAGGGCGGACACCGTACTCGACCGGTTCGACGTTTCCATCGGTCGCATCCCCGATGAACCTCTCTTTCAGTCGATCACCGAGGCCGAGGTGCTCCACCTCGTTCCCCGTCCCGGCACTCCGGCTGCGGAGGACCACGAATCGATCGACCTCCTCTTCGAGACCACCACGCTGCTCCCGATCGGGATCCGTCTCTCGCATCGCAACGGTGACCGTACCACCGCTTGGCTGCGCAAGCCATCGGCCCAAGCGAATGACGAGGTCACCGAAGCGCGCCTCAAGCAGTTCGAATCCCTCATCGCCGCGACGCGCACCGAGTCCGGTTGGCGGATAGAGAGCAAGCCGCTGCCCGGGCCCGAGGTCGATGAGGGTGCGCAGGAGTGATCGGACGGCTCACGATCTGCTGGTCGCTGCTCGCCGGGGCAGTCGCCTCCGCCCAGCAGGCCCCGCTGGTTCCCGACGGATTCACCCCGTCACCTCCGGTTCAATCCCTTCTCGATGCCGCCTGGTCGACCGAGGAGGAGCGACGTTCCCATCGGATTCGACATGGGCTCTGGAATGATTCGGACCTGAACACGCCCGAACGGCGTGCGGTCGCGGCACTCACGATCGGCCGTCTCGATGACCCCGCTCTCTCTGATGTGGAGGTCCCGATCGAACTTCGTGCGGAAGCCCTGATTCTGCGCGGTCGCTGGGACGAGGCTCTGGAGCTGCTCGATCCCCTCGGTTCACTCGATTCGATGATCCTGCGTGCTCGAGCTCATGAGCAGATCGGTCGATTCGAGGAAGCGGATGCGGCGGTCGGGGCGGCTCTCCTCGGTGTGGATCCCGACACCACCATCGACCAGGATGACCTTCTGGCCGGGGTCGAGGGCCTGCAGATCCGCGCCCGCGTCCAGGGAAGACCCTCCGATACCTATCGATACCTGATGGATCTGCTGGCACGGTCCCGGGACTCCCTCAACCGACTCGACTGGCGGACCCCTCTTCTGGAGGCGAGGCTGCTGATCGAGAAGCACAATCGCGTCGAAGCGGTCGCGGCGCTGCACGAGACGCTTTCCCTGAATCCACGTTGTGCGGAAGCGTGGTACCTGCTCGGGCGAATCGCCCTGCGAGCCTTCGATTTCGATTCGGCGTACCGGGCCGCGGCCGCGCTGCGCAGGATTCATCGTTCGAGCGCCTACGCGGATCTCCTCGACGCGGAATCCGCATTGATCAACGACGATCCCGAACTGGCGAACTCGATTCTTGATCCACTGCTGAAACGCGAACCCGCCCTGCGAAAGGCGCTCACCCTTCGTGCCGCCTCCGACGCGGTCGCCTACGATCTCGACCGGGCGCTCCAGCGGCTTGCTCTGATGGATGAGACGGCACCCGGCGCCGCGGACGGATTTCACGAAGTCGGTCGATTCCTCGCACTCAACCGTCAGTACGCCGATGCCGCCGAGGTGCTCTCGGAGGCGGTCCGCCGGCGACCGGGGTGGTCCGCGCCCCTGATCGAACTCGGCCTGCTCGAGATGCAGTCCGGCCGGGATGACCTGGCACTCGATGCCCTGCGGCAGGTGGCGCAAATCGATCCGTTCAACGAACGCGCCATCTTCAGTCTCAGACTCCTCGAGGAACTTGCGGCCTTCAAGTCGATCGAGACCGATCACTTCGTCATCCGATACCTTCCAGGCGTGGACGAGGTGGTCGCCCGGATGATGCCCGATGCGCTCGAATCGATGCACTCGGAAGTCGCTGCGAGATTCGACCACACACCATCCCAGCGCACCATCATCGAGGTCATGCCCGATCACGAGTTCTTCTCGGTGCGCATCACCGGCATGCCGTGGATCCACACCGTCGCCGCCTGCACCGGGCCGGTCATCGCGATGGAGGTCCCCCGGGAGGGCGCGCCCAGCAAGCACCTCGGACTCTTCGACTGGCTCGACACCCTTCGGCACGAATACACCCATACGATCACCCTCGAGCGGACTCGGAACCGGATTCCCCATTGGCTGACCGAAGCGGCCGCGGTCAGCATGGAACATGCACCGCGTGACTACCAGACGGCGATCATGCTCGCGACCGCACTGCGGGAGAATCGCCTGTTCGATCTCGATGAGATCAACTGGGCGTTCATACGTCCGAAGACCAGAACCGATCGCCCGATGGCCTATGCCCAGGGTGCCTGGATGGTCGAATACATGAACGAGACCTACGGAGCGCAGGCATTGATCGATCTTCTGGACCACTACTTCGAAGGGCGACCGGAGGAGGAGGCGGTCACCTCGGTTCTCGGCGTCGATCGTGCGACCTTTTTCGAGAACTTCCTCGCCTGGGCCCGAATCCAGGTCGGGGAATGGGGGTTCTTCGCCCAGCCTTCGTTCGATCGCCTCAAGATGGATCTCATCAGCCGAGACCCCGAAGGCCGTGAGAAGCTGGAGTCTTCCCGTTCGAGGCGCCTCTCCACCGTCGCGAACTCGCTGGCCGATCGGATCGGCCGACCCGCCGGTCAGCAGACTTCCGAACCGATCGAATGGCCCGGCCTCGAACTGCCTCGTATCGAGATCAGCGACGAGCAGGTGCGCGAATGGCTTGAATCCCATCCGGATCATCCCGATCTGCTCGAACTCCTGACCCGGAGGATGATCGATCGCGACCAGCGATCCGATGCAGACGCGATCGACTACCTGCAACGCTACCGGGAAGCGCGACCGATCGATCCCTATCCCGACCGCGTGCTCGCCAGACTCTTTCTTAAGTCCGAGGATCCGTCTCGCGCGATCCAGCCTCTCGCCAGGCTCGACGCTCTTTCCGATCGCAACCCCGTGTACGCCACGGAACTTTCCCGTCTCCAGCGCGCAAGCGGAGACCATGAAGGTGCCTTCGCCAGTGCCGAGCGAATGGTGCGCATCGATCCCTATCGACCCAGTCTTCGCGAACTGGCCGCGGCGATATCGATCGAGGCCGATCGGCTGGAAAGCGCCCGAATGCACATCGAGGCCCTGATTCTGCTCGAACCGGATCGGCCGGTGCATCGGAAACGCCTCGCTGCGATCGATTCGATGATTTCCCGGCGCCTTGCCGACTAATTCACGATTGATGCATGGAACAACCGCGATCGGAATCTACCATGGGTTCTGTCCCCCGCGAGATCTCACTCATGTCCATCGGGAATCCGCTTTCGACCTGTCTGCTGTCCTGCGCACCGATTCTGGCGTGCGAGGTGTCGTTGACGCACGCCCAGCTGACCGATTTCGACTTCACCGAGGAGACCATCCAGCTCCCAGAGGGGTTTTCCCCGGTCTGCTTCGATCTGACCGATCTCGATCTTGACGGTGATCTCGATGCGGTCGTGTGCGGTCGCAACGTGGACGAACTGGCGATGATCCTCGAAGGGGGGCCCGGCGGGAGCCTGACACCCACCGACGAGCTCGTGGTGCCCGACCAGATGGACTGGGCTGAGTTCGGGGACTTCAATGAGGACGGTAATGTCGACATCGTGCTCGGGACCCGATCCTGGGCGGGACTGGTCGTCATCTTCGAAGGGTTGCAAGGTGGCGGTTTCACCGAGCAACCCCGGACCCTGCGACACTGCCGCGAGATCCGGGCGACCCGGGTGGGGGACCTCGATCGGGACTCGCATCTGGACCTTGTGGTCATCGGCCATTCGAGCGAGGAGATCCTCACGCTCGTGGGGGACGGAACAGGCTCCTTCACACCCGGGATCCGACTGCGTTCATCGCCCTGGCGCAACGGATATCCCTTTCCCCAGAGTGCGGAATTGATTGATCTCGATTCCGACGGCTTTCTCGACATCGCTGCGATCGGGCTCGGTTCAAGGACGATCGACTTCTCCTTCAACGATGGTCTCGGCGGTTTCCCGCAAACCCGTTCCTGGACCGTACCCGTCCTCGAAGACGGAACCCGGCCCGGATGCTCCTATGGGGAATGGGCGGATTTCGACGGCGATGGTCGTCGGGACTGCCTGTTGAGCCTCACCGGTTTCGGTCCCCAGCGATTTGCCATCGCCAGGCTGGAGCAGTCCGGCGACATCTCCGAAACCACTCTGCATCCCGGTTCCTCCTCCGGACTGTCCTGGATACCCAGCTCCGGTGATTTCGATGGTGATGGCGATACGGACGTCGTCATCGGTCACGCACTGCCGGGAACGATCGCCTTCTTCGAGAACGTCACGCAGCCGGGTGGTGAACTGGAGTTCCTGCTGCCCCAACTCTTCGTGGGAGCACAGTTCATACGCTATCTCCGAGCGGTCGATCTTGACCATGACGGAGATACGGACCTCGTTGCGGCGGATTTCACGTCCGATCGCCTGGTCATCCTGAGGAACAACCTCATCGGCGGACTTCCACGCGAAGCCGGTCGCAACCGCACGTCCCATCCGTCCTCCGTGAATCCGGTCCATGCGATTCCGTTCAGTGGCGAAGGCGAGCGGGATGGAGCCTCACTCGCGAAATGGTTGAGCGATCTTTCCGCTTCCGAGGTGCGGGATCTCTGCACCAGCTCGTCCGGTGAACCGGCCGACCGAACGAAACCGGGGGGTGGTTGATGATCGCGCGCCTCTCCGGTCCCTTCCTCATCGTGGCCAGCTCCTTGGGGGGTACAGCACTTGCACAATGCAACCTCGGTGCCGAGGGTCCCTGTGACGAGCCCCACGCATCTCCGGGATGCGCGGTCACCGAATGCTGTGATGAGGTGTGTACCGCGGACCCGATCTGCTGTGAACTCGACTGGGACCAGGTCTGCATCGACATCCAGGAAGAGGCATGCGCGGGTCTGGCCTGCCCCGGTGCGCAGCCCTGCGACAGCGCCTCCGACGTCACCGGGTGTGCGGACCAGGTCTGTTGCCGGACGATGTGCGATCATGACTGGTACTGCTGCTACATCGAATGGGACCAGTACTGCGTCGATTTCGCCGCCCGAATCTGCGGGCAGGTGGCTTGTGAACTCGTCATCCCCGATGTCGCGGTGCCTGAATCCGAACCATGTGATGAGCGACTCAACGACGGATGCAACATGCTCGAGCCGACCTTCTCGGAGATCGTCTGCGGCCAGCTCGTCAGCGGTGAGACGACCACCAGCAGTCCCCGTGATACCGACTGGTACCAGTTCACCACCACCCAACCGACCCTACTCACCTTCACTCTGGAGTCGGAGTTCCCGGCGCAGGCGGTCCTCTTCGGTGGTCCCTGCAGCGGCCCCTTCGAGGTTCTGCTCCTCTTTGATTCGACGCTCTGCGCACCCGCTGTCCAGCAGTCGATCGAGGTCGGTCCGGGCACCTGGTCCATGGTCATCGGCGCGGGTCGCGAGGAGATCTCGCTACGCCGGGGCTTGCAGTGTCCGCTGGTCAAGCTGGACGAGGGAGAGGATCCCCAGCCGATCTACTTTGGCGCTCGCTATCTGCTTGGTCTGGATTGTGATCCTGAGCCATGCACCCAGGACTCCGATCTCAATGGAGACGGCCTGGTGAATGGGGCGGATCTCACGATCCTGCTTGCCGGCTGGGGAAAGGGGGGTGGCCCCGAAGACATCGACTGCAGCGGGAGCGTCGATGGTGCGGATCTGACCCGCCTGCTGGCCGACTGGGCGGGATGAGTGTCTTGTAATTCACGCTTTCTCTTGAAGTTCCGGATTCAGTCGGTCGGGAAAGTCGTTTCCTCCTACTCTGGGGCTTTGCCACGCCCTGCCATATCGGAGAACGGAGAACCATGATTCGTCCCTGCCTTCTGCCCATTGTGATCGCCGCCGCTTCCACCGCGGCAAACGCGCAGAGTCTTGAATTCACCATCGACCAGCAAGGAAGTCTGATCGACCGGTCTCTCGCGGTACAGGTTCCATTCGCCGGCAGTCTCATCGGCAACTACGACGCCGAAACGAACCCCGAGGGGACACGGACCCTTCCCGGGATCTTCGGTGGCAGCGGGAACAATCCGATCGGTTACTCGGCAACCAACGACATCTCGGGGAGCTCCTCGTCGACTCCGACCGGATCCTTCGTCCTCGATGTCGATTTCGACGCGGGGACGGTCGAGATCACCAGCTTCTCGGTCGATGTGCTCGGGGGCGGGTCCGACGTGCTCTCCGCGAATCTCGGTTTTCTCTACGAGACCTTCCGAACCGTGAACCCCGGTGGATTCTTCCTCGGTGGCTTCGAGATCCCGATTCCACTTGGTGACATCGCACTCGATACCTGGACCCTCGAACAGTCCGGCCCCTCGGATCTGGTGCTTGGATTCGCTCCGGAGAATCCGGGCCTCTACGGGATCTCGGGAACGATTCCCCTGACCAACACGATCTCCTTCACGCTGTTCGAAGAAGTGATCACCCCCGAACCCTTTCTGCTTCCGTTTCCGATCGACGGAACGCTGGTGGAGACGGAGTCCGGATTCGAGTTCCAGGTCGTCTCATCCACGACATTCGACAACCCGATTCCCGCGGATGGCTTCGAATTCACCGATCTCGCCTTCCCACTGCCCACCCTGGGCGGTGACACCGCCAATCTGCTTCTCAGCGGAATCGCCTCGGAGGGGAATGCCTCCGGTACCTGGGCGATCAACCTGATCGCATCCGGCGTCGAGATCGACACCTGCCAGGGGACTCCGGACCTCAACGATGACGGGCGGATCAATGGGCAGGATCTTTCCACGCTGCTGGCCACCTGGGGGGAGCCCAACGGAGCGGGTGACATCAACTGTGATGGCACGGTCTCGGGTCCCGACCTCGCCGAGTTGCTGGCCAACTGGAACCCCTGAACCCGTGTTCCGGTTCTAGTTCTGCCAGGGGAGTCGTTCGAGATCGAGGTTCCCGCCGGTCAGGACGATCGCGGTTCGTTCGAGTCCCGGTCGACCACGGAATGCATCGTCCATTACCGCGGCCACACCGATCACGCCGCTGGGCTCGAGCACGAGCTTGCTTCGCTCCCAGCAGTACCTCATCACCTCGATCGTCAATTCGTCCGGCACGCTGACGATCTCATCGACGTGATCCCGAATGATCGGAAACGTCAGGCTGCCCAGTGAGGTCCGCAAACCATCGCAGATCGTTCGTGGAGGTCGCTGGGGGACGATGTGCCCGACCTCGATCGACTCCCTCGCGTCATCCGCCAGTTCGGGTTCGACTCCGATGATGTGCAGATCGGGCCTCAGAGCACGGGCCGCGAGCGCCATGCCCGAGAGGAGTCCGCCTCCTCCCAGCGGAACCACCAGCGCGTCGAGTTCCTGGACCTCCTCATGAAGTTCCAGAAAAGTCGTCCCCTGTCCGGCGATGATCCTCGGATCATCGTACGGGGCGATGAAGGTCGCACCCTCCTCGTCGACAATACGTGCCGCCGCGGCCTCTCGCGCATCCTGGGTCGCCTCGCACTCGATCACCTTCGCACCGTATTCCTCGACGGCCCGCCGCTTGACCCCGGGGGCGCCGACGGGCATCACGATCGTCGCATGAATACCGCGAATGCGCGCGGCCAGTGCCAGGGCCTGAGCGTGATTACCGCTCGAATGGGTGACCACGCCGCGATCCGCCTCCTCCTGGCCAAGCCCCATCACGGCATTACACGCCCCACGGAACTTAAACGCACCGACCTTCTGCAGGTGTTCGCACTTGAGTGAAAGCGAACGGCCCGACCGATCATCAAGCATTCCACAGGTGATCACGGGTGTGCGATGAGCGATCCCGTCGATTCGCCGAGCGGCCTGCCTGATGTCCTCGATTCCGACCATTGATCGATCATCGCTCCCCGGAATCAACCGCCCGCGGAGGCGCCCTGGTCACCATCTCCACCATCGGGGCTCACGGCATCCCCACCGTCGGCGGCGTCGGATCCACCGGCCTGATCGCCGCCATCCGTACCACCGGTTTCGGCCACTGCGGGTGTTCCGTCCAGGTTGATCGCGTTCAGGTCTTCGGGAGGCGGTCCCATGACCGCGTAGTTCTTGCCGTCGACCTCGAGGATCGCCCAGGACAGCTTCGAGCCGTCATCGGCCATCTTCACGATCAGCAGGCCCGTTCCCTTGTCGCCGGAAGTGTTCAGAGCGAGGCGGCCCTCATCTCCGGATTGCGCCTGCTGCGCGGTCTGGCCCCAGTTGATGTCCATCGATTCGATCTTCCCGATGTACTTCTCGACGGGCGGCGTGCCTTCCACCTGCGGCTGAATCGAGGAGCGCAGACCTTCGTTCATCGCGTAACTGCCGAGAAACAGGGCTCCGATGCAGCAGCCACCAATGAGAACGAGCACGGCGATGATGATTCCGACTACTTTCATGCGAGTCCCTTTCAGAGTGAAACCGGTATCGGGCCGACCCAACGCGGTTCTGTTAGCTAAGATAACGTCAAACGCTCGGGGCGTCCCAGACGGGACTGAGAGGTACCCGCAGAACCTGATCCGGCTGACACCGGCGTAGGGAAGCGTCGATTCTTCCTGACGCACCGAGGTCGGATGATCGAGCCGCTTCTCCACGGCAGAGGAGTTGCTTGAGATGATCCAGTCCGATACCGATACCGCCATCACTCCGGAAGACATCGACTGGGCGCTGCCCCGTCACGGTGCCACCAATCCCTCCACCGACGCGCAGGGAACGACTCCGGGCTCGTTCGCCAATCGTCCGGACATCGGCGGTCCTTTGAGCTTCTCGTCTCCCGACACGCCGGGCATGCCACCGGTCAGCACCTCGACCGCCTGGGACTTCCTTCCCGATGGCTGGTCGATCGTCGCGGTCGATTCGATCGACGAGGGATGCCGCGGTCACGGTCGGGCGGAAGGCGAGTTCATTCGCGGTCAGGCACCCGATGGCTTCGAGCCGGTGACCCAGCTCGAACAGGCGAGGCTCGGCGTGGTGACTCCGGAGATGCGTCGCATCTCCGAGCGTGAACCGCACCTCACCGCCCACCAGGTCCGCGACGAGGTCGCGGCCGGACGACTGGTGATCCCTGCCAACCGTGTTCATCTCCGGCACCAGCTGGATCCGATGGCGATTGGCCGCGCAACCAAGACGAAGATCAACGCCAACATGGGCGCCTCACCGGTCTCCAGTTCCACCGACGAGGAGGTCGAGAAGTTGAAGTGGGCCGAGCGCTGGGGTGGGGACACGGTCATGGATCTCTCGACCGGCGGTGACCTGGATGCCACTCGCGAGGCGATCATCGTCAACAGCAACGTACCGATCGGAACCGTGCCCATCTATTCGATGATCATCGGTCGCAAGATCGAGGATCTGGAGGAGTCCATGATCCTCGAGACCCTCGAGCACCAGGCCGCCCAGGGAGTGGACTACTTCACGATCCATGCAGGAACGCTTCGCGAGCACCTTCCCCTGGTCAAGGACCGTCTGATCGGCATCGTCTCCCGTGGCGGATCCCTCCTCGCGAAATGGATGATCCACCACCAGGGTCAGGAAAATCCGATGAATACCGCATGGGAGAAGATCTGCGAGATCATGCGTCGGTACGACGTCACCTTCTCGATCGGTGATGGGCTGCGTCCCGGAGGTCTCGCGGACGCCACCGACGAGGCTCAGCTTGGTGAGCTCAGTGCCCTCGGGGACCTCACCGAACGTGCCTGGCGCTGCGGTGTGCAGGTGATGATCGAAGGTCCCGGACACGTTCCGTTCGACCAGATCGAGTTCAACATGAAGCTGCAGCGCCGACTCTGTCACGGTGCTCCCTTCTACGTGCTCGGCCCTCTGGTCACCGACATCTTCCCGGGCTACGACCACATCACCTCCTGCATCGGTGCGACCGCGGCGGCGTACCACGGCGCCTCGATGCTCTGCTACGTGACACCCAAGGAGCACCTCGGTCTCCCCAAGCGAGATGACGTGAAGCAGGGTTGCATCGCCTACAAGATCGCCGCCCACGCGGCAGACATCGCCCTGGGCATTCCCGGGACCCGGGACCGGGACGACGAGCTGACCAAGGCCCGTGCCGCGCTGAACTGGCAGAAGCATTTCGATCTGTCCTTCGACCCGGACACCGCGCGTGCCTACCACGACGAGGATCTCGATGTCGACACCGACTTCTGTGCGATGTGCGGTCACGACTGGTGCAGCGTCCGGATCTCGAAGGAGATCCAGGAGTTCGCCAGCGGCAAGGATCCGGAGTACTTCCGCCCACGTTCCTTCCGCTCCGATGCGCTCACGCCCGAACAGCAGGAGATTCTTGAGAAGCGTGGGGTGCTCAGCCCCGAGGAGATTCACAAGCTCGCCTCCAAGACCAAGAAGAAGGTGGATGCCGACACTCAGAAGGCGTCCTGTCACTCCGACTTCGTCGATCCGGATGAGGCAAAGAGACTGCAGGGGGAATCCCTGGTGCAGCTCAACACCGCCCCGGCTCACAATCTTCCCAGCCATGATCCCCTGATCTGACTCGCCAGCGATCTTCCGGTACGCTTCGCGCATGAATTCACGGGATGACAACCAGAAGCGACCCCGGCGAATCCGATTCACCGACATCCCCGAGATGAGGTACCAGAACAGCTATGCGCTCTTCGTCTTCGTCTCGTGCCTGGACATCATCCTCACCTGGGTGATCCTCTATCGCGGAGGCGTCGAGGTGAATCCGGTCGCGAAGCTGGTGATCGATGCCTGGGGGCTGCCGGGTGCGATCATCTTCAAGCTCTCGCTCATGCTCTTCGTGATCATCGCCTGCGAGATCGTCGGCCGCACCAGCGATCTCAAGGGACGGGTACTCGCCCTGGTGGCGATCCTGATCTCCTCGTTCCCCGTCTTCTGGTCCCTGACCCTGCTCACCCTCAACTGGCTGAACGGCGGCTCCGTCTGATCAGCCTGTTCGTGCGCGCCGATCGGTGGATCAACCGCCTGCGCGTTTCGACCGCATCGCCTTCTCGATCGAGGCAATCGATCGGGGGATCGACTTCGTCAGATTGATGCAGCCGTCCCTGGTCACCACGACGTCGTCCTCGATCCGCACTCCGAGGCATTCGTCGGCGATGTAGATCCCGGGCTCGACCGTGATCACCGCTCCCTTCTTGAGCGGTTGGTCCGGGGTGATGTCGTGCACCTCGAGTCCGAGGTGGTGTCCGATTCCGTGGAAGAAGCAGTCGCCGTATCCCGCCTTGTTGATGATGTCACGAGCGGCCTTGTCGATCTGCTGGAAGGTGCACCCGGCCCTGACCCTTGCGATCGAGGCATCGAGCGCCTTGAGCACGATCGAATAGATCTCCTTCTGCCGCTTGGTGAATCGACCATTCACCGGATACGTTCGAGTCACGTCCGCGGCGTACCCTCGATAGTCGGCACCACTGTCGATGACGATCAGATCACCATCGTTCAGGGTCTGGTTGTTCGCTCCGTAATGCAGGACCGTCCCGTTGAATCCACTCCCCGCGATGGTGTTGTAGGCCGGTCCTCTTGATCCATTGGCCCGGTATCCGTGTTCCAGCAGTTCCTGGACGTCGAATTCGTTCATTCCGGGTCTCATCGTCTTCAGGACCGAGTCGAAACCCAGACTGGTGATGCGCCCCGCCTCCCTGATGCAGGCCTGCTCACCGGCAGACTTCACCGCCCTGAGCTTCGCGAGGAGGTCGGTCTTGTCCACGATCGAGATGCCCGGAATCCGCCGAGCGAGCTTGTTGAACACCTCCAGGTCCGGGGAAACGGGCTGGTCGTGGTTGGCAAACGCCTGCAGACAGGCGAGCTTCCTGGATTTCGCGGCCGCGGTCTTGAGCACCAGAGGAAGCCGACCGGTTCGAAAGATGCTCTTGATCCCGTATCTGTTGACCAGTTTCGAGTCGATGAAATCCCGTGCTCCATCCCATTTCTCGACTTCGGGGTCCAGCGGCCGCAGAAACAGGGTGACTTGCTTGGAGGAGACCTTCTGCAGCGGGTCGAACACGAGAGCCGCTCCGGGTTCATCCGTGATCCCCGTGAGGTACTCGAAGTTCGGATCCGGCCTCCAGCTTCCATGGAGTTCGGCGCCACCATCTCCGGCGAAGATCACCCCGACCGAATCTTTGAGCCCCTTCAGGACGTTCTGACGTCGCTTTTCGTATTCGCCCGCGGTGATCTCGGCCCGTTTGCTCATGGGGTTCTCCTTGATCGAACAGTCTATATGAACAACGCCGGCCCCGAGGGGCCGGCGTTGAGGCAAATCAACGGTGGGTTCAGTCCAGCTGGACTTCGGTTCCGTTCACGGTGACCTCCGTGGGTTCCTCGATCGAGCCCGATCCGTAACTTCCCTGAAGCCCGATGGTGATCGAATCACCGGTCGCCACCGGTTGAGACCATTCGGGCGCGAAGATGATGACGCTGCCGTTGGCGCCGACCTGGAACTCCGCCGGCCAGATGTTGACGATGCTGAAACTGCTCACGAACTCGACCGTCCACGCAGCGGGGATGGGATCCACACCGTAGTTGGTGATCACCAGTTCACCGGTGAACCCTGATCCCCAGTCATCCACGATGGTGAAGGATCCGGCCAGGCCATCCAGCTGGCACGCATCGAGGATGCCGTCGCCATCCGTGTCGGTCTCGCCGGCATCGATGTCGCAACCGTCGGGAATTCCATTTCCGTCGCAGTCTTCGACGATGCCCGAAGCGATCGCACAGGCATCGGGGAATCCATCGGAATCGCAGTCGGCGAACGACTCGCATCCATCCGGAATCCCGTTGCCGTCACAGTCCTCCGCGCCTTCGGCAAGTTCGTAGGCATCGGGGATGCCATCTCCATTGCAATCGGCATCGCATTCATCCGGTCGCCCGTTGCCGTCCAGATCCGCGGCTCCATCGGCCACCTCCTGCACGTCATCGAGGCCGTTGTCGTTGCAGTCGAGGGTACCTTCCTCGCCGTAGATCAGGACCCCGCCGTCGTAGACCGCGATCATCTCGGTCTTGGCAAGTGCGGACTGTCCGAACTCGAGCCCGGCAATCGAGGGATCGTTCGTCGAGTCCCACGCACTTTCGGGAACACCGTCGGCCAACCCGATCGATACCTGGCATTCACGACGGTAGTCGGCGCCCTGACCGGGACCGATGAGTTCGCCCTCGTAGGAGATCTCGACGAAGTAGAGGTTGCTCGAGGCATTGGCGACCTGCAGACCGCTGAGGCTCCCGCCATCGAGGAATCCACTGTCGACCACCACGTCCTGAGCGGAGTAACCGGCTGCATAGAGCTCACTGAGGTCCAGGTAGATGCGGTACGAGAGCTGATCGCTCATGCGAGCAGGCCAGGCACTCCGGTTGTTGAGCATGCACCGTATCTTGGTGGAGCTGCCGAAATCCTCGATGATCGATGCTTCCACGAACATCTCTTCACCGTAGCGTTCCTCGAAGGGAGGGAATTCCGAATCCGGAAGCGGATCTCCGCCATAGGTCTCCGAAAGGTAGCCGAGGGCCGCCACGAATCCCGCGTTGTAGTCGCAGGCAACCTCGTTCGCGATGTAGTCGCTGCGCACGTCCTCGTAGTCGAAGTCGTCGGCCGAGGCGGGTCCTCCGACCAGCGCACCCCAGAGGGTGTGCCGATTGGGGTTCGGATCGTTGATCTGGTTGTTCCATGAGCCATGGGCGCCCCGGTGGTGGGGCTCCTTCGGGAAGTTCTCTCCGAAGCCGCACACGTAACTCGAGTTTCGGGGGTTGTCGCCGAGGATGTAGTTCATCTGGCTTTCCCCGAACTGTCGGTACTTCCCATCCGGGTCACCCACCATCTTCGCGTAGGCAAACGCGATGAACGAGGTGTTGGCTGCGTAGCGAAGCGATCCCCAGGTATCGAGCCAGGCCAGTCCACCGTCGGTGTAGCGGATGCCACCACCCGGCTGCCAGTAGTCGAGGTTGGTCTCGATCGCCTCGACGTACTTCGATTCGCCGGTCAGGGCCGCCAGCAGGCACGCCGCGCCGTTGATCTTCCCGTCCCAGGACTGCGACCAGCGCGGATCGGGACTTGATTCATCGAAGTACTGGCGCGCTGCTTCGAGGTAGAAAGCCTCACCCGTGGCCCGGTGCAGCCAGGCTGCGGACCATGCAAGTTCGTCCTTGTAGCCGGAGAACGAGTTGTAGAACGCGCTCACCCCGGGGATCGAATCGGTGTAGGTGCCCTGATAGGTGCTTGCGAAGGAAAAGAGTTCCCGTGCATGCTGCAGCAGAGTCTGGGCGTACCCAGCATCCGATTCCGCGAACAGGATCGATGCCGCCGCAAGAAACGCGGCTGCTTCACCAGCGGCTTCCGAGCCCGGATTGTCCGGAGTCAGCCACCATATCTTCGGTCGGTAGCCCGTGGCCTGGGTGTGGATTTCGGCCGGACCCCAGAATGCGTGCGACGGTCCACCCTGACCGATCTGTCCGCAGAAGACGTTGGGCTCGGGGTGCGCGGCAATGCACCAGTCCGCATGCCACCGCAGGGTGTCGAGCAACTCATCCATCTGGTTCGACTGGGTGAAGCCGTCCTCGAATTCAATTCCGCTCCAGGCCATGAGCGTCATCGCCGAACTGATCGGCAACACGAAGGTCGGTGAGTCGCCCGCATCCATGTAGCGGTTCAATATCGACTCATCCACGGGGTACTGACCGTTTTCCTGTTCCAGCTCGTACTTGAATGCGTCCGATCGCCAGTCGAGTCGATATTCGTCGGGCAGGTCGCCTGCTCGCTGGGCGTTGTAGAAGGTGATTCCCTTCTGCAGCGCTTCTCCGTAGTTGTACGGGCCTTCACCTTCGGAACCTCCGCCGCCGGTGCACGGTCCCCACCCGGCAAGCAGCCGTGCAAGATCCGATCCCCCGACCGATCCGTCCTGATCCAGGTCTCCGCCACAGGATCCACTGCATGGTCCCCATGAAGCCAGAAGTTCCGTCAGGTCTGCTCCGTTGATCTCTCCATCGTTGTTGACATCTCCATCACACTGCAAGGCGAGCGTGGTCGACATGCAGGATGCCGCAGCAATTCCTGCGGCAATTCGATGAGCTTGTTTTCTCATAGACCGTGTATCTCCAGTATCACAATCCGGACGCCCCATGCCGTTACGCAGCACATCCCGGTTGTCGATGGTCTCTACGCACACTTCCTGCTCAGGGTGCGTTTTGGTTTTGACATCTCCAAACTACAAACCGCATTTCACCTTCTCAGAACCACACCAACCCGGCTCACGGGCTGTAAGGGGGTTTTATTTTTTTGGTGCAACGATTCCCGACCGTATCCAACAGCTGTTTGAACCAGGGGCCTCGGCGATCAGCAGGATTTCCGTATCCGCCGTGGATCGACCATCAGATAGGCGCTGATTCGCTTTCGTCGATGATTCGTTCGGCATATGAATTCATGCCGTCACGAAGCTGTTCGAAGGAATCCAGCACATAGAGGATCGGTTGGTAATGATCGATCTCGAAGTCGGTTTCACAGACCATCTCCAAATCGAAGGGGCGGCGTTCGACTTCACGGCTCTCCAGCGCATGAACGCTTTCACCCGGTGACGAGATCAGGCCGGAACCGTAGAGCTTGTTGACCCCGCTCTCCCGGATGAGGCCGAACTCCACGGTGAACCAGAAGAGTCGGGCCAGGCGGGTCATGTGATTCGGATCATCGGTCAGGCTTGCGGCCTTTCCGTAGGTCTGCAGGAAGTCCGCGAACACCGGATCCGCGTGCAGCGGGACGTGTCCGAAGATGTCGTGGAAGATGTCGGGCTCGGGCAGGTAGTCGATCGAGTCGTACGGCCGGATCACGATCGTCGTGGGGAATTCCCTTCGGCCGAGGCAGGCGAAGAAGGCCTTGGCCGGAAGGTATCCGGGAACCGCACAGCTCTGCCAGCCCGTGAGTTCCTCGAGAAAGGTGTTGACGCTCTTCGGTCCCTGCAGGTAGGGGATGTGCTCTCGAACGAGATTGATCGCCTTGGCCCCGGTGAGGTAGACGCTCGAAGCGGTGTTCGTGAGGAACTCCATCTGCCGATCGTAGAGTTCGGTCCAGGTCCGCTGGTTCTCAGGAGTGTATCCATCGTATCGCTGGCCGATGTACATCCGGGTGGGATCATCGAACCCCGGTTCCCCGAACCGGTCGGCGTAGTTCTGTGCTGCTCCGGCCTGCCCGTCATCGATCATCGCGTGGTTGAGACTGCCACTCATCATGGTCCTGTTCTCCTGAGTATCACGATGATTCTAGCGAAAACGCGCGCCACCCATCCGCTTCAATCGAAGGTCACGCGGAAATCAGCGATTCCAACATGATGCGAGCGGATTCCTCGTCACCGATGAGCTCTGCCGCGTCCAGACGGACGATCTCGAACCGGCCTCGTACATCGAATCCGAGGGGATCAACGCCCACCAGTCGCGGATCGTTGAGTTCGATCTCCCGATGATGCATGCATGCCTGCTGGAGGCCTGCGACCATCGAATCGTTCGCCCACCGGCAGATCGCCGCCTCGCATCGACTGAGCACGTTCGGGATCAGCAATGCGTCGCCGTCGTAGAACACGCCGTCCAACCGAGCCGCGTCGATGTGCATGATCGCCCACCGGACATCCTCGGGTTCCCCGTGGTAGATGCGCCAGCGATCGGCGAGTGCGCCATCGGGACCCTTCTCCTCGAACGACTCGAGGGTCACCATCAGGTGCATCGACGAGTCCTCCTCATCGGGAAGGTGGAGGACGGTGTCCCCGGCGGTCAGCATCGCGACCATCACCGGTGCGACGATCCGACCGTCTGGTCCGATGACGATCTTGATCGGGAGGACGTTCTCGTCGAACCGGATCAGGCCCGCCAGGTTGCCCCTGAGGTAGGTCATCGGTTCTCTGATCTGCGGGGTGATGCCGGTATCCATGGTGCGACGATGGTAGCGTGCTAGCATCCTCCCATGAGCTTCATCTGCCTCTCAATCTCCGTCGCCTCCTCCGAGGATGTCCGACCCGCCCTGGAAGCGGCGGAGTCCGGCCGTCGGGAGGGGGCCCGACTCGTTGAATGGCGAGTGGACGCCCTCGCGGAGGAACCCGGTGGCGCCGACGCGATCGCCACGCTCCTGCGGGAGAGTCCACTGCCCGGCATCCTCACCTGTCGCGCCCGCCGGGAAGGTGGTGCCTACGAAGGCGACGACACCGATCGGGTCTCCCTGATCGAGGCGATCGGAACCTCCGATGACCCGCCTCGCTACATCGACTTCGAACTCGCCGACTACCAGCGCAGCGCGAACCTCCGCCAGAAGATCAACCTCGTCGTCGAGCATGACCGACAGGCCCGCGAGGTCTCGACCGGACTGATCCTCTCCTCGCACGACTTCGAGGGCCGTCCCTCGGACCTCACCCAGCGCGTCACCGCGATGGCGGAGTTCGACGCCGCATCGGTCGCGAAGATCGTCTGGCACGCACGTTCATTGCGCGACAACCTCGAGGCGTTCGAACTGCTCGCGCAGCGGGTCAAGCCCACGATCGCACTCTGCATGGGGGTCTTCGG
>JAYZFJ010000017.1:0-54936 GCA_036336805.1 Planctomycetota bacterium
GAAAAACCGCTTTCCGAGATCGGGGTG
Organism: Planctomycetota bacterium; assembly: GCA_036336805.1. Lineage (GTDB taxonomy): Bacteria > Planctomycetota > Phycisphaerae > Phycisphaerales > SM1A02 > UBA8087. The sequence goes on from JAYZFJ010000017.1 coordinate 28, forward strand.
TCGATGATGCGACGCTCGCCGAACTCCTGGAGCATGCCCCGGCTCACCTTGTAGGCGCCGTCATACTCCGCGACCTCCTCGCCCAGAAGCATCACCCGGTTGTCCCGGCGCATCTCCTCGCACATCGCCTCGTTGAGGGCATCACGAAATTCAATGACTCGAGTCATGGGGATCAGCCCTCTTCCTTCTTGCCGGCATCGGTGAGCATTTCCGGTTCCGAGGTTCCGTTGTACGGCCCCCACTCTTCGACATAGACATCCTTGTACAGTTCCTCGACGACGTCCGGGGGCGGTGAGGCGTCGGCCCACTTGATCGAGGCTCGCACCTCGGTGCGAATCTCCTTGGACATCGCCTTGAACCCGTCCTCGTCGAGCACCTTCTGACTGAAGAGGTGATCACGGAGCTTGGCGATCGGATCATCGGTCTCGTAGGTCTGCTCCTCCTCACGGGACCGGTACTTTCGGGGATCCGACATCGAATGACCCTTGAAGCGGTAGGTTCGCATGTCGACGAATGCCGGGCAGGACTTGGCGCGGACCTCGTCGACGACCTTCTTCATTCCGTCGTAGACATTGAGAACGTCCATTCCGTCGATCTGTGCGGACAGCATTCCGTAGGCCTTGGCCTTGGCGGTGATCTCGTGGGCCATGGTGGTGCCGCGATTGATCGAGGTGCCCATGGAGTATCCGTTGTTCTCCACCACGAAGATCACGGGCAGGTTGAGGAGACCAGCGAGGTTCATCGCCTCGTGAAGCGCCCCCTGGTTCAGGGCACCGTCCCCGAGGAAGCAGAGCGTGACCCGCTGACTGGTGCCCCCGTTGATCACCTCGTCGATGTACTTGGTGCCGAAGGCCAGTCCCGCACCGAGCGGCGTCTGCGCTCCGACGATGCCGTGCCCCCCGAAGAGGTTGTTGTCGCGGTCGAACATGTGCATCGACCCGCCCTTCCCCTTCGCGCAACCACCAATGCGACCGAACATCTCGGCCATGCAGTACTTGGGGTCCATGCCACGAGCCAGAGCATGGCCGTGATCACGGTAGGCGGTCACGATGGGGTCGGGATGCTCGACGGATGCGGTGCATCCCACGGCCACCGCCTCCTGCCCAATGTAGACATGACAGAAGCCCCCGATCTTGCGGTCCTGGTACGCCTGCATGGTGCGCACCTCGAACTCCCTAATGAGGACCATCATTCTCAACCATTCGAGCAACGTCTTGCCGGGAAGCGACCTCGCGGATGACCCCTCTGAAGAGGTGTCGGATCCGACGAGATGCGAGGTTCCAATGGCGGTATTCGCAACAGACATGAAGACAGCATCCAGCGGGGGTGAAGAGTCCGGTGACGCCGTACTTGGCGCCACGATCCGCTACAGGATATCGGGTTCAGGTTGCAAGAGCGGCTCGGACTGCCATGAAACGGCCCGAAACCCCCATTCTGGAGCCCGCAACGGGGTTCGCAGGCTCGAAGCCGGCCGATTCGGCTGCCTCCGGAGGTTCAATTGCTCGTTTCCGAGCTCTCCACCAGCAGGTTGGGATTCCGACGATCCTTGAGCACCCGGGCCTTCAGAAGCAGGAGTCCCATCTCCAGCTGGGGATCCTTTCCCTCGGTGATCAGGGGGGCGACCTCGGGACGCTCCTCGCGATCGACCTCATCCACCCACTCCTGGATGAAGTCTGCCTTGCGGCGAAGCTCGGTCGCGGCCAGGATCTGCTCGGGCGCCATTTCCACGTCGATGTGCGGGTTCACACCCCAGTCCTCGGCTCCGGGCTTCTTGTGAACCAGGCGACCGGTCGATTCACCGGGCATCGCAGGGAGGACGTAGTACTGGGTGGTCAGCTTGACCGCGGCCTGGGAGAAGGGCGTTGAAAGGTCCTGTACGGTCTGGACGCTGCCCTTGCCGAAGCTTCGCTCGCCGAGCACGACCGCCGCTCCGTGGGCCTTGAGGGCTCCGGCGACGATCTCGCTGGCACTGGCGGAGCCACGATTGACGAGGATCACGGTGGGAAGATCCTTGCACGCGGCACGACCGGGCTCGGCACTCATCTCCCAGACGGTGTTTCGGTTGCGGTCCTCTCCGGAAACGATCAACCCGGACTCCACGAAGAGATTCGAGAACTCCACGGCAGAGCGGAGCAGACCCCCGGGGTTGAAGCGAAGGTCGAGTATCAGACCGTTGAGGGGCCGTTCCTCATGCATCTCCTGAAGGGCGCTGAGGAAATCCTGGAAGCTGTCCTCGTTGAACGAGGTCAGGCGGATGTAGCCGATGCCGTCGGATTCATCGATGAACCAGTCCCAGTCGGGCTCGCCCTCGGCGCTGAGTTCCTTCTTCCACCAACCGTTCACCGATCGCATCTTGATCTGGTCACGCATGACCACCACATCGAAGGGTTCGTCGACGTCCTCACGCTCGATCTTCAGCACGACCTCCTCGTCGGCCGGACCGGTGATCTCGTCGACCGCCTGGTTGAGGCTCCAGCCCACCGTGTCCTTTCCTTCGACCCCCACGATGATGTCACCGGCCTTGATGCCGCTTCGTGCGGCTGGCGAACCCTCGAGGGGATTCACGATCATGACGCGCCGGCGATCATCATGGCGGATCAGGATCCCGACCCCCACGAAGTCCCCGTCGACCTGCTGCTGGAACCGACGAAGTTCCTCCGGCCAGATGACCTGGGAATACTCGTCCTGGAACTCCTTCTCGAGTCGGTACATCGCACCGTCCCCGAATTCCCTGATGATGACCTCCGGCTGGATCTGGACCGTCCGGTTGTTGGCGAGAAGCACCTCGTCGATCAATCTCCGGCAGGTCTCACCGTTGAGAGCGTCGGCCGGCATGTCCTGAATGCGCTTCTCGTGAATCTCGAGGAAGGCATCGAATCGGTCCACGGCTTCCGCGTTCTCCAGGCCGGGGAAGTTCTCCTTCAGGGCCGCAGTGGTGACGAAGATGCGCAGTGCCTCGAGACCACCATCCAGCAGAGGCTTCCACCCCCCGGAGGCGATGTGGTCTCGGGATGCCATCGCGAGGGCACGCTTGAGCATCCGATCATTGATGTTGCGATGACGTTCCTTCCATTCGTCGACGAACGCATCGTTGAACTCGGGGAATTCCTCCTCGGGAGCGTACCGGAGCATCTCCTCCCGCCGAAGCTCGTGCAGCGTGCGCTGTGCGTACTGGGCGAGGAGGGTGATGCGGCGATTGACACCGTCAAGGGCGTCGTCGTACCTCGTGTAGGCTTCGGGATCGCCGATGTCCTCATGGAGGGTTCGCAGGCGGTAGAGCAGGTCCTGAGCAAGCAGGAGATCTCCGGATTCGAATGCGACCTGCCAGTCCGTCTCGGCGCGAGTCAGCAACTGGTTCAGCTCCTCGATCTCGAGCGCTTCATCCCAGTTGTCGGAAAGGGTCTGCAGCTCGACTGCCGCCGTGAGGGCCTCGACCAGTTTCTCCTCCGCGAAGAGTTCCCGCAGTCGCTCCAGTGCCGCATCACGATCCTCGCTCCGGTCGGTGCTCGCTGCTTCCAGATGGGACCGGTAGGATTCGACGGCTTGACGAAGCCGCTCTGCCCGTCCGGGTTGACCGGTCTCGGGTATGGCTTCCAGGTACGCCTCGATGAGCGCCGAATCCCCCGACATCGCCGCCGCCCACACACCATCACTCCAGTTCTCGACATCGGAAGGCACCTCAGTTTCGATGAGGACCGTGGAAGCGGGCATTGCCTCTCCGACGGGCAGTGATTCCTGAGCAAGAACCTGGCCCACCAGGCAACTGGTGGCGATCAGACCGAAGGACAGAATTGGTCGCCGCCGAAGGGAGCGGGATTCGCCTTCGAGGATGGGGGTGGGGATGATGCTTGCCATGTGTATCTGAGACTCCCTGAACTGGTTCGCGCATGCGGCAACGACGTGGGGGTGCATGGCGGGTGGTTGGAAACAGGCATGGAGCCTCTTTCCCGAGTGATGCGACGACAATCTTGCATCGGTGAGGTGCCCGGACCACTTGAATGGAGGACCAAGCCCGGTTCAATCACTACTCTTATAGCGTCCTGATGTTCGTTGGTTCCATGTGAACAGGCCTGTTATCGGGCAGATTGCGCAGGAATTCGGTGACCGCTGACCCTGAAGGAACTGAAAAGTCCACCGTGTCGGGCCTGAAGCCGGTCCCGAATGCACTGTTCCTTCAGGTCTCTCATGCCTGTGGAGGGTGCGGGTACGAGTTGCGGGGGCTCCACCTGCATGGGGACTGTCCGGAATGCGGCACGCCGATCGAGGCCTCGCTGCCCTCGCTGGCCCCCGCAAATGCGGCCGCACACGACATCCGATCCGGCCTGAAGTTCATCAATGCAGGCTGGCTGGCCAACGCCATTCTGATTCTCGGGTGCGTCAGCCTGCAGCCGATCCTGGTGGTTGCACTGGTTGGAGCAGCCTTCCGTTGTACCGGGTACCTGCGAATCCACCGAGCACTCGGGGGTTCGATCTGGAATGAACGGAAGTGGCCTCAGTGGCATGCGAGCCTCTCGGCCCTGGTCACCTCCGGCCTGGTCGCCGGTCTGGTGCTCGCGATCATCTCCGTCATCGACCCTGGACGCGGGATCCAGCTGGCCTTCCTTCTGACGATGATGGGCTCTCTGCTACTGATCGGTGTGGAAGCAATGGGATGGCTGATCGGGGTGCGAAGCTGGGCGAGGCTCGCGGAGTATCCGGTGCTCGGGCCCGCCAGTACCGCCCTGCTGGCGGTCTGGACCGTACCGTGCATCCTGATTCTCGTGCTCATGATCGTTCATGGGGAACTGGTATCCGGTGCACGATGGGCCAGCGTCTTCAGCACCGCCATGCTGGGCCTCGTGTGCCTCGGGTCGATCGCGAACGCACTGCTGGGAACCCTCTTCTCCGACCTGATCCACCAGCGGGAACTCGTTCCCGACGAGATCGAGGAGGATGATCTGATGGTGCGACTGCGAAATGCCCGCGGACTAGCCGAACCCACAGATCGCCACCCGCTCGAGACCGCTGAGGAGGGCCGGTCGCCGATCATTCATCAGCGGAGGGGAATCAGGACTCGGAAACCCCCGACGAAGTCACCCCGGAAACCGCCAGGAAATCCCGGTGGCATCTACTAGAAGCGGACGATGAAGCGCGCATCTCACTTCGGGGGGAACGAGCGTTCCGCAAGATCGATGGCACGTCCCAACGCAGCGGACTTGTTCACCGTCTCCTGGTATTCCGATGCCGGATCGGAATCCAGCACGATGCCAGCGCCGGCCTGCAGGTCGACCACCCATTCTTCGGGACCCTCGGCAGGGGTGATCACCATGGTCCGGAGCGCCAGAGCGATGTCCGCTCCACCACCGAGCCCGATCGCACCGATTCCCCCGGCGTAGGGCCCGCGTCGAGTCGGTTCCATCTCATCGATGATCTCCATGGCACGCACGTTGGGTGCCCCGCTGACGGTGCCCACCGGACGCGTTGCTCGGAGCGCGTCCCACTGGTCGAGACCATGCTTCAAACGACCGGTCACGGTCGAGGAGATGTGCATCACGTGGCTGTAGCGTTCGATCTCCATGCAGGCATCGATCGAGATCGATGCCGTTTCGCAGGCCCTCCCCAGGTCGTTTCGGGCGAGGTCCACCAGCATCACGTGCTCGGCACGCTCCTTGTCGTCCGAAAGCAACTCGCGTTCGAGCCGCTCGTCCTCCCCCTGATCCGAACCTCGTGGACGGGTGCCCGCCAGGGGACGACTGGTGACCACCCCGTCACGAACTCGACACAGGATTTCGGGGCTGGCGGCGACCAGCATGCATCCCTCTGCCTGCAAATAGATCTGGTACGGACTGGGATTGACCACCCGCAATGCGCGGTAGACATCGAAGGGATCCACCGTGGTCCTTCTCCGGAACCGTTGACTCAGGACGACCTGAAAGGCGTCTCCCGCCCGGATGTACTCACGCACCTGTTCCACGGCCTCTTCGAAATCGGATCGTTCGAAATTCGAGGTCGGTGCGAGTTCTCCGCGGATCGCGACATCCAGGTCGACGAATCCCGGGGTGAGGGAGACCGGGGGACCGCTCAACTGGTCAACGATGGTCTGGAGCCGGTTGGACGCATCCGAATATGCGCGATCGAGCGAGTCGTGCCGTCCGGGATCGGAAAGAACCAGGACATGGATCATCTTGGAGACGTGATCGAAGACGACGATCTCCTCGTAGAGACCGAGGTGCATGTCGGGCAGATGCCGATCATCATCCGGCGCATTCTCGAACGGGATCTTCGCGGGTTCCATCCACCGCACCGAGTCGTAGCCGATGTATCCGATCCACCCTCCGGTGAAACAGTCGGGGAGCGCGGAATCCGGAGTTCCCAGCGGCCGGTCCGCCGCGATACGGCGGGGAACCGCCAGAGGATCGGATTCCGTCGATTCGACGACGGTGCCGGACTGGTGGTCCCGGACCGTGACCTGATCGCCCCGGGCCACGATCTCGATCCGGGGGCGTACCCCGAGGATCGACGAACGACCCACGCGAGCCGCACCACCCCCCTGCTCCACGGACTCGAAGAGGAAGCTCGGTGCCATCCGGTCATCCTCACAGACCAGGGCGCGGTAGGCCAGCACCGGTGTCAGGCGGTCGCTCATCAAGGTCCTCTGCAGGAGAACGGGATCACCTCCTGCTGCCTCGGCCAAATAGGACTTCTGATCGGTTGCCATGCTGAAAGGATAGGGAACTCCGCCCATTCGCGCCGAGGGAGGTACAGTAGGTGCATGATCGACGACACGACCCGCCGAGACCAGGATGCCCTCGAGACAGGCGTTGGCACCACGAGTTCGATCGCCTCGGTCAGTGCGATCCGCAAGACGTACTACAAGCCGGATGGCAGCGTGCTGGTCACCGCCCTGAATGACGTTGATCTGGAGATCCCCAAGGGGCAGTACCTCTCGATCATGGGAGCCTCGGGATCCGGCAAGTCGACCCTCATGAACATCCTCGGGTGCCTGGACACCCCCACCAGCGGCACCTACGAACTGGACGGCATCAACGTCGCCGGTCTGGACGACGTGTCCTTGAGCAGGGTCCGCGGCCAGAAGATCGGCTTCGTGTTCCAGGCCTTCAATCTCATCAGCGAGCTCGACATCGTCGAGAACGTGAGCGTGCCCCTGCTGTACCAGGGCGTCCCCCGAACCGAACGACGGGAGCGAGCGCTGCAGGCACTCGAGGAGGTAGGCCTCTCCGACCGGATCAGTCACCGACCCCGGGAACTTTCGGGAGGACAGCAGCAGCGGGTTGCGGTCGCCCGAGCACTGGTGACCCGACCGGCGATCATCCTTGCGGACGAGCCCACCGGCAACCTGGACTCGAAGACCGAAGCCACGCTGCTCAACCTCTTCGATGACCTGCATCGGGACGGTATGACCCTGATCATCGTCACTCATGAACACGCCCTCGCGAAACGAAGTGAGCGGACGGTCTCACTGCGGGACGGGGAAATCGAGCACGACATCGACAACCGATCGGACGGTGACTGATGAACCTGGTGGGCATCGATCCAGGACTGAATCTCACCGGATACGCCTGCGTTGAATCCGCCCCGGAGAACCCCGAACCCCGGCTGGTCGAGGCAGGGGTCATTCGCATGAAACAGGGGCAGCCGATGCCCGGTCGACTGGCGCACCTCTTCGAGGAGCTCGAATCGATCTTCGCGGAATTCACCCCGGAAAAGGTGGTGGTTGAGTCAATCTTCAGTCACCGCTCGTTCCAGAAGACCGGCCTGCTGATGGGGCATGCCCGAGGGGTGGTCCTCCTGGCGGCAGAACGAAGAGGCATTCCCACGGATGAACTCGCCCCGGCCGAGGTCAAGCGGGCGATGACCGGCAACGGCCGGGCAACCAAGAAGCAGATGCAGGTGGCGGTCATGAACCAGTGTGGTCTGGACGCGCCTCCCTCTCCCCCGGATGTCGCCGATGCGATCGCCATCGCGCTCTGCGCGGCCCGTCGAGCACATCAACCGATCGGATGACGGCGGTTCGTTGGTCCGGGGTGGACGATCATCATGACCCGTCGGACCAGGGACTCAGCACCAGCTCCACGGGGGTTCCCGGCTCCGGAACCAGATAGCTTCGGGCCTCCCATTCGGCGGCATCGATCGCGGTCGAATCGGCGATGACCGAACCAAGACCCAGCACTTCATCTCCGAAGGTGACCAGCCCGATCAGGGATCCGCTGGAGTCCGCCCGGTAGTGTGCCCCATCCGCATCGAGCATGGAACCACCGAAGATCCAGGGCTGCTCGGGAAACACGCGATCACCGGGCTGACCCACCAGCCAGGCGCTGATCGGATGCTCCTCGACCGCGCCTGCTCCATTCACGAATCGGACCTGCACCCGGACCTGGGGTCCTTCCGGAGGGATGCGTTTCACCTCCACATCCGTATACGCCCAGGACCCCGGTCGGCCGGACTCGAGGCCGAGGAGCAGCAAGGCGGCGTGCACATCACTTGGGCGACAGGAGACGACCACCAGCGCCTCGTGCTCCCGGGTACCCCGAATGCAGGCCACCTGTTCCAGGTACCCCACATCGACGGCGACCTTCCCGGGAATGCGCACCTGCCCGCGGATTCGATCACAGATGACGCCACCGGGCAGGAGGACGACCTCGCTTTCCGCTTCATTTCCGAGCCCAGAACGGGGCACCACGCTCTCGTCCGAGACTGCCTGCGCCGGAGATGGGGTGTGACAGCCCGAGTGCACGAGGGCCGTCGTACCGAGCGCGAGGGCGGTGACGGTCGCCATCGTGCGCGACCGAAGACGATCCATCATCGCGAGCGAAGTCATACGGGTGATCCTAACCGTGAAATCGGGACTCGATAAAAAAAAGGCCCGGTCGAGGCGAACCTCTGACCGAGCCCTTCCGGGGGTAAGTTAAGGCGACAACGGCCTGATTCTCCGACCGTCGCACGCATGGGGGGATCCCGTCTGGGAATCGCCTCAATGGTATATCAATCAATCGGTGAAGCAAGCCGAACGCGTGAGAATGTTTTCAAGCTTTCCGAGGACCAGGGTCCCCCAAAGTGAATATTTCCTCATGGATCTGGCATACAACCGACCACAAGGGGCCTACATTGCTTCAGAAATGCTCTTCACCCTCTCAAGAACGACCAGAATCACGATAGAGCCTCATCAGGATCAGCGACCTGAAGAGGGTCCGGGAAACAACCACGCAGGCTGGCCATCGCCTCGAGGCCTCTGTGCCTGGTTCGAGATCGATGTCGAACTCACCGAAATCCCCGATCCGGAGACCGGGTACATCATCGGAATCAAGGAAATCGATCAGGCCGTCCGAAGGGTCGCCCGGCCCCTGCTGATGAAAAGCCTTCTGGGTTCAGCCGGATATGGCACCGCGGAACTCACCCGCCGGATCCACTCGGGGGCCGCCGAGGTTCTCGGCATGACCCCGAGCACGCTTCGACTGAGACTCAGCCCACGACATGAACTCGCCTGGCGGACATCCCCACGCGCACTGGAGAACGATACCAACATGAGCTCGTCCAAATCCAACCTACTGATCAGGGAGCAGTTCGAGTTCGCCGCATCGCATCGCCTCCACTGCCCGGAACGAAGCGACGAGTGGAATCGAGACACCTTCGGCAAATGCAACAATGCGCGCGGTCACGGTCACAACTACCGGGTGGAGGTCGTTGCGCGAACCACCATGGATGAACACGGGATGCCGGTTCTGGGGTTTGCCGGTCTGGAGGCGATCGTCGACGAGCTGGTGATCGCCAGATTCGATCATCGCCATCTCAACGAGGAATGCGAGGAGTTCGCCGACCTCAATCCATCGGTCGAGAACATCACTCGTGTGTGTCGCGACCTGATCAGGGAACCCATTGCGCAAGCCGGTGGCGGACTGGAATCGATCACGGTCTGGGAGACCGAGAAGACATCCTGCACCTGCACGGGGTGAGCGTCACGGGGAGCAGATCACGAGCATCTCACGGGGGATTCAGGTCAGTTCTTCGCCGGCCATCAGGCGGAATCCCTTTCGCCGGAGAATCTGTCCGGCGAAGGTGTGGTCATCCACTGCCAGAGCGAGCAGCTGCAGAGGTCCGGCAGGATGCGTGGGCAGGATCGGATAGGCAAACCGTATGTTCAGCTCCGCGCCGAGCAGAAAGAGGCATGCCCGGGTCAGCGTGTGATCATCATCCAGTTCGAGCACCAGGAGTTCGACCTCGGAGAAACTGAAACCATGCTGCTTGAGCAGATAGCGGGCGGCGTCGGCATTGTCGAAGATCATCCGGACCACGGCATGATCGGAAGAGTCGAGGACGCTGATCGCGACCAGTGTCACTTCCGGGGTCTCGTCGAAGAGCTGGACGAGTTCCAGCAGCTTGCCGACGCGATTGTCGAGAAAGACGCCGAACTGACGCACCGAGGGTGGTGCGTAGCCTTGTTCTGTTCCGAGCGACACGGGTGGGCGCACTCCCCTCTGGCGGTTCAGGAAGGAGGACGATTCGGAGTCGAACGCCTCGGCGCCAAGTATAACGGGACGTGCCCGGGACGCCCGGCCGAGGCGCGAAATCAGGCGGAGAGGAATTCAGGATCGGGACAGGCGGGCAGCAGGCCCTCGCGGGCGGCGCGATCCAGCAGGCTGATCACCGCCGAACGGCCCGTGGGACCGTAGTCCAGCGTCCAGCGGTTGACGTACATGTCGACGAACGTGCCGGTCACCTCGTCGTCGATGCCGCGTCCCCATTCCTTCGCGCGAGCGATCGACTCCTCGCGGTGCTCCATCGCATGGTTCAGCGAGCGCTGAAGGAGCCCGACGATCTCGGCAGTGGCGCCCGCTCCGAACTTCTGATCGAGTCCACGACGAATGACGTTGGCTCCCAGTGGGAGTGGAAGCCTGGTCCGTTCCTGCCACCAGACTCCGAGATCGAGCAGCTCGTGAAGCCCGTCCTCCTCATAGGTGAGCTGACCCTCGTGGATGACGACCCCGGCCTCCACCTGCCCGGCCGCGACCGCGGCGGGAATCTCGCTGAAGAGCATCGGCTTCCAGTCGACCTCGGTGTCGGCGAAGATCAGTCGACTCACGAGGTAGGCGGTCGTGCGTTCACCGGGCACCGCGATCGACGGCCGACCGCCGGCAAGTTCCTCCAGGGAAGTCCTTCCACTGGCCACGAGGCGTGGGCCGTAGCCATCGCCCAGACTGGCCCCGCAGGCGGTGATCGCATAGCGGTCGGCGACCAGCGGATAGCAGGCGCACGAGATCCCGGTGATCTCCAGGGCATCGTCGTCCGAAGCCTCACAGGCGAGCTGGTTGAGCGCCTCGATGTCCTCGACCACCTGCTCGAAGCGGAAACGGGCGCTGGAGAGCGGCGCCGGAGCTCCGTCACGTTCGAAGAGGGGCCACCACATGAAGGCATCGTCCGGATCGGGACTGTGCCCGAGGCGGATGACTGCACGCGCGTCTGTATCGATGGAGGTCATGGACCACCATGGTAGGCAAGTCGAGCCGGCGAGTCAGCAATCCCAGAACGCAAGCAGGGTGGCGAGGTCGGATCCCCCGACCACACCGCTGTTATCGAGGTCCGCGCTGCCGCTGCCACCCCACTGGGCCAGGAGGATCGTGAGATCGCTTCCACAGATCAGGCCATCCCCGTCGAGATCCCCCGGGAGACCGGGAGATCCTTCGTAGACCAGTCCGGAGATGTCCGCATTGACCCTGATATCGATCGAATTCACCCCGCTCGGAAGTGAATCCGGGGTGACCGCGACCTGGACGGGTGCAAGATCGAGATTGTCGATCGTCAGCAGCGTGCCGTCCTCGGTGAGCTGCCCGCTGATCGTGGCGAAATCCGAGGCGAACGTCTGGCTCGAACCACTTCCGACCAGGTTCCCGACGTACTCGTAGGTGATGTCCAGGTTGTAGAGCGCATCGGGGATCGTCCACTGGTTCCCGTTCAACGGAACGGTGTACTCGTTGCCGAGGTCGATGTTCAGGGTGCTGATGGTGACATCGAGGGTCTCGAGGCAGAACAAGAAGTTGCAGAAGAACTCCAGCCTGAGCTGGGCGTTCTGGGCGACGAGCTGGTGCTCCTTGATCGTGATCGATCCACCATCCGGAGCAACCAAGAACGAGCTGCTCGAGATGAAGGCGGTGGTCGAGTCGGACCCGGTCGAGGCACCGACGACATCCACATCCAGATCCATCTCGACCGCCACCGGGATGTCGGCGGGAACGACAAGAAGCTCGACGTCTTCGGCGCCGGCAAGGCAGCCAATCGAACATACGGTGGTCGCCAGAAGGAATCGTCCTGCGAACATGCATCATCTCCTCATGCGAGGCGGGGTTGGGTGCAGAGACACTCGGAGCACCGCCGATCGGGTCCGGTCCTGCTTCCTAGAAGTTAACGGTGCCCGCGGTAGATGCAAGGATTCTGTCGCATCATCACGGCCCGGGCTGGGCCTGTGCTCAAAAAACACGATCCATATCGAGCAGGAACGGATTGGACTGCCGCTCGCGACCGATCGTGGTGGCGGGGCCGTGGCCGGGGTGCACCTCGATTCCATCGGGCAGTTCCAGCAATCGGGCCAGGGTCCGCTTCATCTGATGGGGGTCGGAGGTCGGGAAATCCACCCGCCCGATCGATCCCGCGAAAAGCGTGTCCCCGGCGATCAGCGTCCCCCCCGCCCGATCGAGCAGACCGACCGATCCCGGGCTGTGCCCCGGCAGGTGCAGCACCTCCCAGGGCGTGCCCAGGAGGTCCAGGACGTCGCCCTCCGCATATCGGAGATCGGGAGCCGGAGCGATGCAGGGGAAGCCGCTCATCCCGGACAGATTCAGCATGGGATCCCGGTTCCACTCCGCCTCGAGCTCGTGCACGTGGGTCGGCAGCACCCCGAACGCCTCGAACAGCTGATCGATCCCCCCGATGTGGTCGTAATGGCAGTGGGTCAGCAGCAGGCCCCGAGGCTCGAGTCCACGCTCACGGATGAGCTGGATGAGGGGATCCGGCTGCATTCCGCAATCGACGACGAAGCAGCCATGGGGGTCGTCGCCTCCCGGTGCACTGATCAGGAAGCAGTTGGTCTCGACCGGACCGAGGACCCGGGTATCGATGGCAGGCGGAGTGGATGATTCGTGCATGCGTCGTAGGGTAGCCTCCTCCGGCACCCGCTGCCGCATCGACCTCGAAGCACGTCCGATCGACTCGGAACCTTGCCAAGCAGGCCGGGACTCGTATGATCAGTACGTCATGGAAGGCGCCCCAGAGGAACATCTCGAGCGATCGGCGAATCACCTGCCCACCTCGCTCCTTGCGGCGGCGACGATCTCGGTCGTCGCGCTGGGCGGGTGTGATTCGATTTCCAGCGACTTCCAGTCCCTGGGCAACGCCATGTTTCCTCCCAGCGGTGCGGAGGTCGGCGAATGGGCCACCAATTTCAACGATCCGCAGACCCAGCAGCGCGGCCTGGTGCTGCTTGGCACCGCGCCCTGGGCGGGAACCGAACAGTACCTCGAACTCTACCGGACCTGCATACAGGGGCCCTGGGATCCCCTGGTCAAGGCGGGTGCGATCAAGGCCCTCGGTCGTCACGGCAACCCCGGGGACGCGCTGCTGGTCGCCTCGGAACTGAAGAACGAGTTCGCCTTCGTCCGCAAGGAAGCGGCACGAAGCCTGCAGCGCCTCCACGATCCCGAGGTGGAGGACATGATCTGGCAGCGATTGATCGTCGAGGAGGACCAGGGCGTGCAGGTCGAGCTCGCGATCGCACTCGGCCAGTACCCTTCGGACGCGGTCTTCCAGGCTCTGGTGCTCGAGCTTGAGAATCGACAGCTTGCCGTGAATCTGGCCGCAGCGGATTCCCTCCGATGCCTCACCGGGGAGGATCATGGGATCAATTCGCGGGACTGGCTCGCCTGGTACGCATCGGCGAAGAATCCCTTCCAGAACGAGGAGATCTACCTGTATCCGGTCTACACCCGGCCGCTTGGTTTCCTCGACTGGATCAACATCTTCAATCCGACGGTGTGGGAGAAACCGAGTCTGCCACGCGGCCTCGAGGTGAAGACGATTCGAGCGACCCGCGTCGAGGGACCGGCTCAGACCCAGGATGGGTCGTGAGCCTCGCGTGAAGGATCCGGAAGAAACAGTACCTCCACCTCAGGATGCTCACGACTTCTCCGCGGAGTCGAGTTCTGCCGCAAGTCCGGACGACCCCCGTTCCGCACTTGGTGGCGTACTCGAGCAGGAGGCATTGATCGACGCCGAAGGGCGGATCAAGAGCGGCAAGCTTGCCGGTCGAACCCTGCTGAGCGCGATCATAGTGGTCGCGATTCCGGTCCTCTTCCAGCAGTCGATGGCGGCGACCGTGGGATTGATCGACAAGATTCTCGCCGGCCGTCTCCCCGGGGAGATCGTCGATCCCGCACTCGACGCGATCGGGATCGGATCGTACATATCGTGGTTCGTGGGCATCGCCATGGCGGGGCTGGGCATCGGAGGCCAGGTGATCATCGCCCGAGCGATGGGATCGGGGAACCGTCGCGACGCTCATGACGCCCTGGGCCAGTCGCTTTCGCTCGCCCTGATGTGGGGAACCCTCGTGGGGCTCGTCCTCTGGCTGCTGGTGTTTCCACTGGCAGGGATCGCCGATCTCTCGCCCGAGGCGACCGAGCTGCTGGAGGACTACGTACTCACGATCGCGGTCTCGATGCCCCTGTGCGGAATCCTCATGGTCGGCTCCATGTGCCTCTACGGGGCGGGAGAGACGGTCATGCCCGCCCTGATCATGGTCGTGGTGAACCTGGTGAACGTCCTCTCGAGCTGGCTGCTCTCCGGAGTGGACCTCACCCTGGGTGGCCTGGATCTGGTGAATCCAACCGGGATCGACCCCCTGACCAGCGGAGTCGCGGGCATCGCGGGAGGTACGGCGATCGCCTACCTCGTCGGTGCACTCCTGATCGTCCTGGCGCTCATGCGAGGCGTCCACGACCTGGGGCTTCAGAAACAGGCCCTCCGACCGACCCGGAAGATGTTCACCCGGATCCTGAAGATCGGGGTCCCCTCGTTCCTCGAGGGAATCTCGATGTGGGGAGTGAACATCTTCGTACTCGGTTTCATCGGGGTGATCGTGACCACCAATCGAGAAACCGGTACGGGACCGGTCGAGGGACTGGTGGGTGCCCACGCGGTCGCGATTCAATGGGAAGCGTTCTCGTTCATGCCCGGCTTCGCACTGGGTACGGCGGCGGGTACCCTGGCGGGACAGTACCTGGGTGCCGGCAACGATCGCATGGCGCGAACCGCCATCATCACCTGCACCGGCATCGCGATGGTGTTCATGGGGCTGGTGGGTCTGTGCTTCATCGTGTTCGGAACGCAGCTGACCCGGCTGATCTCCGACCAGCCGGTGCTCCTCGAGGAGGTGCCCAAGCTGCTGGTCATCTGTGGTTCGATCCAGATCTTCTTCGCACTCAACATGGTCGTCAGGCAGGGACTGCGAGGAGTCGGCGACACTCGGTGGACCCTGCTGATCACGACCGTCTCGAGTTACGGAGTCAGGCTGCCACTGGCCTACCTCTTCGGAGTGACGCTGGAGATGGGACTGCCCGGGATCTGGTTCGGCCTCTGCGGGGAGATCGTCGTGAGAGGCCTGCTCTTCACCGCACGATTCCTCCATGGGGGATGGACGAAGCTCAGGGTCTGAGGCAGGTTCAGGCGGCCGTCCGGGCGGCTCCGGCGCCGAAGCAGAGACCGGCGAGCCGTCTGAACAACGGAGTGCGGGATTCCGCGGGGGGAGCGGCCTCGAGCGACCTGCTCTGCTCCGATGTCAGCCAGGTGGGTCGCAGATCCCGAACCCAGAGTTCCTCTCGGGCCTGGGCCCATCGTTCGGAAAGCTCGACCAGCACTCCCTTGAGTGAAGCTTCCAGTCGGATTCGCGAGGAATCGTTCCCCTCGGATGACGGGGGAAGCGAGCGGAGATCCTGAAGCATCGCCACCCGGGTGGACAACAGGTCGGCGAAGAGGAGCTCCCGACAGGTCTCGCGACTTCGGTAGTCGATGGTCATCGAATCGACCGTTCGCTTGAAGTCGACCAGGGTCTCCTCGAGAAAGTAACAACCACCGAGCAGCGAACCACGGAATGCGAGCATCGCACCCAGCTCATCGGCATGCCTCGCCTCCGACAGTTCGGGGAATCCGTGTATGACATGCGGTCTCAGCGCCATGGTGCCCAGGTTCGTGGGCAGCGACGCGACCTGGAACACGATTTCTCGTGAAGACATCGGACCGCTGCCCCGACGGCGGGACTCGGAGAGGTGCTCGAGCACCGAGCCTCCCGCCCGGGTTCGTTCGGACACCGCGACCGAGGCACCCGTCGAATCCAGCGCATGGATCAGGCGCTCCGCACGATCCGATCGTGAACGATCGTCGGGTTGCGCGACGATCGCGATCTCGGTGTCGATGGAGGAAATCGCGTTGATCAGACGCCGTGGTCCGAGTCGATTCACGTAGCGTTCGGTTCGGACCTCATGAGGGTGGTCGGTCCGGTGGTCGAGCACCCGGGCGATACGATTCCAGGTCCGATCGACCGAGCCATCGTCGATGACCAGTATGCGACATGGGACACCCTCCTGATCCAGAAGGGATCCCAACGCATCAACGACGAGATGCTGCTGGTCGTGGAGGACCAGGACGATCGTCGCCCGGATGCCCGGAGCGGATGGGAATTGCGGAGTTCTCGGATCCATCTTTCCATTGTTCGGCTCGATCGGGAGGGCTCTTAAGACCGAGAACCGGGCAATATTCACGCTGGAGGCCGACTTTGGGCATATCATCGCCGTAGATCATGAGCAGCCCCCCCCCGCTCCATCCCGACCTGGACCCACTCGACCCCGGCTTCCTGCAGGGGGTCGCGGAGGGTGCGGCGCGTCTCACGCCCGAACAGGCGCTTGATCTCTACCACCGGTGTGATCCTCAGGCCCTGGGTCGCCTCGCGGACCAGCGCTGCCGTTCGATTCACGGGGACCATGTCCGTACCTACGTGATCGACCGCAACATCAACTACACCAACGTCTGCACCGCCAAATGCATCTTCTGTGCCTTCAAGCGCGCCGGACACGAGGACGACGCCTACACCCTCGAGCACGAGGCCCTGCTTGACAAGGTGCGTGAACTCGTGGAAATCGGTGGAACTCAGATCCTCATGCAGGGAGGCATGAACCCGGAACTCGAGCTCGACTGGTACGTGGAACTGCTGCAGAGCATCAAGTCGGAGTTTCCGGAAGTCCATGTTCATGCGTTCAGCCCACCTGAGTTCATCGAGTTCGTGAACTTCTTCGACCCACCCGGCCGGGACCTCCGGGAAAAGGTCAGGCACGTGATGCTTCGTCTGAGGGATGCCGGTCTCGATTCACTCCCGGGCGGTGGTGGCGAGATCTTCGCCCCCGCGGTCCGGAACAAGATCGGCATGGGCAAGTGCGATGCCGAATCATGGCTGACCGTGATGCGGGTCGCGCATGAGATCGGGTTCAACACCTCGGCCACGATGATGTTTGGTCACATCGAGGGGATCGCCGATCGAGTCCACCACATGGACATGGTCCGCAGATGGCAGGATTCGGCGATCGAGGATCTGGCCGATGACGGAGGCGGACGCTACGTGGCATTCATCTCCTGGCCGTTCCAGTCCGACAACACCATCCTTGGACGGGTGCGGGAATGGGGACTCGACCCGAGCCGGGATCAAGGCGAGGAGTTCCCCGGTGATCTCGTCGCCCGCCTCGATGGAAGTGGACGAAGGGAAGATCATCCGGGATTCGGAAAGAGCCGGCGAATGGCAGGACCCAGTGCCTATCTGCGAACCCAGGCCCTGAGCAGGTTGTTCATGGACAACATCTACTCGATCGGCTCCAGCTGGGTGACCATGGGTCCGCACATCGGTCAGATGGGGCTGCTCTGGGGAGCCAACGACATGGGCTCGGTGATGATGGAGGAGAATGTCGTGTCTTCGGCCGGGAGCACGCACTGCCTGAACGAGCCGATGATCTGCCGCTTGATCCGGGATGCAGGCTTCATTCCGGCCCAGCGAAACAATGCGTACGATCTTCTGAAGATACACGATCACCCGCAGTCACCCGACCTCAGAGTCGAGGACTGGTCGACCTGCCGGCCGGACCGCCTGCAGCATCAGCAGGATGATGCCGGCGGCTGTGGGGGTGACGACGCCGGCGGAGAGGTCGCAACGGTCACCTTGACGGTTCAGGACTCCGATCCAGAGTCTTCCACCTGACGTGGTCGGGTATCACGCGACCGCACTCGGGACAGTCGTCCGCCTCCACCCGATACAGCAGATACCCACACCGACATCGCGGTTCCTCGAGTTTGAGGGTGAAGCAGAGCTTGCACTGGGGGCAGGTCGAATGACCGACGCGCAGCTCGCAGTGGAATCCGCATCGAGGGCAGCTCACCGGTACGGTGACCCGCGGGGAAAGCCCCGCCTGATCCACCTGGTGCTGGCGACTGCGGGCGATCAGGTAGCCGAGGGGGATCGCAACGGTTCCGCAGCAGAAGATGATCACCAGCGCTGAGATGATTCGCGAGTAGAGATCACTGCCGATGAACTCGGCGAAATCACCCAGAAGATCATCGTTGATGACGAGCAGTTCAAGCTGCGAGAGGAAGAACAGGTTGATCGCGAGGAGCACCCATCGAATCGTGAGGAAGAGGGTGTCCCGGACCGGCCAGTAGAAGAGGAAGCCGAGGTGCATGATCGCCAGGCAGAGAAAGAGGCTGCTCGGCCCGATCTCGAACAGGACCTCTCTCATGACCCCGGAGCCACCGACCCAGATCGCCGTGATCGCACATGCCCCGGAACAGATTGCGGCGATCCAGCCGAGATCCATCAGCCGGCTGAACCTCTGGTTTCCCACGATTGCGAGCACTCGGCACAGCAGCACCACCGTGAGGACCCCGGCAACGGTGAGGAGCGTGAGCAGCAGATCGAGCACCAGGTAGACACCTGCACTCAGGAAGAACAGGACCCCCGCCAGGGCCGCCAGTCCGTAGGTGGCCAGCATTGCCTTGAGAAGGATCGATCGTTTCATGGGTCGCTCCGGAATCGGATTGAACGATTCGCCGTGGAACAGGTGAGATGAGTCTACTCGGGAATCATCCCTCGCGAAGGAGTGCCGTCCCCCCCCACCACCGGCGGAGGCATCGGCGCTGCCGGTGCCGGTGCGGGACCGGGCGGTCCGGGATCAAGCAGGGGGACGATGAGGAAGATCCCCGCGCCGATGACCAGCAGGCAGCAGAGTGCCGAGATCTGCGAAAGTATCGCGTGCTTGGTGGAGGTCTCCTGGCCCGACCGCACGGCGAAGATCGCGAGAACGAGGCACCAGATCGGAACGATCGGGGATCCGCACCAGGCTCCCAGACACGGGAACGCGAGAATGAGCATCGGCCCGGACGAGAACATGATCGCCGAGAGGGTTCGGGGGTATCCGTAGGTGGCGCTGCGCGTCAGTCTCAACCAGCCATGGACGACGAGCGCCCACGCCGCCACGAATCCCAGCAGCGACGTGGCGACCAGAGTCACCGTGAACAGCCCGGTACCGAGGTAGTAGAGGATGTCGGAGGTCAGGTACGCTCGAAGGTTGAGGACGCCGCCCAACAGCAGGAGGAACGGGAAGATGAGGCCGACCCCGACCACCACCAGCAGCGGCAGGAAGAACCGCAACGACAGTCCCAGACTCCGTTGCACCGGCACCTTGGAAAGCAGCATGCCCGGCATCACGAATGACCAGCCCAGGGTGCCGAACCATCTGGTGATCGCCCATCGGTCAAGCTGCAGGCAGGGCGGTACCATCTGCAGCTGCTTTGCATCCGGACGATCTCGGGCCGGTCGAACCACCATCGAATCCATGTGAATCCGCTGCCCGCAGTTGACGCACCTGAATCGCGCGGGAACCAGATGCCCCTTGGCGGAGGTGCCGAAGTAGGACTGGTCGCAGTGCGGACAGCAGAAGGCCACGGAGGCGGGGACGAATTCATGGTCACTGGGCTTGAAGCCCTGACCGCATTCGGGACACGGTCCGGGTGCCAGGTTCCACAGCGGATAGTCGCAGCCCCGGCACAGCATGATCAGTCCTCGGGGGCGTCCGCCGCGACTCGTCGCCGGAATTCAGCGACCAGTTTCCGGGTCATCGGACCCACCGAACCGTCACCGACCGGCTGATCGCCGATCTGCGTGACTCCGATCACTTCGGCCGCAGTACCCGTGAGGAACACCTCGTCGGCGGCGTGGACCTCCTCCAGGCGGAGCAGCCGCTCTTCCAGAGGTATGCCCAGCGAAGGACACAGGTCGTCGATCACGAACTGACGCGTGATTCCGTTGAGAATACCGGCGTCGGTGGGCGGAGTGCTGATCGCACCATCCTTGACGACGAAGACGTTGTCACCGGTGCACTCGGACACCCAGCCATCGACGTTGAGCATCAGGGCCTCGAGGACCCCGGCATCGATCGCCTCGATCTTGGCGAGGATGTTGTTCAGGTAGTTGAGGCTCTTGATCTGCGGATCGAGGCATTCCCGGGGTACCCGGGGACGTTCGGCGACGATGATCTTCATTCCATTCTCGTAGAGCTCCTGGGGATAGAGCGAGATGGTGTCGGCGATGACAAAGACCGTCGGAACCGGACAGAGGAAGGGATGCAGCCCCAGGGTGCCGACCCCTCGGGTGAAGACCAGCCGGATGTAGCCGTCAACCAGTTCGTTCGCCGCCACCGTGTCCCGGATTGCCTGTTCGACCTCTTCGATGCTGTAGGGAGGGTCGAGTCGAATCTCCCGGGCGGACGCCCACATGCGCCGGAGATGGGAGCGCAGCTTGAAGATTCGCCCCTGGTAGATCCGGATGCCTTCAAAGCAGCCATCGCCATAGAGCAGGCCATGATCCATGACACTGACCCGGGCGTCTTCGGCAGGTACCAGTTTTCCATCAATCCAGATCTTCACCGGTGCGGGCACTCCTCTGCGGGGTATCGGAGGAATGATTGTATCAGTGAGTGGGAATCGATGGCTGAATCGCCCGCAGAGCCTCGATCAGATGCTCGCACGTCTCATCAGCGCCCGCAGAGGGGATGATGAAGGAGGCCCGAGAGCTCAGCTCCCGTCCCATCCCCGCGAGGGCACAGGAGTGCTTCCAGCCATGAAGCAGCTCCCCATCCCTCTGCCCGACGAATACCAGGCTGGAGAACCGAGGAAGGCCCAGAATCGACTCGGCATGCTGAAGGGCCACGATGCGATCGGCCGTGGGACCGAGCACACCGAGGCAGCAGCGATCGTATTCGACGATCTTGACGAGTTTCTGAGCCTCCCAGGTCTCTCGAAGATCCGCCACCGAATGAGCCAGACGGCGCGGCACCCCGTGAAGGAGCACTCGGGTGGCGGGACGACGGATGAGCTCGGTGAAGGGAACCGGCATCGGCTCGCCGAACAGCCAGCGCAGACGTCCGGGCACCGATCGGGGCAGGTTGCAGGATGCATGTCGACCGCGCTCGATCTGGATCCCGATCGCTGAATCACCGGTGCGAACCGCAAGACAGATTCCCATGACCTGTTCGGCGGTGAGCAGTTCGGTCCGGACGACTTCCCGGGAGGACAGGTCGAGCAGTGCGGAACCATCTCCTGCAATGACCAGATCACCCACCCCAAACTCATCCGCAACGGACAGCGCATCGACCGCGGAACGAGTGGTGGTGTAGACCAGCGGTACGCCGTGGTCCGAGAGACCCTGCAGTAACTGTTTCATCGAGAAGGAGGCCCCCCTCGATTCGAGCAGGTACTCATCGATCGAGATGACGAGTGCCGGCAGTGGACACGCTGGCGCCCGATGGGCGGATCCGACCGTGGAAGAGGATGCTTCCGGGCGATCGGGCTCCCCGTCCGAGGGGGATGAGGAGAGAATGATCTTCGCCGATGCCTTCAGAGTGGCGAGCGCGCCTTCCGGATCCGGGGTACGGGAGATCAGGATGGAACATCCCAGACGCCGCAGGGGCTCCGTAAGTCGCTCGAGGGCGTACGAGAAACTGCCAGCTCCTGAGGAGGTTTCCCCGGATACGCCGGCCGCTGACTGAATCACGATGCCTTGCGGCGGGTTTCGTGCCCGCTCGATCGCCCAGACCACCTGGAAGATCGAATCGAGCTGTGACCGCACCCCTGCGTCACGGGAATCTGACCCGCCCTCCTGCTCGCCGACTGGCGGGGGATCGACCAGATGGATGACCAGAGCCGCCCCATCCAGTTCCTGCTGCCACCCGCCCGGAATGGAGAGATCGGCCTCGAGCACCTCGATACCCGATCGAGACTGGAAAGGCGCCGATTGATCACGCGCACAGATGACCCGGAGTTCATGGCCGAGTGCGGACAGGTGCTCGACCAGAGCACTTCCAATCGAATCCAGAACACCGGTGACCACGACGCGCATGGAGCCGATCATAGCGCCAGCCATGCTCAGACCGTGCTCACGAGTGGACCTTCCGACGTCGGGCCGAGGGGATTCCGAGCTGCTCTCGATACTTCACGACGGTCCTGCGAGCGATCTTGACCCCGCGTTCGTTGAGCATGTCCGCGATCACCTGGTCGCTGTAGGGATGTTTCAGGTCTTCAGCAGACACGATCTCGCGGACCATCTCCTTGACCGCTTCCCAGCTCATGTCCTTGCCGCCCTCGGTCTCGAGCCCACCTGAGAAGAAGCGGCGCAGCGGGAAGTAGCCCCGCGGAGTCTCCATCCACTTCTCGGCGACCGCCCGACTGACCGTGGCCACATGGATCCCGAGCTGCTCGGCAACATCGACCATCGGCAGTGGCTTGAGGTGCTGAGGCCCGTGATCGAAGAACTCGCGTTGGCGGGTGAGGACCACGTTGACCACTCGGAGGAGGGTGTTCTTGCGCTGGGAGATCGCCTCGATCAACCAGCTTGCATCACGCACGTTCCTCCCGACGAACTCGCGGGTCGTCTCGTCGGTGGTGGAGTCCTCCGCCATGGCACTGTATTCGGGAGAGACTCGGAGTCGCAGGATCGGATCGTCGGCGAGGGCCGCCACGTACTGATCTCGCTGAGCGTCGTATTCGACTCGTACATCCGGGATGATGGGACGAACCGTCTCGTCCACCAGCAGCCTGCCGGGGGAGAGCTCGAGACAGTGCATCCAGTCCTTGGCCGCCTGGATTCGCTCGAGGCTGATCCCGGAATCCCTCTGGATCTGCGGCAGACGATTCTCGAGAAGATCCTCGAAGTGATTGGAGATCAGCCTTCGGGCATCCAGTCTCAGCTGCTCCTCCACGTCGTCATCGGGACCCTGCATTCCGTCCAACTGCAGGAGCAACGATTCGGGAACGCTGCGAGCAGCGATGCCGGCGGGTTCGAGCTCGGTCTGAACGAGTGCCAGCGAACGCTCCAGGAGATCCATGGGGATGTCGATTCCCCGCTCGGCCAGGGTCTGTTCCTGGATCGTCTCGAGATCCGCGTCAAGCAGTCCATCGTCCCCGATGTACTCGATGAGACGCTTTCCGGTCTCCAGAAGGTCGTCTCCCACTTCGACGAACTTCCACTGTGCGAGCAGTTGATCGACCAGACTCTCACCGCGAGACGGGGCGTTGTTCATCGCCGCCATCTTCGAATCGCCGTCGGTGCTGGAAGAACCCGAGGAATGCATGCGCGGTGAATCGTGATCGTTGAATTCCTCGCCGTAGTCACGCTCCATGCCGTCCAGCCGCTCGAAGTCGGCGGCCTCGTCGCCCTGACCCACGAC
The DNA here is from genome assembly GCA_036336805.1 of Planctomycetota bacterium. Classification (GTDB taxonomy): domain Bacteria; phylum Planctomycetota; class Phycisphaerae; order Phycisphaerales; family SM1A02; genus UBA8087. Next base: position 23,826 of record JAYZFJ010000017.1, read on the forward strand.
CAGCTCGCGCTCCCCTTCGCGGTCGCTGCGCTCGTCCTCGCGCCGTTCACGTTCAAGTTCGACCCGGACCTGTTCGATCTCGGGATCCTCGAGGTCCAGTTCAGGCTCGAGGGTCTCGAGCGCGATGTTGGATTCGAGCTCCTGCTCGATGCGTTCCTGCAGGGCCGGAAGCGCCATGTGCAGGATCTCCATCGACTGGATCATCCTCGGGCTCAGCTTCATCTGCTGGCCGAGACGCATCGACTGGCTCGTATCGAATCGCATCGATCCCATGGGTGGCTTCCTGCCTCAGGACTGGATGGCACCGACAGGGTGGCTTCCAGGTCTCAGATCCATCTGAAATACTATCGCGATCAGGGACGCGACCCGATGTCTATCGACAATCGGCGGGAAACCGCTCTTCTTTCAGATCCAGACGGCTTTTCAGGGGTTCCGATCGCCCGTCCCCGGCGGATTCTCCCCCGCGACGGCCGATCGCCCGTGAATCGCGTCCGCGAGAACCGCGGGATTGGCGAATTCGATCTGGGACCCCGACGGCAGCCCGCGGGCCAGTCGAGTGACCTGCACCCCCACTCGTTCCAGCCGCTCCGCGACCAGCAGCGCGGTCGAATCCCCTTCCATGTCGGGATTGAGTCCCAGGATGACCTCGTCCACCGGCTGTCCGCCGGCATTGCTGGTCGGGTCGGTCACACGCTGGATGAGGCCTTCCACGGTGATCGCCTCCTCCCCGACCCCCGCGAGCGGATCCAGTCGGCCGAGGAGAACGTGGTAACCGCCCTGGTACATCCCGGTCTGTTCGAGCGCGATGAGGTCTCGTGGCTGCTCCACCACCAGCACCCGCGCATGGTCACGCCGTGGGTCGGCACAGATGTGACAGGGATCGGAGTCCGTCAGATTCCAGCAGATGCTGCAATGCCCGACGTTGTTCTTCACCTCGTCGATCGCCCGGGCGAGGCCCATCGCCTCGTCCTTGGAGGACTTGAGGATGTGGAAGGCGAGTCGTTCCGCGCTTCGGCGGCCGATTCCCGGCAGCGAGGCGAACTCCTCGATGAGCCGGTCGACCGATTCGGGATAGGCGGAATTCTGACCTGACATGTGGTTCAGATAAGCCCTTCGAGCGCGCCGGCCGGGATTGGAAGTCCGAGGTCGGCGGCGGCCTCGCCGAGTGCGGTGGTGATCATCTCCTGCGCCTTCTCCAGGGCCGAGTTGCAGGCCCCGGTGACGAGATCGGATGCCAGCGCGCGATCCTCCTCGGAATCACCTTCGACGAGTGCGGAGAGCAGCGCATGATCGAATTCGATTCGCACGATCCGAAGTCGGCCATTGGCGACTGCGGTCACCGCCCCTCCGCCGGTGGTGGCTTCGACCTCGCGGGCGGCAACCTCGCTCTTCACCTGAGCGAGTCGTTCCTTGATTCGAGGCAGATCCTTCATGATGCCGGCCAGGCCGGCCATGCCTTTGAGTGAGTCAAACATGTGTGCTCATTCCGAAGAGGATTCCATGGAGTCCGAGTCCTCTCCCTCGGGGGAGGAACCGGGAATACGACGAACTGAATGAATCGTAGCGTCGAACAGACCCACCGCCTTGCGGATCAGTGGATTCTCGGCGATCGCCGCGTCGGATGCGCTCGGCTCGGTTTCCGAGTCCCTTCGGGCGGGGGTGGCGAGCTCGATCGTGATCCGACGACCGATCGCCTTCTGCACGATTCGCTCGACCCGAGTGATGTTCGACTGCACGAAGCCTGCGGTGGACGTCCTTGAATCCACCAGACGAAGCCGTAGACGATCGGGTCCGCCACCCTCGAGTTCCAGCTCGCGGATCAACGCATCATCCGCGGTTCGCTCGGAAGCGTGCAGCCGGGTACGTTCCCAGATCGCTTCGGGCTCGGTCACCCGCGGAGAATCCGACGGCTCGGGCGCCGGTTCGCGAAGGGGCGATGCCGAGGACCCGCGTGCATCGGAGGCAGGGTTCGGGGGGCTGCTTCGCAGGGCGACCAGGTTCGGAGTGCGCTTCGTCGAGCTGGGCGGAGCCACGGGGACTCTCGGGGAACTGCTCGGCCCGGCCGCGTTGTTCAGCGCGCCCGGGCTGGTTCTTTTTTTCCCGACCCTCCCGACCCGTCTTCCAGGAGGCCCGCGGCCCGGGCAAACGCCTCGACGTAACAGAGACGGACCAGAATCGCCTCCATGAGGGCTCTCGGGGTCCCGGAGGTGCGAACCTGTCGCGACCCCGCATCACAGGCCACGATCATGTGGACCAGGGAGGGTGGATCGAGCGACCGCCCCACCTCGGCACAGCGCTCTGCCGCTTCCTCCGTCATCCCACCCAGGTCGGAATCGGGTCCGCAGGTCAGGACCACCAGAACCCGACGGAGTCGTTCCGCAAGGGCATCCAGCAGATGGGCCGGCGCCATGCCATTGGCGATGAGTTCACCGGCGGTACCCAGCGTGGTGGCGACGTCGCTGCCGGCGATCGCCTCCACCAGGGTGCCGAGCAGCGATTCATCCGGAAGACCGAGTACCTCGGAGAGCAGTTCGGCGGTGAGGGCACCCTCGGCCGCGGAGACCACCCGGTCCAGGAGGGTCAGCCCATCCCGCATCGAACCCTCGGCAAGTCGTGCCACCTCCAGCGGCACGTGTTCGTCGAAGGTGATCCCCTCGCTGCGCAGGATCTCGCAGAGATGGTCGGCGATCTGACGATCGGGAATCGTCCGGAAGTCGAATCGCTGACAACGACTCTGGATCGTCTGGGGGACCTTCTGGGGCTCGGTGGTGCAGAGCACGAACTTCACATGATCCGGTGGCTCCTCCATGGTCTTGAGCAGGGCGTTGAACGCCTGGGTGCTCAGCATGTGGACCTCGTCGATGATGTACAGCTTGTACGGCATGCGCGCAGGCATCAGACCCGAGTTGGTGATCAGCTCCCGCACCTCGTTGACCCCGTTGTGGCTGGCACCGTCGATCTCAACGACGTCGATGTCCTCACCACGGAAGATCGCATCGGAAGCTGCTTCCGGAAGTGCGTCCTCACCGCGCACGGCGAGGCCGTGCCACATCAGTTCCTTGGCGAAGATCCTGGCGGCGGAGGTCTTGCCCACTCCTCGCGTCCCGCAGAAGAGGTAGGCATGCGCGGTCCGCTGCTGCGCGATCGCGTTGCGCAGCGTCCGGATGATCGCCTGTTGACCGACCAGTTCGTCGAAGGATCTCGATCGGTATCGTCGAGCCAGGACCTGATATGAACCTGAATTGGAGGAGGACGATTCGGACATGGATGGGCGACGCCCGGCCGGTGGGCCAGTACGAGGGTGGAAGGAGCCGGTGAGAACGGAGGACGGCCAGGAGGGAACGAGCTCGGACAACGACGCTTATGGCTGCTGCCGTCAGGCCCTGACCAGGTTCACGAGCTGCCCGCCTCGGGTCCCGGCCGCCCTCCGATCTCACCAGTGGGCAGATAGATGGTAGCCGCCAGCGCTCGATAGTTACAATCGGGCATCGTGAATACCAACCACCCATCTACGGAACCCTCCTCCACCCGGGAGACGCCTGCCGGGGCGACACCCCGGAGACCACACTCGGTACTCGACGAGTTCCAGCAGAAACAACGGGCCCAGACCCTGTTGCTCTCGGCCCTGAGGGCGGTCTTCATCGTCCTGGTGGTCGCCACCGTGGCCCTGACGCTTGCCAGCGCGCCCGAATCGGTGGAGTACTTCCCGCTCGAGTCAATCGCGGGAACCCTGATCGCCGCACTCGCGGCGGCGGCGCTGGTGGTCAGTGCCGACATCATGACCCCGAAGAAGGACCTCGCCTCGGTCCTGGCGATCTACCTCGGCATCACCTTCGGACTCGTCGCATCACTTGGCTTCGCCTCCCTGATCAACGTCATCGCGGAGGCGTGGGAACTGACCGATGGGCAGACCCTGGTCTACCTCGGACTGATCAAGGGCATCGGCGGTCTCTCGCTCATCTACCTCTCGGTCTCGATCGTCCTTTCCACCAAGGATGATTTCAGACTGGTCATTCCCTACGTCCAGTTCGAGAAGCGGGCTCAGGGCATGATTCCACTGCTGGTCGACACTTCGGCACTCGTGGACGGGCGTCTGATTGACCTCACCCGGACCGGCGTCATCGATGCTCCGATCATCCTCCCCCGATATGTGATCGACGAGCTGCAGACACTCTCGGACAGCAAGGATCGACTCAAGCGCGATCGCGGTCGACGTGGACTCGACCTCATCAAGGAACTCCAGGAAGCCTACCCCGACACCAAGCTGATCGATTCCACCACCAGCAGCGAGGACGTGGACCGCCGCCTGCTTCAGACCGCCGAGACCGAAGGGTATCGAATCGTCACCACCGACATCGGACTCACGAAGATCGCGCGGATCAGGAATCTCGAGGTGATGAACCTCAATGAAGTCGCGCGCGCCCTGCGAGGTGGCGTGGTGCCCGGTTCCACCATCGAAGCGACCATCGTCCGCAGCGGAGAGGGGGCCGGTCAGGGGATCGCCTACCTGCCGGATGGTGCGATGATCGTGGTCGAAGCGGCCTCGGAGCGGATCGGACAGACGCTCGAGATCGAGATCACCAATTCGATCCAGCGGCCGGGCGGCAAACTGGTCTTCGGAAGGCTCAACGGGGAGACGGAAGACAGCTCCCCTCAGGGAATGGCCGATCGGGCGACCAATCAGCCCCCCGCTCCTCGCCCCGAGGAGAACCCGCAGAGCGAGGGTGCCAAACTCCCCCGCAACCCCCGGCGCAAGCGATGAGCAAACGGCCCTCGGATGACTCCGAGGGCCGCGGATGACGAGTCACTGGAATTCAGTCGGAGGCGCGCCCGGGGTCACCCGGCTCATCGTCCGAGGACCAGCAGCTGATTGATCAGTTCGTCGGTGGTGGTGATGACCCGGCTCGCGGCGGAATAGCCGGTCGAGGCGAGGATCATGTTGATGAATTCCTGGGACAGGTCGACGTTCGAGAGCTCGAGTGCGCCGCCCACCACTCGACCGGTGCCGAATTCGAGTGGATTGGCGATCAGCGGAGTACCGGAGTTCGGACCGGTCGAGAACAGGTTGTTCCCCGCATCAACCAGGCCCTCGGGGTTCGAGAACTTGGCGACCGCGATCTGACCGATCGAACGCGTCAGTCCGTTGGTGAACGCACCGGAGATGATTCCGTCCTCGCCAATCGAGAAGTTGCTCAGCGTCCCGATCGCGGAGCCGTCCTGGAACACCGCCGCGAGGTTGCTGACGGTGTCGGTGAGACTCGAGACCGAATCGGTGCCGCTGTTGAAGTTCATGTTGACGGTGAGCGGAGTCACCGCACCGTTGTCGCGGGCGATCTGGAACGACTGATTCGATGCACTCAGGTAGCGCCCGTTGGCATCGAACTCCACGACCCCCAGCCCGATCAGGCGGTCATCGATCGCATTGTCATTGGTTTCGGCGACGAACTCCCAGACGGTGCCGCCGCTGGAGTTGGTGTCCTGCAGCACGAACGAGAGGTCGACGGTGACGGGGGTTCCCAGCGAGTCGTAGACCACGAAGGAGGTGCGGACCGACTCTCCGATCGCATCCTGGGTCTGGCTCATGATGAATGGCTGACCGAGGCCGCCGACTCCGCCGGTGTTCCCGGTGACCACGATGTCCGCGGTATCGATGTCGAAGGCCTGAACCGTGCCTTCATTGCCGTTGATGACGAGCTGCCCCGAACCGTTGAAACCGACGTTGCCCCCGAGCGACTCACCCCCGATCACCGATGAGTCCAGCCCCAGAATCTCGTCCAGCCATCCGGTGAAGTCGTTCAGGGTCGTTCCGTCGACGCCGTAGGTGAAGGTATGGGAACCGAGGTCCTTCCCCCCCTTCTCGATGCCTGAAATCGTGATCTCGATGGGACCGCCAGCGCTGGAGTCGAACGCGAGCGTCGTGCCCCCGACTCCGTCGGAGACCCAGAGGTCGGTGGCAAGATCCTCGGTGCCGGTCACCGGTATGGTTCCGGCCGCGTCCGAGTAGAACGCCCGCGAGGTGTGCTGGGTTCCCTGAGCACCGAGGTCACCGGAGGCGTTGAGATTTCCGTTGAAGACGACTTCCTGGGTGGACTCCGCGAGGGTGAGGGTTCCCACGGGGATGTTCAGGGGAACCAGGTTGCCCTCGATGACGTTGAACTGGTCATCGACGTCAAAGCCGAGGACGCGTGCCCCGCTCTGGGTGACCAGGTCGTTGCTCGGGTTGCGGACGAAGGAACCGTCACGGGTGTAGTACCGCTCACCCGCCCCCTCGACCACGAAGAACCCCGCCCCCTCGATCGCGAGGTCGGTGTTGACCCCCGTGGCGCCGATCGCACCGTTGGCGAAGTTGCGCTGCGTTCCCGAGACGCTGACGCCAAGTCCCACCTGTCCGGGATTGGAGCCGCCGGTGGAGTTCCCGGGGGCCGTCCCCAGCGAGAAATTCCGACTGAACGTCGGAGCGAACGCCATGCGATTGCTCTTGAAGGCGGTGGTATTGACGTTGGCGATGTTGTTACCGATCACATCCAGGCGGCGGGAGTTCGCCAGAAGACCGGAGAGACCAGTGAAGAGTGCTGTAGTGGACGCCATGGTGGTTCCTTCCGTTGTTTCACCTCGTACGGGAGGACTCATGCAACCAGCATGCCAGATGCCGATCGAGCTCAGGGGGCCGGGGGAAGGCCTCCTTCGGCAACTCGCGCCGCCACCAGATCCGGATGAAAGGCAGTATTTGCCGAGAGCGGCGGAACCGGCATCCCCATCCCGGGCCCCCCCGCACCGTCTTCCACCGAATCTGCCATTCCCTCCACGAAGACCACCCCGCCCAGGGATTGGACCACGCCCAGGTCGGGATCACCGAGTTCCTGTCGGATGCTCCGGCCTTCAACGTCGACGACAAAGGCCCGACCGCCCAAAAGCACCAGACCGTCGTCAAGACCGGCCCCCTCGAGGGAGTCACAGGCTCGACCGATCTTCCGGAGCTGATCCTCGGAAAGCTCCTCGGTGGAGGAGGAGGCGATCGGACGTTGAGAATCGAGTTGATCGGTTTCCGCGAGGCGGATCAGCCGGGCAAATGAACCGTCCAGACCCGCGAATGCTCCGCCCCTGACCGGTGCGGAGGCGGTCGGAGGGGCAACCGGGCGAAGTCGCTTGAGAAGATGATCTCCGTCAAGACCCACGGATCACGCCTCACCGGATGACCCCGGGGTCATCCCTCGTCCTGGTCGCTTCCGGCATCGGAGGACCCTTCGGAATCACCCTGGTCGGAACCACCCTGATCACCATCCCCCTCGTCGGAGGAGTCGTCACCGGCATCGGAATCGGAACCGGATTCGGAGGAAGCACCCGAACCGTCCTCATCCCACTGGCTGAGCAGCAGGGTGAGATCGGTGCCATCGACCAGACCGTCTCCGTTCATGTCGGGAACTCCCAGACCACCATTGCCACCGCCGGACGGGGGTTCGAACATCGCCTCGTCGACGATCAGTTCGACCTGGTCGACCTCGATGATCCAGCCGGTGTCCAGCTCGACTCCGATCGCATCACCCTGGCGGATGACGGAGATGACCTTGCCATCCACCCGTGTACCCTCGGTGCTGAGCCCCTGGACGTAGCGTCCGATGAGGTTGCCCGCACCGGAGAGCTGGTTCTGGAAGACGATCGCCTTGAGCTGATCGGTCAGTGCCATGTCGCTCTCGATCGAACGTATCGAGTTCAGCTGCTCGAGCAGTGCCGCACTGTCGTTGGGCTGGAAGGGATCCTGGTTCTGAAGTTCGGTGAAGATGATCTTCACGAACTCCTCGGAATTCATCGAACCAAACCCGCTGGCCGCACCGGCACCTCCGGTCTGGACTCCTGCTGCTGCCTGAATGCTGCTCATGTCGACTCCTCGCCCATCAGATGCTCGAAACTCGCACCGTGTTCTGGATACCTTGGATCATGAACGCCGGAACGGTCCCGTCGTTCATCGCCGCGGCCACGACTCTCGTGACCTGCGGCATCCTGGCGACCATCGCCGCCAGCCTGTTCCCGTGCTCCGCCCTGGTTCGACTGCCCTTGGTTCTGGCCTTCCGACCTGACCCCGGAGGAGTCACCCGCGGCCGAAGCCGCCTGGACGACGAGCCGCTCAACGGTCAGGCCGCGAGATTCCATCGAACCTCGAAGCACGTCCAGTCCCCCTTCGAGCATCGCGCGGGCCGCCGCACTGCTTGCGACCAGGTCCGCACGAACCACGCCCTCGACCACGGACATCCGGATGGCCACTTCGCCGAGACTCGTGGGGTTGAGGCGAAGGGTGAGTGCGCCACCGCGCTGCGAAGCGAGCGCGCTCAGGCCTCTCGCGGTGATCTGGGTGGTCTGTTCGGCGAGCTTGGTCTCGGCCCCGGTTCGAGCCAGGACGTCACTCAGCACTGAATTGCGCCCTTCGAGCGCGCCCATCGTCAGCCCGTTTGCGGGAACCAACTGCGGCCCCGAGGCGTTGGCGGGTACGCGCGGGGAGGCGTTCGAAGCGGCGTGCTCGAACGCCAGTTGCTGCTGCACTTCTCGAACCCGACTCATCGCGGGTTCGACCGAGGGGGCCGGTGCCGATTCGGCCTCGAGGGAATGCGCCTTCAAGAGTTGCGCCAGGGAACCGCTTCGCTCCCGCCTCGAGCCGGAATCGGAGGATCCCTCGTCCCGGACGCCGGAGGAACCTCTCGCCGGGGCGGCTCGCTGCGCATCACCAACCGACGCCTCGGCGGAATCGTTGGTGGATGCCTGCATCGTCGAGGTGATCACGTCACGAGCGACCCGCGACGGCATGATGACTGCCTCGTCACGAACGGAGCCGTTGGCTGAATCGATGGCGGAGTTCGCCACGGGGAAGCTCGTCGTCCGCACCGAAGCCGAGGGGTCGGTGGGCGATGATGCCACGGGGCGACCACCCTCGGTCATTCCATCCGACCCTCCACCGATCCCGGGACGCACCACCTCACCACCGGTGGTGCCCGGAAGGTGATCGATGACCGGCAGGGGGCGGTCCTTCGTGAAATCGATCGGAGTCGGGGTGGGCCGTCCGGTCGGGTCACCAGTCGATCCGAGAACCCGTGCATCGTCCACTGGATTCGTACCCTGGTTCAGATCGAACACCGGCGGTACGGTTCCATCGGACGTGACCGTCACGGCCGAACCGGGAAAGGGAAAGGGGCCCTCGACATCGGAGAGGTCCGATTTCGATTCTTCGGAATCCCCGAACGTCGACCCGGTCCCGGCGGGCAGTTCCTGCGACCCATCGGCAGGAACTGCCGAGGGGTCGATCGAATCATCCTTGAGCTCCCTTTCGGGGTTCGAACGGGCGGATGCAGGGTCGAAAGAAGGGGTTTCAGACCCTTGCATCAGTGCATCGTCTTCCGAACGCTGCTGCTCGAGGCGGGTCGAAAAATTGCTCTCGGGGGCTGGAATCGCGGATTGCGAACCCGAACCCTTCGAACGTCGGGAGAACGCCCCACCCACCTCGGGACGAGGGAGTTCAGACGTTGCCGGCATTGGTAACTGAAGTCGCATCAGGGGTCTCCAAGTCCGTCTCCCCGGGGGTGCCCGGAACGGCAAGAGACTGAAGCAAAGAGGAGGCCAGTTTGAGCTCCTCTTCGGACTTCATCGAGGCAATGATGGTGGCCCGAGGCCCCTGCCGCATCGCCTTCATCCACTGCAGGGCCAGTTCGAAGCCTTCCGGATCGGTGGCGCAGATTTCCACGATGAGGTTCTTCGCGGACCGGGGCGGCATCGACTCGAGATCCTTGACTGACTGCTTGAAATCAGCCGCAGTGCGCTGCTTCTGCGCCTCGTCCCGGAGCTGCAGGTACTCGGCCTTCTCTCGCTCGAACGCTTCGCGATCGGCCTTCAAGCGCTGCTCCGCCATCAGAACTTCCTGGCTGTCACGCAGCAGTTCGTCGCGGAATCGACGTTGCATCATCTTCTCTTCCATGCGGATCTTCGAAAGCGAATCGATCGGCCAACGACTGCTGGCCGGCAACGTGGCGAGGGACCCCTCCTCGAGTGACTGTTCAAGCAGGAGCTCCTGAGCCTGTCGTTCGGCCTCGGCGGCCTTGAGCTCCTCGGGGATCGGCGTCGCGAACAGTACGCGCAGACGTTCCACCCGGTCGGAATCGATCCGGTCGGTGGAGAACAACCAGACCAGAACCCCGCACAGGGCCACCAGGTTCACGAGAGCGACGAATGCACAGATGTTCCAGAGTCGGTTCATGAATCGAAGTCCCTTCGGAAGGCCGCGGAGATGGCAAGGTCATCGAGGGCGGCAACCTCCCGACGTTCCTCCTGCAATTTCCATTCCTCGAATCGTCGTTCACGGAGGATCTCGACCGCACGACGGCGAGACCGGGCGGTGTCGAGCTCGGAGCGAGCGCCCTGGATGCGCTTTGCGAGCCCCGCAAGTGCGATCGCAGCGGCCTGCGCTTCCCGCATGAGCCCCAGAGCAGCGTGTGACTGCATGCGAAGCGCTCTGGCATCGACCGCACCGACCATTTCGGAGCGCATCAGCTCCTTGCCCTGCTGGATCAGTCTCTGATGGTCGACCAGACGCTGTTCGATATCGGCCTTCTGCCCCATGAGGGTGCTGAACGCCCTTTGCGAATCCTCCTCCTCCCGGATTCGAAGGTCCAGAAGAGCCTGCAGCTTGAAGCGAAAGACCGCCATCAGGACCCCACTCCCGCATTCGCACCCGCACCCGCCTTGGCCAGCTGCTCCTTCATGGCCTCGATGAGTCCGTGCATCTCCAGCAGGAGCCTGCAGGTCCTCGGGAAGTCGTAGGCCTCGCCGGAAGCCTGTTGGAGAAATCCATTCAGCTCGCCCTTGAGCGCGAGTGCGATGTCGACGTCCTGGTTGCTTCCGGGCACGTAGGCCCCGATCGAGACGAGTTCCTCGGCCTCATCCAGTGCGCTGAGAAGTGCCAACACCGATCGACGCGCCGCGCGAACATGCTCGTCGGCAAGTCGATCGCTCGCACGCGAGATCGAGGTGAGGGGATCGATCGCGGGGTAGTGCCCCTTCCGAGCGAGGGTGCGACTCAGAACGAGGTGCCCGTCGAGCACGCCCTTTGCGGCATCGGCGACCGGATCCGCCTGTTCATCGCCTTCGACCAGCACCGTGTAGAGCCCGGTGATCGACCCACCGTCGCGGACCCCTCCCGCTCGTTCGAGGATTCGGGGAAGCATCGCGAACACACTCGGAGTGAACCCCTTGGTCGCAGGCTGCTCACCGACTGCGAGCCCGATCTGCCGTTGTGCATGGGCGAATCGAGTGAGCGAATCGAGAGTGAGCAGGACATCCATGCCCTGATCGCGGAAGTGCTCGGCGGCGCACATCGCGAAGTAGCAGGCGCGAACCCTGAGCAGCGGACTCTCGTCGCCGGTCGCGACGACCACGACCGATCGCGAGAGCCCCTCGGGACCAAGGGTCTCATTGACGAAATCAACGACTTCACGACCACGCTCGCCCACGAGCGCGATCACGTTCACCTGCGCGCTGGTATTGCGCGCGATCGATCCGATGAGGGTGCTCTTGCCGACCCCCGGGCCGGAGAACACCCCCAGCCGCTGGCCACGTCCGATGGTGTGCAGCCCGTCGATCGTCCGGATGCCGGTGGAGATCGGTTGCGTGATCGACTCCCGATCAAGCGGGCTGACCCGGGTCGGGTGCAGCAGACGCGTGCAGAGCCCGGTTGGCGCGTCCCGACCGTCGAGTGGGCGCCCGAGTCCGTCAACGACCCTTCCCAGCAGGCCGCCGCCGACCTGGACGGTGGCGGAATTCCGTTCCCCGACGCACGAGTCACCGGGCGCGATGCCCCCGGCGTCGTCGTACAGCATCACGATGGCGGCATCCCCCTGAAAACCGACCACCTCGCCCCGCACCGACGGCGACTGCATCGAGGTGGTCTCGATGCACACGATCGAACCGATCGGCACCCGCAGCTGGTCCACGATCAGGGTGAGACCGCGAAGGCTGCGGACCCGCCCGATGATCCGACGAGGTTGCAGCTCGTGGATCGTGTCCATGGCCGTGGCGAAGAGGGTCACACGTCGCCTCCGGGAACCAGGGCCTCCATCACCCGATCGAGCTGCCCTTCGATGGTGGAATCGATCGTGCCTTCCGGAGTCGCGACGATGCATCCACCGCGAGTGATCGAGGGATCATCGATCAGATCGAGATCACGGGTCACCGAAGCAAGTTCGAGCAGTCCCGGCAGAGCCCGATCGACGAGCTCCCGGTCGGCCGGATTGATTCTGAGCTGGATCCGGGAAGGCGAGCCGAGGAGTTTGAGCGTCGCATCGACCTGATCGACGCAGACGGTGGGATCAAGCTCGATCGTGCGCTGAACGATGCGCTCCGCGAGTCGTACCGCGAAGCCCACGAGTTCACGACGCGCTTCCTCGAACAAACGCTCACGTTCCTGTCCGAACTGCTCGAACTGCTCGAGCCATGCCGGAGCGAGTTTCGAGAGGATCTCCTGGTAGGGTTGCGCGGCCTCGTCGTAGGCCTGCTGGTTGCCGGCCTGGTGTCCGCTGGCGCGCCCCGCCTCCAGGCCCTGCTGGAGGCCTTCGGCGTGGGCCCGCTCCCGGATCACGGCTTGCTCGGCGATCGCCTCCCCGCGAGCACGGGCGATGATCGATTCCGCTTCGGCCCGCGCCGATTCGATCAGGTCCTGCGCCTCCGAACGCACATTCTCCAGCTCCAGGGCGACCGCCTGGTGGGTGTAGTGCGTTGCATTCTGGTTGCGAATCAGGGGCATTCAAGCGCTCGGGACAGGAGTGAGGAAACGAGACTAGACCACGACATCCTGAGTGCCGCCGCGACCGGTGATCACGATGTCGCCGGCATCCTCGAGACGTCGGACGATGTCGACGATCCGCTGCTGGGCGGCTTCCACGTCGCTGAGGCGGACCGGACCCATGAACTCCATGTCCTCCTGGATGACTTCCGCGGCGCGGGAGGACATGTTGGTGAAGATCTTCTGCTGGAGTTCCTCGCTCGCGGTCTTGAGGGCGAGGCAGAGTTCGTCGTTGTCGACCTCCTTGAGCACCGACTGGATGCCCTTGTCATCGACGAGAAGAATGTCCTCGAAGACGAACATCAGACGCCGAACCTCTTCCGCGAGATCGGGGTGATCGGATTCCATGCCCTCCATGATCGATCGCTCGGTCTGCCGGTCGCAGAGGTTGAGAATCTCCGCGACGGTCGACGTACCACCGACACGGTCCACGGAGTGCATGAGCATGTTGGACAGGCGACTCTCGAGGCCGCTCTCCACCTCCTGGATGACCAGGGGATTGGTCTGTTCCATCGAGGCGACCCGTTGGACGACTTCGATCTGCTTCTCCTGCGGAAGCCCGACGAGGATCTCCGAAGCCTTGTGGTGCGGGAGGTGGGAGACGATCAGGGCGATGGTCTGGGGATGTTCGTCCTGGATGAAGGTCAGGAGGTTCTCGCTCTCGGCCTTCTGGAGGAAGGCGAAGGGAGCCTTCTGCGCCCCGCGACGAATGTCCTCGAACAGTTTCTCGGCCGTCTTGGGATCGAGTGAATCCTTGAGGAGCGTCTTTGCATAGTCCAAACCACCTTCCTTGAGCGCTCCGGAGGAGACGCTCAGCTCATAGAACTCGTTGACCACGCCCTGACCGAGCTGGGAGGGAACCGATTCGATCGATGCGAGGACCCGCATCACCTCCTCGACCATCTCGGAAGGCAGTTCGCGCAGCAGGCTCCCCGCCGAATCCTGATCGAGCATGAGCAGGAGCACCGCGGCCTTGGTGGGACCGTCGAGTTCCGAAGGATCATGTGGCAACTTCTGTCCGGGTCTCATGGTTCTCCTCAACCGGCCTGCCGAATCCACTGCTTGACGAGTACCGCGGCCTCCCCCGGCTCACGGGTCACCAGTTCATTGAGCTGACCGAGCATCTGCTTGCGTCGGACCTCCTCCTCGTCGACCTCCCGCGCGTCAAGAAGCGTCTCCGCCTCGGCCACCTCGCCCAGCACCATCGGCAGATCATCACCCAGCGAAGGTGGCTGACCCGCGAGTTCGCCGGAGCTCGGTAGATCATCTCGCCGCGTGGCACGTCGGGCGATCATGAACATCGCACCGATTCCCAGGACGGCCAGTCCTCCGAGAATCCAGGCCCGAATCGGCCCCGCTCCCCCGCTGCTGGCCAGGACCGTGTCCGCCATCATTCCTCCGCTGCCGGGAGTCGACACCTGGGCGACCGCTCCGCCCAGCGCGAAGAGCACCGTGACGTCTCCGGCAACCACGTCCCCCTTGAGGTTGCTCGCGGGTGGCGGAGTCTGCAGCATCATGGAAATCGCTCCCACCAGCTCGTCACGAACCAGGATCTTGAATTCGTTCAGCTGCGTGGTGGTGGGATCGACCACGTCGTACTCCTCGACGAAACGATCAACCAGATAGCCGCGGGGGATGTTCAGGACCGCACTGAGCTTGTAGACGTAACCACCGGGATTCTCGATGGCGAGATTCGTGGCGTCCACGATCACGTCATTGTTCGTGCTCTCCGCCTCGAACTCGGCGAGTTGCTGGGCACCACCCACCCCCATCGGAGCGTTGACCCGAGGCCCGACGTTGGAGGCGAACCCGGGCCGCCCGCCTCCTCCACTTCCGCGTTCCTTCGCGCTCTCACTCGCCATGCTCGTGGACGCGGTCACCGGTTCGCCGTGTTCCCGACCGGTCTCGTAGGCACTTCGGGGTTCCGCGAGTGCGGAAACCGCCACGCGCAGGCCCTCCACTCCGAGGACCTCGCGAATCTGCTGTTCGTAGTGGGATTCGACACCTCGGGAGATGCCATCAAGTTGGGAGGCCGCTCCCGCACCACGATCGTCCCCGGCGAACAGATTGCCCGCCTGGTCGGTGACCACCACGTTCTCCACGGACATCCCGCTGACTCCCGAGGCGACGAGATTCCTGATCGCCCGCGCCTGTCCGGCGGTCAGCGGACCATCACTCGTGGAGATCGTGACACTCGCGGTCGACGGGAAGAACTGCCTTCCCGGACCCCGTAGCTGGTCGGGTTCGTCGATCGCGATCTGGGCATCTCGAACGAACTCCAGGTTGCCGACCATGACCTTGAGCATCGACATCGTGAAGCGACGCTCGCGCTGGCGCTGGACTTCCGGAGAATCCCAGATCGAGGAAGTCGCCTCATCCTTGAGCATCGCATCCCAGTCGAGCTCGCTGGGGGGCACGCTCGACTCCGTCGCGAGACGCACCTGAAGAACCTGACGATCCGCACGAGCGACCATGACTCGCCCGGCGTCGTCGGTCGAGTAGTTGATGCCTTCGGAGTCGAGCCAGGACTTGGTGGCCTCGAGTGCGGCCGGACGGACTCGGAGCGGTGCCTGCTCCGACTCCCCGGCATACTGGGCCACCAGAAAGAGCCCCATCACCAGGATCACCATTCCACTGCCCACCAGCAGGCGCGAGGAAACCGAGAGCGACGAGATCCGCTCAGCCAATTGATCGAACTGTTGCTTGATTGCCGGCAACGCGTGGCCTCCATGCCTCGCAGCTGTGACTGGTTCCCTGATTCGCCTTCCAATCCTTGGAAGTGTCGTCCTGACAAGCACGAACCGGGAAATGTGTTTCAGGCGGAATCGCCTTTGGGATCAGACGCGGATGTTCTTCACCTCTTCATACGCGTCAACAAGCTTGTTGCGGACGGCCAGCACCATCTTGAAGGCGGTATCGGCCTTCTCGGTGGCGATCATGACCCCTTCGAGGTCGTCTCGACGTCCCGCGACCAGGTCCTCGGCGGCAACATCCGCTTCGGCCTGAAGACGATTGACTTCGGCCAGCTGGCCCTTCATTTCCTCGATGAAGCTCTTCCCGGAAACCTCGGAACCCGAGCCGGAAGGTCCGACCTTGGGGGAAAGCGGCCCAAGCGAGCCGGGGCCCTTTGATCCGCTGATGTGTCCGATGGGGTCGTGCATCGTCTTGGTCCCGTGGGCTGAGCCCGAAATCTGTCGTCCTGAACTTCTATCGGCCGTTCAGGGCCGATAGATCCACAAACACTCGAAGCCCTCAAGCGAGAAGCTGCAGGGCACCGTCAATCATTCGCTTTGTTGCATCCGCAACGGAAATATTGGCTTCGTAGCTCCTCAATGCCTCCATCGCATCGGTGAACTGTGCCACCTCGTTGACCAGAGGCACCTTGACCAGCCCCTCCTCGTTGACCATCCCCGCATCCTGGGCCGCCTTGAAGACGTGCGGGGGGATCTGCTCCGCAGGATCCTGCGGGTCCGCCCAGCGAAAGGCCTCGGTCCGAACGACTTCCGCAGTCACCCCGAGGCCGTCGCGATTCGCCGAATCACCCTGCCGAAAGAGCACGGATCGCGCCTGAAATGGTGCATAGGTGCCGTCCGCAGCCAGCAAGGTGTCCTTGTTGGCCAGGTTGTCGGCGATCGCGGTCATCCGGGTCCGTTGGGCCACCAGGCCTGAAGTGGAGATGTCGAGGGAACCAAACATGGGCTACTCCGTCCTTGGGCCCGAAGCGTCGGGCCGTGCGTCAGATCCGCTCGCTGATCGCCATTTCAATCATCCGAAACCGATTGCGCAGGAGCTGCGTGGCGGCCTGGAAGGCGAGCAGATTCTCGGAAACGTCCTGCATGATCCGTTCCAGATTCCGGTCGTTTCGGTCATGGAACAGAAGATTCTCCCGAAGCTCCGCAGGATTCAGGGTGACCTGGCCGTCCTGTCCCGAGGTCATCGGCCCCCGGGCATCGAGCGCAAGGGGGCCCGCGGCCGTCCCTGAGGCCGCGTCACGGCGGGCGTCGATTGCCCGCCCCATCTGGGCCTGGAACGCCCGGGGATCCGCGTCCATGGGCGAATAGCCGGGGGTATCGAGGTTGGCCACGTTGTTGGCGATCAGGCGCTGGCGGGCGGCGGTGAACCGCGCCATCGCCTCGATGGCAGGAAGCGCCCCACTGTCGGTCAACCCGTTGATACTCATGTCCAATGACTCCAGTCACAGTTCGATGTTCAGAACCACTCAGCACGTCCGATGCCCGAAACCACTCCGGGCCAGATGGCCGCGACCGGGCAGTTCCTGCCCGATGCGGCAAATTCCGCCGATCACGTCGCCTCGGGAACCAGCTGCTCTTCCTTCCAGCGCTTGAGCTTCATGCCCAGCGTTCGCACCCCGATGCCCAGCGCCCGAGCGCTCTTCTGGCGATGGCCACGGTTCGCTTCGAGGGTGGCCAGAATCGCTTCACGCTCGATGTCCGCGAGGGTCAGACGACCGTCGCACGCCATGAACCGCCGCATGCGGGAGACGTCGGTTCCAATCAGGGCTTCCTCGACCGCTTCCTCGTTCGCAGACGCGATGTCCGACGGAGATGGAGCGGCCGGCACCACGACGCCCCCCACCACCGAGGAGGTGGCGGCTTCCGCCGTCGCCGCCGGCAGGTCCCCGCCCACCAGCCAGGGGGTGATGAGATCGGACTCGATCACCTCGGTGCGAGAGAGCACCGCGGCCCGTTCGCAGATGTTCTGGAACTCGCGCACGTTGCCTGGCCATGCATACCCCTTGAGAACCTCGAGAGCCCCGGAACTGAAGGAGCGGGCCGGACGCCCTTCGCGCGCGGCAACCAGGCCGAAGAAGTATGCGCCCAGATCCTCCACGTCCTCCGCCCGATCGCGCAACGGTGGCATCGTGAAGGGCAGGACGTTCAGGCGGAAGAAGAGGTCTCCGCGGAACCGTCCGGCATCGACCTCCTGTTCGAGATTGCGATTCGTGGTGGCGAGCACTCGCACATCGACCGTCTGGGTGCGACTGGAACCGACCCGTTCAAAGGACTGCTCCTGCAGGACGCGAAGCAGCTTCGCCTGCAGCTCGAGCGGCATCTCGCTGATCTCATCCAGCAGCAGGGTGCCCCCATCGGCCAGTTCGAACCGCCCCTTGCGCATCTTGTCGGCCCCGGTGAATGCGCCCTTCTCGTGACCGAACAGCTCGCTTTCGAGCAGACTCGGACTCAGGGCGGCACAGTTGACCGCGAGGAAGGGAGCCCCGGAACGCGGGCTCGCCTCGTGGATCATGCGGGCGGCCACTTCCTTGCCGGTCCCGCTTTCCCCGTTGATGAGCACCGTGGAGTGACTTTCCGCAACGAGCATGAGCCCGTCCTTGAGGTCGGTCATGCGCGCGCTCGAACCCACCATCTGGGTGGTGCCGCCTTCATTTTGATCGGCCTGCACCGTGGCCTTGAGCACCTGGTTCTCCCGGAGCAGGCTGGCGTGGGCGAGGGCGCGCTCGACGGTGAGTTCGAGCTCCTCACCGGAAAAGGGCTTGGTGACGTAGTCGTAGGCTCCATCGCGCATCGCCTGCACCGCAGTCTCGATCGTGCCGTAGGCGGTCATGAAGATGACCGGCAGCGCATCGTCGATCGCCCGAATCGCCTCGAGTAGCTCAAGTCCGTTCATACCGGGCATCTGCAGATCGGTGACCACCACATCCGGCCGGCGTGCCGCCACCTTCTCCAATGCCTGCTCTCCGCCACTGGCGACGACAACGCCGTGACCTCGCCGCCCCAGGAGGGTCGCCACGCTGTCACGCATCATTTCCTTGTCATCGACTACCAAAATCCTGCTCATGTGGTTCTCCGACTGGTTTCATGGTTCTCGATTCGATCCAGAACGACCCCGGCAAGGGAGACGGTCTCGTTGTCACACTCCGACGGCTCTGCGGTCGGGAAGCTCATGCAGATGCGGGCACCGGGCTGGGCATCCTCGATCTGAAGCGTCCCCCCGTGCGCATCGGTGATCCGGTGCACGATCGCGAGTCCGAGCCCGGTTCCGGTCTCGCGGGTGGTGAAGAAGGGATTGAAGATCCGATCCTTCAGGTCGTCGGGAATGCCGGGCCCATTGTCCTCGACCAGGAACCGGACATGCTCGGCGCGCCCACCCTCGGACGAGGTTCGCACCAGCCCCAGATCGACGACGATGCTCAACCGGCGGTCGCGTTCGTTGCCACCCTCGAGCGCTTCGCAGGCGTTGCGGATCACGTTGGTCAGGGCCTGGGTGACCGGCCCGGGATCCACCAGCGCAGTCAGCCCATCCTCGACCCGGGATTCGACACGAACTTCCGCCCGCTCGATCAGGGGAGCATTGGCATCCAGCGCCGCATCGACCAGATCACGGGCGGGACACTCGCGGACCGAGACCCGCGTGTCACGGGCGAAGCTGAGTACGTCGCCCACGATCGCATCCAGACCCTGAACCGACCGTGCGATTCGCTCACAGAGCACCACCGATTCCGGCATCGACTCGAGGTCCTCACGAAGGATGCCGATGTTCAGGGCCATGGCGCCGAGGGGATTGCGGATCTCGTGCGCGATCCCGGCAGCCATCTCACCCAGGGCAGCGAGGGACCGTGAACGACGCAGGCGTTCGTTGGCCTCGGCCAGTTCCGCCTTGAGCCCGGACACCTCCGCACGAAGCACGTCGTGGGTACGCTCCAGCTGGGAGGTGATTTCGTTGAATGAACGGACCAGTTCCCCGAAGTCCGCCTGGGAGATCGTGGGCTGAACGTCCTGGCCAAGGGGGAGAGAACTCACCACTCACACCTTCCGATCTGAAAAACGAGCCTGAGGCGGCACCGAACTGCCGCCGGTGTACACCTGAGCCGCGGTACTCGCCGCCCGGGTCTGCTGAAGTTCCTTCTGCAGGGCCCCGCACTGACGTTCCAGAGCACTGGCGGCGTTCCGGTCCGCTTCCATCAGCCTCTCGAGCAGGCCCTCGATCCGACTGACCAGCGCTTTCGCCTCCTCTTCCGGCCGGCTGCGGGCCAGCAGATCGGGAATGCGATCCGAGCCGCCGACCATCTGATCGATCACCGCGGCCCGACGATCGAGGAGCGCCTGGATCGCTTCGACATCACCCGAAGCGAGCACGGACGCCTGTTCGTCGAGGCCCTCCACCAGGCCGGCGAGTTCCCGACAGATCGCATCCAGCACCTGAACCAGAGTCCCTTCCCCGATGGGTGAGATCGAGTCAGTCATTCAACGCCTCGCTTCCCTGGACCACCCCTTGTTCAAGCGCAGCATCCGCCGCGATTCGAAGCGGCCTTCGCTCCAACCAGGTCGACCATCCGGAACGATCGAACCGGGACGATGCGAAGACGTCCTCGGGCAGCTGCCGAAGCCGGAGAACCGCACGACTGTGCGCCTTTTCCGCCTCGGCCGGTCGGTTCAACGCCGTCCAGGCCTCATTGAGTCGGATCAACGCATCGAGCGAGGTGGTTTCCGCCCGGTAGCGCCGTTCAATCTGCTCGTAGAGCTCGATCGCTTCCAGGTACCGCCCCAGATCAAGCAACCCGTTCGCGCAACCGACTCGGGCATCCCGCAGCATCCGGGCCTGTCCCGGCTCGAGCAACGCCTCGTCGGAGTCTGCGAAGACGGCGACCACCTGCTCGAAGGCGAGGATCGCCGCCTCGGTATGAGCAAGCCAGGCCGCACGGGCCCGTTCCCGAACCGAGGGAGAAAACGCACGATCAAGCTCGCGCCCGCGCTCCGTGGCGGCCATCGATTCCAGCGACGAGCCCAGCATGAACGCCGCCTCCGGAAGGCGGTCGTCCGCGGGATAACGCCGAACTGCCTCGTCCAGACGGGCGATCGCGTCTTCGTGCAGCTCGGATTCGTGCATCAGCCGACCGAGGGCGAAGATCGCATCCTGAAACTCGGGAGCCTCGGGACGGATGCCATCGGAACCCGAGACGATCAACTCCAGGCGAACCTGGGCCTCCCGGGGACGTTCGAGCGCCACGAGGCAGTCCGCTCCAGCGACTCGGGCCTTCGCGGCGTAGATCCCCTGACCGTGCATCTCGACAAGCGCGTCGTAGGCGGAAAGGGCTTCGCTGAACTGGAGGTTCGAATGCAACGCCTGGGCGTACTTCAGCGCAACCCGGGCCCGCCCACCGTTCTCGATGGACGTCCCCTTGAGGTACGCCGAATAGGCGGCGATCGCACGCACCCGGTCCGCTCCGAGGTCGAAGCACTCGGCGGCAGCGGCCTTGACTTCCGACCAACCTGACCGGGCATCGTTGCGTTCGTAGAGACGGGTCGCCAGCAGATCGAACAGCGTGCCTGCACGCCGAAAGTTCCGGGCTGCCTTCCGACGGGGCTCCGGAGCGGATTCGTCGATCCCCTCCACGAAGATCGCCTCGGCATCGAGTCCGTAGGCCGTCGCGAACACCGATTCGCCGAGGCTTCGGTGCGCCTTCGCCGCCAGGCGCAGCACGTCGTCGGAAACCTCCAGCAACGAGGAGTCGAGAACGCACTCTGCGTAGGCCACCGCCTGCTCCGGACGATCCAGCAGGACTTCCTCCCGAATTCGATCCTCGAGCGAACCGACGAGTCGACCGGCCATGGGGTGCGCTCCCGATTCAAGCAGGCCGATGACCTCGGAATAATCCGCCAGAGCAAGCACGTGATCACCGTTGGCCGCGTAGGTCTCCGCACGGTAGAGATGAACCTCCATCCGGGCGTCCGTAGAAGGATGCCGAGCGAGAATCGAGCCAAAATGCCCGATCGCCTCCTCGAAGAGCCCCTCGCGCCGATCGATCTCCGCCAGCGCCGCTTCCGTGAGTAGTCGATCATCCTCACCGTCGGGCAGCAGGCCCAGCGCGTTCTCCAGGGCTTCGCGGGCCTTGACCGGATCATCCGCGGCAAGCCAGAGGCGACCGTAGATCGCCTGCACCCGCCCCAGCCAATCCTGCATCACCACCGTGGCGCCGGGTTCGTCCTTGCGCGCTTCGAGTCGCCGCATCGAACGCATCAGATGTTCGAGACCAGCCTCGTACTCACCCGCCGCAAGCCGAAGACGAGCCGCCTGGACCACCGCCCAGGCGGCATCCTCGAGCGCCGAGGCTCCACCGGCGGCATAGACATCCAGATGACCAACCAGCTTTTCCCGCAGGAGCACATCACCCTGCTGTGCATGCTCGGAAAGCACCCCGAGCACACGACGACGAATCGGAGAGGTCTCAGGGGCGTCTCCTCCCGGATCCTCGGAGAAGAACGCCTCGAAGGCCGCGTCGTGGTCACCCAGTGCCGCCAGAGCGGCCGCACGTCGGGCCTCCTGCTCGGGATTCAGACGCATTCCCAGCGACTGCGCCTCCTCGTAGAGGGAAAGCACTCGCTGGTCATTGCGAGGGATCCGGGAACGACGGGATTCAAGATCCGCCTGGCCCAGCAGCAGTCGACCTCGCAACGTGGAGGACTGGGGAGCCTCCGCTGCCAGGGAAAGGATGCCTTCGGCTCGAGCAAGTGCCTGTCGGGCATCTTCGAGACGCCCTTCCGAGATTCGCTGCTCCGCAACTTCCAAAAAGACGGTTGGATCCGGTGGCGGCACCGCTCGCGAACGCATCACCAGGAATCCGACGAGGATCAGGCCGGTGCTGAGCAGGATCAGGGGGATCTGCCACGCCGTGGAAAGTGAGGCCGACCCTGCGGACGACGTCCCATCGGCCCCCGTAGCCTGCGATGTTGGATCCTCCTCGGACACAGGATCATCCACCGCGAGACCGGGTGTTTCTGCCGCGGGTTGTCGGACCCCTTCTGCTTCGTCCGGTGCCGACGCAATCGGGGTGTTCGCTGACCTTTCGTCGAGCATGAGATCCTCTCAAGCCCCGCGGGGTGCGCGGGCCACGACGTCCTGGACGCGTCCTGCGTCCGGATCCTTCATCGGCAAGAATGGCCGATCCGCTTAAATGGAGAAGACACGGGTCTTCCCGAGGCTGGACAACTCAGCTCGGGAGGATCTCATTCAGGGTCTGGTCGGTTTCGTCCAACGAAGCGGTCGGCAACCACCGTGCGGGAGACGGTCTCGGGGATCCCCTGCCGGGCCGGTGAGAACAGGGTGAAGATCCCGAGAATCGGGGCGCAGAGGATCACTCCCTTGAACACCGCACGCAGCAGGACCGCTCGGCGGGATGGTCGCTCCCCCATGCTGGACAGCACGACCCCCCCGAAGATCATCTTTCCAGCCGACCGACCCCAGATCAGTTCCGAAACCGTCTCGTGCAGGAGGGTGACGCCCAGAATGAGCGCACCGGGCGGACTGAAGGCGAATTCGGCGGACCAGAGGAAGCCTCGCGGCTCCACTCCGTCGTACCCGAAGACGAGCCCCACCAGGATGATGCCGGGAATCAGATCGACCCCCAGAGCCAGAAGACGCCGGCCCAGGGGCATGGGGGTCACCCCCATCTTGAGAGGGAGCTCGAGGTCTTCAGTGGGACGAAACAGCATGATCGCCAGAAGCGCCGTGACCATCAGGGTGCCGATGAGTGGAAGCTGCAGCCAGTCGGTGACATCCAGAGGAAGGCGTGCCCAGCGCACCGGAGGTGAGACCGTGCCGGAGATGCCATCCACCCGTTCGACCTGGACCAACCCGATGTTCGCTTCATCATTGGGATCCCAGGAGGAGATGACCAGGAGGTCTTCCTCGATGGCGCCGAGCCCCCAGGGACGTGCAGGCCGATCGACGGTCCCGAGATCCAGGAGTGATGGTCCACGCAGCAGGCGCAACTCCAAGGTCTCGGGACTGCTTGAGTCGGTGGTGAAGCCCAGACGACTGGCCGTCTGTGTGAACCGAGTGACCGCTTCGTAGGAGATGCCGAGGGAAAACGAGGACCAGCTCTCCTCGACCAGTTGGTGCAGGATCGCACCCCCGGCGGAATCCGAGGAGAGAATCGAGGCGTGCACCGCACCGACCGATGGAAGCAGTTGGATCTGCTCGGTGCGGGTCAGGTCGTCCGGCAGCGGGAGGTCATGCCAGGCGAACGCTCGCTGTTCCAGCAGGCGTGCGCCTGATTCCGGCGTCGGGTCCGGATCGGCCGCACCGGTTCGCTTGACGCCCTTGGCCGCTCGAGGTGAAGGACCCAGGAGCGCAAGCGGACCTTCGGGACCGAGCGCAAGCCCCTTGAACGGCTGGTCTGCGGGAATGTTCGCAAGGACTTCCCAGCTGTCCAGGGGAAGTTCGTAGAAGCTGCCCATGGTCGGATCACGCGCGATGCGCAGCCCGAGGAGATCAATGCCCGCAGCCGATCGCCCGAACTGATTGATCGCGACCAGGACTCGGTCCTCGCGGGCCGCGATCGCCAGGGGACGCGAACTGAGGATCCGGGAGACCCGCGCGTAGGGTCCGTCCATGGCCTGGTTGTGGTGCAGCAATCGCCACCGACCCACCATCGCTGGATCCTGAGTCACGACCCACACGTTTCCTCCACCGGAGGCCACGTCCAGCCTGGTCACGGTCGAGGTGGGTGGATCGGCGAAGGCCACCACGGACGCGGGAATGCAGATGATCCATGTGGTCAGGAGCCACCACGCCCGAAGGCATGCGGAGACTGGAGGGTAGAGGCTCATCCCGAGGCCCTCACGCTGGTGAACTCAGTCGGCAATGTATTCCACCTTGGCTGGCTTGAAGGTGTTGATCAGCTGCTGCAGGTCGAACAGGCTCGGCCTGGTCCGGTCGCCGCGAGCGTTGGGCTTGTTGAAGTAGAGTCGCACATCGGTCGTGCCGGCACCGTCCTTGATCCTGACTTTCCGGGCAAACTGGGGCCAGCCACCGATCGGAAGATCACGGGCGGGGATCGGCTCATATCCGTCGAGGGTCGCGGTGAAGCGCACCGATCCATCCGGTTCGAGAGCGGTGATCCGCCGGGGGAGCAACCGCTGGGGATCGACCTCCCAGCGCATCCGCCCCCATTCACCGGGAACCTCACTGGTGAGCTCGAATCCGATCAGCCCCTCCGCGGTGGAATCGAGAACTGCCAGGGTGGCGCCGGGATCCAGAGGCAGCAGTCCGGACAACTGCAGGAGCTTCCGGGGACCCAGAAGCGATTCCTGCGTTCCGAGGTTCATCGCACCCTGCACGTCGATGGGAAGCACGACCAGTCGGCTGGGTTCGGCCGCCAGTTCGAACACCCACCAGTCGTTACCGTCGGAGCCGACCCAGAGGAAACGCTCACCGAACTTCTTCAGACGCAGGGCGAAATCCCGGTCATCGCGCCAGAGGTTCAGGTTGCAGCTGTCGAAGGAAGTGCCGTCCGCGTCGGTCTGACGAAGCTCGACTGTGCCGGAGGATTCGAGGATCTCGAAGAGCTCGGCACGTCGGTTCTGGACCACGCAGAATCGCTGGTAATCCTCCAGCACCACCGGCTCGATCGCCGCGGGGGAAGACTGGCAGCCTCCGCACTGGAGACCGAGCAGCACAGCACCAAGAACCATGACCCACCGCAGCGCCGCGACCGGACGAACCCCCGGAAGCACTCGAGGCAGTCGAACAGGTTGATCAGGCAGCTGAATCATCATCCGCCATGATCTCCCCCAGTTCGTCGGCGATCGCCCGAGCATCATCCTCACTGAGTTCCGGATCCAGCAGCTCGACCGGTGGAAGTTCCGGATCCGAGCCTCGACGGCGAAGCATGAAGCGGGTCCCCTCCTCGGAAGGAGCGGTTCCTTCAAGCTTCAGAAGCTTCTTGCGGACCAGGATCAGTCCGAGCACCCAGCGAAAGGCCCTTCTTCGCTCGTCATCGTCCTCCGCGAGGCGATCGAAGAGGTCCAACAGGGCCTCATCATCGACGAGCAGTCGCTTGGGACCTCCCGGAGGTGGCACCTTGGTGCGCCACCAGCTGAAGAGCCGGCTGGGTCGAGCACCGGATTCCCACGCCTCGACCGAGTAATCATGGCGTACCAGACCAAGGCTCCCCCCCTCGGCCTCGGGCTCGTCCGGCTCGCAAAGTGCCGCGATGCAGGGCATTCCGGGTTCGAGCGGAGCCCCGCTCGAGGAGCAGGTTCCAGTGGACTTGCCGAGCTGATAACCGGATGGTGTGACTGAGCGTTGTTTCATGAGAACATGGTACCAATCGTTCGTGGCTCCGCCTTCATCGTATACTCAAGACCGACCGTGAACGCAGATAACGTACTTCAGCTCTTCCGCGGCTACCCGACCTGGGAAGTCATCATCGAACTGGCCATCATCTGGGCCTGTGTCTATCTCGTGTTCCGATTCCTCCAGGGGACACGGGGCGCAGGAGTGATCAAGGGCTTCGCGGTGATGATCATTCTCCTGGTCCTGCTGTTTCGTCTCCTCGGTGAATCCAGCGACGCCTTCGGACGAATCAAGTACATCTCCAATCAGGTGCTGGGTCTGCTCGCGATCCTTCTGATCGTGGTGTTCCAGCCCGAACTTCGCCAGGCGATGATCCGAGTCGGCGCCACGCGATTCCTCGGCCGACGAAACCCCCGGGTGGCCAGGCTCGCCGATGCGGTCAATGAAGCCGTCGAGTTCCTCTCCAAGAACTCCTTTGGTGCGCTGATCGTGATCGAACGAAGCGGACGCCTGGGCGGCCTGACCGAGAACGGGGTCCAGATGGACGCTCTGGTGACCCCCCGGCTGCTGGAAACGATCTTCTGGCCGAACTCCCCGTTGCACGACCTCGCAGTGGTGATCCGGGGAGATCGAGTGGTGGCCGCGAGCGTCCAGCTACCCCTGGCCGAGAGCGGTGCGGTCCCGGGACAGCTCGGCTCACGTCACCGAGCGGCCGTCGGGGTCACGACGGAAAGCGACTGCCTCGTGGTCATTGTCAGCGAGGAGACCGGCAACTGCCGCCTCGCCGAGTACGGAACACTCAGTCAACCGATCGACAAGAGCGAGGTTCGCCAGCGACTGATGGAACGCCTTCAGGTCGAGCCGACCGAAGCCGAAGTCACCTCTCCCGTGGAGGGCGACGCATGAGCCCCATGACGCAGCGAACCAAGACCCGCCTGGGAACCTACCTGGTCGTGACCGCGATCACCCTGCTGATCTGGATCTGGGCGGCCGGTGAGACTCGAGACGAGGACACGGTCTACGCCCGAGTGAAGGTGCTCGCATCCTCGGATTTCGAGACGATCGTGTCCCCCACCGGCGACCAGCAAGTGGACATCGGAGTCAAGGGGTCGGCCCGCTCGATCCAGCGCCTGCGGCAGCTTCTGAGCCAGCCCCTTGAACTCAGCACCGGTTCCTACGGCATCCCCCGGGAAGCCGGCCGGCACACGATCTCCCTCGCCGAGGCGATCCAGGCTCAACCCGAGATCACCCAGGGCGACATCACCATCCTGAGCACGGACCCCTCGACCCTGGAGATCGAGGTCGACTCGATGACCCAGATCTCGGTGCCCGTGGAACCGGTCCTGTCCGGAGTGACCCTGGGTGGGGAGGCGGTGTCGAATCCCGAGACCGCGACCCTGACGCTTCCCAGTCGCATCGTGGCCCAGATCCCGGGGACCCGGGTGATCGCCGAACCGTCGCCCTCCACCCTGAGCGGCCTGGAGGCCGGACGGAGCCAGAGGATCCTGGTGCCGTTGCGTCTGCCCGCCGCACTTCGACCCTACGCACCGAACATCACCATCGATCCGACCTCGGTTCAGCTTGCATTCACGCTCATCCTGAAAACCCGGAGTTCGACCATCCCGATCGTACCGGTCCAGGTCGCCGCCCCCGCACCGGATCTCAGCGAGTACACGGTCACGATCGATCCCTCCTCGCAGTTCCTCGCCGACGTGGTGATCGAGGGTGCGGTGGATGTGGTCAAGGCGTTCGAGGAGAGAAAGCCACCGGTGGTGGCGTTCGTGCACCTCACCTCGGACGATCTCTCGCGGAGCGTCGAGGAAGCACCGGTCACCCTCTGGGAACTTCCCGAGGGCCTGCGGGTGACCTCGGTGGACGGAGGCTCCGCTCAGCCGTTCGTGAAATTGACGATCACCCGCACCGCAAAGTGATGTCCCAACGAAGATCCCGCGGATCCGGAGTGCACTAACCGTCAAAGCGCAGTGCGTGCCAGGCCTTCTTGCCGCGTCGCAGGAGTACCGTGGTGCCGTGCAGGAGGTCCCCGCTGACCAACCGGCGATCGAGCGCGACCTTCTCTCCGTTCACGCTGACCGCACCCTGTTCGAGGAACTGCCGTGCCTCCCGCTTGCTTCCGGCAAGGGGCGTCTGGGTGAGCAGTTCGACGAGCTCGAGTCCATCGCCGTCGAGGGTGCCCCGATCGAGACGGCTGGAGGGCACATCGGCGAAGACCTCCCCCAGAAGATGTTCGTCGAGTTCACGGACCGCGCCCGAAAACAAGGCTCGGGAAGCCGACTTCGCGCGATCACACTCCGTCTCGCCGTGGATCATGGTCGTCATCGCCTCCGCCAGGGCCTGCTGGGCCTCGCGGGCCTGAGGAGCGTCCTTCGCGGCCTGTTCGAGTTCGAGCACCCGGTCCTGACGTTCAAAGGTGAACCACTTGAGGAACTTCACCACGTCCTCGTCCGCGGTGTTGAGCCAGAACTGATAGAAGGCGTATGGAGAGGTCTTCGCGGCATCGAGCCAGATCGCTCCCTGCTCGCTCTTGCCGATCTTTCCTCCGTCGGAACGGGTCACCAGAGGATTGGTCACTCCGTACGCGCGGCCTTCCGCGTCCGGCGAGACGTGATCCTCGCGCCCGACCAGTCGTCGGATCAGGTCGATGCCCGCGACGATGTTCCCATACTGGTCGGAGCCACCGATCTGCACCGTGCAGTTCATCGTCCGGTTCAGGTGCAGGAAGTCGTAGGCCTGCAGGATCATGTAGCTGAACTCGGTGTAGGAGATTCCCTGCTCGCGCTCGGTCAGGCGGGCGGAGACCGACTCCTTCTGGATCATCATGTTCACCGAGAAGTGCTTGCCGACGTCCCGGAGCATGTGGATGTAGCCGATCGAACCCAGCCAGTCGTGGTTGTTGACGATGCTCGCCCGATTCCCCCCCACGCAGTCGAAATCAAGCATGCGCTCGAACGTCTTCTGGTAGTTGGCGATGTTCGCCTCGACCTGGTCCCGATCCAGCAGCTTCCGCTCCTCGCTCTTGCCGGAAGGATCGCCGATCAGGCCGGTGGCACCACCCATCAGGGCGATCGGACGGTGCCCTGCCCGTTGCCAGTGGGCGAGCATCTTCAGGGGCATCAGGTTGCCGATGGTCAGAGCATCGGCGGTCGGGTCGAAGCCGCAGTAGGCGATTCGACCCGGAGTCGCCAGGTGCGCGACGAGATCCTCGGAGGTGGTCGAATGCAGCAGACCACGCCACGCTAGTTCGTCCAGGAATGAACTCAATGCAGGGCTCCAGGGGTCGGGACGGCAGCGGCCCGGAGAGAATGACGGTTCAGCTCATCGCCGCGGTCTTGCTCTCGATGTCGGCGAGCAGCGCCTTCCAGCTGTCATCGAACTTCTGGGCACCCTCGACCTGAAGATCCTCGCCAACCTGGTGGAGATCCACCCCGGCGGCCTCGATCTTCGCGAGCGCCTCCAGACTGGGAGCGCCATCGGCGCACAGCGGGCCGTGCAGCTCACCGTGGTCGTGGAATGCCTTGAGCGTCTTGTCCGGCATGGTGTTGACGGTGTCGGGTGCGGCCAGTCCGCTCACGTAGAGTGAATCGGAAAGTGCGGGGTCCTTGGTGCCCGTGGACGCGAAGAGCAGTCTCTGTCTCAGGGCGCCCTTCGCCTCCAGAGCCTTCCAGCGGTCTGATTCATGCCACTCGACGTAGGCCTTGTAGCAGGCTCCGCCGATCGCGAGGCCGTTGGTGTCCTTGAGGTCGTCCGGGAGCATCGGGGAAGTCTTCACGTCCCAGCGGGAGATGAACAGGGAGGCCACCGAACAGCCGCTGACGTCCAGGCCGGCATCAAGGCGTCGCTCCAGCCCGTGGGTGTAGGCCTCGGCCGCACGCATGTAGTGTTCGACGGAGAAGATCAGGGTGACGTTGACGGGGATCCCGGCAAAGGTCAGTTCCTCGATCGCGGGTGCCCCTTCGGGGGTTCCGGGAACCTTGATGTAGAGGTTCTGCCGGTCGGCCTTGGCATGCAGCTTCTTCGCCTGCTCGATCGTCGAGTGCGTGTCGTTGGCGAGCAGCGGCGAGACCTCGAGCGAACACCAGCCGTCGAGACCGTTGGTCGAGGCATGGATCGGAGCGAAGAGGTCGCAGGCGCGGCGCAGGTCCTCGATGGCAAGCTCGAAGAAGAGGTCCTCACCGGCAAGCCCCGCTTCCAGGTGGTGCTTGATCGAGTCGTCGTACTCATGGCCACCCGCGATCGCCTTCTGGAAGATCGACGGGTTGCTGGTCAATCCGGTCACGGACATGTTCTCGATGTACCCGGCGATCGTTCCGTCATCGAGGAGCCCTCGAGTGATGTTGTCGATCCAAAGACTCTGTCCGAGGGCGTGCAGATCAGCGGTGGCGGCCATGGGTGTGTTCTCCTCAAGGGGTGATGGGCCGAGTATATCGGAGGCGAGTGGACTTTGAGAGGCATTTTCCGGGGGGGTTGCTACCCTAGCGGAAATCATGGAACACATACGCGGGAGCCGACACCGATGACGATCGAAACCACCGACCACACCCTGACCGACCGCCCCGAGTGGGTGGCACTGGAAACCCACCTGGCCAACCTCGGAGGCAAGGACCTCAAGACGATGTTCTCGGAGGACGACCAGCGCGGGCCCAGCCTCTCGGTCGAGGGTGCCGGGATTTTCCTCGACTATTCGAAGAACCGCGTCACCCAGAAGACGGTGTCGCTGCTCCTGGACCTCGCTCGCGCCTGCGACCTCGAAGGACGACGCGAGAAGATGTTCACCGGCGAGAAGATCAACATCACCGAGAATCGAGCAGTCCTCCACACCGCACTCCGAGCTCCCCGGGACATGGTGGTCGAGGTGGACGGGGAGAACGTGATCCCCCATGTGCACGAGGTCCTGGATCGCATGGGAGCCTTCGCCACCAGGATCC
Organism: Planctomycetota bacterium; assembly: GCA_036336805.1. Classification (GTDB taxonomy): domain Bacteria; phylum Planctomycetota; class Phycisphaerae; order Phycisphaerales; family SM1A02; genus UBA8087. The sequence continues at coordinate 54,642 of JAYZFJ010000017.1, forward strand.
GGTCCGGGGAGTGGAAGGGACACACCGGCAAGAAGATCCGCAACGTCGTCAACATCGGAATCGGAGGCAGCGACCTCGGACCGGTGATGGCCTACGAGGCGTTGAAGCCATTCAGCGATCGCTCGATGTGCTTCCGCTTCGTCTCCAACGTGGACAGCAACGACTTCGCGGAGAAGACGCGGGACCTCTGCCCGGAGGAGACGCTCTTCATCATCTCCAGCAAGACCTTCACCACCCTGGAGACGATGACCAACGCGCACACCGCACGTGACTGGTCGCTCGCGGGGCTGGGCGG